>JBBQRN010000081.1:0-2886 GCA_038214705.1 Gaiellales bacterium | reverse complement strand
CTGCGAGGCGGTCAGGCGCTGGCCCGGCAGCTCGAGCAGCCGGGCGACGACGCCGAGCACCGGGTTGGTCTGGCGTAGCGAGCGGTCGGCCAGCCTGACGCGCAGGTCGGGCGAGCGCCGGTGTCCAGGCAGGATCTCGAGCTCGTCGTCGTGGGCGGTCGGCTCGGCGGCCCCGAAGGTCGCCTGGATGAGCGGGGCGAAGGTTTCGATGTCGGGGCACATGACGATCACGTCGCGCGGCTCGAGGGTGGGGTCCTCTTCGAGCGCGTGGAGGATCGCGTCGCGCACCACCTCGACCTGGCGGGCGCGGCCGTGGCAGGCGTGAACTTCGAGGCTGCGGTCGGTTGGGGCGTGAAGCGGGCGGGCGTCGGGTTGCCCGTCTGGAGGTGGGCCAGGTGGCGGCCGGTCGGCGCGCACGTCCGCCTGGATGCGCTGGAGGAGCGTGTCCTCACGCTGCTCGACCGGGTGGTGATGGTCGAGATGCTCTCCGGCTGTCACCAGCACGAGCTGCATCTCGCGCGAGTCGTGCCCCCAGGAGGCGAGCAGGCGGTTGCGGGTAGCCGTGGTGGCGGAGGTGTCGTCGCTGCGGCGGACGATCGCGGGCCGGCCTTGGTGCGCTTGTGCGACTTGCTCCCATAGCACGGGAGAGGGGTGGAGCAGGCACAGGTGCACGTCTCGCTCCGTTGCGAGTGAGCGCAGGACCTCCAAGTGGGCGGCGGGAAGGCGCGTGAGCCCGAAGATCGAGAAGCGCTCCGGGAGCCGCACAACGGCGGGGTCATCGCTCAGCCGAGCACACGCGGCTTCGAAGCGCTCAGCCGGACCTGGCTCGCCGATGTGCTCGCGCAACCGGCGCCACAGCTCGACCTGCCACCCGTATTCTGCAGGCGCTCCGTCGACCTCCTCGCCGGCCGCCCAGCTTCGAACCATCTCTGGCCGATGCAGGGCATAGCGGTCGAACAGCTCGGCGACATGCCGAACCGTCGCGAGACGTCGCGAGCGCCGCACCTCGTCGATCTCCTCGCCGGCGCCCCCGAGGTACTCCGACAGCGTGCGAAGCCACGGCTCACCGATGCACTCGTCTACCACCTCGAGCAGCGGCCACACCGCTCGGTCGGGGAGCCACGGATCCTGGCTTGGCTCGACATCAGATCCCGTCGCGACGGCGTCGCGGACCAGCCGCCATGGCGAGGGGAAGTCGACGTTCGCGCACACGCCGTCCGAGCGCCCCGGCCGCGCACCGAGGTAGGCGGACAGCTGCTGCGAGAGCCACCGCTCCATGCCGCGCGTGGGCACCGCGACGACCTCGGCGGCGAACGGGTCGGGCAGCGGATCGAGCAGCAGCTCGCGCAGCGCCGCCACCAGGCCGTCGGCCCGCTCAGCTCGGTGGATGTGAAGCACGGTTCAGGCTCCTCTCAGTCCGGCGCTGGGCGTCGTACTCGGCGCGACCTACTCGACTCACGCGTTCAGGAATGGCCCGATCCACTTCCGGTACGCCGTGATGAAGCGGCGGGCCGTTTCGTGCACGAGTTCCGCGGCGCGATGGACGTCGCCCGCGTTGGTCTGGACGTATCCATGCTCGATCGTCGAGCGGGCCTTCTGCGCTCGGATCAGTTGCCGGCACAGGCTGCGGTCGATGACCTTGGCGTCGCGGAGCGCTTCAAAGGCTTGCTGGGCTCGCGAGGCGTCGTCTCTCATCGGTGGGAGCTGCAGGCCGGCGAGTCTCGCTCCGGCGCCGGCGAGTTCAGCCAGGAAGTTCTGCACCCGGGCAAGAGCGCGTTCGACCGCCTGAACTTGGTTGTAGGCATCCATGTCATCGGTCGTGTTGAAGGCCTCCTTGAACCGTTCGAGGTCGAAATCTTCACCGAACGTGGCCATCGCATTCTCGAGTGCCGCGTATTGGCGGGGGAAGTCTTCGAGACGGCGAACGATGTCGCCGGCCCAGCGCCTGCGATCGGTGCTGCGGGGCTGCGGCCCAGCCATCACTCAGGACGCGAGCAGACGGTCGATCCCCGCGAGCGCGGCGGCGGCGCGGCCGGCTTCTCGTTGGCGGCCGTGGCGGCGCAGGCCGAGTGCCCGACGCTGCAAACGGGGCCACAGTTCTTCTCGATCGATCAGGACGCGTCCTTCGGCCACCACATCGGCGAGGAAGAGCGGCTCGGCCTCCGCGTCTTGTAGCCGTACGACGTCAACCGGCCGACCGACTACGTCCGTCAGCCTCTGGCTCAGATCGACGACCCGTTCCAGGCTGGGATCACGCAAGTCGACGAGCACGTCGACGTCGCTGTGCGGCGTATCCGTGCCGGCGGCAGCCGAGCCGAAGAGGAGCGCGAAGCGTACGTTCCGTTCTGTCCGCAGGGCGGCGCGCAACGCGGAAAGCAGAGACCATGCGCGCCGCAGGTAACTCCGTTCGGATAGGGGCAGGTCGAGCCTGCGCGGCGTAGGCCGCGCGCCGCGCAACGTTCCCTCGTTGATCGCCCGACGCAGCGTCCGCTCATTGACACCCAGTTCCTCGGCAAGCAAAGCCAACGTGGTCATGCGTCCAATATAGTAGAGGCATGTGTCCAATCGCCAGGGGTTGCCCGGAACCTTACGCCCCGCGCGTCTCGACGTCGAAGCAGCGCCCAATCGGACACATCAGGAAGCGCTCAACGGTGCCCATCGCGAGGATCCTAGGCGGCAAGCCGGCGCTCGCGCAGTGCTTGTGAACGTCACCCCGGGCACGGTTAGACTGGCGCAAGGATGACCGAGGTCCACGTTGCGCCGGAGAACGCCGAGGCGACGGAGGCCTGGAACGGCCCGCTGTTCGACGTCTGGCAGGACTTCCAGGCGATCGTCGTGTCGAACGCGAGGGTGCACGGCGACGCGGCGCTCGGTGACCATCACCCC
>JBBQRN010000080.1:0-3026 GCA_038214705.1 Gaiellales bacterium | reverse complement strand
CGCGGCGCCATCTTCTCCGAGTTCCTGGCGGCGCTCGCGCCCCTGCGCGAGGCGGGCAAGCTCGGCGGACTCCTCTTTCAGATGCCGCCCTACGTCGTGTGGAAGCCGAGCTCGCTCGACTACCTCGAGTGGGCGCGCGAGCAAGTAGGTGGAGACACGTTTCTCTTCGAGCCGCGGCACCGTTCATGGTTCGACGAGGACATCCGGCCGGAGTTGTTCCGCTGGCTGGAAGAGCGCCGCATGTCGTGGGTCGTCGTCGATGCGCCGAAGGTCGATGCGGGGAACGTTCCTGCGACCCTGATCGCAGCGACGACACCCACTGCGTATGTCCGCTTCCATGGCCGAAACGCCGGCACCTGGAACACGCGCGGCGGCTCTGCCGCCCATCGGTTCGACTACACCTACGACGAGGACGAGCTGCGCGAATGGGTCTCGCCGTTGCGCCAGCTCTCGGTCGAGGCCGAAGAGGCCTACGCGTTCTTCAACAACAACAACCAGACGAACGGTGTCGCGCAGGCACCTGCGGGCGCGTTCCTGCTGCGGAAGCTGCTCGACGAGGGGCAGGTGCCGACCGCCTGATGCGCGTTCTGGCCGTCGCCCACGGGCCGCTCGTCCAGCCCGAGCTCTTCGGCGAGGTGATCGAGGCTGAGGGGCACGAGCTCGTCGAATGGGACATCCGCGTTCAGGGGCCGCCCCCGCAGTGCGGCTACGACGCAGCTCTCGTCCTGGGCGGCGACCAGAACGTTGGTGAGGAATCGACGTATCCGTGGCTACACGAGGAGTACGACGCCTTGCGCCGCTGGCTTGCAGACGACGTGCCGCTGCTCGGCATTTGTCTTGGCGCGCAGACGCTCGCACGCGCGCTCGGAGCCGGCGTCGCCAGGCTCGCGACGGGGCCTCTTTCGGGTTTCTACGAGACCGAGCTGACGGAGGCAGGCCTCGCAGACCCGGTACTCGGCGTCCTGCCCGCCCGGTTCGAGGCGATGAACGCGAACGGGTACGCGTTCGAGGTCCCGGCCGGCGCGGTCGAGCTCGCCCGCGGCCCGGGTTCGCAGGCGTTCCGCGCCGGCCGGCGTGCGTGGGGCGTGCAGTTCCATCCGGAGGTGCGCCACGAACAGGCAATGGCGTGGTTCAGAGCCGACCGGCGCGAGTTGCCGCGTTCCCTCGACGAGATCGAGCTCGAGCTGTCGGAGAAGCTGCCGCGCTGGCACGAGCAGGGTCGGGCGCTGTGCCTGGCGTTCCTCAGCGCAGCCGGGCGCTGAGGCTCAGCGAAACGCCTCGGCCAGCAACTCGTACGAGCGCCGCCGAGCGGCGTGCTCGTAGGTGATCGTCACGGCCATCGCCTCGTCAGCTCCGTAGTCAGCGACGACGGCCTCGACCCCCCTCCGCACCCGCTCGGGTGCGCCGACGATCGCCCGCCGGCCCTGCGGCGGTGGCTGCCGCTCGAAGAACGCCACCGCTGTCTCGATCGGCGGCACGCGGATCAAGCGTCCCTGGCGCAGCAGCGCCATCGCCATCCGCGAGCTCGACGCGAGCCGCTCCGCGTCGGCGTCGGTCTCGGCACAGACGACGGACAACGCGACGCCCACGTACGGCTTCGAGCGACGCGTCGACGGGACGAATCGTGAGCGATAGAGCTCTGCGATCTCGGCGCCGGCGGGGTTGATGAAGTCGGCGAACACGTAAGGCAAGCCGAGCTCGCCCGCCCAGATCGCGCTCTGCGGCGACGAGCCGAGCAACCACACGTCGGGTCGCTCGGGACCACCCGGAAGCGCAGCCAGGCGCGCGAGGCCATGGCCGAGTGGGAAGTCGTCCTCGAGGTAGGCGAGGAGCTCCGCCAGCTGGTCGGGGAAGTCGTCGGGAGAGGGCTGGCGCCGATCCCGCTGCAGCGCGAACATCGTCTCCCGGTCGCTGCCCGGCGCACGCCCGAGCCCGAGGTCGATGCGACCGGGATGCAGCGCCGCGAGCATGCTGAATACCTCGGCCACCTTGAGCGGGCTGTAGTGCGGCAGCATGACTCCGCCACTCCCGACCTTGATGCGCGAGGTCGCTGCGGCAATCGTGGCGATCAAGATCTCCGGTGCCGCGCTCGCGAGCATTGGCGTGCCGTGGTGCTCCGCCACCCAGTAGCGCTTGTAGCTGAGACGCTCCGTCAGCTGCGCGAGGTCGACGGAGTTGCGGAGCGCGTCGCCGCCTTCGGACCCTTCGGAGATCGGCGACTGGTCGAGAACGCTGAGTGGAAACGACACGGCCGGCCAGCCTAGAGAACTGGCGGGGCAGGCCCGCGCGGTGTGCTGAGCGGTCGGCGCACGCGAACGGCCCGGCGGGGCCGGGCCGTTTGCGTGGGTGGGGTTTGGTTTGGGATCCTCGAGGCAGCGGGCCGGGGAGGATGCCGGGTGGTGTTTTAGGGGCCGGTTGCTGTTGCGAGGGTGACGGTGGAGGTGTAGGTGCCGGCGTAGGAGTTGCCGGGGATCGCGACCTGGAAGGTCGGGGTGACGTCGATCTTGCCCAGGCCGGTGTTGGCTGCGGCGTTGAAGACCTTCGCTGCGACAGCCGAGATCGTCAGCGGGTAGCTGATCGCGTTGGTTGCTGGGGTGCAGGAGTTGCCTGCCTTGCAGACCGCGCTTGCCGCCGTGATCGTGCCGGGGGCCAGGGTGTGGCCGGCACCGTCGGAGAAGCTCGTTGCTGCGACGGTCAGGTTCCAGCCTGCACCCGAGCCGCGGGCGTCAACGACACCGAGGATCGGGGTGAAGGTCGCTGTCTGGTCTGTGCCGTCGAGGGTGCTCGAGAAGGTCGGGTTGGCCGGCAGGCTCAACGAGACGCCGGCGGTGCCGGTGACCGTGCCGGTCGGCGTCAACGTTGCCGCCAGAGCCGCCGTGCTGGCCGAAAGCGCCAACGCCGCGACCGAAAGGGTGATGCTGATCCGCTGCCTCATGATGATCGGGTCTGCTCCTTGTCGCCATGCCCGGCCCGGGGATTCGAACCTGACCTACACCACCATCGGCGACGGAGGTCGGAAGCCCAGG
>JBBQRN010000079.1:0-3201 GCA_038214705.1 Gaiellales bacterium | reverse complement strand
CCACCTCCTCTCGCACACGAGCGGCTTCGACGGCGATGCCGGCGACCTCGGCCGCTACGGGGACGACGACGGGGCGCTGGCGCGGCTGATCGGCGAACTGCCCGGCGTACGCCGCTTCGTCGGCGTCGAACAGGCCTGGTCGTACGCGAACACCGGCTACTGGCTGGCGGGCGGGATGTGCGCCGAGCGGGCGGGAGCGTCGTATGAAGAAGCGCTGGCGGAACGCGTGATCGGGCCGGCCGGGCTCGAGGCGACGTCGTTCCGCGAGCCAGATCTGCCCGGCACCGGCGCCCAAACGCTGCCCGGCCCTTACCCCCGCGCGCGGCGCCCGTCGGGCGGGCTCGTCTCGAACGTCCGCGGGCCAGATTCCGGTCTGCTCCTCGAGATCGAGCAGCGCGAGCGAGAGGAGGGCGGTGAACGGCTTGGTGATCGAGGCGACCCGGAAGACCGTGTCCATCTCGCAGCCGACAGCGTGGGTCTGGACGTCGCCGCCGATCGCGGTGCCGACCGCGAGCGCCGACACCTCCCAGGTGAGCGCAGCGGCCTCAGATGCCTGCAAAAGCGACGAATTCAGCACGGGTTCGCTACCCTACTCACCGACCCGGTCCCGGCCGCGCGCGTCTTCCTTCGCGGTGAGCTGAGACCTCGGGCGACAACTAAACAGAGGAGAACGAGATGCCCCTCACCAAGGAAGCAAAGGTCGAGCACGTTCAGAAGTTCGGCAAGCACGAGACTGATACCGGTTCGCCGGAGGTTCAGATCGCGATGCTGTCGCAGCGCATCAACGAGCTCACCGAGCACCTCCGCACGCACAAGCACGATCACTACTCGCGTCGTGGCCTGCTCAAGCTCGTCGGACGCCGCCGCCGGTTCCTGAACTACCTGCAGCGGAAAGACCTCGAGGGCTATCGCGCCCTCATCAAGGAGCTCGGCCTCCGCCGGTAACGCTCCTTTAGTCAAGGAGGGTGGAGTTTGGGCGAGCGCCCCCGCGAACGGGCGCTGACCCAAACTTCCACCCTTCATTCAGTAAGCACCGCATTTGAAGTGCAGTGGAGGAATAGGAGAACCTATGAGCATTGTTGAAGCTGAGCATCCCGCAGGGGTGCCGGTTTCCGTGTCCGTCGAAATTGGCGGCAAGGAGATTTCATTCGAGACGGGCAAGATCGCCAAGCAGGCCGACGGGGCAGTCCTCGTCCGCAGCGGCGACACCGTCGTCCTCGGAGCGGCGCAGGGCCGGACGGAAGCACGCGAAGGCGCGGACTTCTTCCCCCTGACGATCGACATCGAGGAGCGCATGTACGCCGCCGGCAAGATCCCCGGTGGCTTTTTCAAGCGGGAGGGCCGCCCCACGGAGCGCGCCATCCTGACCGCACGCATGATCGACCGCCCGGTCCGGCCGCTCTGGCCGAAGGGGTATCGCAACGAGACGCAGGGCGTCGCCACGGTCTTCTCGGCCGACATGGTGACCGCGCACGACATCCTTGCGATCAATGCGGTCTCGGCGGCACTGACCGTCTCGCCGCTCCCGTTCCTCGGCCCGATCGGCGCCGTGCGCATGGGGATCATCGAGGGCAACCTCGTGATCAACCCGACGCTCCAGGAGATGGAAGTAGCTGATCTCGACCTGATCGTCGTCGGCACGAAGGACGGCCTGACGATGGTCGAGGCGGGCGCGAACCAGGTGCACGAGGACAAGCTCCTCGAGGCACTGGAGATCGCTCACCGCGAGATCGTCAAGCTCTGCGATGCCCAGCTCGAGCTACGCGCCAAGAAGGGCAAGACGAAGTGGCTCGACCCGGCCGTCACCGAACGGCTCGAGTCGACGTACGGCCACTCCGTCTGGGAGCGCATCCAGCAGGTCGGCCTCCGCGAGGCCGCTGCGATCGTCGAGGAGATCGTCGAGAAGGAAGTCGGCGCCCCCTCGCTCGATGCGAACGAGGAGAAGGTGTTCGGCGAGCTGCAGGTCCGCATGTCGCTGGCGCAGATCCTCGAGAAGCAGCGTGCTGTCGCGGTCGAGACCGTCGTCCGCGAGAAGTTCGAGAACGACCTGAAGGGATTGACCGACGCCGAGCAGGATTCGAAGGAGCTCAAGTCGGCGAAGCGCAGCCTCGTCTTCGAGCACATCATCGAGAGCGTCGAGTTGCCGTTCCCGGTTGGCCCGGCCACCGTCGACGGTGAAGGCCCGTCCGTGAAGGACGCGCTCACGAAGAGCTACGTCAAGAAGGCCTGCGAGGCGATCTACAAGAGCCTCGTCCGCCAGAAGATCGCAGTGCAGAAGATCCGTCCCGACGGCCGGACTGCGACGCAGATCCGCCCGATCGAGATCGAGGTCGGCGTGATGCCTCGCACCCACGGGTCGGGCCTCTTCACCCGCGGTCAGACGCAGATCATGTCTTTGCTGACGCTCGGCACGGCGAAGGAGGGGCAGCGCATCGACGACCTCTCCCTCGAGCGTGACCGTCGCTTCATGCACCACTACAACTTCCCGCCCTACTCGGTCGGCGAGACGGGTCGCATGGGCTCGCCCAAGCGGCGCGACATCGGTCACGGTGCGCTCGCACAGCGCGCGCTCGAGGCCATCCTTCCGGCAACGGAAGACTTCCCGTACACGATCCGCATCGTGTCCGAGACGCTCGAGTCGAACGGCTCGTCGTCGATGGGCTCGGTCTGCGGCTCGACCCTCGCGCTGATGGACGCCGGAGTGCCGATCACGGCTCCCGTCTCCGGCATCGCGATGGGCCTCGTCAAGGAAGGCGACGAGTACGAGATCCTCACCGACATCCAGGGCGCCGAGGATCACCTCGGTGACATGGACTTCAAGGTCGCCGGCACGCAGGAGGGCATCACCGCCCTGCAGATGGACATCAAGATCACCGGTGTCAGCCGCGAGATCATGCAGCAGGCCCTCGCTCAGGCGAAGGACGCCCGCATCGCGATCCTCGCCAAGATGAACGAGGCGATCTCGGCTCCGCGCGAAGCACTCGCAGAGCACGCACCCCGGATCTCGACGGTCCAGATCAACCCGGAGTTCATCGGGATGGTCATCGGCAAGGGCGGCGAGACGATCCGCTCGCTCGAGTCCGAGTACGAGGTGCAGATCGACATCGAAGAGGACGGCACGATCCTCGTGTACGCAACCGAGGGCACCAAGGGTGACGCCGCCGTCGAGGCGATCCGGAACCTGACCAAGGAGCCCGAGGT
>JBBQRN010000078.1:0-3563 GCA_038214705.1 Gaiellales bacterium | reverse complement strand
GCCGTGTGGAGATCGGCCTCCCCCTCGAGCTTGACGACGGCGGCCCCGTCCTTGGCAGGAAGTAAATCGACAATGAGGCGGTGGGATTCGGAGGCGCTATAGGGCCTATGCATGAGAGAGGGATACCCGGCCGGATCGGAGCTCAAACCACGCAAGCGACATGGGCTCCTCGCTCCATCACAACCTCGGTTCCGGCGTCGCTCGGGCTCACCTCGACCGTGTCCATGAACGAGCGAATCAGGCCCAGCCCGAGCCCCCGTCCGCTCGTCCCCGCGCTCGGCTTCCACCGGCCGCTGTCTCGGACCGCGAAGCGCATCCTGCCGGCATCGTCGAACCTTGCGCGGAGCGTGAACGACGACTCCGAGGGGCGTTGCGCGTGCTCGACAGCGTTGGCACAAGCTTCCCAGACGGCGAGGACGGCCTCGGCCGCGACACCGTCGTCCACATGTCCCTCCGCCAGCCACAGGCGTAGCGCGGCCCGCATCTCGAGCAGGCCTCCGTCGGTCGCGGGCAGTACGAGCGTCAGGTCATCGATCACGGCGGCGGTGAGCCTGACCGCCAGGATGGCGATGTCGTCGGGTCGCTCGTTGTCCCCGATCAGGGCGCGCAGCACCCCGTCGACGAGACCCCCCGGGTCGGCGTCACTCCCCGCCGCCGAGGCGGCGAGGAGGCGGAGACCCTCGTCGAGCGGCGATCCGCGGCGCTCGACCAGTCCGTCGGTGTAGAGCAGGATCGTCGAGCCCTCTTCGAAGTCGGCCTCGCCGGCCTCGAACGTGAGCGACGCGTCGACACCGATCGGAAGTGAACGGCCGCGGTCGAGGAAGGACGTCGTCCCGTCCCGCTTCCGGATCAAGGGCGGTGGATGACCCGCCACGACGTACCGCGCGTGCCGACTGCGCGGATCGACGACGATATAGGCGAGCGTGGCGAAGGCCGAGTCCAACGTGCGCTCGACGAGGTGGTCGAGCCTCGAGACGACCGTCTGCGGGTCGTCGTGCTCAAATGCGAACGCCCGCAGCGCATTCCGGAGCTGTCCCATCATGGCGGCGGCCTGAATGCCCTTGCCGACGACGTCGCCGACGACCAAGCCGATGCGCCCGTCGTCGAACTGGATCACGTCGTACCAGTCTCCTCCGACGTCGACGGCGACGGTTCCCGGCAGGTATCGCGCGGCCAGCGTGAACCCACTCACCGCCGGTAGGCGTTCCGGCAGCACGCTACGCTGCATCGTCTCGGCGATGCTGCGCTCCGTCTCGTAGCGGCCGGCACGGTCGAGCGCCTGTTCTCCCTGGCTCACTACCATCAGCAGCCAGTCGCGGTCTGCGTTGGCCAGCACCCTCCTGCCGGGTAGCTGCACGGCCAGCGCTCCGCTTGCGAGCGGGAAGGCGATCCAGTTCCCGTCGGACGAGGTGGGCCGGCCGCTCTTCAGGCACGAGGCGATCGGCCCGGCGGCAACCTCGGGAATCCCGCTGTCCGGCCCCTCGAGCCCGACGGCCGCGACCACGGTCGGCACGGCCGCACCGACGTCCGTGTTCGCGTCCCTGAGCACGACGACCCCCGCGGGGGCGTCGATGGCCCTGGTCGCGTGCTCGAGACAGGTGCGGCTCACTTCTCTGAGCGTGACGGCCTGCGACAGCGCGGCCGTCACGGCCTGCAGCTTGCCCAGCCTCCCAGCGGCCGCTCGCTCCCGTTCGAACAGTAACGCGCGATCGAGGGCCTGCGCTGCCTGTCGCGCAAGACTGACGATCAGGCTCAGCTTGTCGTCGTAGTGGCGTGCCCGGCTCGAGCCGATCAAGATGGCGCCGATGGGGCGGCCGGCGGCCACAAGCGGCGCAGCGACGAACGACGCTTCGCTGCCCTCGAACGCGGGGTAGCGGGCGGCGATCTCATCGGCGGAGGCGCAGACGACGATCTCCCTGCTGCCGATCACCTCGGTGAGGGGATTCGTGGCCTCGAAGGGGATCGCCTCCTGCGACTGCCGCTCGCCGGCCACGAACTCGAGGCCGCCGCCGTCTTCCCGGATCGCGTAGACGTTCACCACATCCGCACCCAACGCCCTCAGCCCTCTTTCGACGATCGCCGATCCGACCTCTCCCGGCGTTGCCGCCGCAGCCAGCGCCTCGGTGACGGCCTGGAGCTGACGGGTCTCTTCCTGAGCCTGCCGTCGCACGGCCTGCTCGATCGCGAGACCCGCCTGGTCGGCGAACCGTCGCATGACCGCCACGACCGAGGGGTCGGGCTCGTCGATCACGCGCTCCCACTGGAGCGCGAGGACGCGCTCGAACTGTGCGCCGATCACGATCGGGATCCGCAGGGACGAGTACAACCCAAGTCGTTTTGCGTGCCGCAGAGCCTCTCCAAGGGCGTGCTCCTGCGCGTTCGGGACGAACATCGACCTGAAAGCACGCATCTCATCGATCAGGCCCGGGAAGTCGTCGAAGTCGATCCTCGTTCCGGGCGGAATCACGTCGCTCGGAGGATCCCTCCACATGACCTCGAGTTGCTCGTCGTCCACGGGCGTCCAGATCTGGACGACGTCGCAGCCGAAAGCGCGGCGCGCCTCGGCGCAGACCGAGACGACGACAGACTCGGGGGTTGCTCCCTGTTGGAAGCGCGGCGCTACTTCGAGCACCCGGTCGAGCGACTCCTTCGAGCTCCGCTCGAGCTCGTAGAGGCCGGCACGCTCGAGTGCCTGCCCTCCCAGGTCGGCGGCGATCCGCGCCAGCGTGCGTACCTCCGCGGTGACCGAATCGGCGTCCTCGAACGGGAACCCCATCGCCCCGGCGAGGCGCTCCCCGACGAAGAGCGGAACGGCGAGTGCCCCCGAGGCGTACGGCGCGAGAGCGGCGCCCTCCGGGAATTGCGAGATGAACTCACGCCGCCGCTGCACCCAGGCAGGCTTGCCTTCGCGCGCCGCAGTGGTGATAGGAGCACGTCCCGCCAAGGGAAAGCGCGCCCCGGGCAGAAGCGTTTGACCACTCGCACCGTGCGGGTCGACGATCAGGAGCTCGTCTCCATCCAGGAGCCCGAGTGCCCCACCCCGTGCGCCGATCGCGGCAGGGACGCCGTCGACCATGACAGCGGCCACCTCCTCGACCGTCAGTGCCGCCGAGAGCGAAGCCGCAAGTACCTGCAGGCGCTCGACGCGGAGTCGCGACCGTTCTTCACGCTCGGCAGCGAGGGCCGCACGCTCCTGGCCGCGCCGCATCGCGACACTCACGACTCCAACGACGACACCAACTCCGAGCGACGTCGCCCAGCGCACCAGGTCGTCGCGCGACGAAACGGCGAGGGACATCCTTGGCGTGGTGACCAGCCAGGCGGCGAGTCCCCATCCGGACACGATCGCAGCGAGGCCGCCGGGCCACCCTGCGTACCACACCGCGACTACGACGGCACCAACGAGCGGTGCGTAGACCACCTCGGAGCTGAGTTCGAGCAGAAGAGTCGACACCAGGACGCCCAGCGCGCCCGTGCCGACCCCTACTGCCGCCGCGGCAATCACGCCTCGCCCACGAGGACGGAGGCGGTGTGTGGAACGCAGGTCGGAATGTGTGTCCAGG
>JBBQRN010000077.1:0-3641 GCA_038214705.1 Gaiellales bacterium | reverse complement strand
CGCCTGCGGGATGTGCGCGGGATGAGATGGAAGCGGGCAGTCGCCTGCGCCTCAACAGGCAACACAACATGCCGATTTCCAGGCACTTTACAGGCGACTACGGGAGCACGGGACTCGAACCCGCGACCTCCGGCGTGACAGGCATGTTCCAGGGAAACGACGATTGGCGACGATCGACGCGCAATCGCTCTATTCATGCGACGCTGAGGGCTTCGGCGTCTGATTTGTGCACAATTGCAGAGGCTCGACTTCGAGCGTTTGCTGCCCTTCTGCTGCCCGAGGCGCGACTCGTTTAACGCCGGGCACGGGCTCTACGAGCAGCGCTGCCGAGCAAGGACCCCATTGGCGAGCGAGGAGGCGAGCGTCGCGAACAGTGACGCTACGGGCAAGAGGAGGGTGTCCCGGGTCGGTCACGGAACCCCTGACATGTCTGGTGCAAAAAGTGCGTACTCTCGTTCACGAGTGCTTTCCGGGGCTGACCTTCTCTGCCACACGGAGGATCGTGTAGCCCGTCAGCCTGGCGGCGCCCGCCACGTCGATGCGCGGCTCCCGCTCAGAGAGCCGCGCATTGCTGCTTGCACTGGGGAGCCTTGGCGCGCTCGGGTTGGCGGTAACTCTCAGGCGCCTACGTTGATGGCCACAAGTCCTTAGAGCGATGATGTCGGGTTGGCTAATGGCGATCGCGATCGGCCTAGTTCCCAACGCCAAGCTCACATGCGCAGAAGCCAGAAAGACGGATACCCATCTTCCTGAGGAGTATCCTCGGCAGCAGACGCGCCCTTCAGCGCGTCCTTCGCGCGACTCGCATGAGCCTGAGCTGAGAGGTTCAGTCCACATGTTGACGGCACCGTGGGTCAAAAAGAACGAGAGAAATGGTGCGTCCCCATGATGATGGGCGGCTTCGGCCCGGATAACCTGCTCGAGGTTACGTTGGGTTCGTCGAGAGCGACTGGACCGCCGTCGCCGAGCTCCGCGCCTGCCCGCCAAAGAACCCCGACTCGGTTCCGGACTGCGGGCACGGAATCGCGGCCGACGGCCCCGACGCCGCGGCGCTCGCGCTCAATAGCGGCGTGGACTCCGAGATGACCAGCACGCTGATCCGCGACTTCGGCGCGCAACTCCTCGAAGAAGACCGGATCTCGATGCGCCGCGTCAACGACGCGGTGCGCCGGATCCTGCGGATCAAGTTCCGGGCCGGCCTGTTCGAGAACCCCTACGCCCCCTTCCAGCCCGCCGAGGCCGAGGCGCAGATGCTGAAGCCCGATGCGGTGGCGGCCGCCCGCAACGCCGCGAGCCGCTCGATGGTGCTGCTGAAGAACGACGGCGCTGTGCTCCCGTTCGACCCCGCGAAGAAGACGGCCGTTATCGGGCCGCTCGCCAAGAACCAGCACGACATGCTCGGTCCGTGGTGGGGCGCCGGCCGTGACGAGGACGCTGTGACAATCTTCGACGGCATCAACGAGCAGAGCCCCGGCGCGACCTACGCCGAGGGCTGCAAGCTCTCGAACACTGAGGTTCCGCATGAGGATCCCGAGGGCTGTGGCTCCGATGCCGGCTTCGCCGAGGCGATAGCCGTCGCCCAGGCGGCCGACCAGGTCGTGCTCGCCCTGGGCGAGACGCGCGAGATGAGCGGCGAGGCGAATGCGCGCAGCACGCTCGACCTCCCCGGCAGGCAGGAGGAGTTGATCCAGGCGATCAAGACGACCGGGAAGCCGTTCGCGGTCGTCCTGCTCAACGGTCGCCCGCTCGCGCTCGAAAACATGGTCGACGATGCACCCGCGATCCTCGAGGCGTGGTTCCCGGGCGTTCAGGCGGGCCCCGCGGTCGCCGACGTGGTGTTCGGCAAGGTAAACCCGGGCGGCAAGTTGCCTGTCTCCTTCCCGTACCGGGTGGGCCAGGTGCCGATCTACTACAACCACGAGCCGGCGGGGCGGCCGTGCAACAAGGGCGTGAAGTGGAACTCGCAGCACCGCGACATTCCCAGCTGCTCGCCGCTCTTCGAGTTCGGCTATGGACTCAGCTACACGGCGTTCGAGGTCTCGAACCTCGAGCTGAACCGTTCGAGCGTGCCTCGCAACGGCAGAGTCAGGGCCTCCGTGACCGTGACGAATACGGGGAGCCGCAAGGGCGACGAGGTCGTGCAGCTCTACATCCATGACCCAGTGGCCAGCATCTCGCAGCCGATCCGCCGCCTGCGTGGCTTCGAGCGCCTGACACTTGACCCGGGCGAGGCACGGACGGTCACCTTCACGCTCGGCAGGAGCGATTTCGGCTTCTACGACAACTTCGGCAAGTTCGTCGTCGAGGCGGGCCGGATCGACGTCTACGCCGGCTCGAGCTCGAGCGCGGACCTGAGGCGGTCGTTCACCGTGAAGCGTTAGGCACCGAAGGCGAGTTGATTCGAGTTAGGTGCGGCGCGCGCTGACGGCGCCGCTGCCTTGCGCCCCGTGCTACGGCTACCAGCTGCGCGCAGAGTTCGAGGCGCGCACCGGTGCCACCTGGCCGCTCAACGTCGGGCAGGTCTATACGGCGCTCGCCCGCCTCGAACGCGATGGCCTCGTGGCGCCGGCCGCGGGAAGCGGCGAACGGGGTGAGACGCAGGTCCACTACCGGATCACCGACGCGGGTCGCGACGAGAGCCATCTGGTTCTCGACCCCGGTCGAGCGCTCGCTGCCCCCGCGCGACGAGCTAGCGATCAAGCTCGCGCTTGCGGTCACCGTGCCCGGCGTCGACGTCGAGCGGCTCGTCCAGGGGCAACGCACCGCCACGTTGCGGGGCTCCGCGATTACACCCGATTGAAGGAGCGCGCCGGCGACGGGGATCTTGCCTGGCTGCTCGTGATCGACTCCCTCGTCTTCGCCGCGGAGGCCGAGATCCGTTGGCTCGATCGCTGTGAGGCGCGGCTCGCTCGCGCCGCTCGGATCGGCCAGGTGCCCGGCGGGACGACCCCACCGGCGGCCGTCTCGTCGCCGACCGAGCAGGCACGGCGATGACTGCGATCGTCGAGCTCCAGTCGGTCGTGCGCGTGCACGGCGCGGGGGAGACCGCCGTCCACGCCCTGCGCGGTGTGAGCCTGTCCGTGGGCCCCGGCGAGCTGGTGTCCGTCATGGGCCCCTCGGGCTCGGGGAAGTCCATCCTGCTCACGCTGGCGGGCGGGCTCGACTCGCCGACGGCGGCGAAGTTGTCCTCGAGGGGATCGCACTCTCCTCGCTGTCGACGACGGCGGTGGCTGAGGTCCGACGGCGCTCCGTTGGTTACGTGTTCCAGGACTTCAACCTGATCCCCGCACTGACGGCGGTCGAGAATGTCGCGCTGCCGGCTGAGCTCGAGCCGCAGATCGCTCGTACATGACCGCACACTTCGCTACGGGTTTTCCCGCAAGTGCAAGAGGCCGCCTGGCTGAATCCGAGACGACGGCTAGTAGAGACAGGCTGTCGTGCTTTCGATAATTCGCGACATCGCCGGCAAGCCGCCTTGAGCGCCGAAGGGTCTGACCCCAGGCATGGCTCCAACGGGCGATCCAGGCGGCCGGCGCTCGTGCCGATCGTTACGGGGAGCCCGCAGAGCGCAACAGACACCGGCGCTCGCCCGCTATGCCCGCGATGTGCATCCGCTGTGGGACGACCGAAGCCCCGCAACC
>JBBQRN010000076.1:0-3889 GCA_038214705.1 Gaiellales bacterium | reverse complement strand
AATCGACCAGGACGTCGCCTGACCGGCGTGAAGCCACATGCGTGGGAGGTCGCCGCTCTGGTCGAGGCATTCAACCGGATGCTCGACCGCCTCGAGACCGAGCGTCGCGAGAGCGCCCGCGTGGCGCTCACGGCCCAGGAGCAGGAGCGCATCCGGATCGCCAGGGAGCTGCACGACGAGGTCGGTCAGATGCTCACCGCTGCCGCGATCCAGGCCGATCGCGCGGCGGAGGATGGCGACGGCGACCCGTCGCGAGCTCTGCGCACGATCGCCGACGGCATCCGCACCAGTCTGGACGACGTGCGGCGGATTGCCCGCGAGTTGCGTCCTGAGGCTCTCGACGACCTCGGTCTCGTCAACGCGCTCCTAGCGCTCTGCACGCGAATCGGGGCCCAGGGGGAGCTGCGAGTCGAGCGGCGGCTCGAGCCGGAGATCCCGCCACTGGGCCCGGAGGCAGAGCTCGTGGTCTACCGCGTCGCACAAGAGGCCCTCACCAACGTCTTGAGGCACGCCCGCGCGTCGCGCGCCACGATCTCGCTGCATGTGGAGGAGCGCGTCATCGTTCTGCGGGTGCGCGACGACGGGCGCGGCCTGCCTCCTGAGACCCCCGCGGGCACGGCGGGGATCAGCGGGATGCGCGAGCGCGCGCGCCTAATCGACGCACGGCTGACCGTGCAGTCAGAGCCCGGGCACGGGGTAGAGGTCGCACTCGAGGTCCCGTATGGGATTGTGGATCCGTGACGACGCCGCTGAAGACCCGCATCCTGCTGGCCGACGACCACGCGGTCGTTCGCAGCGGCCTGCGCATGGTGCTCGACTCGGCACCGGACCTCGAGGTCGTCGCGGAGGCGGAGGACGGCGCCGAGGCCGTGGAGCTTGGCCTCTCGGCTGACGTCGACCTGGCCGTGCTTGACGTAAGCATGCCGCGGATGACGGGGCTGCAGGCCGCGAGTGAGCTCAGCCGGCGCCGGCCGGAGCTGCGCGTGCTGATTCTCTCGATGCACGACAACGAGCAGTACTTCTTCGAGGCGCTGAAGGCGGGCGCGGCCGGCTACGTACTGAAGTCGGTCGCCAACCGCGACCTGATCGAGGCCTGCCGGGCGACAATGCGTGGCGAGTCGTTCCTGTACCCCGCTGCCGTGACGGCTCTGATCCGCGACTACCTGGAGCGAGCAGCCAGCGGCGAGGCTGCGCCGAAGGACCCCCTGAGTCCGCGCGAGCTCGAGGTCGTCAAGCTGATCGCCGAGGGCCACACAAGCGAGGAGATCGCGGAGATGCTGTTCATCAGCAAGAAGACCGTCGACCGCCACCGCGCGAACATCCTCGAGAAGCTCGGCATGCGCAACCGTGTCGAGCTCACGCGCTACGCGATCAGGCGCGGGCTTGTGGTGCCGTGAGCCGCGGTCCCCGGGCACCCCTACGAGGACTTCCTGGCGTCTCGCCTGCGTGGATATGGGTCGCAGCCCGCTCCTGGATGGGTGGCAATCCCCATGGGCGCCGGGGCGGGCCGGATGCACGATGTAGCTACACCGCTACCGAAGGAGGCGAAATGCCCAACGGCATGTATCCCGTCCCTCAGTTTTACTTCACTCCCGCGTCGCCGGCCACGCCGAGCCTTTGGCTGAGGCTGAAGACCTGGTGGCGGCGCGACCGCTTGGATGAGCAGCTCGCGCACGGCGCCGATCGGCAGGCCAGCGACGAGTTGGAGTTGCGCTCAATCCAACTCCCACTTGACGACACCCAAGCGGCCTTCCCTGCCGCCGCGTAGCTCACAGGCAAGCGCGGAAGCCGCCCGCCGGCGAAGCCGGGCAATGGCTGCATTGGGGCTTCGCTTCGCCAGGGTTCTATTCAGGGTTCCAATCTGAGCGTAAGTCAGAGCAACTCAGCCGGTCTCAGAGCAACTCAGAATGCCTGAGCGGACCTGAGGGCACCTGGTATCGGCGAGTAGCGCACTCGGCTGGGGGCCGAGCGGTCGCTGGTTCAAATCCAGTCGCCCCGACTAAAAGCTCCTGCAACCAGGCACTTTTGGCGGGCGCGCCTGGGAGCAGGCGTGGTGCCCGGCAACCGCGCCAGGGTTCTATTTCTTCTAGCTGAGCGCGCCACAATCGCCTTCGTCCAGAGCGTCTATCGGCTGTGACGCCTGTGTGGTTCAGGCGCTCCCGCAACGAGCATTCTGGGTCTACGTCCAGCGGTTTTCATGAAACGGGTCCGGCGTAGAGCGGCGCGAGGTCGCGTGCAGGTCACAATCGCGTTGCGCGGCGAGGCGCTCGGGGCGCCCGAGGTAGGCAGTCGGCTCGGTGACGGCGAGCGGTTCACCGTCCAAAGTGCGCAGCAAACCACGGATTGAGCAGTCCGCCGTCAGTCGCGGTACGCGGAAAACACGGCCAGATCCGTGGGGGCGCCCTTCGCCTTGAAGCGACGGCGCTTCGACTCGATATCGGCGTCGGCCAGTCGCTCCCGCACGGGTTCCGTGACAAGCACTTCTCCTCCGCGCGCGGCGTCGGCCACTCTGGCGGCGACGTTTACGTCGACGCCGAAGTAGTCGCCGCCGAGCCTTCGGGGCTTCCCGAGGTGGACGCCGGCCCGCAGTTCGAGGGAGTGGCCGGCGACCTTGGTCCTGGCTGCGGCGGGCCCGGCTTCTAGGGCCGCCTCGACGGCCTGGACGGGGTCGTCGAAGACGGCCATCAGTCCGTCGCCGAGGCGCTTGACAATCAGCCCGCCGTGGTCCTCTATTGGCGGTTCGATGGCCTGGCCGACACGGCGCAGGAGCTCGAGCGCGTCGTCGTCGCCTGCTTCGAGCGCCCAGTCTGAGAAGCCGACGAGATCGGTAAAGAGAATGGCGAGTTCCTTCTTGCCCTTTCCGCGCCCCCGGCTCTCGGAGATGCCCTGCCAGGCCTGGAGCGCTCCCATGCCGAGCTCGTGCATCGCGCTCGGCTTCTCGGCGGCCATGTCGGCGAGGCGCTTGCCGAGCTTGTGCGCCGGCTCGGCGCCGGCCACGGAGAGGGGATCCCCGTAGTCGGCGTCGCCTGGAAGCGCTTGGCGCAACGCTTTTGCGGCCTTGACGAGCCCGGGCTTTGCGTTGAGGTCCTTCAGCTTCTTGGACGCCATGGCTAGCGCCCGTTTCGCTGCGGCAGCCGGTCGCTGATCCGCCCGAGGCGCTTGGCCGCGCCCGACAGCGGCTCCGCGACCCTGGCCAGCTGGTCGAGCGTGGCAGCCACGCCCTCGGTGTCGCCTTGCATGCGCACCACGGTGGTCCGCACCAGCACGAATTCGTCCTTCATGATGGGCAGCACGCGCGTGTCGCTCTCGACCCGCTCGAGCTGGGCGACCATGCCGGGCAGCGCGTCGGTGTTGCGACACACGTGCGCGAGCTGCTCGGAGAGCCTTGGCAGCACGAGCACAGCCTTCACAATGTCCGGAAGCGCGGCGATCGTCTCGCCGCCGGTGCGCAGCACTCGCCAGACCGGCCTGAGCGGGTTCACGCGCTCTCCGCTTGGGCATGCTGTCGAGCTGGCGTCCGGCTCGAGCGCTGGCTCGTTCGTGACTGCGGTTCGGCTCCGTCGCCGTTGGCCAGCTTGTGCAGACCCCAGGCCAGCAGGGCTAGCAGCCCCAGCGCGATGGCAAGCACGAGGAGGTAGGCGATCGCCGTGAGCGCCCCGGCGGCGGGCTTCTGTTCGCGCTGGAGGATCAGGTGGTCGGCAGCGAAGGGCCGCTCGAAGCTAGCCAGTGCGGGCACACCCTTTGCTGGGATTGCCTTGTCCTCGGGGAGGTAGATCGGCACGGCTGTCAGGGAGTTGCCGTGGTGGAGGCGGATCAGCGCCTTCCAGTCGTGGTGCACGGGGATTGGCTCAGTGGTGCGGTAGTGCCCGGGGCCAATTTTGGCTAGGCG
>JBBQRN010000075.1:0-3917 GCA_038214705.1 Gaiellales bacterium | reverse complement strand
CCTGCCGACACGGCTCCGGCGGGCATCTTGCGCACCCCCACGGCCTCAGGCATCCTGGAACCATGGACGAGGGGCAGGGGATCTATCGCGAGGAGGTTCGCCTGATGATGGGTGCGATCGCCGACATCTACGCCGATACGGGCCGCATTCTCGCGATTCTGGGAGATGAGGAGGACGGTGATGAAGCCGAAGAAATGGACTCCTGAGGAGTGGCGCGCGTGGCGCGCAGCGCGTGAGGAGCGGCTCCGCGAGCTTCGACGCTGTATCGCGAAAATCGATGACGAGCTAGCCGCGCGGGGCAAGTAGCGGCGGACTCACCCGAGCTCGACCTCGCCGCTCTCGACGAGCACGACGTCGCCCCGGTCGAGCGTCACCACGAGCCGGCCGTCGGGAGCGATCGACCCAGCCGTCCCGGCCCGCCCGTCCGCCCGGACGCGCCGACCCCGGAGCCCGTTTCGCTGCTCCAGGTCGGCCACCAGCGGCTCGAGCCCGGCGCTCACCCACGTGTCGTAGCAGCGCTCCAGCTCCTCGAGCACCGTGGCGAGCACGGCGGAGCGATCAAAGGCGTGACCGGTTGCGATCCGCAGTGACGTCGCGGGCGTCCGCGTCAGGGCCGGGAGAGTGTGCTCCTCCTGGTTCACGTTGATCCCGATTCCGCACACGACGCGCTCGCCCGAGGCCTCGAGCAGGATCCCCGCCACCTTGCGCCCTTCGATCAGCACGTCGTTCGGCCACTTCACGAGCGCGCGGGCTCCCGCATCGGCCTCGAGCGCACAGGCGACGGCGAGGCCGGCGACGAGCGACAGTTCCGGCAGGCGGCTCGCCGCGGGCGGCTTCAGCAGCACCGAGAAGAGCAACGCTGTCGACGGAGCGTCGTCCCAGGTGCGCCCCGAGCGGCCACGGCCTGCCGTCTGGTGCTCGGCCACGGCGACGGCGCCGTGCGCGAGGTCTCCGACGCGGAGTGCTTCCTGGGTCGAGGTCGTCTCGCGTGAGTAGAGGTAGGGCTCGCCGAAGGCGCCACGGAACAGCGGCCGCACCCGCTCCGGCCCGAGTTCACTCACGCTCGTCGACCCGCCGCAGCCGCTTCGTCGCCCCACGGCGCTTCTTCTCGTCGAGGCGCTTCGCCTTCGCGGCGCGCGACGGCTTCGTCGCCACGCGCTTCCTTTCCACCCGCAACGCCTCCGCAAGCTTCGCGACGAGCCGGTCGACCGCGAGCTCCCTATTGCGCAGCTGGCTGCGCTCGTCCTGGGAGACGGCCCGCAGGATCGGGCCGGCCTTGGCGACGACGCGGTGCTTCTGGTGCTCGGTCAGCGCCGTCGTCTGCTCGACGTCGAGGATTGCCTCGACACGCGACTCGGTCTTGTTTGCGTGCTGGCCTCCCGGCCCGCTCGACCGCGAGACCCGCAGCTCGATCTCGGTGAGGGGAAGCAGCACCGACCGCGTCACGCGCCGGTGCGTATCGCTCACGGCCGCGCCGCCGGCGTGATCGTGAGCAGAGCAGCTGCATGATCGTGATCGACCTGCAGCGTCGTGTGGGTGATCGCAAACCGCTCGTCGAGCATCGCCTCGGTCGCGCGGCGGATCCCGTGGCAGTCGTCGCCCTCCCGTACGAGCACGTGCGCCGAGAGCGAGGGGAAGCCGCTCGTGATCTGCCAGACATGAAGGTCGTGCACCGAGACGACGCCCGGCTGCGAGACGATCGCCCGGCCGATCACCTCGGCGTCGAGTCCGCGTGGCGTTGCCTCGAGCAGGACAAGGGTCGACTCCCGCAGCACACCCCACGAGCTGACGAGGAGGTAGACGCCGATCAGCACGCCCGCGACCGGGTCGGAGTACACCCAGCCGGTCGTGACGATCACGACCCCCGTGACGATCACGGCGGCCGACCCGAGCGCGTCGCCGACGAGGTGGACGTACGCTGCCCGGAGGTTGAGGTCGTGCCCGCCCTTGCGGAAGACGGCTGCCGCGCCGAGCAGGTTGATCACGAGGCCGATGCTCGCGACGACGATCAGCCAGCCGCCTGGAACGTCCTGCGGATCGGCGAAGCGACGGGCCGCGCCAACGAACACGATGATCGCGATCACGATCAGCGCCGCCGCGTTGAGAAGCGCAGCGAGGATCTCGGCGCGCTTGAACCCGAAGCTCCTGTTCGGGCTCGGCGGCCGGCGGGCGAGTAGGACGGCGCCCGCGGCGACGCTCAATGCGATCACGTCGGAGAGGTTGTGCCCGGCGTCGGCGAGTAGCGTCAGGCTGCCCGCGAAGAGGGCGGCGACGACCTCGAAGAGGGTGTAGGCCGCGTTCAGGGCGAGCGCGATCGTCAGCGACCGCAGCGACCCGCCGCCGACGCCGTGGCCATGGAGGCCGCCGTGGCCGCGATCGTGGACGTGCGAGTGCCCTGCGGTCATGTGCAGACGGTAGCGCGGCCGGCTGCCACCGCTTCGCCATCCCCATGCCGCGTCTGGGAGAATGCGGCGATGGCCTGCATCCTCCTCGACATCGACGGCGTCCTCCACGTCTCGGGCGAATCTATTCCCGGCGCCGTCGAGGCAGTCGCTCGCCTTCGTGGCCAGGGCCATTCGCTGCGCTTCGTCACCAACAACTCGACGATGCCCCGCGCGACGCTCGGCGAGGAGCTGCGCACCCTCGGCTTCGACCTCGACGACGTGGAGATCCAGACGACGCCCCGGGCCGCGGCCCGCGAGCTCGCGGGCAAGCGCGTGTTCGCGCTCGTGATGGGCGCGATCGTGCCCGACCTCGACGGCATCGAGCTCGTCGGCGACCACGCCGACGCGGTGCTCCTCGGCGGCTGCGACGAGACGACAGAGCCGAACCAGGTGTTCTCGTGGATGAACCTCGGCCGGGCCTTCGCGGAGCTGCAGATGGGCGCGGAGCTCTACTGCCTACACAAGAACAAGTGGTGGCAGACGAGCCGCGGGCCCTTGCTCGACGCGGGCGCGTTCGTGGCCGGACTCGAGTACGCGACGGGCGTGGACGCTACGATCCTCGGGAAGCCGAGCCCGTCCTACTTCGCGGCGGCACTCGACGCGCTCGGCGCCGAGCCCGAGCTGACGTGGATGATCACCGACGACGTCGAGGCCGACGTCCGTGGCGCGCAGCTCTTCGGGATGCGGACGGCCCTCGTCCGCACCGGCAAGTTCAGGCCCGAGACGCTCGATCAGTCGGGGCTCGTGCCGGAGATCGTGCTGAGCTCGCTGGCCCAGTTCCCCGAGTGGCTCGAGCGGTCGCTGTAACCATGCCCGTCAAGATCGGCACCGACCTGATCGAGATCGACCGGATCGTCCGGGCGCTCGAGCGCCCCGGGTTCCGTGATCGCTGCTTCACTCCGGCAGAGCAGGAGTACTGCGAGACCCGCCGCAACCCTGCCGAGAGCTACGCGGCCCGGTTCTGCGGCAAGGAGGCGGTCGGCAAGGCGCTCGGCTGCGGCGTCCGCTTCACCTGGAAGGACATCGAGATCGTGGGGCCACCGAAGCCCGGCGTGACGCTGACCGGCAAGACAGCCGGCTACGCGGAACGGGTCGGCATGCTCGAGATCGACGTGTCGCTGACCCACTCACACACGATGGCGGGTGCCGCTTGCGTGGCGCGGCTCCAGGACTGAGCATGTCGGCACCCGGGTACGAGGGACTCTGCACGGCGGCCGAGATGCGGGCCGCCGAGGAACGCTACCCCGGCTTTCCCGCGACCGCGCCCGACCTGATGGAGCGGGCCGGGGCCGCGGTGGCCCGCGAGGCGATGCGCGCCTACCCGGATGCCCGCTCGTTCGCGGTCGTCTGTGGCGGCGGCTCCAACGGTGGTGACGGCCGGATCGCGGCAAGCCACCTGCGCGAGGCGGGCTGCGAGGCAGTCGAGACTGACGCGGTCGAGGGGTGCGACGTCGTGATCGACGCGCTCTTCGG
>JBBQRN010000074.1:0-4142 GCA_038214705.1 Gaiellales bacterium | reverse complement strand
CGACACGGCTCCGTAGCCGACGGGGAGCGGGTCGGCAGCCGGTAGGAGTCCCTACAATGCGGGGCGCGCCGACGTAGCTCAGCTGGTAGAGCACTTCACTCGTAATGAAGGGGTCCGCGGTTCGAGTCCGCGCGTCGGCTTCGTCATAAGATGAGTGTTTGCAGGGATTTCGTAACGAGTCCCTGATGACGGGTGCTGCGCGTCTCGTGATCAGAGGTCTACCACGGGTCTACGGGGTTGGCGCGTGAGGTCGTTCCGGGGCGCTCTGGGCCCTGGTCGCCACGAAGATACGCCTGGCTGAGTCTCGTTGGACTCGGTGCCCAGGCTGTCTGTTCGCGCGTGGGGAGGCCGGGCTATGGCTCCCCTGACCCGGCCTCCGCACGGGCGTCTACCGGCGGCTGCTCGGTCGTGCGATTCGTCCGAATGCCCGCTCGGCACCGCCGTCGCTCGTGAACGCGCTGAGCTGCAGGAGCTCGCCCTCGAGCTCCAGCCCGGAGCCGATCACGCCGGGGCCGCGCAGTCGTAGGTCGTGGCCGAGGCCCGCGGAGGGGCCGCGCGTGGCGGTGGCGCGGGCGATCTCGTCGACGAAGCCGGCGACCCGTTTCGGCGGGGTGGGTTGCTGGTCGAGCCGTTCGAGGGCGTCGAGCAGGTAGCCGGCACGGAGCTTCGGCCACAGGAGCGCGAAGGCGTCGGGACGGGAGACGGTGTCGAGGCAGAGGTCGTCGCCGTCGCGAGCACCGCGCCGCGTTCAGACTGTACTTCTCCGCGAGGTCTCTTTCGTGCGCGGGAGTGCGTACTCATCGAAGTCGATTCCGATAGGCGGAGAGCGACCGCACGACGGGCTGTACCTGTGGCCGACATCGCAACGAGGTGTTGCAGCTCCTGGCGTCTTCCAGCCGCCGTCGGCATGCGGGTCGGCTCTCGGACCTGTCATTCATGTCTTACCTGGCGGTCTCTCTTACAGTTCGACCCAGAGCTGCATAAGCGTCAGGTCGAAGCGGAAGCTCTTGAATATTCGAGACTACGGTAGGTGGTTGATTTCAATGAATGGCATCGAAGGAGCTGTTGCGGTGGTCACTGGCGCCAGCCGAGGCGTGGGAAAGGACATCGCACTCGCGCTCGCCGCCAGAGGCGCACGAGTTATTCGGGTTGCGCGCACCGCAGAACGCTTCGCTGTAGACGTGCGCGACTCCAAGGACGTGACCGAGTTGGCGAAGTACGTCGAGGGGGAGTTTGGATCACCGACGATCCTCGTCAATGCGGCCGGGACATTCGGTCCTGTTGAGCGCTTCCGCGACACCGATCCTGAAGCCTGGGTGGAGACGGTCATGGTCAACGCGATCGGGCCCTACCTGACGTGCCGAGCATTCGTGGGGGGCATGCTCGAGGCGGGATGGGGGCGGATTGTGAACGTCTCATCCGCTGCCTCGCTCCACCCGCCCGCTGCGACCGCGAGCGCCTACGGGACGGCAAAGGCCGCTCTGAATCACCTCACGCGGCATCTCGCGGCCGACCTTGAAGGCACCGGTGTGACCGCGAACGTGATCCATCCGGGTGACGTCAAGACCGAGATGTGGGCCGAGATCCGCGACGAGGTGGAACGCCTGGGCGAGTTGGGGTCCCCCCTTGCGCAGTGGGCTGCGTGGGTCGATGAAACTGGAGGCGACCCGCCCGAGAAGGCTGCCGAGCTCGTTGTGCGGATCATCGAGAGCGACGTCAACGGTCAGTTCCTCTGGATCGAAGAACCGCTTCGAGCGCCGATCCCGAGTTGGGGTGAAGCGTACAACGGGTGATTGAGATCGGCAATACTGCGCCGCGTGGACGAGTTCACGCGGCTGGATGTGACGGAGCTTCTCGGCGCCTACGCGGCGAGTCGTCTGTCACCCGTGGAGGTGGTGGACGCCGTCGCTGCGAGGATCGAGGCCGTCGATCAGCGAGTGGGGGGCTTCACGGCACTCTGTTTGGACCGGGCCCGCGAGGAGGCGGTGATGTCCGAGACCGCCTGGAGTCGAGGGTCGGCGCGTACGCTCGAGGGGATCCCGTTCGGCGTCAAGGACCTGTTCGACTCGGAGGGTGTGCGGACAACGTACGGCTCGCCGATATTCGGCTCGCACGTGCCGGAGTGCGACGCCGAGGCGCTGCGCCGGGCCCGGGCGGCCGGGGCGATTCTCGTCGGCAAGACGCAGACGCATGAGTTCGCGTGGGGCATCACCTCGGTGAACGAGCGGATGGGGTCGGCTCACAATCCCTGGGCGCTCGAGCGCGTCTCGGGTGGATCGAGTGGGGGTTCCGCTGCGGTGCTCGCCGCCGACGAAGTGCCGCTCACGATCGGGAGCGATACCGGCGGCTCGATCCGTGTTCCCGCCGCATTCTGCGGTGTCGTCGGCCTCAAGCCGACGTATGGCCGGATCAGCGGACGCGGTGCGTGGCCACTCGCCGCTTCGCTCGACCATCCGGGGCCGATGGCGCGCACACCGGCGGATGCGGCTCTGCTGCTCGAGGTGCTCGCGGGCGTCGATGCCGCCGATCCGGCGACGGCCGACGTCCCACTGGGCGACGTGCGCGGCGAGATCGCCCGAGGGCTCGACGGGCTCACCGTGGGCATCTGCTCAGATCTGCACACCATTCGGCTCGCGCCGGATATCCAGGCCGTCCACGATGCGACACTGCGCGCCCTCGAAGCGGCCGGCGCTCGCTTCGTCGAGATCGCGCTGCCCGAGGCCGAGCTCATTTACCCTGCCTTCGGGATCATCCAAAGGGCGGAAGCGCTTGACACCCATCGCCGGGCGGGGCTCTATCCGGCGAGGCGTGACGAGTACGGCGCGGACGTGCTCGGCAGGCTCGACGCCGCAGCCGAGGTGACGCTCGAGGAGTATCTGGCGGCCTCGGCAGACCGTCGCCGGGTGCGGGCGGCCTTCTCGCGTCTGTTCGGCGCGTGCGATGTCCTCGTCACGCCGGTGAGCGCCGGATCCCCGCTCCCGATCGGTGACGAGACCGTCATCCACGACGGCGAGCCACTCACGTTCCGTGAGCTGGTGATGAGCTACACGACGCCCCAGGATCTCGTCGGGCTTCCGGCCTGCGCTGTACGTGCCGGCTTCGACGCGCTCGGCGTCCCGGTCGGCGTTCAGTTCACCGCAGCGCCGTGGCACGAGGCTCTTTCCCTGCGCGCGGCACAGGGCCTGTTCCATGCGACGCCCGACGTGCAGTCGCGACGTCCGACCCTCTGAGACGACCTCCCGCGGGGGCTTGAACGCCTGTCCGGCGACCACCTTGGACGGACGATATACGCTATAACGAAGCACTCCACAGGCGGAAGAGGCCATGGCAACAGGCCGTAACGACACCATCCAGCGCGTCAGCATGGTCGACAATGTCACCGAGCTGCTTCGACACGATTTGTTGGCGGGCGAGATCAAGCCGGGCGAGCGGATCAAGGTCGCGGAGCTCGAGAAGCGGTTCGGCGTCAGCCACATCCCGATCCGGGAGGCGGTGCGGCGGTTAGAGGCAGAAGGGTTGATCATCGCGATGCCGCAGCGCGCTGCGGTCGCAGCCGGCGTAGACCTCGACGACCTGAGCGGGCTTTACGACCTGCGCAGGATCATCGAGTGCGAGGTGATTCGGCGCTCGGTCGACTCGATGACGTCCGAGCAGGTCGACACTGCGCGGGTCGCCCTCGAGGCCCATGAGGCCGTTGCACAGGATCACGACTCGCCGCGATTCTGGGACCTCCACCGCGACTTCCACTGGGCGCTCCTCGAACCTGGGGCGAGCGCCTGGATCGAGCGTGTCCTCGACCAGATCTGGCTAGCGTCGCAAAGGTACATCCGGATCTTCGTCGCCGAGACCTTCGAGGATGCAGCCCGTGACCACCGCGAGTTGCTCGCGTGTTGCGAAGCTCGAGATGGAGCGCGGGCCGGGGCTGTCCTGCAACGGCACCTCGACCGGACGGAGCTCACGGTCCGGAATGCATTCGTCCCTACCACTGACCCCGAGAGCGAGGGCTGAACCAGTGCGTGCTGCGATCATCTCCGAATACAAGGCACCCCCGGCGGCGGGCGAGCGGCCCGCTCCCGAGCCGTCCGAGGGCCAGGCCCTCGTCGACCTGCGTGCCGCGGCTCTGAACCCCGCCGACATCGCGA
>JBBQRN010000073.1:0-4438 GCA_038214705.1 Gaiellales bacterium | reverse complement strand
GATGGGCGGTCGCGAATCGAGCTGATCGTCGACCGGATTCTGGCCATGCCGGACGACGTCTCCGTGTCGACGCTGGCCGCCGTCTACCGCGGCTTCGCCGATCGGCACGTCGACCTGACTCGCACGTTCGAGCGCCACTTCGACGCTGTGACGCACCGGGTCGCGCTTCCCGGCGGGATCTCCCCCGAGTGTCGGCAGCTGATCGGCGCCTACTTCACGCACGAGTACGCGATCGAGTCGGCTGCGCTTGGCAATCCCTCGATCGTTCCGGCGCCGGACCAGTCCGGTTTGGATCCCGGGGAACAGCGGTTCATCATGAGTCTGCGCGCAGTTGCGGAGGGGCACATCTCCTCGATCGAGTTCCGTTCCGGGGTAATCGACGAAAGTCTGAATGTCACGATCGACGAGTCGAGCGGTTATGCGGCGACCGGAACCCGCCATCCGCCCGTCTACGACAAGCATGTCTTCTCGGCGAAGCTGGCGGAGCTCGGGACGGCAAACGAGATCTCCGGCCTCATTCTCGACCCGCTGCCGATCCACTTCAGCTGCGAGCAACTCGACGCAGCCGTCCTCGAGCTCGACCGGCAGGGAATCGATCGATCGCTGTCGTGCCAGACCGTGAGAACGATCCGGTCACTGGCCGCCTCGAACTACGAACTGGTGTTTGCCGAGGAACGGGAGCTGACGGAGCGTGTGATCTTCCCGGCTGGGCCCAACGAGAGTCACGGCATGGAGGATGCGCGCTTCGTGCGTTTCACCCACGACGATGGCTCCGCCCGCTACTACGCCACCTACACCGCCTACGACGGCTTTCAGATCCTGCCGCAGCTGATCGAGACGGAGGACTTCGTCTCATTCCGGATCGCGACACTCAACGGGCGGTGCGCTCAAAACAAGGGCATCGCGTTGTTTCCACGCATGATCGGCGGTCGCTATGCCGCTCTCTGCCGCCATGACAACGAGAACAACTACCTCATGCTCTCGGACGAGGTGCGCTTCTGGCACAACACCGAGAAGATCCAGATTCCCTGTCGTCCCTGGGAGCTCGTCCAGATCGGCAACTGCGGGTCGCCGCTCGAGACCGAGGCCGGCTGGCTCGTGATCACCCACGGTGTCGGCCCGCTGCGGGAGTACGCCCTTGGGGCGATCCTGCTCGACACCGACGATCCCTGCCGGGTCATCGGCCACCTGGCAGAGCCGCTGCTTCTTCCGGCGGAGGACGAACGCGACGGATACGTCCCCAACGTCGTCTACTCGTGCGGCAGCATGATCCATGCGGGCCATCTCGTGTTGCCATACGGCTTCTCGGACGTCGGAGCACGGATCGCAACGGTCGCCCTCGACGACCTGCTTGCACGACTCGTCGACGAGCCCGACGCCGGAGTCTCCTCATAATCGGCCCGCCGCTAGGCTCGGACTCGAGGGAGCGCTACCGCGGCTTCGCGCAGGTCGAATACGCCTACGTGCGCGAACGCGTCTACCCAGCGTTCGAATGGACGACGTTCGAGCAGCCCTCGCCACGCCACCGACTGCAGCTCCCACTCGAGCAGGCGCGGGTCGCGCTCGTGGCGACCGCCGGCGCTCACCTACCCGACCAGCCGGCTTTCGACCTCGGCAAGGAAGGCGACAGCAGCTACCGCGAGCTCCCGGCCGACACCGGCGAGCTCCACTTCAGCCACGTCGGCTACGACACACGACGCGCACGCGCAGACCCCGACGTCGTCTTCCCGCTCTCGCTCCTGCGGCGGCTCGCCGCAGAAGGTGAGATCGGCGAGCTCGCACCGCGCGCCTTCTCGTTCATGGGCTATATCCCCGAGCCGGAGCCGCTGCTCCACGAGACAGGCCCGGAAGTCGCCGGCAAGCTGCTCGCGGACGCCGTCGACCTCGTTCTGCTCGTCCCTTCCTGACCGGTCTGCCAGCAGTCCGTGGGACTGCTCCAGCGCATCCTCGACACGCACGGCCTCGCCACTGTCTCGATCACCCAGGTGCGAGAGATCAGCGAGCTCGTCAAGCCCTCGCTCGCCTGCCTGGTCGAGCACCCCTTCGGGTTCACACTCGGCGCGGCCGGGGACGACGCCACCCACCGCGCCGTCCTCCGCGCCTGCCTGGGCGAAACGACACGGCCGCACCCGGCCGGCACGATCCTCGATCTCGGCTTCCACTGGGACCGCGACGACCTACGCGAGCGCCAGCTGCGCAAACAGGCCCACTGACAGAGCGAATGACCGCCTCCACGGTTACGCCTCGCGTACCCTGCCGGCGGTGACGGGCCACCGAAGCGACAATCCGATCGGGCTCTGCGCGGACTGCGGCCGTCTCGCGGTCGACACGCCGGACGGCTGTCCCGATTGCGGCGGGTCGGTCGATCGGCACGACGCTGGGATGCGCGACGTCTAAGAGGTTGGATGGCCCTCGCCGTCATCGGATTCACTCGAAAACGAAATTCGTCGAACTCGTCGTGCACGTCGAGATCATGGCGTTTCGCCGTTCGCGCCGGTCCAGGGCGTCTAGGCAACCTGCGGCTGCTCGGGCGAGTTGCGGCCGTGCAGAGCCCAGAGCGCCCAGCCGAGCGGGACGAGCCCCCAGGCGCTGATCAGCCGGAAGAGGATCACGCCCGCGACGATGCCGCCGCTCGTTCCGCCGTAGGCGGCAAGCCCGAGCGCGAGGCTCGCCTCGACGGCGCCCCCGCCGCCGGGAAGCAAAGGGATCGTCGCGACGAGTTGCCCGAGCGTGTAGGCGACGAGCACTCCGCTCCAGGGCACGGAGGCGCCCACGGCCAGCAGCGACGCGAGCAGGGCGAGCGCGTCGAACAACCAGTTGACGTAGCCGAGAGCCATCAGTGCTGCGAAGACGCGGGCCGGCACTTTGCGGGAGACGATCGGTTCGTCGGCCCCTCCCAGACGTCGAGCAAGCCAGCGCAAGCCGGAGGCGATCTGCCTGTGGCAGTAGATGCGCACGACGAGAAAGAGGCCGGCCCCGATCAGGATCGGGGCGCGTGCCGACGCGACGAAGCCGTGCCCGCCCGCGAACGCGACCCCGAGCACCACGAGCCACAGGAGCGTGACGACGCCGATGATCGTCGCGCCGAGCATGACGATCGCAGCGAGGGCACGGCTCGAGCCGAAACGCCTGAGCCGCTGGAACCAGTAGATGCTCGACACGGCCTGGCCGCCCGGCAACACGTTGCCCATCGCGATCCCGACGAGCGTCGTCGCCAGCAGGCCCGGAAGCGGGGCCTCGATGTCGCCCAGGCGCAGCAGACGGCTGACGATCGCCGCATAGGCGACGATGGAGATCGCCTCTGCCGCGACCGCAGCAACGAGCCACGCCGGATCGACGTTCTGAAGCTGCTGGAGGGTGTGGAGAATCGCGCCACGCTTGTGCGCGACTCCGTAGACGACGACGCCGCCGAGCGTCAGGGCCGCGGCGACTCTCAGCGCTCGCAGCGGCAGGCGTTCCCAGAGGTCGTAGACGACGAGAAAGCGGCGATGCCCGTGCTCCGAGTGGTCAATCGACCTGAGCAGCCGCAGTTCGCGCAAACGTGAGGCAGCGGCGGAGACCATGCGGGCTAGACGAGAATCCGAAGAGCCGACCGGGCGGAGCAGCCGCGGGCGAGAAGACCGAGCGCCTGCCCGAGATCGACGTCGGCGCGACTCGCGAGGACGATGCAGTCCGCGTCGTCGCAGCCGGCGCGGCGCAGCTCGTCGAGACGGCCGGCGATTAGCGCCACCATCTCACTCTCGGCGAGCTGCTCGAACTCGATCTCGGCGAAGGGGTCGCTGCAACATGGGACTTCTTCCGGATGCATCGTTCTCCTCGCCACCCGACCCTACCCCCGACGCCGCCGGCCGTCATTCCGAGCACTCGTGTGCAAGCCACCACACCCACTGGGGTGAGACGACGTCCTTCGTGAAGAGGTACTTCTCGGGGCGCCGCGCAAGGGCAGGATCCCGTAGCGAATCACTGTCCAGAAACCGAGGCCGCGGTCACCGGGCCGCCGACTGCGCCGATCGCAACGACGTGTTTGCCAGCAGAGAGACCGGTGGGTGGAATCGAGCGAACCGCCATGAAGAGACTCCTCTTGTGCGTGGTGTCCGAAGACGTGCTTGGCGATGATTCGACCGCTCGGGATTGCCGGAGATTCGCGGTCTGCGCGGACGCGGGACGAGAGGTCACGAGCGGGCCGGTGATCGAAGCTGGTCCTTCGCGGCCTGGACGACCGCGTCGGGAGTGAAGCCGAACAGCTGTTGCAGGTCCTTGAGCGGGGCGGATGCACCGAACGTGCTCATGCCGATGATCGTTCCCGTCGTGCCGACGTAGCGCTCCCAGCCGAACGTCGACGCCTGCTCGACGGCGACGCGAGCGGTGACCGACGGCGGGAGAACCTCGTCGCGGTAGGTGCGTGGCTCGCGCTCGAATAGCTCCCAGGAGGGCATCG
>JBBQRN010000072.1:0-5421 GCA_038214705.1 Gaiellales bacterium | reverse complement strand
GTGCCGTTGCTCCTGCTCGACGCCGAGGTGCCGCAGAACGACCCCGTCCTCCGCTGGACGAGCGCGCGCCTGTACGAGTCGAACCGTGCGGTGCGGCTGGCCCAGTACGCGCTGCTCGGCATCGGCGGCGCGCGCGTCCTCACCGCCCTCGGGATCGATCCCGCCGTGATCCACCTGAACGAGGGGCACCCCGCGCTGGCGCCGCTCGAGCTGGCAATCGAGCGCAACGAGAACGGAACACCGTTCGAGAAGGCGCTAGACGCGATCGCCGAACGCACCGTCTTCACCACCCACACGCCCGTGGCGGCCGGGAACGAAACCTACCGGCCGGACGAGTTCCTCGCCGCCTACGGTGACATGCCCGGGCGGCTCGGGATGGATGACGAAGCCTTCCTCGGCCTGTTTCGGATCCACCCCGATGACGACGGCGAGTCTCCCGGGATGACGCCGTTCGCGATCCGCGCGAGCCACCGGCGCAACGGCGTCAGCAAGCTCCACGGTGAGGTGGCGCGCCAGATGTGGCGGCCGATGTTCGACGCGCAAAGCGACGTCGATGTCCCGATCACCCACGTCACGAACGGCGTCCACGCGCCGACATTCCTCGCGGCTCCGTTCACTGCACTGTTCAATCGCTACCTCGGCGACGCATGGTGGACGCTCACCGCCGACCCCGCCTCGTGGGAACAGGTGCGCTCGATCCCGAACGACGAGCTCTGGGCCGCCCGACAGACTGCACGTAGCCACCTGGTCGAGTACGTCCGCGAGAAGAACCAACAGGATAGGCTCCTGCGCGGCGAGCAGATCGACTACGTCCGCTCGGTCGAGACGCACCTCGACCCGGACGTTCTCACGCTCGGCTTCGCCCGTCGACTCGCCACCTACAAACGCCTCCACCTGCTCGCGCAGGATCCCGAGCGGGCCCGCCGGATCATGAACGGCCCCCGGCCCGTGCAGCTCCTCGTCGCCGGCAAGGCCCACCCCGCGGACGGTCCCGGCAAGGACACCCTGCAGCGGCTCTACAACCTCAAGCGCGAGGAGAACTCGTTTGCCGAGCGACTCATCTTCGTCGAGGAATACGACCTTTCCGTGGCCCTCCAGCTCGTGGCCGGTTGCGACGTCTGGATCAACCTTCCCCGCCGCCCGATGGAGGCGAGCGGCACGAGCGGGATGAAAGCGGCGCTCAATGGCGCGCTCCAACTAAGCGTGCTCGACGGCTGGTGGGCCGAAGCCTACGACGGCTCGAACGGATGGGCGATCGCCGGCGACGAGGACCCCGATCAGAACGCCGCGGACTGGCGCGACAGCGCCCGCTACTACGACCTGCTCGAGCACGAGGTAATCCCGCTGTTCTACGACCGTGACGAGCACGGCGTCCCCTACGGCTGGTGCGAGCGGATCAAGCAATCGCTTGCCACGCTCGCCCCACGCTTCAGCGCCACTCGCATGCTGAACGACTACGTCGAGCGCATTTACCCACGCTAGCCGGGTACCGGAAATCGCGGGGCGCGCGGAGGCCCGTCAAGGGCGTAGCCGGACCCAGCGGAGCGGCGTTGACGGACCAGCCCTGTTCGCAAGAAGCCAAAGCCGGCGAACTCGCCGTGGATACCGCGCCCGTAGAGTCCGCCGCCGCCTCGCCTCCCACCTCGAGAAGGTGTCAGCGGTTCGAGTCCGCGCGTCGGCTCTTCGGGGTCGCTCGGAGGTGAGACGCCTGGGTGCCTGCTCTTGCGACAATGGGTCAACAAAGGAGGCCTGCGTTGGAAGAGGCATCGAATCTGTTTGGTGAGGAGCATGTCGCCCGCTACCGTGAGACGGGAGGCGAGGTCGGCCATATTTGGCGGGAGGGGTCTACGGTGTTGTTGCTGACGACGATTGGCCGGCGGAGCGGCGAGCAGCGGACGACGCCGTTGATCTACGCCCAAGACGGCGATCGCTACGCCATCGTCGCTTCCAAAGGTGGGGCGCCTGAACATCCTGGCTGGTACCGGAACCTGGAGAAGACTCCAGAGGTTGAGCTGCAGGTACGAGATGAGGTCTTTCCTGCTCATGCGCGGACGGCGTCGGGCGAAGAGCGTGAGCGCCTGTGGTTGGAAGCGAATGTGGTCTGGCCGCACTATGACGAATACGCGCGCAAGACAGACCGCGAGATTCCTGTCGTTGTGCTCGAACGCATTTGACGCTGCACGACCCGCCCTTGACGGTCGAAGGAGGTCCTGGTGAAGATCGGAGTTATCGGTGCAGGCACCATCGGCGCCACGCTGACACGCCGGCCGACGGCTCTCGGTCACCGGGTGGTCGTCGCCCACTTTCGCGGCCCGGAGACGCTTTCCGAGTTGGCCGACAGGACCGGCCCGCGCGTGATTCTTGCGGACGAACCGACCGGTAATCTCGACAGCGTGATGGGGGCGGAAGTGATCGATCTTCTCGCCGGGCTAGCGACGAGCCGGGGTGCCACTGTCATCGTCGCGACGCACGACTCCGGGCTCGCGGCTCGCGCCTGGAGAAGACTCGCGATGCGCGACGGTCGGCTGGTGGCAAGCCACGGCGAGGCCCCTGCGGCCGTTCCGGCGTCGTGAGCTCACGCGTCGCGCACGTTGCTCTCGTCGCTGCAGTGGCGGTCACGGTGCTTGCGACGGCCGGCTCGCTCGGGCCCCGCTCGGCCGCGGCAGCAGAGCCCGTCGGGGAGACCCTCGTCGAGCTCCGGCCCTCGAGCGGCTGCAATGCCGCAGGTCTACTGCGCCGCAACGGGGCGAAGCAGGTCTCGAGCGAGCTTGGCCTCTACAAGCTCGAGACCCGGTCTGCTGTCGGGGTGTTGCCGCGGATCCGTGCGTGCCACGCATTGCGCTTCGTCGTTCCTGACCGTTCGGCCGGAATGCTGAGCGTGACGGACTTCAGTGACCCGCTCGTCTCGACCGAGTGGTGGCGAGCGGCGATCGGCGTTGCCGCGCTCACCCCGCCCGGGCCGGGCAAGCCTGTGACGCTCGTCGACTCGGGCGTCTATCTGGCCCACCCCGAGTTCGTCGGTCGTCCCGACCTCGTCACGCTCAACCCACAGGAACCGCAGCCGATCGGCGGCGTTCACGGGACGGCGGTGGCGTCCGTGGTCGGCGCGCCCGTGAACGGCGTCGGCACCGTCGGGATCTACCCCCAGTCCGTGCTGCAGTCCTGGGACGCCGCAGGAGGGGAGGGGACGCAGCTCACAACGAGCGGAATCGTTGCAGGCGTGCTCGCGGCCACGAAGCTCGGGAAGGGCGTGATCAACCTGAGTCTCGGCGGGAGCGGGGCAGATGTCCCGACGCAGCAGGCGATCGCCACGGCGGTGAGCAAGGGAATGCTCGTCGTCGCGGCGGCCGGGAACGACGGGGAGACAGGGAACCCACTCACGTATCCGGCGAGCTTCCCGCACGTGCTCACCGTTGGCGCGACCGACGAGCAGAACCAGGTCACGTCCTTCTCGAGCCAGTCCCGCTTCGTCGACCTCGCAGCACCCGGCCAGGACATCACGGTTGCCACAGCGCTCGATCAGAGCTGGGCCGCCGAGGACGGCACGAGCTTCGCTGCGCCGCTCGTCTCCGGTGCCGCCGCCTGGGTCTGGACGATGCGGCCCGATCTCGACGCCTCACAGCTGTTCGAGGTGATGCGCCGCTCCGCACGCGATCTCGGGGCTGCGGGCCGCGATGACGCCACGGGCTACGGTCTGCTCGACGTCTCCGCTGCGCTCAGCTACCCGGCTCCGGTGCGTGATCCGTTCGAGCCGAACGACGACATCGCCTATGTCCGGCCCGGGGGCACGTTCGCGAACGGGATCCAGCCGCTCACGTCGCGTGCGAAGCCGTCGACGGCGGTCGCCGCAAGGCTCGCGGCCTTCGAAGACCCGCGCGACGTGTATCCCGTGTTCGTGCCGGCGAACGGTCGCCTCACGGTGCGGACGACCGTGGCCGCAGGGGTCGACCTCACCCTCTGGTCGTCGGCGACGCAGAGCGTAAGCGAGCCGAGCCCTGGGAGGGAAAAGCTCGCTCGCGGAACGAAGCAGGGATCGCTCGAGACACTCACCTACGAGAGCGCCGGCGCTGCGAAGAGGGCGTATCTTGCGGTCACGCTCGCGAAGGGGACGCGGGATGCGACGTACCGTCTCTCGGTCGCCGCTCGCTGAGAGCGGCCGCACTCCACACGTTGCGGCGCCACGGAGTGAACGATGATCGGCACACCGGGAGCCTCTCAAGGAGGAGTCGCAGTGCTGTTCATGATCATCGAGCATTTCCAGGATGGCGACCCGGGCCCCGTTTACCGACGCTTCCGCAAGCGCGGCCGGCTCGCCGCACCGCGACCTGATCTTCGCCAAGGGCTGAGCTCGCCGGGCGTTGATTTGCTGCTCAACCGACCAGGATCATGTTCGGCAGGACTCCGCGCGTCAGCGCGAGGGCGTGGGGCTGCCCGGGCTCGCTGGGAACGCGGCCCAACCCAGGTCTGCGAAGGACGAGAGACCCGTTGCCTTCACGCCCAGATCCGAGACCGTGTAGAGGAAATCCCCGACGACGAGCGAGCGTCGGATCGGGATTGCTCCGAGCGCGCCGACACGATCCGCGCTCGACCCGCTCGCGTGGGTGACCCGCCCTGCCTCGACGATCCCTCCGCGGCCGACCCGGAAGCCGACCGCCCCGACGAACGGCTTCTCGCCGTATGCCTGGACGGGCAGCACCGCCAGCCGCGACTTTTCCCACCAGAGAAACGCGTGGTGGTCGCTCTCGGCCTCCGACCAGGAGGAGCCGAGCCCGTAGCTGTGGAGGCGCACCGGTCGGCGCAGGTCCGACACGTCGAAGACCGAAAGCTGCGTGCCGAGCACACGCCCCTCCTCGGAGGCGTCCTGTCCGATCCCGAGCAGCAGGTCGCCGCCGAGCGGATGCAGGTAGGCGGAGTAGCCACGGATCTTCAGCTCTCCGAGCACGACCGGGCGCGCCGGCTTCGAGAGGTCGAGCGTGTAGAGCGGGTCGACCTGGCGGAAGGTGACGACGTAGCCGACGTCGCCGCTGAAACGGACGGCGTACACCCGCTCGCCCTTGCCGAGTCCGCCCACCCGACCGACCTGAGCGAGCGCCCCGCCCTGCTCCCGGAGCGTCGTCACGAAGCTCTGGCTGTGCTCCTGTGGGCCGGGGTTCCACCACGTCGGCTCCTCGGTGCTCGCGACGCGCAGCACTCCCTCGTGCTCGGAGAGCGACCACTGGTTCAGCAGGTAGCCCGAGACGGTGCCGCTCCCTCGATAGCGGGTCGCGGCGGGGTCGGAGATGTCGAACTTGTGGATCGCGGTCGAGACCTTGGGTGGGTCGGACGCGCCGGTGAGGGGTTGCGGGAACCAGCGTTGCGTCGCGACGTAGAGGCTCTTCTGTGACGCGTACACGGTGCGGCCGTCGGCGACGATCGAGTCGG
>JBBQRN010000071.1:0-5615 GCA_038214705.1 Gaiellales bacterium | reverse complement strand
CGGGACCGAGAGGTGCTGTGACCCGAACACGGCGGCGAGCCCGTCACCCGCCCGCTCGATGGTCGCCCGGAAGAGGTTCATCGCAGGGGAGCCGATGAATGTCGCGACGAAGAGGTTGGCCGGAGTGTCGTAGATTTCCTGCGGCGGGCCTACCTGCTGCAGAACGCCCTTGCGCATGACGCAGATTCGGCTGCCCATCGTCATCGCCTCGACCTGATCGTGGGTGACGTAGATGGTCGTGACCCCGAGGTCGTGCTGCAATCTGCCGATCTCCGCCCGCATCTGGACTCGGAGCTTCGCGTCGAGGTTCGAGAGCGGCTCGTCCATGAGGAACAGCCGCGGCTCGCGGATGATCGCGCGGCCCATCGCAACTCGCTGCCGCTGTCCGCCGGAGAGGTTCTTCGGCCGCCGGCCGAGATGCTCGGTGAGGCCGAGCAGCGAGGCCGTGCGCTCGACCCGTTCGCGTACCTCGGGCTTCGGCAGGCGCCGGCTGCGCAGCGGGAAGGCAATGTTCTCGAAGACGCTCATGTGCGGGTAGAGGGCGTAGTTCTGGAAGACCATCGCTACGTCCCGCTTGCGCGGCTCGAGATTGTTGACCACGTCCTCGCCGATCCGGATCTCGCCGCCGCTGATGTCCTCCAGCCCGGCCACCATCCGGAGGGCGGTCGTCTTGCCGCAGCCCGAGGGGCCGACGAAGACCATGAACTCGCCGTCGGCGATCTCGAGATCGAGATCGTCAACTGCCAGAGTGCCGTCCGGGTAGACCTTCCTCACCCGCTCGAACGCGACCGACGCCATGGATCAGAGGTGGTAGCGGCCGGCGTCTGCGACGATGCCGAGGCTCGTCTCGCCGAGTAGGCGATGCGTGTCGAGGGAGTTCAGCGGCATGATCGGCCCTGCGCGGACGTCGCGTACGAGACGCTCGACGGGATAACGGCGATGATAGGCGACGCCCCCGAGCACCCGGGAGACGAGCTCCACGACCGCGACCGCGTTCGTCGCGGCGACATGCTTGACAAGGCTGCCGCGCGCGAACGCATCCTGGACGCCGAGCTCGGCGAAGAGGCCACTGTCGACCTCGTGCGCCTGCCGGTAGAGGACCGCGCGCGCCGTCTCGAGCAAGACCTCCATCTCCGCGAATGCGTGCTGCACCTCAGGGTCGCGCTCGCGCCCGCGCTCGATCACCCACGCGCGCCCCCACGCCACTGCGCCGCCCGCGACGCCGAGGAAGACAGCGCCGAAGCTCGGCACGTTGACGCCGAAGATTCCCTGGCCGACCTTTTGGTCGAACGTGCCGACCGGATACCGCAGCGACACTTCCTCGTCGGGGACGAAGGCTCCGTCGAACGTGAGGTCGTCCGACTGCGTGCCTCGCATCCCGAGCGTGTCCCACGACTTGTGCACCGTGACCTTGGGCGCGTCGATGGGCAGCCGGAACATGAGCACCTGCGGGCCTGCGTCGGGGTCGTCGTAGCGGGCGTTGGAGTGGAAGAACGTGCAGCCGTGGTGGCCGGTGAAGAAGCTCTTGCGCCCGACGATCGTGAAGCCCCCGTCGACGCGAGTGGCCTTCGTGCCCGGATCGACGAGCGAGCCGCCGCGTCCCGTCTCGGACGTGCAGCCGGCGAACACGACCTTGCCGTCTGCGACACCGCGAAGGTAGGAGCCCGAGCGTTCGTCCCCGCGCCGCCAGGCGGAGACCGCGGCGATGACTCCCACGTGGTGCATATTGACTGCGAGCGCGGTCGCCCCGTCTCCCGCGGCGAGCCGCTCCTGGGCGAGAAAGAACTCCTGGATCCCGGCGCCGAGCCCTCCCAGCTCCTCCGGCAGGCAGAGGCGTAGGTATCCCTCATCGCGCATCCGGTCCCAGTTGTCGGTTGGGAACCGGTTCTCGCGGTCCCAGACTGCTGCCGTCTCGGCGAAGTCGTCGGCGAGCCCCGCCGCGAGGTCGACGATCTCGCGCTGGCGCGGCGTCAACGGACGCCGCTCCCAGGCGCTGCGGGCGACTGCAGCCTCTGCGGAGAGATCGACGTTGGCGAGGCTCATACGGGCTCCTTGGGTGCTGTCGTCGGCAACGGCAGGATCAGTCCGGAATGAGGGCGATCGCGCGGGCGAAGCCGGCCGAGCCGCGCGAGACCTTGATCGGGAGCGAGATGACCGTGAACCCGTGTGCGGGCAGCTGATCGAGGTTTTGCATCTTCTCGATCTGCGAGTAGGGAATCTCGAGACCAAGGAGGTGGCAGGGCCAGAGGTACTTCGGGTCGCGCCCGTTCGCGTGGTAGTCGGCTGACCAGTACTTGCCAGGACGGTCGAGGCTCCACGCGTCGGTGCCGACGACCTTCACGCCCTGGTCGAGGATCCACTTCAACGACTCCCGGCCGACGGAGCCCCCGGTGGTCAGGTACTCGGTCTTCCCCCACAGCTTGTCGTTGCCGGTCATCAGAAGGACGATGTCGCCTGGCTTGAGGGCGTAGCCGATTCGCTCGAGTCGCTCCTGGACCTCCGCGGCAGACAACTCGTAGCCGTCGGAAAGATCGCGAATGTCGATCACGACACCGTCGCCGATTCCCCACTCGAGCGGCAGCTCGTCGATCGTCATGGGCTGTTCGCCGCCGGGAATCATCGCGGGCCCGTAGTGGCTCGGCGCGTCCATGTGGGTAACGGCATGGGTCGAGGCCTCGACGCGGTCGTCCCCTGCGCTGAAGCCGGGGTGCGGCCAGTCCTGCGGGTCGACGTCGTACACCCTCTGGTGGATGGCGGCACCGTGGCTGTGATCGAGATTCGTCACCTTGACGTCGAACAGCGGGCTCGGATCGTCCTTGAGCGTGATCGAGAGATCGACGATCCGATAGCTCTGGCCTGTTCCGAACAAGTCGCGTGACATCAGCTCTCCGTCATTGGGGCGACCTACCTTAACTGGATACGTTATACACTTCAACGGTATTGGGGCGCAGCGCAGCTCATCTGTATTCAGTATATCCGCACGGCCCCGTGGCCCCTGCATGACTGCCGAGGCGCAGCTTGCCGGGGGTTTCGCCACGGTCGAGGACGCGCTCGCTGACCTCGGTCAGGGCCGTGCGGTCGTCGTGGTGGACGTCGAGGGGCGGGAGAACGAAGGGGATCTGACGGTCGCCGCCGACCACGCCACCCCCGAGACCATCGCCTTCATGGCCCGGTACGCTCGCGGGCTCATCTGCCTGTGCCTCACCGGGGAGCGGTGCGACGAGCTTCGTCTCCGCCCCATGACCGAACGCAACGAGACGCCGTACGGCACGGCGTTCACGGTGTCCATCGAGGCCCGAGAGGGCGTGACGACGGGGATCTCCGCTGCCGACCGCGCTCACACGATCAAGACCGCGATCGACCCTCGGCGAGGCCCGCGCGACCTCGTCCAGCCAGGCCACGTCTTCCCCCTCCGCGCCCGGCCGGGCGGTGTCCTGGAGCGCGCCGGCCAGACCGAGGCCGCCGTCGACCTCGCCCGGTTGGCGGGCCTGGTGCCCGCAGGCGTCGTGTGCGAGATCATGAACGACGACGGGACGATGGCCCGTGTCCCTGACCTCCTCGCCTTCTGTGCCCACCACGATCTCAAGCTGATCTCGGTCGAGAGCCTCGTCGAGTACCGCCGTCGCCACGAGCGCCTGGTCGAGCAGGTCGCCGAAGCCGACCTCCCGACCCGGTACGGCCGCTTCAGGTGTGTGGCCTTCCGCGAGTTGCTCAGTGGCAAGATCCACGTCGCCCTCGTCCGCGGCTCGCCGGCGGCGGCAGTCGACGCACTCGTCCGTGTGCACTCCGAATGCTTGACCGGCGACGTCTTCCACTCGCTCCGCTGCGACTGTGGGAGTCAACTCGAGCTGGCGCTCGAACGCCTCAGCCTCGAGGAGCACGGGGTGCTGCTCTACCTCGCCCAGGAAGGCAGGGGAATCGGCCTCTTGTCGAAGCTCCGGGCCTACGAGCTCCAGGAGCAGGGCCGGGACACCGTCGATGCGAACATCGAGCTCGGCTATCCGGTCGACGCACGCGACTACGGGATCGGCGCCCAGATCCTCACAGAGCTCGGACTCACGAGGATTCGGCTGCTCACCAACAACCCCGAAAAGATCCGCGGCCTGGAGCGCTACGGGCTCGAGATCGCCGGCCACGAGCGCATCGAGACAGCCCCGAACGGCGAGAACGCCGGGTACCTCAGGGCCAAGCGCGACCGCATGGGTCACATCCTCCACCACCAGGATCTCCGGTTCCCGGCGGGGGAGACGGTCAGGGAGCCGTGAGATCCTCCAGCTCGAGGCTGACGGGGTCCTCGAGCTGGGCCTCGATCCCCTGAAGCGTCTGATTGATATGCGCCTCGAGCGCAGCGCGTGCCCGGGGCACGTCGTTCGCCTCGAGGGCGTCGAGGATCAGGCGATGTTCGGAGCTCGCGTCGGTCAGACGCGAGTTGACGCCCGCCCGCCGGATATACCGGCCCACCTGCCCGGACAGCTGGGCGACGAGACCGATCGCCGTCCTCTGCCCCGACGGCTCGAGGAGCGCCCGGTGGAACGCGTGGTTGAGCTCGAGCCAGCTCGCCTGGTCGGTCGTCGCATCCATGGCGTCGCACAGATCCCGGAGACGAGCGAGCGCTTCCTTGTCGATCGCGGGGGCGGAGCGCTCAAGCGTGTGCCCTTCGATGAGCGCCCGGATCTCGAAGATCTCCTCGATGCGTTCCTGGCTGAACCCCACGACAACAGCGCGCCGGTGTGCCTCAGCCGACACGAGTCCCTCCGCCTGGAGTTGCCGGAGCGCCTCGCGGACAGGCACTCGCGACACTCCGAAGTGCCGCGCGAGCTCGACCTGGTTCAGCTCCTCGCCGTCGGCGAACTCGCCACCGAGGATCGCGGAGCGCAGCGCGTCGGCGACGTGATCCGACGTCGTCCGCCGCTCCTGGAGGGCCGCGTCGACCGGAACTCCTCGCACAGAGCTCAACGCGAAACCGCACCGAGTATGACGAAGGCCATCGCGTACACAGTATACGGGGTGGTGCCGGCTACCCGTGCTTGCCGGCGCTCCAGCCTGTCCCGGCGAGCAACCGCGTCGCCGCCTCCAGCGGCTCGTCCTCGAGGTGGGTCGCGAGGGAGTCGTTCCAGCGATTGAGGAATCCCATGGTTGCCACGACCCCCGTCAGCTCGACGATCTCTCCGTCGTCGAAATGCTGCCGGAGATCGTCCACGTGCTGCTGCGACACGGCATTCGGCACGACGCCGGCGGCCTGGGCGAAGCGGAGCGCGGCGCGTTCCGCCTCGGAGAAGAGATCGCTCGACTCGAAGCTCCACAGCGCAGCCAGCCGCGCCTCCGGGACGCCGCTCGCGACCGCCGTCGTCACGCGGTGCGCCTGGCAGTAGCGACATCCGGCTGCCTCGGAGACGACGACGGCGACGAGGCCCTTCAACTCGGGGGACACGGTTCCGGTCGCGAACGCCGCCCGCGCGAGCCCTGCGAAAGCACGCAACAACTCCGGTCGACGCGCCATGGTGCGCTCGCTGTTGCGGACGAGGCCGGGCGGCCGTGGGGGGCCACCGAGCTCGGCGAGAACTGCCTCGTAGTCGTCACTGCTCAACGGGTCGACGAAAGCCATCGATCTCCCT
>JBBQRN010000070.1:0-5635 GCA_038214705.1 Gaiellales bacterium | reverse complement strand
AGCCCGACATGAGAAGCAAGCTGACCCTCGTCGTACTCGTCGCGGCCGTCGCGGTTGCGGCCGGCCTGGCGGTCGCAGCACCTGCAGAAGCTGCCCGCACGGTGCTCGTCTCGGGGGTGCAGACCCCTCAGCTCGACGGAACCTTCGACATGAAGGGGTCGCTCATCGGCACGTGGACGACGATGACCTTCGTGCCGAGGAGCGAGTCGGTGAGCGGCAACGTCTACACGATCGTCGGGACGGGCACGGAGCATTTCATCGGTTGCCTCGATCTCGATCGCAGCGGTACCTGTGGCCAGGGTGATGCCGAGGGAACGCTCGATTTCAACTTCGTCTTTCGTGGCACGTTCGACAACACGACGGGCGCGCAGTTGAGCGGCGGCTGCATCCATCCCGTCACGGCAGGGACGGGCGGTCTTGCGCGAACCCGTGGCGTGATCGCGTTCAGGGACGATGTCAACACGGGTATCTCGTACTACACGGGCGTTCTCACCGTCTAAGGATCAGGAGGCAGCGGTAGGTGCCGCCGGGCACCTGCCGCTGCCTGGCTATTGCAGTCTGGGCCTCGATCGTGCAGGCTCGCAACGAGCGATGACAAGGACGTGTCCGTGGCGGTCGAGGAACGGCTGATCGGTACCGAGCTGGCGGGATACCGTGTCGAGTCGCTGCGCGGTCGCGGTGGAATGGGCGAGGTGTACAAGGCCCTCGATCTTCGACTCGACCGGCCGGTTGCCCTGAAGGTGTTGGCCCCCCGGCTCGCCGACGACGAGCGATTCCGCGACCGCATGTTGCGTGAGTCGAGGCTCGCGGCGAGCCTCGATCATCCCAACGTGATCCCCGTGTACGAGGCGGGTGAGGCCGAAGGTCGCCTCTTCATCGCGATGCGCTGGGTCACCGGAACCGATCTCAAAGCCCTCCTGCGGCGTGAGGGTGCAGTCGAGCCGTCCCGAGCCGTGGCACTCGTCGAGCAGGTTGCGGCGGCGCTCGATGCCGCGCACGAACGGGGCCTCGTGCACCGCGACGTCAAGCCGTCGAACGTCCTCGTCGACGAGCAGGGAGGGCGCGAGCACTGTTACCTCGCTGACTTCGGCCTGACGCAGAGCTCGTCCGACCGCGGCCCGACGGATGGCCAGTTCATGGGATCCGTCGACTACGTGGCGCCGGAGCAGATCCGCGGCGACGAGATCGACGGCCGCGCCGATCAGTACGCGCTCGGCTGCATGCTGTTCGAGCTGCTCACCGGAACCCTTCCCTACCGGTCGGGATCCGGCGTCGCGGCGATGTTCTCGCACCTCGAGGAGCCTGTGCCCTCGGCGAGCGCGCGCCGAAACGGCCTCTCCGCCGAGGTCGACGCGGTGCTCGCTCGAGCAATGGCGAAGGATCCGGCCGACCGGTTCGACTCCTGCGGCGAGCTCGTCGGGGCGGCGAGGTCGGCACTCGGTGTGGGAGAGCCCTCCCGCCGTCGCCGTCGAACAGCGATTGTCGGCGGAGTCCTCGTTGCAACGGCGATCGTCGCCGCCCTACTCGGGGTACTCCTGACCCGCGGCGACACGGCAGTCGCAGCAGCCGAAGCGGGAGCCCTCGTCCGTATCGACACCGCCTCGAACGCCGTTGTGTCCGACACGCCCGTTCCGGGCCATCCAGGGAATCTCACCGTTGCCGCCGGGAGCGTCTGGATAGCGGACTTCTTCGAGGGTGTCCTGCGCCGTTTCGACCCCGCAACAGGAACGATCCAGCGGATCACCTCGAACGGCGAGCCGCGCGACATCGCCTCCTTGGGCGACTCCGTGTACGTCGCGGCAGACGGCGACTATCTCTCCGGTGTCGTCTCGCGATATGACGCGACCACGGGGATCAGGAGAGACGGTGTCAAGCTGCTTGCGTGCGCGATTGCCGCTGGGGACGGCGTCGTCTGGGCTGCCGGTTGCCCGTTCGTGCAGCGTTTCAGCACGGACGCCCGTCCGCTGCGCATCCTGCACGCCGTCTTCCTCCCGTACCAGAGCCCGTCGAGATCGGAGAACAGCCGGGTGCAGTTTCGCGAGCTCGCGATTGGCGGCGGGTCGCTGTGGGCTCTGGGCGACGCCCTCGATCGCAGGCTCTGGCGGCTCGACGAGCGCACCGGTCGCGTTCTGGCGACAATCGACCTCGGCTTCCCGCCACGCTCCGCCGCCTTCGAGAACGGGCTGCTGTGGGTGACGGATTCGTTGCACGACACGGTCGTGCCCATCGACGCCCGCACCAACCAGGTGCTACGTTCCATCCCTGTCGGCCGTAGCCCCGGTGGTATCGTCGCGGCCGCAGGTTCTGTGTGGGTGCCGAACATGATTGACGGCACGGTTTCGCGGATCGCCGCCGACAGCAAGACGGTCGTCGCCACGATCGCGGTGGGTCACTTCCCGCGTGAGATCACTGCGAGTAGCGAGAACGTCTGGGTGACGGGGTATGCGGGCTGACGTGAAGATCGTGCTCGCTCTCCTCGTGGCTGCGCTCGCAGTTGCCGGGGGTTGTGGCGGAAGCGATCAACGGCCGGTTCGCGTCGGTGTTCTGGTCGACTGCGTCGGCAATCTGCGCTCGCTCGAGGGGGCCGAGCTGTCGGGCGCCCAATTGCCGTTGCTCGAGCGGGGCGCCCGACGGCTCGGGCCTGAGCTCGGCGACGGGATGACCGATGCGCGCGTCGGTGGCCGCCGCGTACAGCTTGTTCCAGCGTGCTCGGAAACGATGGAGTTCACGACCTTGTTCCAGGAGGTGCGTAGGCTCGTCGAGCTGGAACACGTCGATGCCCTCGTCGCCGGGTCGGTGGGCCTCGATGGCATCGGGCTGCGCGACGTGGCCAGAAGATTTCCGACCGTGGCGTTCGTCACCGCTGCAACCGGCCCGCGAGAGGTCACTCTCCGAGAGCGCCCAGAAAACCTCTTCCGGGTTGCCCCGGACTATGGCCAGGCCGTCGCCGGGCTCGGCACCTATGCGTACAGGGAGCTCGGTTGGAGGAGGGTGGCTGTGATCTCGTTCGACTGGGATCTGGGCTGGGGCAGCACGTCGGCCTTCGTGAACGAGTTCTGCTCGCTCGGTGGCCAGGTTGTCGAGCAGCGACGCGTCATCGTCTTCGACGTGGAGGGCGCGGCCGGCGTGGTGAAACTCGCCAACAGGGTCGACGGCATCGCTCTCATGACGACCGGCTTCATTTCCCCCCAGAACGCCTTCATCGGGCGTCTCGTCGCCGGCCTCGCGGATCCGGCGAAGCGTCTGGTCGTGGGGCCGGGCGTCCTTGGAGACGACGCGACGATGAACGGGGTCCCTCGCCTGACGGGGATTGTCGCTGCCGCTGCCGCTCCACCCGCAAGGGCGTCGCGGTCCGTGAGGGAGTATGCAGACGCCTACGCAGATGCCTTCGGTAGCGACGCGGCCGGGACGGGAAGCGATGAGCTCACGATCGTCTTCAGGAATGGCGTCGAGGCCGTGCTGCAGGCTCTCGAGGCTAGCGGCGGCGATCCCTCGAGGATCACGTCGGGCCTCAGCAGGCTCGACGCAACATTCGTCGGCGTTCCGATGCGCATCGACGCGAACGGTCAGGCGGTCGTGCAATCGACGCTGGTACGGATCGGGAAGCCCGTGGCGACCGGCGTGCGGCCGACGACGGTCGTCCGGGAGATCGCGGGCGTGGATCAGTCGATCGGGGGAATCCTGGCCCCAGGGGTCCGCCCCGCGTCGGCGGACGTTCCATGCCGCCGCTCGACGCCACCCCCGTGGGCGAGGTAGCGCGCTCAGGCACCCGGCAGCAGCGTCCAGGTGAATCGCGTCGCACCGTCGCCCGGCGCAAGGCCGCCAGGCCGGAGGCCGCGCCGAACGAGCACCGTGGGATGCCTGCCGGAGGTGGCGAGCGCGGTGCGAGCCCGACCGAGTCCCTCGCTCCGCCACCGCTCGGTCAGGCCGACGACGACGATCGCGGCGTCGGCGCAGGCTTCGACCAGGGCTTCCGGCGTGGGTTCGACGAGCTGCGGCTCGGCAGGGACGCCGAGTGCTCGTTGCACCGCGAGCGATGCGCTGGCCAGGAGGCGGCTGGCGTCGCGCCCGTCGGTTCCCGTCGTTGCTCCCGTCAGGCGGAGTCCGGTTCCGAGGCCCGTCGCCAGCCAGGCGCCGAGTTCGACGCTGGCCCAGTCGTGCTCGGCCCCCGAGAACGGGACGACGACCGGGCCCAGTCCCTGCAGGCCGGGAACGAGGACGGCGACGTCGCTCGCTGCCTGCGTGAGGAGGGTCACCAGGCGTGCATCCTCGAGCAGTCGGTCGGGAGCGTCGATCAGGATCAGGTCCACGTCATGCTCTGCAGCGAGACGGACGAGATCGACGCCCGGCGTGAGTGAGGTGAAGGCGGCCGCTCTGGCGGGGACGCCGCGAGCGAGCAGCGACTCGCGGCACTCGTTGAGGACCTTCGCCGCCTGTCCGAGTTGCGCTGCGCTGCTGACCGTGTGGGCGAGAAGGAGCTCGTGGCCTGCGCGCGGACTGAGCGAGCCGGCGACCGCTGCGAGGGCCTCGAGGCTCTCGAGCTCGATCGCGGCGACGAGCAGCGCTCGCAACCGCGGAGCAAGGGTCGGGGCCGCGAACTGCGGCGCTGCGAGCTCGAGCGCGGGGTCCTGTTGCAGGATCTGTGCCTCGAGCTGCTGCAATGCCCTGCCCGGCTCGATTCCCAGCTCGCCGACGAACGTGGCGCGACCGTCTCTGTAGGCCTGGAGTGCCTCGGCCTGGCGCCCCGAGCGGTAGAGAGCGAGCATCTGAAGCTCCCGGAGCCGCTCGCGGAGCGGGTGGGCCTGTACGAGTTCCTCGAGCTCGACCAGTGCCGCCACGTGGCGGCCACAGGCGAGCTCGGCCTCCAGATACCGCTCCTGCGCCGCAATCCGCAGCTCTTCGAGCCGCCCGATCACCGGGAGGGAGAACGGCTCGTTCGAGAGGTCGGACAGCGCCCGGCCGCGCCAGAGAGCGATCGCCTCGCGGAGTCGCGCTGCCGCCTCCTCCGACTTTCCCGCGGCCAGCGCCTCGGTACCGTCGCCGGCCAGTCGCTCGAAGCGGTGGAGGTCGAAGGCATCGTGCGCCACGTTGAGCGCGTAGCCGCTCCCGATCGTTGAGATGGCGTCCTTCCCCAGCACTTTGCGGAGGCCAGACACGTACCCCTGCAGCACATTGCCGGCCGTTTCGGGCGGCTCGACCTCCCAGAGCCCGTCGATCAGGCGCGAGGCCGGCACGACTTCACCGGCATGGGTGAGGAGCATGGCGAGGACGGCCCGCTGCTTCGGAGACCCGAGCGCGAGTTGTTGCCCGTCGCGGAGGGCCTCGAGCGGTCCGAGAATCCCGTAGGTAGGAGTCACTGCGACGACCGTATCCCACGCTCAAGGCGACTTCCAGTCGTTCTCCAGCGGGTTGCGTGACGATCGTCCGACTCGCCGGTCGCAGCAGCGCGACCCGGCAATCCTCCGAGGGAAGGATCGAGCGCGCTCGGGCGAAATTGACAGTCGCTGGTCGGTGCGGCTCTGCTCTCGGCGCTGATTGCTGAGACCGAAGACGGCGGCGCCCGCCACGAGAACGGCACTCAGGGCGATAGCGAGAAAGGCGACAGCCCGCATCTAGAACGATTCGGTTGCTCGGG
>JBBQRN010000069.1:0-5757 GCA_038214705.1 Gaiellales bacterium | reverse complement strand
ATGTCGGTGTCCGGGCGCTACTGGGTCTACACGACGCCGTGCGACGAGGTGGGTGGGTCGACCGCAGGTGGCTGGGCCGGATCGGCACCCGTCGTCGACGGGTTGCGCGCCGATGAGGGACCGGAGACCTGGCTGGCGGCTGCGCGCGACCTCTGGCCGGAGCTTCCTGCCTACGCGGACGGAGCGGCGGTGACCGTCTGGCGGGAGCGGCGACCGTGGGCGGGAGGCGCCTACTCCGTGCGCCCGCACGGCGACGACGACACGCAGCGCCTGCTCGAGGCGGGCGCCGGTCGGATCGTGCTCGCCGGTGAGCACACCGCGTCCGACGGCTGGTCGGCGACGATCGAGGGCGCTCTCCGCAGCGGGCTTCGCGCTGCCGAGGCCGCGCTGGACTCGTCTAGCAGCAGCCTGCCGCGCAGCCCTCGCCGCGCCAGCTCTCACGCCCCTCCTTGAGGGCCACGCCCGCGATTACAAGGGCTGCGAGCGGGTCGGCCCACCACCAGCCGAGGAGCGCGTTCGCTCCGAGGCCGATCAGTAAGGCGACCGAGAGATAGGCGCAGAGGGTCGTCTGCGACGCCTCCTTGACGGCCGCCGAGGATCCGAGCTGCGTGCCGACGCTGCGCTTGGCGCGCGCGAGCAACGGCATCGTGACGGCGGTGAACGCGGCGAGGCAGCTGCCGATCCAGCTCGTCTTCGGATGATCGGCGTTCACGAGCGTCCGAACGGCCTCGACCCCGACATAGAGCGCAAGCACGTAGAAGCTGATCGAGATCGCCTGCTGCGCGCGCCGCTCGGCGGCGTGCGAGCCCCGGCGGCTGCCGGTGAAAAGCCAGACCACAACGAGGCCCGCGATCGCCTCGATCATGCTGTCGGCGCCGAACCCGATCAGGGCGATCGATCCGGCCACGAGGCCCGCACCGATCGCGATCAGGAACTCGACGACGTGCCAGGCGATCCCGCCCCAGGCGAGCAGCCGTGCCCTCCGCTCGAATCGCGCGCGCTCGGCGGGCGGCGGGCCGGCGAGGGCCAGCGCCCGGGGCGCGGGCGTCAGGGTTCCGAGCTGGATCAGCTCTCCGCCGTGGTCAGACACATCCGGCTCCGCTTCTGCCTCCGGCGAGGAGCAGCGGCGTGAGCAGCTCTCGGCCCGAGGCGGTCAGGGAGTAGAGCACCATCTTCCCGTCGCGGCGCGAGCTGACGAGACCGTGAGTTCGCAGCTTGCGTGCGTGATGGGAGACGAGACCCTGCGGCCGCTCGAGGATCCACGAAAGATCGCAAACGCAGAGCTCATCCGTCTCGAGCAGCGTTGCGGCGAGCGCCAGCCTCGTCGGGTTGCCGAGCGCGCCGGCCCGAGCCGCGGCTGCCTCCGCGGCGCCGGCGCCGAGCCGCCGGTGCCGCAACGCCTCGGCAAGCGGAAGGTCGAGGCAGAGCAGGTCGCAATGGTCGCTTGCCATGCGAACATACTAATGGCTGTCGATGTGAACGCTGCGGGCACGGGTGCCTGCGATCTCGCCGACGCGACATACCGTCGCGTCATGATCCTGCGTCCGTTCATCTTCGAGCCGACGTCGCGTGTGAGCTACCTCTTCGGCTGCAGGGTAGAGCGGGACCTCCGGGGAAATGCCGCCTGGGGTGGACAACTTGCTCTAGGCGGGCCAATTAGCCGGCTCCTGGTGGTCGTCGGTCGCCGCCAAGCGGGGGTATTTGCCGGGGCCGTGCTAGTCGAGCTAGTCCTCGACGAGCGGCTCCGGCTTCTGCCAAGCAGGCTCGAAGGACAGGGTCTCGGTGGCTGACAAGGGAATGCTTCCCGCAGCGAGATCTTGTGGGTCCGCACCAAACCCCTATGGAGCCGAGGGGCACGTTCGACTCCTCGACTCCAGGTCGAGCTTCCTCGCCTAGATGATTGATTCCGAATTGAAGCACTCGCGGCTGGGGGCCTGAACGCATCGCATCGCGGCCGTCTCGTTCAGCATCCAGGCCACCAGCCTGACCGCCGAACGAGCCGACCACGCTGCTCGGTTCGGGCCCTCCCCGACGAGCACCCCAATTCGGAATCAACCATCCAGATGAAATGTTGGAGGTACGACCGGGGGAAGGCGGATCTCAGTAGCTGAATACGGTCGTGTCGTTACCGGCCCATTCCCACATCGGTGTCGCGCCCACGACTTTGGCGTTCGTGACCTTCTCCTCGTCGGCCAGGCCGCGCGTGTCAACACAGATGGGGCAGAGCCACAGCTCTCCGCCACCCTCTACGAACTGGTCGAACAACCGCTCAAGCGGTGGGCAACCCTCGCACGCCACGCCGGCTGCGACGCCTGGCAGTCCGAGCCGCACGGCGTCCTTGGTCGCCCAGATGACGACGTGTTTGCCCTGGGCAAGACCCGCCGTAGCAACCAAGAACGCCACCAGGACGCGCTCGGCGTCCTCCATTCCGGTGGTGAGATTGACCAGCACCTTGTCGCGTTCTTCCACTGCTCCCCCTCTTGCTTTGACTCAGAAGGGTATGAGGGTACGACTTGCTTATCAAGAAGTCAAATGATAACTTGAATAGATTGTGGAAGGGTCTCCGCCTGGAAGAGATGCGAAGGACGCGCTGTTCGCGGCCCTGGCGTCTGTGGCGAAGGCACTCGGGAACGGTCACCGCACGGAGATCGTGGACGTACTTGCGCAGGGCGAGCGGCAGGTCGAGGAGATCGCAGGCGAGATCGGCCAGAGCGTTGCAAATACGTCGCAGCATCTTCAACGACTCACACACGCGGGGCTCTTGCGCCCCCGCAGGCAGGGGACGCGCGTGTTCTACCGGCTTGCGAGCGAACGGGTAGCTGAGCTGTGGTCGGCGTTGCGCGACGTCGCGACCGAGCACGTGGCCGAGGTCGAGGTCCTCGCCGCGGCCTATCTCGGCAGCCGGGACGGCGTAGAGCAACTCTCTGCGGCGGAACTCGCGGAGCGCCTCTCCGAGGGGCGGGTTGTCGTGTTGGACGTACGCCCGAGCCGCGAGTACGAGGCCGGGCATATCGCAGGTGCCGAATCTGCGCCCCTCACCGAGCTACCGGAGCTGCTCGACCGGTTCCCCGAGACGGCGGAGTTTGTCGCCTACTGCCGCGGCCCGTACTGCGTGTACGCCGATCAGGCCGTGCGGCTGCTGCGTGCGCGCGGCCTCACCGCCCGCCGGCTCAGCACCGGTTTTCCCGAATGGCGTCGGGCCGGGCTTCCCGTCTCGCTTGCCGAGCCTGCTGATCGCACCAAGGCGGCCGTGACCGCCGCCGCGCCCCCGCTCTCTGCTGCAGAGCGAGCAGACGCAGGGTGAACGCCGACACCCACAATCCAACCCGCAATCCAAGTGGAGGGAACCCATTGGCTGTCGATGTCGAGGTCGACGTTGAGCTCCTGAAGAGCGAGATCATGAAGACATATGCGTCCGTTTCGCAGGAGCCAGAGAAGGACTTCATTTTCCCGACCGGCCGGGCGTGGGCCGAAGATCTCGACTACCCGGCAGAGCTCGCGAACGTGCCAGAGGCCGCGGTCGAGTCGTTCGCCGGCGTCGCCAACCCGTGGCAGATCGGCCGACTCGCACCCGGCGAGCGAGTGCTCGATGTCGGCTCGGGTGCCGGCACCGACTCGCTGATCGCCGCTCAAATGGTCGGGGAGCAAGGTCACGTGACCGGGATCGACATGACGCTCGAGATGCTGGCCAAGGCGCGCGCCGCGGCGGCCGAGATGGGAGTCTCGAACGTCGAGTACGTCGAGAGCGAGGCGGAGCGGCTTCCATTCCCGGACGAGAGCTTCGACGTCGTGATCTCCAACGGCGTCATCGACCTGATCCCGGACAAGGACGCGGTCTTCGCCGAGCTCTTCCGCGTGCTCGCCCCGGGCGGGCGCCTCCAAATCGCCGACGTCACGATCCAGAAACCGGTGAGCGCCGAAGGAAAACGGAACATCGACCTCTGGACCGGCTGAATTGCCGGGGCGCTGCTGGAAGCAGCGTACGCCACGCTCCTAGAACACCACGGCTTCGAGCGGATCGAGACCGGCCTTCTCGTCGACACCTACGCCCGCTCAAAGTCCGAGGACACCCGACGCAAAGCGCAGAAGTTCGGCGCGCGGGGAACAACGCTCAGCGCCCGCAAGCCCAGATCATGACGCCGTGCCATAGCCCCATCCGCTCCATGAGGAGGCCCTGATGATCCTGCGTCCGTTCATCTTCGAGCCGACGTCGTGTGCGAGCTACCTGTTCGGCTGCACGTCGTTACACCAGCTCGCGATCGTCGACCCCCATGTCGATTTGGTGGATCGCTACGTCGAGGCGGCGGAGGCGATCGGGTCGCCGATCGTGGCGGTGTTCGAGACGCACGTTCAGGCCGATCACGTCTCCGGCCTGCCGGCGCTCGTCGCGCTGACGGGAGCGACCGCGTATCTGCCCGAGCAGGCGGGCGTTGAGTTCGAGCATGTCGAGCTCGCCGACGGCGACGTGGTCGAGCTCGGCAACACGATCGTGACCGCGATCGCCACGCCCGGTCACGCCCCGGCCCATCTCGCGTTCACCGTCGCCGACAGGCGCCGCGAGACCACTGAGCCGTGGCTCGTGTTCACGGGCGACTCGCTGCTCGTCGGTGACGTTGGCCGCCCCGACCTTCATGCGAAGGGCGACCCGGAGCCACTCGCACGCCAGCTCTACTCGTCCGTCCAGAAGCTGTTGCAGCTACCGGACGGTGTGATCGTCTACCCGAGCCACGTCGGCGGCTCGGTCTGCGGGCGCGGCCTATCGAGCAACCCGTTCTCCTCGATCGGCTTCGAACGCTCGCACAATCAGGCGCTGCAGCATCAAGGCGAGAAGGCGTTCGTGCGGGCGCTGCTCGTCGACATACCACCTCGGCCTGCCGATCAGGCTGAGATCGTCGCCGCGAACCGTAGCGGCCACACGCCCCGGCCTGCGTGACCGCCGCCCGGCTCGGTCTGCGGGAGAACGCGCCGCAGTTCGCGCTCCTCGTCGGGATCAACGCACTCGTCGGCGCCATGGTGGGAATGGAGCGCACCGTCCTGCCGCTGATCGGAGAGCAGGACTTCGGGCTCCAGTCGAAGACCGCGATCCTCACCTTCATCGTCGCGTTCGGCGCCACCAAGGCGCTCACCAACCTCGCGGCGGGAACGCTCGCCGACCGCGCCGGACGAAAGCGGTTGCTCGTGCTCGGCTGGCTCTTCGCGCTCCCCGTGCCCGTCCTGATCGGGATTGCACCGAACTGGGGCCTGATCGTCGTCGCGAACCTGTTTCTCGGCGTCTGCCAGGGTCTTGCCTGGTCGATGACCGTGGTGATGAAGATCGACCTCGTCGGGCCGCGACGCCGTGGGCTCGCACTCGGCTTCAACGAGGCGGCCGGCTACCTGGGCGTCGCCACTGCGGCGTTCCTGACCGGCGCGCTCGCGGCGTCGATCGCGCCTCGGACTGTCGTCTGGGTGGGCGGTGCCGTGGTCGCGGTCACCGGCCTTGCCGTCTCGGTGCTGTTCGTTCGCGACACCGGAGCCCACGTTGCCGCCGAGCAAGCCGCGCACGGCGGCCGTGCGCACAAGATCTCGTTGCGCGAGGCGTTCCCACTCGTCAGCTACCGCGACCCCGTCCTGCGCGCGTGCTCGCAGGCAGGCCTCGTCAACAACCTGAACAACGCGCTCGCCTGGGGCCTCACGCCCCTCTACCTCGCCGCCGCGGGTGCGAGCAGCCGGCAGATCGGCGCTGTTGCCGCCGTGTACCCGGCAGTCTGGGGGGTG
>JBBQRN010000068.1:0-5927 GCA_038214705.1 Gaiellales bacterium | reverse complement strand
CTCGTTCGCGGTCGTCTGTGGCGGCGGCTCCAACGGTGGTGACGGCCGGATCGCGGCAAGCCACCTGCGCGAGGCGGGCTGCGAGGCAGTCGAGACTGACGCGGTCGAGGGGTGCGACGTCGTGATCGACGCGCTCTTCGGCACCGGGTTCCACGGCGCTCCGCGCTCGGGGGCCGCTGCGATGATCGAGCGGATCAACGCCTCCGGACTCCCTGTCGTCGCGATCGACGTCCCGTCCGGTGTCGACGCCTCGACCGGCGAGGTCGCCGGGCCTGCGGTCAACGCCGCGCTGACTGTGACCTTCCAGACCAGCAAGGTCGGTCTCCATGTCGCGCCGGGACGCTTCCACGCCGGCGATGTCGTGGTCGCGGACATCGGCCTCGCGCCTTTCGAGGCGGCCGTCCGACGTGCAACGCCGGCGCTCCTGCGGCAAGTACCGCTTCGGGCCGCTCGCGACTCGAAGTTCAGCGCCGGCTCGGTACTCGTCGTCGGCGGGGCACCCGGCACGACCGGAGCGCCAGTCCTCTGCGCCATGGCCGCGCTCCGCGCGGACGCGGGCTACGTCACGCTCGCCGTTCCCCGCGAGTGCCTCGCTGCTGTGGAGGTACTTGCTCTCGAGCCCGTCAAGCGGGCCTTCGACTGGGACGACGCCGAGGAGACGATCATGGCCGAGGCGCGGAGGGCGGACGTCGTAGCGATCGGGCCTGGCCTGGGGCGCGGGCCGGAGGTGCACGCCCTCGTCGCGCGGCTCCTCGCGCGACTCGAGATGCCGGTCGTCGTCGACGCCGATGGGCTCTTCGACCTCGCGCCCGAGCCGCGCCCGTACCCCACGGTGCTGACGCCCCATGCGGGCGAGCTCGCACGCCTGCTCGATCGCGAGTCTGCGTGGGTGAGCGAGCACCGGCTCGAGGCGGCGCGGGCTGCGGCGGGACGCCACGGCGCGGTCGTGCTGCTGAAGGGCGCGGGCACCATCGTGCAGCCGCCGGAGGGAGATCCGATCGTGTGCGACACGGGCCCGCCTTCGCTCGCGACCGCCGGGACGGGCGACGTGCTGACGGGTGTGGTGGCGGCGTTCCTCGCCAAGGGGCTCGACCCCGTCACGGCGGCAGCTGCAGCCGCCACCGCCCACGGGCTCGCGGCATCCGTGGCCCCTCACCAGGCGGGGCTCGTGGCGGCCGACCTTCTGGCGGAGCTGCCCGCCGTGCTTTCCTGACGGCGGGGTTACCGTCCCGAGGCCTGTCCCGAGCTCCGGCTCGCGGTCAGCCGGCTCGCGGACGCCGCCGGCGTGCGCATTGATTTCCACGACCGCAAAGCATCGCCGACCCGATCATGCGCGATTCTACGTGGCGGACGATCGGGAGACTCGGTTCGGACGGCGAGCCGGCAGCGTTGGCCGAGGACGACCGCCTCGAGCTACAGGCTCAACTCGGACGGGCAGCGGACGAGGTCTGCATCAGCATCGACGAGCTTCCGGGTGCACCGATTCGTGTGTCGATGAGCCGAGTAGTGCCTGGCGGCTGGGCGCCACGCGCTGAGATCAGGAGCCGCGAGCTACGCTGCCGCCTTGATCGATCTCCACAGCCACATTCTTCCCTGGCTCGACGATGGCTCGCAGGACCTCGCCGAGTCCGTTGCAATGGCACGCTCGATGGCCGACGATGGCATCACGGTCGTGGCGGCCACGCCGCACGTCCGCGACGACTACCCGACGACGCCCGAAGGGATGAGCGAGGCGCTCTCACGGGTCAGAGCAGCTGTCGCAGAGGCCGAGATCGAGATCGACGTTCGTGGTGGCGGCGAGGTTTCGCTCGAGTACCTGGACCGCTTGGACGTGAGAAGCCTCGCGTGCTTCGGTCTCGGCGGGAATCCGAACCTCCTGTTGCTCGAATACCCGTATCAAGGTCGACCGGATTCCCTGGCGGCCGACTGCGAGCGCCTGCGCCTCGGCGGGATCGTTCCCGTGATCGCCCATCCAGAGCGCAACGCGTCGGTCCAGGACGACCCCGCGATCCTTGAGTCGCTGGTTCACGCCGGCGCAATCGTCCAGCTCACCGCTGCCTCCGTTGACGGAAGGCTCGGCCGCGCGTGCGCGCGCTGCGCTCGCCGGCTGCTCGACCTGGAGTTCGCGCACTTGATCGCAAGCGACGCCCACTCGCCGGGTGTGCGACAGGCCGGGTTGTCCGGTGCCGCGGAAGCCGTTGGCGATGGAAACTTGGCCCATTGGCTGACGTCGCTTGTGCCCGCCGCACTCTTGGCGAACGAAGAGGTTCCGGCGAGGCCGCCGAAACAGCAGCGCCAAAGGGTCGCGCGGGGAAGGATGGGACGGCTCCCGCGCTGAGGATTCGATCGAGCCGGCGGCGTAGCCGTCCTCTCATCGAGCTCACTGCGATTCAGCCTTCCACAACGTCCGCCGGGCCGTCGACAACCACTGTAGGACGGGTTGGCCTGGACTGGAGGGCCAGCCTCCGAATCCAGCGCCGTCCTCGATGCTCAACGGCGTGGTACATCACCACCGCAGCGAAGATTGTCACAACCCAATAACTCAATGCGATCAGGCCGGCGCATCGTATGCCTGTCGAAGAACAGCCGTGACCAGTCAGTGCGACATGCAGAGCGAGTATGAGATCTCCCCGAGGTGGACAGCGGACGGCGGTGCCAAGAACCGCCCTACGAACTAGGCTCAGGAGGGCACGCCGTCAACTCGAGATATGGCACGGGACGCCGAAATCGGTCTGCCCAAGCGCCGGCGTCGCAAAGCTCAAGCCCCGCTTTCACTGTGCCGATGGTTCACTATGCTGACTGGACGTACACGCTCACGCTCTGCAGGGGGGATATTGGCACTGCTAGTCGACATGGCTCGAACGGCACGATTCCCGGCGGCGCGGTCGACTTCGCGACGAGAGAAAGGTGGTTTCCGTCGTGTTCGATGACGGGTCTATCGAGCAGGATCCGGCACAGTTCGAGCGACGCGACAGCCTGCAGGAGTTCCTTGGCGTCCTGTCCCGACGGAAGCTCGTCGTGCTGCTGTCGGTCATCCTCACCGCGGTTGGGGCGTTCGTAGCCAGCTCGCTCCAGAAGCCTGTCTATCAGGCGTCCGCGGTGGTCGCGACGACTGGCGGAACAGCGAGCCTCCTCGGGGGCACGGCCGGCGTAGCGTCTGCGACGCCACCGGAGCGCATTGCCGCGACGAACGTGAACCTCGCACGCCTCCCGAAGGTGGCCGAGCGCGTGATAGCCGCGGCCGGTCTTGCCGAGACGCCCAGCGAGTTTCTGGCCCGCTCGAGCGTCTCAGCGCAGACCGACGCGGACATCCTCCAGTTCAGTGTCAACGACAAGGCGCGCACCCAGGCCGCCCGCCTTGCCACGCTCTACGCCAAGGAGTTCAGCAACTACCGCAACGCGCTGACCGTAGACGGAATCCGAGCGACGCGTGCAACGATCACGAGAAAGCTTGCCGCACTCGAAGCTGCGGGAGAACGCGGGACGGCCCTCTACACGGAGCTGATCCAGGCTGCGCGCCAGCTCGACGCAGCCGAGGCCGTCCAGGGGTCCGCAACCGTGCTCGTGCAGCCCGCGATCGACTCCGTCCAGGTTCAGCCGCGGACGGTTCGAAGCGTCGGCCTCGGTGTCGCGTTGGGGCTCGTGCTCGGAATAGCGATCGCGTTCCTCGCGGAACGTCTCGACACGCGGATCCGGACGACGGAGCAGTTGGAGAAGGCGGTCGGCCTGACCGTCCTCGGCGAGCTCTCGAAGCCGCCGGCGACCCAGGCCTCACAACCCGAGGCGACGATGCTCGACTTCCCTCACGGCCCCTATGCGGAGAGCGTGCGCAAGTTACGGTCGAACCTCGAGTTTGCGAACCTCGGCGTCGGGGCGCGGAGCATCATGATCACCAGCGCAATCGAGGGGGAAGGCAAGACGACGACCTCTGCCGATCTCGCGGTCGCGCTCGCCCGGTCGGGCAAGAAGGTTGCGATCTGCGACCTGGATGCGCGTTCGCCGAGCCTGAATCGCCTCTTCGGGCTCGACGGACGTCGGGGACTCGTCGAGGTCGCATTCGGCCTGGACTCTCTTGCCGAGGCCCTCGTGCCCGTCTTGTTCGGACCGACACCGACGAAGACGTTCGGCGTTACGCCGATACCCATGAGCGAACGAAACGGCTCCAGGCCGGGCGAGCTGATCAACGTCCTTCCGTTCGGCGCTCGGCGCCCGCCGAACCCCGGCGACTTCGTCGGATCGACCACCGTGCGCGCGATCGTCGCCGAACTCTCGGCAAGCCACGACATTGTCATCATTGACACGTCGCCGCTCCTGCCCGTTAGCGACGCGCTCGCGATCAGCGAATACGTTGATGCCGCTCTCATCGTCTGCAATCTCGATACGGCACGGAAGCCGACGCTGACGAGTCTACGTAGAGTAATTTCGGCCTTCCCCACCCGGACACTCGGCCTGGTCGTCACGGGGGTGCCGGCAATCCCCGGGTACGGCCCCTACCACGAGCACGGCGTCGGCATCGGCTCTACCGAGCCGACCCAAGAGCAGCGCGCCAGGGTCATCTAATGGGCTCGCGAGAGTCCTTGTTTCCCGGCTCCGCTGTGTCCGAGTCGCAACTCAGCCTCCTCGGGCTCGCGTCCAGCTGTCAGATCGGCACCCCGGACACGGCAGCGCGTGTCATCGTCGATCGCTCGCTCTCCGGATTCGGGGGCTATGTCTGTCTCTGCAACGTCCATGTCCTGACGCTCGCCCTGCACGACGCGACGGTCAGCGAGGCTCTCCACGGCGCCTGGCAGAGACTCCCGGACGGCGCGCCGGTCGCGTGGCTCCAGCGGCGACTCGGCCACCCCGATGCGCGCCGGATCGGCGGCCCAGATCTTATGCCGCGGGTTGTCGACATCGGACGCGACGCCGGGCTGCGTCATTTCCTCTTCGGTTCGACTCCCGAGGTCACATCGCGTGTCGAGCGGGCTCTGCTTGAACGGTATTCGGGTGCGGAGATCGTCGGCATGCACTCGCCTCCGGTCTCGGCGGGCGGGACGGTCGAGTCCGACTCCCTCGCCGTAATCACGGCCGCGAGGGCAGACGTGGTCTGGTGCGCTCTCGGCGCACCAAAGCAGGAGCTGTGGATGCATCGGGCCGCGCCCCAGCTTCCGGGCGCTCTTCTCCTTGGCGTCGGTGCGGCGTTCGACTTCCTCGCGGATACAAAGCGGCGAGCTCCATCGTGGATGCACAACCGAGGCCTCGAGTGGTCGCACCGCCTAGCGTCCGAACCCGCCCGCCTCGGAGGCCGTTACCTGAAAACGAACACCGAGTTCGTCGTCCGGGCCAGCTTCGAACTGACGCGGCACCGACTTCGTACATGACGAGATGTCGCCGCGTAGCTACCCGGATCCTGCGGTGGGAGTGTCAGATTTTCGGTGTAACTGCCTTGTCTCATGTCAGTTGTTGTTGAGGTCGATTCTGCCTTCGACGGTGACGGCGAACGCGTTCAGGGCGGGCTTCCTGCGGGTGATCCAGCGTGCTCTGCCTCGGCCTGTGGGGTCGAGGCTTCTGATCGTGAGGTACAAGCATTTCATGGCTGCCTGCTCGCTGGGGAAATGCGGTCTCGCTCTGACGCTTCTGCGGGAGCGGGCGTGGACGCTCTCGATCGCGTTTGTGCTGTAGATGACTTTGCGGATCTCGGGGCTGTAGGCCAGGGAGGGGCACGAACCAGGACGCCCTCGACGCCGTCGCGGACGAGTTGAACGGGCGCCCTCGACAAACGCTCAGCTGGATGAAACCATCGGAAGCCTTCGACCAACTAATTGCGATGACCCCCTGAGGTCAAGCCTTCAAGTTGCTCCAAAATTGGGTCGAGAACGGAGAGGACCTTATCCCACGAAAACCTGTTGGCTAGGCCGAGAGCCTCCATGCTCAGCTTTGTCCACTCT
>JBBQRN010000067.1:0-6062 GCA_038214705.1 Gaiellales bacterium | reverse complement strand
CTTCGCCTGGCTCCACCACTTCAAACGACTCCTCGTCCGCTACGACCGCCGCCACGAAATCCACGAAGCGTTCCTCGCGATCGGCTGCTGCCTCGTCTGTCACCGAAGACTGGCGAACTCATTTTGATTCGAGTTCTTAGCGCTCAGCGATCGCCCGCGTCAGCTCGACGCTGGGCGGAGAAACGTGATCCGGCGAGCCGGGGTGCCGGCGCAACTCGCCGTCGACGAGGTCGTAATGGCCGATCCCGCTGAGCGGAGGCGAGTAGACGTGAATGGTGACGGCCCCCTCGAGATGGTCGACCCGATGGATGCGGTCGCCCGCGAATGAGAACGAGTCGCCGGGGCCGAAGCGCGTCAGCCGGCGGGCTCCCTCGACCCGGAGGTACTCGCCTGTCACCTCACCGGCGAGGACGTGGACGCCGCCGCTCGAGCCGTCGTGATCGTGGAAGCCGCTGTCGCGCGGCTGCCACCAGGTGTTGAGCCACGCCTCGGATCCTTCGCTGCGCCAGAGGTTGACCGCCTCGCCGGGGCCCGCGCCATCGAGCGCGTCGAGATCGATCAGGGCAGCGGTTCGCTTCGCCACCGCGGCGCACGCGTCCTGGTCGAGAACGCCGTCGGCACCGACCGTTGACGGATCGATACGGATCCCCACGCACGAGATGGTTGCACACGCCGCGGCGGCGTGAGCAAGGATGTGACGCGTGAGCAGCGTCGCTCGGATCGAGGCCTGGCCGGTCAACGTACCGCTCGAGGCGACGTACCTGATGGCCCCGGGGGTCTATCCCGGGATGAGCCGGACCGTTGTGCGCGTCACGACCGCGGACGGCGTCGTCGGGCTCGGCGAAACGCCGTCGGTGGCCGATGCCGAGCTCCTCGCGGGCGAGCTCGGCGTCGCGCTCGTCGGGCGCGATACGGCTGCCCTACGGGAGGAGCTGGGCCTCGCCGCGGAGCCGGCGGCGCGTCGGCCCGGCGCCGCCGTTGTCACGCGAGGTGCCGCTGGCGGAGTCGAGATCGCGCTCTGGGACATCGCCGCCAGGGAGGCCGGCGTCCCGCTCTGTCGGCTCCTCGGCGAGGTCGTGCGGGAGGAGATCCCGTTCACCGAGTACTTCGCGCCGCGACCGGGTCGCGAGGAGTCGCCGGCCGCGGTGGCCGACTACTGCGCCCGGATGATCGCCGAGCACGGCTCGCCCGCCTTCGAGGGCAAGGTCGGCGTCTGGGCGCCCGAGCAGGATCTGGAGCTCGTGCGCCTCGTGCGCGAGGCGATCGGGCCCAACCGGCCTCTGCGCCTCGACGCCAACATGGGCTGGAGCCTGGAGACGGCGCGCACGATGCTGGCCGCGCTCGCGGAGTACGACATCGCATCGCTGGAGGAGCCGGTGGCGAGCTTCGCAGAACTCGCGGAGCTGCGGCGGACGTCGGCGATACCTTTCTCCTCCCACACGCCAGATCTCGCGAAAGCGGCTGCGCTTGGTGTTCCCGACGCGCTCGTCCTCGGCCTCGGCGCCTGCGGCGGCGTCACGGGGACGCTGCGCTTCGCCGAACGCTGCGCTGCCGCGGGAGTGGCGTTCTGGTTCTACAGCGGCGACCTCGGAATCACGACCGCGGCGCAGCTGCACCTCACGGCCGTCGCACCCTCCCTCCACCGGCCGAGTCAGTCGCTGCTGCGCTGGACAGCTGACGACGTCACTGCCGAGGGTGTGAGAGCGCCGTCCCGCGGCGTTCTCGGCGTTCCGGAGGGTCCGGGCCTCGGCGTCACCCTCGACGAGCGCGCGCTCGCGCGGTGCGTGGAGCGCTACGCACGGGAGGGCGAGTACAACCTTTACACGGCGCCGCCACTCCCCCGCTACTGATCGGAACGGCCTACCGGCGGTCGGCGCCGGCGGCCGTCAGCACCGAAGCAAAGAGACCCCAGTCACCGAACATCCAGTTGTGGCCGCCCGAGAGCGCAAGCTCGCGGTAGCTGCCGCCGAGGAGCTCTGCCGTGGTCACGCGCCGACCGCGACGAGCGTCGGTGCACCGGGTCGTGTCAGGCGACCGCGAGCTCCGCGTGCGCGGCCTCGTCCGAAGGCATCAGCCGAGGCTTCGCCTCGAGCACGACCTTGAGCGCGTGGGTGTTGACTGCGTCGGCGAACGTTTCGTAGGCGGCCATCGTCTCGTCGAGTGGGAAGCGATGGGTGATGAATGGCGTCGCGTCCAGCCGGCCCTCGGCGACGAGCTTCAGCAGCTGCGGCGTCGTGAATGCGTCGACAAGACCGGTCGTGATCGTGACGTCGCGCGACCAGAGCTTCTCGAGATGGAGCGTCGCCGCGTGGCCGTGGACGCCCACGTTGGCGACCCTGCCGCCGGGCCGCACGAGCTCGGTGCAGAGCTCGAAGGTGGCGGGCACGCCGACTGCCTCGATCGCCACGTCGGCGCCGAGCCCGTCGGTGAGGGCTAGTACGCGCTCGACGGCGTTCTCGGTGCCGTTGTTGATCCCGACGTCGGCCCCGAACTCGAGCGCCTTGGCTAGACGCCCGTCGGAAAGGTCGATCGCGATGATCCGGCCCGGCGTGTAGAGCTTGGCCGTCAGGATCGCTGCGAGCCCGACCGGGCCTGCACCGACGATCGCGACCGTGTCCCCCGGCTTGACGCCGCCGTTGAGGACGCCGACCTCGAATGCCGTCGGAAGGATGTCGCTGAGGAAGAGCACCTGCTCGTCGGTGAGTCCCTTGGGCACCTTGTAGACGGACGTGTCGGCAAAGGGCACGCGGGCGAGCTCGGCCTGGAGGCCGTCGATCAGGTGACCGAAGATCCAGCCGCCACCACCGGTGCAGAGACCGTAGCGCGCCTCCTTGCAGAAGCGGCAGCGGCCACACGAGGTGATGCACGAGACGAGGACGCGATCGCCGACCTCGACCGAATCGACCGATACCCCTATCTCGATCACTGTGCCCACCGCCTCGTGACCGAGGATCGTCCCCGGCACCGTCTCGGGCACGTCGCCCTTGAGAATGTGAAGGTCCGAGCCGCAGATTGTCGACGTCTCGACCCTGACGATGATGTCCGTCGGCTGCTGAATCGCGGGGTCGGGAACCTCTTCCCATGCCTTCTGTCCTGGTCCGTGGTAGACGAGTGCTTTCATCATCGGCTCCTTGATCGGTGGGGTAATGAGCGTGTCGGGGGAGGCCTCGCGGTTTGAGACCTCCCCAAACGGCGTGTCCCTAGACCACGGGAACGACCGGGGCTGTCACGACGGGCGTGGTGGGCGCAGCCGACTCGGCCGCCGGATCTCGTCGCCGGAGCGATCCGCCGATGACGAGCACGGCGAAGCCGATCCCGGAGAGCAGCAGCGCGATCCCGACGACGATCCCGAACAGCGCGATCTGCGACGCCATGTAGGAGACGTTGAGAGCCGTGGCCAACGCGGTCTCGGTCACCCAGGTGTTGCGGGCGCCGTTCGAGACGGGCGCACCGGATCCGTCCTTGGCAGCGGCCGCCGCGTCGTTCGTTCCCTTCGGGTCAGCCGGGTTCGCAGCGTCGGCGAAGCGGCCCATCTGCGCGTACGTCGAGCCGCCCGACGACTCCAGGGCGTGAATCCTCATGTACTGGGCGAAGCAGCGTGCATCGGCGCCTGTCGTGATCGCCTTGTCCGCGACGTTGCAGCTCGGGATCGGAACATTCGAGAGCCCCGCCTCCTGCACCGCCTTCGTGATCTCGGCCGGGCTCATGTCCGGCGACCCGACGATCAGCTCACGGGAGAGCTCCGTACCTACGGTGTTGTGGGCGTTGACGCTCATCACGAGCGCCCCGATCCCGAACGCGATCAGGAGTACTGCGGAGACGTAGCCGCCAATTTCGAAGAGCTTGCGCATCTCGATCCTCTCATCAGATTTTCAAGGCATGAGCGCCGACCGGAAGGTTGGGTCGGCTCCTACTCGCCTTCTCTGCTGAGGGCGGATCATCGACGTGCGCGGTGGACGCGAGTTTTGCGCCTGCCAATCACGTGCTGCGCCACGACCCTACCACCTGACCGACAAGCGCGCTACCCGGAACCCTGGGAATCGTCCGTGCCACGCCCCGACGGCCGCTGGGCTTGCCCTGGCAGTGTTGTGGAGCCGCTCCGGGTCAGGAGCTTGGCGACGGGGCCAGGTTAGGTGCCTGCTGCGCGGGCGGGAGCAGGAGCAGGTGGCTTTCGACGACGGCTGAGGCGACGTCGGCGAGTTTGCGGCCGTTGTGTTGGGAGTGGTCGCGGAGCCGTTGGAAGGCGGCGTCGGCGGTGACGGCGTGGCGGGCCATGAGGATGCCCTTGGCCTGCTCGATCACTGCCCTGCGGCCGAAGGCGCCCTGGAGGTTCTGGTATTCGGCGAAGCGCTGAAGGGTGATGTCGATCGAGCTTTGCAGGTCGTCGGGGGAGCCGTCGACGATGTAGGCGAAGACGCCGCGCTTGGCTGCTTCGTGGATGTAGGCGGGATCGTCGGCGTGGAGGATCGCGATCACGGGGCAGTAGGCTTCGCGGACGATCTCGGAGATCAGATCGAGCGCGTGCTCGGAGCTGGAGCCGAGCCCGACGAGCGCGACGTCGGGCTGCTCTCGAGCGGTGGCGGGGCCGACTTCCCTGACGTAGATCTCGCGGGCGATCACGTCGTGACCGAGGCCGATCACGACCTGGGCGAGCAACTCCAACCTATCGCGCTTCTCGTTCGCGATCAGGACGCGCAGATGGTCGGTGTCGCTCTCGGTCATCGGGTTGTGCGGCCGCGGGCCTGCATCGGGATTGTGAACTATACCGGCCGGGCGCCGAAACAGTGCTATTCTACGCGTTGACGACACCGTAAACATCGGTGTCGCGGAGTTCCTGCCGGGTCTCAATGTGTGTGATCCGGCGAGATGTCCTCCCACAGGGTTGCGGGTTGGAGCTTTTTTCGGCCGGCCGCGAACGTGCGTGGTCGGCGATCCCGTCCCGACCATCGAGGGAGACATGTCAGAAGCAGCCGCATCCCCGCTCGCCGCAGATCGCGGCCGAGGCCCCGTCGGATCCGGTCATGGTCGGCCTGACTGCTCGCGGGCATCGCACGCACGTCGGCGAGCGGGTCGGGCTGCGGGTTCCAGCGGTCCCGTCAGCGAGCGCAGCGCGCGCTTGCCCGTGCCGCCACAACGCACTCAATCGAAGGGGAAATGATGCCCACATCAATCGAAAAACACCGAAAGCTTCTGGGGGCGCCCGTCGGCCTCGGCGCTGCACTGACCCTCGCTGTCGGCCTCGCGGTCTTCGCGGGCGCGGGCGGGGCTGCCGGCGCCGCGGCACCAGTTAGCACATCGCCGCCGACGGTCGCTGGATCTCCACAGGAGGGCCAGACGCTGACCGGCGACAAGGGACAGTGGGGTGGCAGCCCGACGGCCTACATCTACGCCTGGACGCGTTGTACCAAGACCGGCGGCAGTTGCGCCAACATCAGCGGCGCCACCGCAACGACCTACAAGCTCGCCGCGTCCGATGTCGGTCATTCGCTGCGATTCAAGGTCGAAGCGAAGAACGCGGACGGCGGCACCTTCGACTCGTCCGTACCGACAAACGTGATCGTCGCCGCGACTCCGGGGCCGTCGAACACGTCCCCGCCGACGATCACGGGAACACCCCAAGAGGGCCAGAAGCTGACCGGGCACCGGGGTGGGTGGAGCGGCAACTCGATCCACTACGAGTACTACTGGACGCGCTGTGACAAGGACGGCGGCAGTTGCGCCAACATCAGCAGCGCCCGCGACAACACGACGTATACGCTCGCTGCGGCCGACGCCGGCAACACGGTCAGGTTCAAAGTCGATGGCTCGAACGCCGGGGGAACCACCTCAGCCTCATCGACTCCCACGGCGGTCATCACCTCCAGCGTCAAGCCGCCCGCGACGGGCTGTCCGACGGGTACGGGTGGGATGCAGATCGCTAGTGTCGGCTCGCCGGCTCGCTTGTTGATCGACGGGCAGCAGGCGAACCCAAACGTGGTGCGGCGCGGAGCACAGCAAGTGACGCTGCGCTACCACGTGTCTGCCTGCGGCGGCCGTCCGGTGCAGGGCGCGCTCGTCTACGG
>JBBQRN010000066.1:0-6199 GCA_038214705.1 Gaiellales bacterium | reverse complement strand
CTCTGGATCGGCTGCTCCGACAGCCGTGTTCCGGCCAACCAGGTCGTCGGGCTTGCATCGGGTGAGGTCTTCGTCCACCGGAACGTCGCAAACGTCGTCGTCCACACCGACCTCAACTGCCTCTCCGCCCTGCAGTACGCGGTCGATGTGCTGGCCGTGAAGCACGTGATCGTCTGCGGCCACTACGGCTGCAGCGGCGTCAGGGCATCGCTCGAGGGCTCCCGCCACGGCCTCGTCGACAACTGGCTCCGTCACGTGATGGACGTGAGCGAGAAACATGCGGCGGAGCTCGAAGCGCTCCCAGACGAGGCCCGGCTCGACCGGCTCTGCGAGCTGAACGTGATCGAGCAGGCGATGAACGTCTGCCAGACGACGATCGTCGAGGATGTCTGGGCCCGGGGCCAGGCGCTGACGGTGCACGGCGTCATCTACGGGCTCGAGGACGGGTTGCTCCGCGACCTCTGCGTGAGCGCTACGTTCCTGGATACCACTCACCCGATGTGGCTGCAGCCAGGTGCGCGCGGGTGACGTGATCGCGCGGCCTAGCCCTGCTCGACGATGATGTCGGCGGTCTCCGATCGCCCACCACGCAACAGCGGCAGCAGCGTGTCCTCCCGCCCGTAGTGCCCCACCGAGTCGAACAGTCGCTTCGCGTGCAGCCCCACGCGTAGGTCGCAGTCCGCGACGACCATCCCCTCCTCGCCGTAGAGCGGGCCGCCGATCACCTCACTCGCCGAGGGCTCGACGATCATGGCGCCGCCGCGGCCGAAGATCTCCTTGCCCTCGGGCAGCGGCAGCGGGAAGTCGGCGGGGAACGCCGACGCCGGAATGTACTGAGGAGCCGAGACGACGAAGGCGCCGGACTCGATCGCGATATGCCGCATCGTCGCCTGCCAGCCGTCGGAGGTGTCAGCCGTCGGGGCGACCCAGATCTGCGGCCCACCCTGGTAGACGGCGACCCGGGCCAGCGGCATCCGGTTCTCCCAGCAGATCAGGCCGCCCACCCTGCCGACGGCTGTATCGACGACCCCGAGGTCGTCTCCCGCACCGATCCCGTGGAAGAGGCGCTCGTGATGGGTCGGCATCAGCTTGCGATGGCGCAGAAGGAGTCCGCTGCCGTCGAGGACGAGCAGCGTGTTGTAGAGCGTGCCCGGGCGGTCGGACTCCCGCTCGTTGACGCCGATCGCGCAGACGATGCCGTGCCGGCGACAGGCCTCGACTAGCTCGTCGACGAGCGGGCCGGGGACGTCGACAGAGCTCGCCCAAAGCCGCTCCCAGAGCTCGTCGAGCCCCTTCGAGCCGTCCATCCCCGCTGCGGCCGCGGCCCAGGCGTTGGACGGGTAGAGCGAGACGAACGTCTCGGGCAGGACGACGAGCTGGACGCCGTCCGCTGCGGCCTCGCCGATCAGCCGCACCGCCTTGGCGACCGACCCCTCGGCATCGAGGATCACGGGCGTCGCCTGGACGGCGGCGACGCGGACGGTCGGAAACGCGGTCATGGTCTCCCTCCGAGAGTAGGGCAGCGCGAAGAGACCCTATCGCGCCGCGCACCCGAGAGGGCAGGCACACTTCGTCCATGCCTCCCGTATCGAAGACGCCGAAGTCGAAACCGAACGGGTCGGTGGCTTCGCGCCGTACCGTCGGCATCGCCGTGGCGCTTATCGCCGTCGCCGTGATCGCGCTCGTCGGCGGCAGCCTCCTGCTGGGCGGCGGCTCCTCCAAGCCGAAGGCCTCGACGGCGGCCGACATCTCGGGCATCAAGCAGCAGGCCACCGTGCTCGGCAACCCGAACGCCAAGGTGACGATGACCCTGTACGAGGACCTGCAATGCCCGATCTGCAAGGAGTACACGGACGCCGCATTCCAGGGGATCGTGAATCGCTACGTCAAGACGGACAAGGTGAAGCTCGACTTCCACGGCATGGACTTCCTCGGCGCCGACTCGAAGACGGCGCTGCGGATCGCCCTCGCCGCCGGGAAGCAGAACAAGCTCTGGGACGTCGTCGGGCTGTTCTACGCCGAGCAGGGCAAGGAGAACAGCGGCTGGGTGACGGATGCGAAGGTCGACGAGATCCTGGCCAAGGTGCCGGGCCTCGACGCCGCAAAGGTCAAGGCCGACGCGCAGAGCCCCGAGATCGAGGAGCAGGCGGCAGCGCTGCAGACCCAGGCGGACGCCAGCGGCGTGTCGGGCACGCCAACGTTCTTCCTCGCGATCGACAAGGCGGCGCCGTACCAGATCTCGGTGCAGTCGTTCACGCCGGACGCGTTCGCGCCGGCACTCGACGACGCGCTCAGCAGCAGTTAGGAGGCCGGCACAGCGGAGGTCAGCGGCCGGCGGCGAGTGTGACCAGCGAGACGGCCTCGGAGGCGGAGAGCTTGTCCGTGTTGACCACGACGTCGTAGTCGTCGGGTCGCTCGCTCTTCACGCCGTAGAAGCGCTTCAGATAGTCCGCCCGGGCCCCGTCCGAGCTCTCGATCGCCTTGGCTGCGTCTTTCTCGTCGAGCTCCCGCTCGGCCGCCACGCGGCCCGCGCGGACATCGGGCGAGGCGGTGATCAGGACGCGCAGAACTTCGGGCCTCGACGCGAGCGCGTGCGACGAGGCATGAGCCACGATGACAACGTTGCCGTTGGCGGCCGTCTCCTCGATCGCGGCGCGGATCAGGTTCCGCAGGTCGTCACTCAGCGGCACGTCCGACGGGGTGTAGCCACCGATGCCGGCCATGCTGTAGGCCGATTGGTCGGTGCTCGTACCGAGCGCGCCGAGCGCACGCTCGATGAACGAGCGGCGCCGCTCCACGTCGGCGACGACTGCGGGATCGACGCCACCCTCGGCGGCCGCACGGAGGATGATCTCCTCGTCGACGACCGTGAAACCCGTGCGCCCTGCGATTCCCCGGGCGACCTCGCGCATGCCCGACCCGTCCGGGCCGGACATGCAGATGACGTTGTAGTCCATGCCCCGACGCTACGGGAGTGCCGTCACGTCGTCAAGCGAGATTGGTCATCACGCCGCAGCACAGGTCCCTCCAGGAAAGGTTGGGTCGCTTGATCATTTCGCACCTCACGGCGCGCCACCTCCCGGCGTTTCAGAGGACATGACAACTCCTCCTCTTGCAGCCCTCGCGAGCCGCTCCCTCGAAAGCCCCGTCGGCGACCTACTCCTCGTCGGCTCCGAGCACGGTCTGCGGGCGATCCTCTGGCCAGGAGACGAGGCGAGGCGCGCCGGTCTCGGTGACCTCGATCTCGTCAGTGGTGATGCACCCGTCCTCGCCGAGGCGGCGCGCCAGCTCGACGAGTACTTCGCCGGCGCCCGAACCGTCCTCGACCTTCCGCTCGACCTGTGCGGCACGTCCTTCCAGGTTGCGGCCTGGCAGGCGCTGGCCGAGATCCCCTACGGCGAGACCCGGACCTATGCCGAGCAGGCCGCCCGGCTGGGCCGGCCGGCAGCGGTGCGAGCGGTGGGAGCCGCGAACGGCCGCAACCCGATCTCGATCGTGCTGCCCTGCCACCGCGTCGTCGGCAGCGACGGCTCGCTGAGGGGGTTTGCCGGCGGACTCGAGGTGAAGCGCATCCTCCTCGAGCACGAGCGGGTGAACGCCGGCGCAACCGGTGGAGGCCAGATGCGCGAGTAGGCTGCCTCGATGCCGGTTGTCCGAGGCACGCAGCTCGTCAAGACGCACGGCGCCGGCCGCGCCGCGGTGAGAGTGCTCGACGGGGTCGACGTCGAGGTTGCTGCCGGTGAGGTGGTCGCAGTCGTGGGCCGCTCGGGCTCGGGGAAGTCGACGCTGCTCCACCTGCTGGGGGCACTCGATCGGCCCGATTCCGGCTCGATCGAACTCGACGGCTCGAGCCTCGAGAGCGCCACCGAGGCCGAGCTGACAGAGGTTCGGCGATCGAAGGTCGGATTCGTCTTCCAGGCCTTCCATCTGCTTCCCGAGCTGACCGGGATCGAGAATGTCCTCCTCCCCGCTCGCCTCGGCGGCGGCAACGACGCACTCGAGCACGGCCGTTACCTGGTCGAGAGCCTTGGCCTCGCCGACGTCGCCGGCCGGCTGCCGACCACGCTGTCGGGCGGCGAGCAGCAGCGGCTCGCCGTCGCCCGTGCCCTCGTGAACAGGCCGTCCCTGCTCCTCGCCGACGAGCCGACCGGAAACCTCGACGAGGAGTCGGGCGCGACCGTGCTGGCGCTCCTCCGCCAGGTCGCCGACGGCGACCGGGGCGTGCTGCTCGTCACCCATCAGGAGGACGCGATCGGTGCCGCGGACCGCGTGCTCCACCTGCGCGACGGCCGCCTCGTCCCATGAGTGCGGCGCTGCGCTACGCCCTGGCGCGGCTACGGGTCCGGCGCACCCGCACGATTCTCTCCGTGCTCGGCATCGTCGCGGCCGGAGCGATGCTCGGCGCCGCGATCACCGTTGCCTACGGGCTCGGGACCGGGTTCGAGCGAACCGCCAACCGAGCAGACCTGCCGGAGATCGCTGCCACATTTGCACCGCTCCAGCGAGACCGCGTCGACCGGGTCGTGCGCTCGCTGCCGAACGTCGTCGATGTCTCCTACCGACTCAAGCAGTCGGTGATCTTCATCGCAGCGAGGGGGCACTCGACCGACCGGGCCCGGGTCGTCGGCGTCGAGGTCGGGCGCCGCCGCGGGTACGCCCTCACGGCGGGACGAGACGTGGAACGCCGCGGCGAGGCCGTGATCGAGGCGGGGCTGGCCCGCTCGTGGAAGCTCCACGTCGGTGACCGCATGTTCGCCGAGGCCCGCAGCGTCGACGTTCACAAGACATTCCGGATCGTGGGTGTCGCGATCTCGCCCGACGGGGTCGCATACCCACTGGCGTCGAGCCCGGTCTTCTACGCCGAGCTCGGCACCGTCGCCGAGATGGTGGGTGCTTCGCCGGGCGAGGTAGATACTGCCCTCGTCTGGCTCGCCGACCCGGGCCGGGTCGACGTCACGCTCGCGCAGGCGCGAGCGGCCGGCTTCGGCGTCGATCAGCTGCGCTTCGGCACACGCTCGGCCCTGAAATTGCTCATCGGCCAGGCTGCCGGCCTAGTCATCGCGCTGCTCGTTGCGTTCTCCCTGGTCTCGCTGCTCGTCGCGGGAACGATGCTCGCGGCGTCCTCGGCGGCCGATGTCCAGCGGAGGCTGCAGGCGATCGGCCTACTGCGAGCGGTGGGGATGCCGACACGGACGATCGTCCTCGCCGCAGCGATCGAAGGTGCGATCGTTGCGTTCGCTGCCGGCCTCGCGGGGATCACTCTTGGCTCCGTACTCGTCAGCGGGCCTACCGACAGGCTCCTGGGATCCCTCAACCAACTCGGCCCGGGCTCCGCCGTCCTGCCGCTCCTCGCGGTCGCCCTTGCCGCCATGGTCGTGCTCGTCGCGGCAGGAGCCGCCTGGCCGACCTGGCGTGCGGCCCGGCGGCCGGCGATCGAGACCCTCGGCGGCGCGGACGTTGTCGGGATACCCCGCAAGCTCCCGCTCCCCCGGGGTGCGGTCGGGCTCGGGCTTCGCCTGGCCCTGGCACGTCCCGTTCGCACGATCTCGGCTGCCTTCGTCCTCGGTCTCGCGCTGTCGGTGATCCTGCTCGTCCTCACGATCGCATCCGTCCTGCGTACGCTCGACGAGCGGCCTCAGGCACTCGGGACGCGGTATCAGCTCAACGTCTTCGCGGGACCGCAGGACGCCGCCCGGATTCGTGCCCTCCCCGGCGTCGAGGATGCCTCGCCTCGCTACGACATCCCTGCCTCCGACTCGTTCCAGCTCGGTGAGCCGTTCCGGATTGTTGCGTTTCCCGGCGATCACACGGTGTTCGAGGATCCCGTGCTCGACGCGGGTCGACACGTCGCAGCCGCAGACGAGGCGGAGGTCGGCCTCGGTCTTGCCCACGCACTCGGCCTCCATGTCGGAGGCACGCTCGCGGCCCAGCCTGCCGGCGGGCCAGAGGTGCGGTTCACCGTCGTCGGCATCGTTCGCGCATTTCAGGACCAGGGGCGGATCGTGTTCACGAGGACGCAGCGCCTCGACCCGTCTCCCTCGTTCGCCACGGTGGCCGTGAAGGTCGCGCCAGGCTCGACGATCGACGATGTCCGAAACGAGCTCGAAGCGCGCGGGTATTTCACGACCGGGAGCGGAGGCATCGCCGGCCAGAACGTGCAGGGCTTTGCCTCCCGGAGCAGCGGCTTCCTCGGCCTCCT
>JBBQRN010000065.1:0-6288 GCA_038214705.1 Gaiellales bacterium | reverse complement strand
GATCGGCGGCGTACAACGCCTCGAAGGGGGGTCTCGTCAACCTCACGCGGTCACTCGCGGACGAGCTCGGCCCGGACGGCATCCGGGTCACCTGCATCTGCCCGGGGTGGGTCGACACGCCGTTCAATGACCCGTATTGGGCGCACGCCGGTGCGGGGGCGACCGAGGAGGTCCTTCGACGGATCCCGCTGCGGCGCCAGGCGAAGCCCGAGGAGATCGCCCCGACTGTTGTCTTCCTCGCCAGCGACGGCGCGCGCTATATCACCGGGCACGCGCTCGTGATCGACGGGGGGGTGTTCGCGACGTGAGCGTCCCGGCAAATGACGTTATCCTCGAAGTGCGCGACCTGCGAGTCTCGTTCCGCACGGGCGAGGGCGAGGTGCAGGCGGTGGACGGAATCGACTTCACACTCCGCCGCGGTGAAGTGCTCGCGATCGTCGGCGAGTCCGGCTCCGGCAAGACGGTGACGGCGCTCTCGCTCCTCGGACTCAGCCGGCAAAAGAACGCGAGCGCGAGCGGCGAGATCCTCTACCGGGGGAAGAACCTCGTGACCGCCTCCGAGGCGGACCTCCGGCGCGTGCGGGGCGCCGAGCTAGCGATGATCTTCCAGGATCCGCTCACGTCACTAAATCCGCTCCAGCGCGTTGGAGCCCAGATCGCCGAGATGCTCCGCCTGCACACGACGATCTCGCGAGAGGCCGCATGGCGGGAAGCGGAGCGCCTACTTGCCGAGGTCGGGATCCCGCGTCCGCGCGAGCGGGCCCGCGCCTACCCGCACGAGTTCTCAGGTGGGATGCGCCAGCGCGCGATGATCGCTATGGCTCTCTCGTGTAACCCAAAAGTCCTAATCGCGGACGAGCCGACGACTGCGCTCGACGTGACGATCCAGTCGCAGGTACTCGCCATCATCAAGCGTCTGAAGGACGAGTACGGCGCCGCTGTGATTCTGATCACGCACGACCTCGGCATCGTCGCAGACATTGCCGACCGAGTCGCGGTCATGTACGCCGGTCGGATCGTCGAGGAGGCCGCGCGCGATGAGCTGTTCGATGACCCACAACACCCATACACATGGGGACTGCTCGGCTCGGTGCCGCGCGTCGATCGGCCACGCGCGCGCCGACTGCGACCGATCGAGGGCACTCCGCCATCCCTGATCGCACTTCCAGAGGGCTGCCATTTCCGACCACGCTGCGCGCAGGCGTTCGACCGCTGCGGGGAGATGCCGCCGCTCGAGCAGCGGGTCGAGGGCGCTCGGCACGTTGACGCCTGCTGGCTCGATCCCGCCGAAAAGCGTACACGCCGAGGCGCCGTCATCGATGCCGGGGAGGCCGCGTGAGCGACATCCCTCTAGTCGAGCTTGAGGGCCTCGTCAAGCACTTCCCCATCCGACACGGGCGCTCGCGCGGCGCCGTCGTGCATGCTGTCGACGGCGTGACGCTCGCGGTACACGAAGGCGAGACGCTCGGGATCGTCGGCGAGTCCGGCTGCGGCAAGAGCACTCTTGGCCGGTGCATGCTCCGTCTTTACGAACCTACGGCAGGAACGATCCGCTTCCGAGGCCAGGACATCACCCGCCTCCGCGAGCGGCAACTGCGACCGCTTCGTCGTGAGATGCAGATGGTCTTCCAGGACCCGTACAGCTCACTTAACCCACGCAAACGGGTCGGGCGCATCATCGGCGATGTCCTGCGAGCGCACGGGGCGCGCGACCGCGCCAAGATCGAGCGCGAGGTGGCCTGGCTTGTGGAGCGGGTCGGCCTCTCCGCGGAGCACATGAAACGCTACCCTCGCGCTTTCTCGGGTGGCCAGCGGCAACGGATCGGCGTTGCGAGAGCACTAGCTCTTCGACCGAAGCTGATCGTCGCCGATGAGCCGGTTTCGGCACTCGACGTCTCCATCCAAGCGCAGGTGGTCAACCTCCTCGCTGACCTCCAAGACGAGTTCCACCTGACCTACGTGCTCATCGCGCACGATCTCGGTCTCGTCCGGCATGTCTCTGACAGGATTGGAGTCATGTACCTCGGAAAGCTCGTCGAGCTGGCGGCGGGCGATGACCTGTACTCGCGTCCGATTCACCCGTACACGGAGGCGCTGCTCTCGGCCGTTCCGATTCCAGACCCGGTCGCGAGCGCGGCGCGTAAGCAAGTCGTGCTCGAGGGCGATCTTCCGAGCCCGACGGAGCCGCCGAGCGGTTGCCGCTTTCACACCCGCTGTCCGTACGCCACCGACGTATGCAGAGAGCTGGAGCCGCCGCTCGTCGACCACGGCCGGGCTCATGTCGCCGCCTGTCATCATCCGCTAAAAGTTGGCGACGCGGGTCAGGAGCGGGCGACTGTCGCCGCGGCTACCGCGGCTACCGCGGCAGCCGGGCAGCCGCTCGACAACGGCCGCCACATAGCTACGGTGGACCAGACGACCTTCGCCCGCAGGCTGTGGAGGATGCGTTGACTGTGTCGAGGCAGTCCCTCGATAACGCTGTGCCGACGGGACGAGCGCTCGTCGATGAGCTCGCTCAGAAGATCCAGTCGCGGGTGCTAACAGGCGATTTTCCAATCGGCTCCTGGCTTCGTCAAGAGTCGCTCGCGTCCGAGTTCGGCGTCAGCCGGACGCCGATCCGCGAGGCGTTGCGCAAGCTCCAGGCGAACGGAACCGTGTCGCTCGTGCCACATCGTGGCGCGCTCGTACGCGGACCGACAGCGCGCGAGATCCGCGAGGCGTACCTGGTACGTGCGGAACTCGAGGGCCTGGCGGCCGAGCTTGCCGCGAATTGGATCAGCGACGAGCAGCTCAAGCGGCTTCGCAAGGCCGAGGATCTTTTCCGGCGCGCCGTCAAGGACTTCGTGGCGAGACGGAAACGGGACAGCCACCGTTCGGCGGCCGAGGCGGAATGGCCTCGTGCCAACGATCTCTTCCACGACGTTGTTCAGGAGGCGGCCGACAACGTGCGCTTAACGCAAACGATCCTGGACCTGCACCGGACCTTTCCGCGCAATCTCACGTGGGCAGCACTGAGCGAGGATTCCCGCCTGCTCGACGAGAACGCGCGGCAGCACCTCCAGATTCTCGAGGCCATCGAGCGACGGGACGCGCTGGAAGCTCGGCGCTCTATGACCGGGCACATCCGACGCTCAGGCGAGCTAGTGGGGCTCTGGTTCGAGCGGCACGGTAGCGCCCCAGAGGCGGATGCAGCTGCAACCGCGGGCGTGATTGGATCCATTTGACAATAAATTGGATCCAACATACGGTCGCTCACACGCAATGACCTTGCCACAGCCTGAGACGTTGGCGGCTCTCCTCACCGCAGGCCGCCCGCACGACCCGGCTCTGCTCCTACCTGACGGGGAATCCACCCTTGACTTCGCCCAGCTCGCAGAAGCGGTGGGACAACTCGCAGGGATCCTGCGTGCAGCAGGCGTCGAGCGCGGCGACCGCGTGGCACTTGTACTCCCGGACGGACCGACCCTGTTCGGGGCCGTCCTCGCAGTCGCCGCGGTTGGCGCCGCAGCGGCACCGCTCAATCCGGCGTACACCAAGGACGAGTACGCGTTCTACCTCGACGATCTCGATCCGCGGCTCCTCGTGCTGCCCCCGGATGAGCTTCCGGCCGCCCGCGCGGCGATGCCCGAGCGGATCCGCGTCGGCGAGCTCCTCGTCGAGGCCGGACGGCCGCCGATCCTTCGTGTTGGCGGCAAGGACGTCCCGAAGGCCGTGAGCTTCGAGCCGGCCAATCCGGACGACACGGCGCTCCTCCTTCACACGAGCGGGACAACGAGCCGCCCGAAGCAGGTCCCGCTCCTACATCGCAACCTCATGGCGTCCGCGCGCGCGATCGTCGCCCACTACCGTCTGGAGGCGAGCGACGTCTCCTACTGCGCCATGCCTCTCTTCCACGTCCACGGGCTCGTCGCGTCGACGTTCGCTGCTCTCCTTGCGGGTGGCGCCGTCGTGCTGCCGCAGCGTTTCAGCCCTAGGCGGCTCCTCGAGCACTTGCAGCCGCATGCGGTTACGTGGTTCTCGGCGGCACCGACGATTCACCAGATGATCCTCGAGCGAGCCGACGGGAAAAGCGATCTCGGGTCCACGACGAATCTGCGCTTCATCCGCTCTTGTAGCTCGGCCCTTTCCCCCGCACTCATGGAGCGCCTGGAACAGCGCTTGGCGGTCCCCGTGCTCGAGGCGTATGGCATGACAGAGGCGAGTCACCAGATTTCGTCGAACCCCTTGCCGCCCGGAAGGCGGTTCCCGGGGTCGGTCGGCGTCGCGACAGGCACCGAAGTCCGAGTCGTGGACTCGGAGGGCCGGGAAGTTCCGCTCGGGAGCACCGGCGAGGTTGTCATTCGCGGCCGGGGCGTCACACCGGGCTACCTCAACAATCCGGACGGGAATGCAGAAGCTTTTCTGGACGGGTGGTTCCGCACCGGGGATCGCGGCCTGCTCGACGGCGAACGCTATCTCCGTCTCGAAGGCCGGCTCAAGGAGATGATCATCCGCGGCGGCGAGAACATCTCGCCCTACGAGGTCGAGGAGATCCTTCTCGGGCACCCGGCCGTGGTCGATGCTGTCTGTTTCGGCGTGCCCGACGAGAAGTACGGTGAGGAGGTCGCGGCCGCGGTGGCGCTCACCTACCCCGCTGCGGCCCGCGAGCTTGCTGACTTCTGCCGCGAGCGTCTGGCGGCCTTCAAAGTGCCAACGGTCATTCATATCGTTGAGAAGATCCCGCGGACTCCCACTGGAAAACTGCAGCGTCGGCGAGTGGCCGAGCTACTTCCGACGGGCAGCTCGTGAAATTCGCGATCCTCGGAGCCGGGGCGATCGGAGCCTACGTCGGCGCAGCGCTCGAGCGCGGCGGGACAGACGTGACACTCATCGCCCGCGGTGCACACCTGAAGGCGATGCAGCGAGAAGGGGTCCGGGTAATCAGCCCGCGCGGCGACTTCCAAGTACATCCGGACGCGACCGATGACATCGACGCTGTCGGTGACGCCGACGTTGTCTTCATCGGCCTAAAGGCATATAGCCTGCCCGAGCTCGCGCCACGGCTTGGCGACGCGCTCGGCCCGGGGACAGCCGTCATCGCTGGCCAGAACGGCATCCCGTGGTGGTACTTCCAGTCGCATCCCGGCGTATTCGAGAACCTCGTCCTCGAAAGCGTTGACCCCGAGGCGGTGATCAGCCGCTCGATCGAGCCCGAGCGGGTTGTCGGATGCGTTATCTACTGCTCAGCGGAGCTGGTGGAGCCTGGCGTCGTACGGCATATCGAGGGAACGCGTTACGCGATCGGCGAACCCAACGGAACGGTGAGCGAGCGCTGCCGCAGGATCTCTGAAGCGTTCGTGGCCGGCGGGCTTAAGTCTCCGATCGAGGAGCGGCTGCGTGAGCAGATCTGGCTCAAGCTCATCGGGAACGCGGCCTTCAATCCAGTGACGGCCCTGACTGGAGCGACGCTAGGTGAGCTCGGGCGTCGACCGGAGATGATCGCCGTCCTGCGCGCGATCCTCGAGGAAGCCGCCGCCGTCGCGGCCGCGCTCGGCATCTCGCTGCCCGTCTCGATCGATCGCCGTCTCGAGGCCGGTATCGAGGTGGGCGACCACAAGACGTCGATGCTGCAGGATCTCGATGCTTCCAAGCGGCTCGAGGTCGATTGCATGAGCGGCGCGATCGTCGAGTTGGCCGATCTGCTCAGCGTGCCGGTACCGCACACGCGCACCGTCCATGCCTGCGTAAAGCTCCTCGACGACCTCGAGCAGGCAAAGCGCGATCCGGCAGGAGCCCAGGCGGCGTAGGAATGCGCACTCTGATCATCAATGCGGTCGTGATAGATGGGACAGGGGCGCCTCCGTGCCCCGATGCGACCGTGGTGGTCGAGGATCATGTCGTCGCGGAGATCATCGAGAGATCGGCTCCGTACTACGACCGTGCCGGGACAGTCATCGACGCTCGCGGGGGTTTCGTCTTGCCTGGGCTCGTCAACCACCACGTCCACGGACTAACGCGCGGTCCGCTCATGATCGTCGGCGAGCCGGCTCTCGGTGACGACCGCGTGAGAGCGAACCTCGACCGGCTCCTCAGCCAGGGGGTGACGACGGCGCTCAACGTCGACGGCTATGCGACCACCGAGGAGGCCATTGCCTCGAGCCGCTTCCACCCGGTGACGGTCAAAGTATCGACGCTCCACACGCCGACCCATCTCGCCTGGGCAACGGAGGGACCCTTTACTTTCGGCGGGGTGCAGGAGCGCCACCGCTGGACGCTCGACCAAATGCTTGCGCGTGGCGCGCCGGCGAT
>JBBQRN010000064.1:0-7095 GCA_038214705.1 Gaiellales bacterium | reverse complement strand
TTGAGGGGCCCGCCGTGCAGGACGTGGCCGAGCATTTTCGCCTGCGTTGGCGCAAAGCGGCTCAGGAGGCGTTGCCGCCACCCGCCCGATCGGAGCCCGCGGGTGAGATCGAGCTCCAGATCGTGCGAACACTGCCTGCGGGCACCTACAAGGCCGTTCCTCACGGGGACTACTCGATCCTCGAGTCGTACCTCGGTGCGCTTCGGGCGGCCGAGCGGATCGTCTACCTGGAGAACCAGTTTCTCTGGTCCCCCGAGGTCGTCGACGTGCTGGCGGACAAGCTCACGCATCCCCCGACGGACGACTTTCGGGTCGTCGTGCTGCTCCCGGCCCGCGCCAACGACGGAGCCGACATCTCGCGCGGCCAAGTGGCAGCGCTGATCGAGGCCGACGGTGACGATGACCGTTTCCTTGCCTGCACCGTGTACGCGCGCGAGAAGAAGTTGCGCGACATCGTCTACGTGCACGCGAAGGTCGGGATCGTCGATGATCGCTGGCTGACCGTCGGCTCGGCGAACCTCAACGCACACTCGCTCCTCCACGACACCGAGATGAACGTCGTGACGCACGACGAGAAGCTCGCACGGTCGACCCGGCTCCGCCTCTGGTCCGAGCACCTCGAACGGGAGGAGGAAGACGTGGCGGGCAATCCTGCAACGGTCGTAGACGACCTGTGGCGTCCGATCGCCACCGAGCAGCTCCACCGGATCGAGCAGGGTGCGCCGCTCACGCACCGGCTGGTACGCCTACCCGGCGTTTCCCGTCGGCGCCGGCGGCTTCTCGGCCCGTTGCAGAGCCACCTCTACGACATGTGAGTCCGCGGCGCCGTCGGGCAACGCCTGGGCGACCTGTGTCGCCCTTTCGACGGGGGCACCGAAGTGGAGGAAGCGGCCGCCGAAGGCCACCGCGCAGATCGAGAACCAGGCCCAGCCGAACGCGAGCCCGGCTATGACATCAGAGAGCCAGTGGACGTCCAGCATCACGCGGGTACCGGCGACTGCGACGGCGATGCCACCTGCCGCCGCAGCGAGGAGCGCTCGGACGCGCGGTGACCTGCGCCGCGCCAGCACCAGAGCGACCGAGGCGTAGAGGGCGGCGGCGGTCGCGGAATGACCGCTCGGGAACGAAGGGCCGAGAGTCGCGGCGACGGGATTGAACGTGGGGCGGACCCGGTCGAGGAGTTGCTTGATCGAGTTGACGAGCACGACCTCGCCGACGACGACCGTGATCAGGAACGGCGGCAGCCATCGACTGGGCGCCCGTACCATCTCGATCGTCCCGACGACGAGGATGACGCCGATCGTCACCGGGATGCTGGCCATGTCCGTGACGAGCTGCAGAAGCTGGGTCGAGCGGTGCGTCGCGTGGTCGTTGGCCCACCCGCCGACGCTCGAGTCGAGATCGACGAGGTAGCCGCTCGACCGCACCAGGTAGGCGAGCGCACCCATGACGATTCCGCCGAGAACGGCAACAGCGAGGGCGAGCGTGAGCGCCAGACCCGTCGCGGTCCCGGGATCGAGGCGGCTTCGCAGGCTGCGTGCCACCCAGTCGTGCCGTACCGCCTCCTGCGCAAGTTGCTCTCCCGCCGCCTCGCTCGCCGGCGGCGCCGCTCCGACGGCCGTCGGATACTGCCGGGCCGCCAGGTAGACGGCCAGGGCGAACGAGAATGCCAGCAGGACGAGGATCAGGATCGGCATGGGATTCGTTTACCCGGGGTCGGGAGCGGGTAAACGACGTGGATGACAACCGAAGTCCTCCTTAGCGAGAAGTCGGGCGTCGTTCAGTCCGTGCTCGGGGCACCGGCACGTTCGGAGGCCCGTAAGTCCGCGCAGTCCGGAGCTCCGCTGCTCGAGCCCGCCGTCGGCGGCTCCGCCGAGCGCTTCGCCCACGCGGTCGGCGCAGAAAGGCCCGTGCGGGTCTTCCTCGTGGCGATACTCGCCGGCTATGCGATCCTCCTCGCACTCACGATCGGCGCCGGCTTCCTTCTGACAAGGGTCATCCTCCACGCGAGTGGGGTCGCCGCCTTGGATCAGAACGTGAGCGCGTGGCTCGCTCGGCACCGGACGTCCACTCTCGTGGATCTCTCCTGGATCGGCTCGACCGTCGCGGGGGGCCTCGTGATCCCTGCCCTTGTCGCCGTGCTCCTTCTCGTCTTTCTGATCTCCCGCCACTGGCGCCTCGCGGCGTTCTCACTGTTCGTGATCTGCGTCGAATCCGGGACGTATCGCGCCACGAGCCTCGTCGTCCACCGCGACCGGCCCGATGTGCACCGGCTCGAGAGCCTTCCGGTCAACGCGAGCTACCCGTCGGGCCACTCTGCTGCAGCGGTGGCCATGCTCGGGGGCCTCCTGCTCGTGCTCGCCTCCCGGATCGAGAGCCTCGCCCTCAGGCTGCTGCTCTGGAGCCTCGCCGTCGCGATTCCGGCATTCGTGGTCTGGTCACGATTGCTGCGCGGCATGCACCACGTGACCGACGTCACGGCGGGTGTCCTGATGGGAATCGGAGCACTCCTCGTGACGATCTTCGCTGCCCGCGCGGCGGGGGCGGCAGCCGCTCAACGAGACGGCTCGACGCATTCGCTCGAGACGCAGACAACTGAAGGAACGCCGGGATGAAGAACGTTGCTGTGATCGCCCACGCCGGCAAGACGATCGGTGGCGGGCTCGACGAGCTGCGCATGACCCTCGAACGAGCTGGGGTTCGCAACCCGATCTGGTCGGAGGTGCCGAAGAGCAAGTACGCTCCCGAGCGCGTTCAGCGCGCGCTCGACGAGGGAGCGGAGCTCGTCTTCGTGTGGGGCGGAGACGGCATGGTGCAGCGCTCGATCGACACGCTTGGAGGAAGCGGCGTCACCCTCGCGATCATCCCCGCCGGCACGGCCAACCTCTTCGCGTCGAGCCTCGGCATCCCACCTGACATCGGGGAGGCCGTGAAGATCGGTCTCGACGGCCGAGACAGGAAGCTGGACATCGGCAAGATCAACGGCGAGAGATTCGCCGTGATGGCGGGCGCGGGGCTCGACGCACACATGATCCGCGACGCCGACGGCGGGCTCAAGGACCGCTTCGGCCGGCTCGCATACATCTGGACTGCGTCGAAGAGCCTTCGCATCGAGCCGTTCAAGGCGCGTATCGAGATCAACGGCGACCTCTGGTACAGGGGCAAAGCGAGCTGCGTCCTGCTAGGCAACGTCGGCTCGCTCTTCGGCGGCGTGGAAGCATTCGACAATGCCCGTCCAGACGACGGCCTACTGGAGGTCGGAGTGACGAATGCGGAAGGGCTCGGCCAGTGGGCCCGCACCGTGGCCCGCACGGCAGTCGGCTCGACCGCTAAGTCCCCCTTCGTCCAGGTGACGAAGGCCAAGAAGATCCGCGTTGAGCTCGACCGGAAGGTCGCCTACGAGCTCGATGGCGGCGCCCGCGAGCCGACCAAGCTGCTGAAGGTCAAGATCGAGCCTGGCGCGATCACGGTCAGGGTCCCGGACCCGGACTGACGACAGGTTGCCGCCGGTGGCGCCGGATCCGCCCGCGGCCCTCGCTCAGATGCCCCGAATCAGCAACGAGCTCCCAGTCATCGCGTTCGCGAACCGCCTTCCCGTGAGGCGAACGCGAAACACCTGGCGCCTGTCTGACGGTGGCCTCGTGGCCGCCCTGCAGCCGGCGCTGACATCACGTGGCGGGGTCTGGGTGGGCTGGGACGGTGGCACGGAGACGCCGCGGGCAGTAGAGGGCCTCACGATCGAGCTCCGTCCCGTGTCGCTGTCACGCAGGGAGGTCGACTCGTACTACCACGGCTTTGCGAACCGCACGCTCTGGCCACTCCTGCACGGCCTCGTCGAGTGGCCGACCTTCGACCGATCGTGGTGGGATGCGTATCGCAACGTCAATACGCGCTTCGCCGCCGCCGACCCGGCTGCCGCTGGGTGCACGACTACCACCTCCTGCTCGTGCCCCACCAACTTCGGCAGAACGGCGCAGAGGGTGCCATCGGCTTCTTCCTTCACGTCCCGTTCCCACCACCGGAGGTGTTCTCACGGCTGCCGTGGCGGAGGAGCGTCCTCGAGGGAATGCTCGGAGCGGACGTCGTCTCGTTCCACACCGTCCGCTACCGCGACAACTTCCTCCGGACGTGCGCCCTTCTCGTCGAGGACGTCGAGGTGGAGGGGACAACGGTACGGCTCGGCGACGGCCGGGCCGTGAGGACGGCCGCCCATCCCATCTCAATCGATGCGGCTGATCTTTCTGAGCGCGCTCGCCGGCCGGCTGTCACGAAGGCCCTTGCCGGGGTTCGCAGACAGTTCAAGGGCCGCCGGCTCCTGCTCGGGGTCGACCGGCTCGACTACACGAAGGGCATTCCGGAGCGACTGCGGGCAATCGAGCTCCTCCTCGAGCTGATGCCGGATCTTCGACGCGAGATCACCTTCGTTCAGGTAGCCGTGCCGAGCCGCGGTGAGATCCGGGAGTACAGGGAGCTTCGGGGGGTGGTCGAGCAGCTCGTCGGCCGCATCAACGGCCGTTTCACAGAGCCGGGCCTCGACGTCCCCGTCCACTATCTCTACCGGGGTGTCACCTCCGACCGACTCCTCGCCTACTACCGGGCCGCGGCGGTCTGCCTCGTGACGCCGCTTCAGGACGGGATGAACCTCGTGGCCAAGGAGTACGTGACCGTGCAGGCCGCGACCGAGGGAACAGGCGTGCTCGTCCTGAGCGAGTTCGCCGGCGCGATCGAAGAGCTACCCGAGGCTCTGCCATGCAATCCCTTCGACCTCGACGGGCTTGTAGGCACGATCAGCCTCGCGCTCGAGCTCGACGAGGATGACCGGCTCCGGCGCTTGGAGCGAATGGCCGCGACCGTCCACCGCCACGACGTCTTCGCCTGGCTCGACCAGGAGCTTGCCGTCTCGCGCGGCGACGGTGCCCGCTGCAGACCGGTCGAGGCGTCCGCGCTCAGATAGCCGGCCCCCGAATCTCGAGGCACGGTTCGGCGAATGGCGGAGGGGGTAACCATGGCGATATGGGAACGGTGCTCGACTTCGGCGACCCGGCACGGTCGGGCAAGGGCCGGCCAGCCGCCTCGTTCGGGCTTGTGACCCGACGCGTCGACTCCAAATCCGAAATCTCTTCGCAGTCACGGGGACGGAAGGGTGTGATCCACATGGGCGGACTCGCCACCGTGTGCTTGGTCGAGGATGTCCCCGCCGGCGGAGATGTGATCCAGGGCGCGACGCAGGGCGTCGTAGCCAGAGTCAAGATCACGCGCCGTGGGCGGGTGCTGATCTACGCATGGCCGGTGCGAGGCCTGAGCCCCACCGAACGTTGACTCAGGCTTTGGGGCCGCCGCCCCATCTGGCTGGTTTGGAGGGCGCACGGTCGTGGAAGATCATCGGATGCCCGCGCACCAGCGACGAGAGGAAAGAAACGACATGCGCATGACAACAGGCCCGGCACCATTGCCGCCCGAGCCCGTTCCGAGCCCAGACCCGTCACCGGCGCCGCAGCCGCCTCCGGGCCAGCCGGCGCCTGGCCCGATGTCGGCGCCCCGCCGCCGTCAGCAACGCTAGGACGCGTCTCGAACCGTCAGCTCGTCGCTCATGTGTGTCACGTCGAGGACGCTGCGCGCGATGGTGTCAGGCGGCGCTACAACGGTGAACGTGGCGTTTTGGCCGGCAACGGCAGTCGAGACCCGTTTGAGAAGCCGTAATCCTCTACTGTCGATGAAGTCGACCGCGGTGAGGTCGATGACGACGTCCCGGACATCAGCAGTGGCGAGGTGGATCTGATTCTCCAGGCTCTCGACATTCGAGAGATCAATCTCGCCACCCAGCCGGATGACAACTCGTCCGTCCGCGTGCTCAGCTTCCATGAGGCAGACAATCGGGTCGGTTTCGTGCGCATCAGTCATGGTGCAAAGGCCTCTCCGGAGATGACGCGGAATCGTACCACTGTGCCAAACGGGGTAGATTCGCGGCTGAAAACGGCCGTCAGCTGCCGCATGATCTCGGTTCCTCGTCCTCGGTCGCCCGGCGCGGCAGACGGCTGGAAGCTGCCGGAGTCGCGGATCTCGACGAGGAAGCTGCCGCTCGTGCTTGGCGTGATGTCGACCTCAACATCGCCGGGCTCGGTGTTGCGGTAGGCGTGCTCGATCGCGTTCGCGCACGCCTCGCCAACCGCGAGGATTAGAGTCTGCTGGAGAGGTTCCTCGATCGCTCGGCCGTCGAGCCAGCGTCGCATCGAAGCGCGCAGCAGGCGGAGCTGATCCCCGTGAGCGGGAAACCGATGGTGAAAGTGCGTTGCCGGTACTGCCCTGAGGCGTACCACCATCAGCGCGATGTCATCGTTGCGCGACGCGTCCACCCCGAGCTTGATCATCAGCGTGCTGCAGACCTCCTCGGCGGGGAGGTCTGCCACCGTCCGACCCGCCGCGGCAAGGCGCTCGAGGCCGACGTCGAGTCGTTCCCCGCGTCGCTCGACGAGCCCGTCCGAGTACAGCACCAGCAGCGAACCTGGTTCGAGCACCGTTGTCTCCTGCGGTCGAGCGCGCAGGTCGTCGCCGAACAGCGGAGCCGAGCGCGCACGGTCGAGCCATGTCGTGTCACCGGGTGGTGAGACGACGAGCATCGGCGGATGACCGGCAGATGCGTACTCCAAGACGCCGCTGGCGGGGTCGAGGATTGCATAGCAGACCGTCGCGAAGTCCGTCGTCGGATTGCGAGCGAGGAAGCCGTCCAAACGTTCGAGCAACTCACCCGGGCCGGCCGCGTGATCCGCGAGGGCAGCCAGGGCCGTGCGCACCTGTCCCATTGCGGCCGCGGCAGCGAGTCCGTGACCGACGACGTCGCCGACCGTCAGAGCGATGCGCCCGTCCGGAAGCTCGAAGGCGTCGTACCAGTCACCCCCGACCTCGAGCGCGTCACTGCCGGCCTCGTATACGGCCGCCAAAGCGATCTCGGGGCTTGCGGCGAGACGCGCGGGAAGGAGCGCCCGCTGAAGCCCGATCGCGATTTCCCGTTCTTCGGCTTCCAGCGCACGTAGAGCGGTTTCGGCCTCGACCCGCTCGGTGATATCGATCCCCGTCGGATGGAGGAATCGCACCACA
>JBBQRN010000063.1:0-7349 GCA_038214705.1 Gaiellales bacterium | reverse complement strand
CCGGCCACCGAACAGGATCGCCGAGATCGGCACGCCCTGCGGGTCGTCATACTCCGGCGCCAGGATCGGGCACTGGCCGATCGGGGTGCAGTAGCGCGAGTTCGGGTGGCTGGACAGGACGCCGTTCTTGGCGTCCTGTGGCGTCCAGGGATTGCCCTTCCAGTCGGTGGCGTGGGCCGGCATGTTCTCCAGCCCCTCCCACCAGACGTCACCGTCATCGGTCAGGGCCACGTTGGTGAAGAGCGAGTTGCCCTGCTCGATGGTGCGCATCGCGTTGGGGTTCGTCTTCTCGTTGGTGCCGGGGGCAACCCCGAAGAGGCCGAACTCGGGGTTGACGGCGTACAGGCGCCCGTCCTTGCCGAACCTCAGCCAGGCAATGTCGTCACCGAGCGTCTGGACCTCCCAGCCGGGGATGGTCGGCTCCAGCATGGCCATGTTGGTCTTGCCGCAGGCGCTGGGAAAGGCGGCGGCGACGTAGTGGGTCTCATTGTAAGGGGAGGTCAGCTTGAGGATCAGCATGTGCTCGGCCAGCCAGCCCTCGTCGCGGGCGATCACGGACGCGATACGCAGGCTGTAGCACTTCTTGCAGAGCAGGGCGTTGCCGCCGTAGCCCGACCCGTACGACCAGATCGCCCGCTCTTCGGGGAACTGCACGATGTACTTGGTCTCGTTGCACGGCCAGGCGACATCCTTCTCGCCGGGCTTTAGCGGGGCGCCGACCGAGTGCAGGGCCGGCACGAACTCGGAGTCGAGCTCCTCGATCCGCTTCAGCACCTCGCTGCCGCACAGGGCCATCACCCGCATGGACACCACGACGTAGGCCGAGTCGGTGATCTCCACGCCGAACTTGGGGTCCTCGCCGTTGAGGCGTCCCATCACGAAGGGGATGACATACATCGTGCGACCGGCCATCGACCCCCGGTAGAGGTGCCTCATGACCGTCTTCATCTCGTCGGGCGCCATCCAGTTGTTGGTGGGGCCAGCGTCCTTCTCGTCGACCGAGCAGATGAAGGTGCGATCCTCGACCCGCGCGACGTCTGAAGGGTCGGAGGCGGCGTGGAATGAGTTGGGCTTGATGTTCTCGTTGAGGCGGGTGAAGGTGCCGGACGCGACGAGCGCGTCGGTCAGCGTCTTCCACTCCTGGTCTGAACCGGTGACCCACGAGATGCGGTCGGGTGTTGTCAGCGCCGCGACCTCATCGACCCAGGCAGCAAGCCCGCGGTGGCTGGTGGAACCGTCGCTCTGGATCTGCAGTCTCGCTGTGGTGGTCATCGTTCTGCCATCCCCTTCGCGTGGCGCCCTGCGGGCTGCCTATTGATTGTTTCCACGCTGTCACCTTCCGGTGCACGTCCGGTGAATGCGCTTCTCTGGGTCACGTTAACCCGCGCGGTGGGTATGTGGGAATGGGCAGAATTCAGCGACGTGTGAATCACCTCACACCACGTGGCCGATTCGTCCCCGAACTCACTGCCTTGGGCCCAGATGGTGGCGCCTGGCGAGATCACGGAGCCAGGGCAGCGGGCAGGTCGCGGAATACGGACCGGCAGAGCCCTGTTGGATTGAATGTAATGCAGTAATCTGGTAACTAAGTAAGACGGTAATACTCACTATGGAGGTAGACATGGCACACCAACACGACACCCCGGCCGGTCCGCGCGGCCGACGAGGCCCCGGCGGTCCCCGGCGAGGTGGCCCCTTCGGTCGCCCCGGCGGCTGGCAGCAGGGCGACCTGCCCGACGCGACAGACGCGGCAGCCTGGTTCGTCGGGCGAATCCCCGACGACTGGTTCACCGGCGACCTGCGGGTCATCACCGACCGCGACGAGATCACCGTGGTCGGTGAGCTGACTGCCCCCGAGAACAGCGAGGCAGCGGCCGCAGAGGGCCGGATCACCCGTTGGCGAGAGGACACCCGCGCCCAGCGGATGAAGATCGCTGACGAGGCCCAGGCCAAGTACGGCCGCAGCGTTGCCTGGGGAGCGCGGATCGGCGAGACCGGCCAGCTCTTCACCCACCTGGCGGTTCCGGCGATGACCAGGTTGCGGCAGAGTGAGCGTCAAGTGCTCGACACGCTGGTGGACTCCGGCGTGGCCCGGTCCCGTTCGGAGGCGCTGGCTTGGTGCGTTCGTCTGGTCGGCCAGCACAGCGACGAATGGCTGAGCGGGCTGCGCGGCGCCCTGTCCGAGGTCGAGCGACTGCGCGCGGAGGGCCCGGACCTCTAGATCGACGGTCCGGTAGTTCGACAGTCCGGTAGATCGACGGTCTGGATCAGTGGCTCACCCTCCAGCTTCCGGTCGGCGTCCCCGTGCTCAGCCACGTCGGGAGCCGGCTGGGCGGGGGGCGGATTTCAGTCTGGGCAGGGTGTACCGGTAGTCTTTCGCGACGTTGCGCCCCGGGGATTCCCGGACGCGGCCTGCGCCCGTAGCTCAACGGATAGAGCATCTGATTACGGATCAGAAGGTTGGGGGTTCGAATCCCTCCGAGCGCGCCGTGTGCTCCTCCACGTCGTTGCTTCCATCCCACCTGCAAGGCCCTCCTCGTCCATGCCTTCGCTATGCCCATCTCGACTGCTCGAACGCGACACGCGTCGACCGTGCTTTGAACTCCCACCAGTTGCATCACGATGCGCGGGCGCCCTGCGCAGCATCCTCGAAGCCGGCCGTTCGACTGCGCTCACGGCTGCCCGAATTGGCATGATCAGGAGCTACATAGACTTGCCGCTCCCGCTGAGCGGAAGCGGCAGACGAGCGCCGCGGCTCTGGGTGCCACCGCGAGCTGAGGCGACCTGACACCGTCGAGCTTCATCACGCGGCGGGCGTCGTCCGTCGATATCAAAGGCCAGCTCGACTCAGTCGCGCAGAGCGGGGAAGTGCTCGGCCGCCAGGCGCGGGAACCCGGCGCCGATCCGGTCGCCGAGATTGATGGCCTCGTCGACGAGTCGGGCGGCCCGGTCGCGATCGCCGGGTCGGTTGCGGGTCCGGAGGCCGCAGGCGCCGAAGATGCGTGCGTACATCGCGTTCAACGGTGCGTGGATCTCGTCGCAGACGATGAGTCCGGTCTCGAGCAGCGAGTCGAGCGCGTCGGCGTGTCCGGCGAGCGGAGCGATCCCGGCCATGTACGACTCGGTCGGACCGTTCCAGACGATGATGCCGAAGAGCTGACCGCGCCACGGATCGAGGTAGTCGTAGGCGCGGGTGGACGAGGGCGACGGCTCTCCCAGCGCGGCCTCGGCTCCGGCGACCTGGGCGGCGAAAAAGAGCGCGGCATCGGGTGGTCCACCCGTCTCGCTCCAGGGCGCGTAGTGAGATGTGGCGATCGTGTCGAGCAGATCGCGGACAATCCCGGTGTCGCCGTTGACGGCGTGCTCAACCAGCGCCGGCCCGATGAGGTTGCCGGGATAGTGGGCCGGCACGACCTCGCAGACGCTCCGCAGCTCCTCGACTCTCGATGGGTCGGCACGATCGACGAGCAACGCGGCGCGCATGATCGCGTCGAACACCTCCGCATCGGGGATGCCGCCGTCGGTGCCGATCTCGAGGGCCCGCTCGAGGAACGCGGCGGCTTCGTCGAGGTCGCCGTCGAGCCGGGCCAGCGCTCCGTCCATCCAGGCGACGATCCACTCGCCCACGGGTTGTGCGAGGGTGCGCGCGATGTCGTCCGCTTCCCGGAGGACGGCGCGGGCACCGGCGACGTCGCGCAGCTGGAGGCGCCAGAAGTAGCCGTTCAGGCGCGAGGTGAGGCGCAGGTTCGGATCTCCGAGCTCGGCGGCGATCCGAGCGAGCTCCTCAGTGTCGGCCCGACGTTGCTCGATCGTCTCGTGACTCAGGAGCACGTTGTGGCGGCTCCAGAGCACCATCGCAATCGTGAAGGGGTCACTGTGGACGCGAGCCGTCGTCAGTGCTTCATCGGCGAGCGCCAGCCGGTGCGTCGGGTCGGGCTCGTAGATGCTCTCGACGGCGAGCCGCATGAGCAGGAGGGCGCGCGCGTTCGGATCGTCATCGCCGAGCGCGGCGATCGCCGCCTCCAACGCGGAGACCCGTTCGCCGTCGATTCCGGCCACGTCGCTCTGCCAGCCGCGCCCGTTGGCCAGCGCGGCCTTCGCCATGCGGGGCCCGTCGTGGATGCGGGTCGCGAGGCGACCCGCATCGAGCAGCACCTCGCGATGCGACGGGTCGCCGACGCGCCGCAACGCCTCGCCGGTCATGGTCATGACGTCGATGCGCTGGGTATCGGACACGTTGGCGTCGTCGAACAGGTCGGCTGCTCGGGTGAGCAGTTGGAGCGCTTCGCGGTCGGCGAACTGGGACAGGGCCTGACCGGCCGCAACGACGATGGCTTCGAGCGCGCGGCCCGGCTCGGTGCCGGCCTCGTACCAGTGGCGGGCGAGCGTCGTGCGGTACCGGTCGAGGTGGCCGGCGCGCAGGCTCTCGATCGCTTCGGCGATCGCGCGGTGGAAGCGCAGCCGTCGAGCGGTGGGGATCTCGTCGAGGAGCGTCTGCTGCACCAGCGCGTGTGAGAACCGGAAGCGCACGGGCGCGCCCCCGAGCTCGTCGAGCAACCCAGCCACGCGTGCGGCCTCGAGCGCGTCGATCACCTCTTCCTCGGCATCACCTGTGACCCGTACGATCACGTCGAGCTCGAAGTCCTGACCGGCGACGGCCGCGCCGCGCAGCACCGCGTTGCAGCGCTCGGGCAGCGCGCTGAGGCGTTGGCCGACGACCTCCTTCACCCCTTCGGGGATCCCGACCTCGTCGACGCTCACGTCGGATCGCCATTCGCCGTCGGCGTCCTGGTAGATCGCCCCGCGCTCGGCGAGGCTCACGAGCACCTCGATGGCGAAGAAGGGATTGCCCCCGGTCTCGGCGTGCACCGCGCGGGCGAGCTCGCGTGCCTGTTCGCTCAGCTCGTGACCGCCCGCACGCTCGACGAGGTCGGCGACGCCCTCACCGTCGAGCCCGCGCAACGCGATGCGGTCGACGCCTTCGGCGCGGCGCAGGTCGGCGAGGAGCGCGCCCAACGGGTGCGTCCGGTCAATCTCGGTGTCGCGGTACGTGCCGATCACGAGCAGGTTGAGATCGCGCTCGCTGCGCAGTACGTGGCGCAGCATGCGCAAAGTTGGTTCCGCGGCCCAGTGCAGGTCGTCGAGGACGAGCAGCGTCGGGGCGATCCGGGATTGGGCTTCGAGCCAGCTCGCGATCGCCTCGAACAGCAGGTAGCGCTCGGTCTCGGGATCGCTGGTGGTGGGCGAGAGTCCCGGGAGCCGCTGCTCGAGCTCGGGGACGAGGCGGACGAGCTCGCCCGCGGTCGGGCCGAGCAGCGCCGCGAGGTGATCGTCGGGGGCGTGACCCACGACGTGCGCGAGCGACTCCACGAACGGCTGGTAGGGCACGCCGAGGCCGTCGTCGCATCGACCGAGCAGCGCGAAGCCACCTTCGCGCTCGACGGCGCGGGCCATCTCGGCGGCCAGGCGCGTCTTGCCGATGCCGGGCTCGCCCCCGACGAGCACCGCGCGACACGAACCGTCCGACGCCTGCTTCCACGCGAGGGTGACCTGCTCGAGCTCGTTGTCGCGGCCGGCGAGGGAGAAGCGCGGGGCGATCGAGAAGGCCCGCGGGAGCGGAAGCTGCACGGTGCGCACCGCGAGCGGCGCCCACTCGACCGCGCATGCGGCGAGCGGGTCGGGGAGCCCCTTCAGCTCGAGCTCGCCGACCGGCCGCAATGTCACCTCGGCGCGGCTCCCGAGCAGTACCCGCACCACGTCGGCCACGAGCACCTGCCCTGAACTCGCCGCCGAGCACAGGCGGGACGCCTCGATCACGGGCGTACCGAACCAGTCGTCGTCCTCGAACGTGGCCTCCCCCACCGAGATGCCGACCCGGAGCGCGAGGGGGAGCTGCCGGGTCCGGGCGAGCACGTCGATCTTCTGTTGCATCCCACACGCCGCGCGCACGGCGTCGGCGTTGCTCGCGAACGACACCATCAGCCCGTCGCCGAGGTTCTTCACCTCGGTGCCCCGGTAGGCGACGATTTCCGCTCGGAGGGCGTCGAACACGTCGTGGCGCAGGCCGTCGGCCGCAGCGTCGCCGAGCTGGGACGCGAGCGCGGTCGACTCGACGAGATCGCAGAACAACAGGGTGACCGTCGCGGTCAGCGGTTCGCTCATCGGGGAGACTCTAGGAGTTCGCGATTCGCGGCGCTTGTCGTACTCCGCGCCGTCTGTCGTCCGACAGGTGTGTTGGACGTTGATCAATCTAGGCGTATAGCTCGGCGTATGCCCCGGCTCCAGGTGTACCTACCCGACGATCTCTACGCAGCGCTGAAGCGGCGAGAGTTCCCCGCGTCCGAACTTCTCCAAGAGGCCGTTCGTGCGGAACTGGAACGTCGTGATGCGCTGGACGGGACCGATGACTACCTCGTGACGCTCGCTGACGAGGTGGGCGAGCCCACACCGCGGCAGCAGTCGCGAGCTGATGCGATCGTGCGTCGCATCCGGAACCTCCCGCTGAACCAGGCCGGTTGAGGCTTGCTCGTTCTCGATAGCGGAGGTGCAAGTCGCCTCGCTGAGCGGTCGACCCGCGCACTCGCGCTCATTCGGTCCCTCCGAGCCGCTGATCTCTGCCCGCCGGTCGTCCCGACCGTGGTTCTGGTCGAGTCGTTGCAGGGTCGCGCCGGGCGTGATGCCAACATGAATCGCTTCTTGAAGACATGCATCCTCGAGACTCACGTCTCCGAGAACCTTGCGCGACGGGCAGCCGAGCTGCGCCGACGGGCCGGCCGGGGCTCGGCTGTCGACGCGATCGTGGTCGCGTTCGCTGAGCCGGGCGGGGCGGATCTCACCGGCGACAAGGCAGATATCGAAGCGCTCGCGGCGTGCGCGAGCAACGTGGCCGCTCAAACGGTCTGACGTCGATCGGCTGCATCAAAGCGGTCTGACGAGGAGTCCAAAGAACACGGACGGTTTTGCTCACGAGACTGCTCACGAACGGGGCTCGTCGCGAACGCGCACCGCAGACGCGTTGGACGGGAGCGCGGTATCGTCGCTGATCAGGAGCACTGTGGCGAACGGGAGAGCATCTCTCGGACGTTGGAAAGCGCCTTACGGATCAGAAGGTTGGGGGTTCGATTCCCGTCACCCGCTCCGTCTAAAACTGACGGAGCGCGCCGCATAAGTTCTGGTGCCGGCGTTGCACCGGTCGAGCGAGACTTATGGGGCGGGTGGCGCGAAGAGCTCCAGCTGGATGTTGTCGGCGTCGCGGAACACGAGGACCGAGCCGTAGGGCTCATCGGCGATGGGCGACTGGGTCAGCGGCTTGTCGGCGACATCGGCGCGAACGACGCCGTTGGACTCGA
>JBBQRN010000062.1:0-8988 GCA_038214705.1 Gaiellales bacterium | reverse complement strand
AGCGGGCGCGAACCTAAACGACCACAAGCTCGCCCGGCAGACGCTCGAGTCGATCCCGGTCGAACGGCCCAAGCCGAACCGCAAGCGGCCGCACGGGCTGTGCCTCGACGCCGCCTACGACAACAACGAGGTCCGCGAGCTTGCCGAGGAGTTTGCTTTCACCGCCCACATCCGCGGCCGTCGCGAAGAGGCGCAGGCAATCAAACACGAGGCCGGCTTCCGAGCCCGCCGCTGGGTCGTCGAACGCACCCACTCCTGGCTCAACCGTTTCCGCCGCATCCTCACCCGCTGGGAGAAACACGCCGACACCTACCTCGCGATGCTCCACCTCGCCTGCGGCCTCATCACCTGGCGCGCCGCCAACTGGGAACGCCTACCGCAATAGGCTCTAAGTTGCTCGACCCTGATTCGCGCGAGTGGTTGCGGTGCCCGCGCGCCGGCGGCGCCGTTCACGACGACGCGATCTCCCGTCTGCACACCTTGCTGCTCAGAGGAGCTCGGTTCGAAGTTGCCAGGCGCCGGCCAACGCTGCCGCATTTGCGTGGGAACGAGCTCGACGACATTGCGCTCGAGGCTGCAGACGATGCTCTGATGAGCGTGCTCGCCCGCCTCGACGACTTCCGCGGGTTGAGCCGGTTCACGACCTGGGTGTACAAGTTCGCCCTGCTCGAGGCGAGCGAAGCCGCGATCTCTGAACCGATGAAACCACCACCGATAACGACAAAGCGCGCGCCAGCCTCGGCGTGCGCGCGAAGCGAACGGTAATCGTCGAGAGTGCGGAAGTAAACAATTTCAGCGTCCGAGTGAGGCAGCCGGCGCGGCTGGCCGCCGGTCGCAACCAGAAGTCGCTCGTACTGGTAGCTGTCGCCGCGATCGTCCGTTGCGACCCGCTTAGCGAGGTCAAGGCCGACGATGCTCCGGCCGAGCCGGAGGTCAACTCCGCGCTCTTCCGTCTTCCGCCAGATAGACGCTTCCTCGGCCTTACCCCACAGGCCCTTACTGAGCGGAGGACGCTTATAGGGTGGATGCGACTCGGCACCGACGAGGATGATCGAGCCTTCCGAATCGTGCTCGCGAATTCCCTGGCAGGCCGAATCGCCAGTCATGCCGCCGCCGACAATCAGATAACGAGACGTGTCCACGTTCACCCACTCTCCGTTGAAGGGACTGCCGGCAGCGTGCGCGGAAAGCCCACGCAACAGCATCTATAGAGTTTGTGTCCGAGAGAGTGGTGGTTCTTACCTCCTCCGTTTCTCCGGCTGCGCACGTGTGTCCTCTGTCCGAGCAGCCGGTCTGTAGGTCACGCAACGACATCGGCCGAGACATACCGGAGCCCACACCAGCTTCGACAACCCTCAGAGATCAGCGATTAGCGCCGGGACGGATCCTTCACGGCGACGTAAGAGCCGCGACGATGCCCGACACGAAACTGACATTCGGTCGTATCCCTTTGCGGCAGAACGCCCCGAGCGATTGGAGCCACGAGATGCCTTGCAGGATCGTGATCCGCGCCCACCTGGATGAGGCGGCAGAGAGACAGTCGCAGCCCTTCGAGGGCGGCGAGCCTGGCGTTGTGATGATCGTCGAGCGGGAAGGCCGCGAGGGCAGGTAGTGCGAGACTGCTTCAACCCACCGACCGGAGGAGAAGAGAACTGATGAGTAAACGGCTTGACCTTCAACCCCACATCGGCCAGCGCGAGTCCGTGCCGTTTCAGGTTCGGACGGCAGACGGCGACAGCGTTCAGCTCACGTACTCGTCGCCGCGTCGGGCTGCGGGCCACGACGAGTTGGCCGTCCTTCAGACGCTGCCGTGGTTCGAGCCGGGGAAACCCCTCCGTAACCACATGCTGCACGAGACTGACTTCTACAACGAGGTGGAGCAGATCTGGGGCCGCCGCTGGGGCGCCGAGGGGATCGGGACGCTACGGGAAGTACTCGTGTCGCGGCCCACCGAGAACGAGGTCCGGCCGGAGTACGCGCAGGAGTGGCAGTACTACTACTCCAGCGCGGCCGGCAACGCCGACCTAGGTCGGCTGCAGGAGCAGTTCGACGCCTACTACGAGGTGCTCGAGAGCAACGGCGTCCGCGTAAACTACATCGAGCCTCCTGTCCCTGCGATCGGCGCCTACGGCTGGATCAAGAACCTCGTCACCCTCGCCGGCGGTGGCCTTGTCGTTCACGGCGGCGCGATCGTGCACCGCTACGGGCTCGGTTCCTGGCAGCGCGGTCGCGAGGTGATCTGGGAGAAGACGCTCGCAGCACTGCAGGTGCCTATTTACCTGACGATCCACGGCAAGGGCATCTGCGAACCCGGCGCCGGACGGTGGCTCGACGGGAAGACGTTCGCCTTCAACGAGTCCGTGGTCGCAAACGAGGAGGGCCTGCGCCAGCTCGAGTTCGTGCTCTCGAACCTCGGGATCGAGCTGATCGTCTGCCACTCACCCGGCTGGTACGACTCGACCGGCAACGGCAACATCGGCACTTCGCACATGGACATGGTGATGCTGACCGTCGACCACGGAAAGGTGCTGCTGGCGCCGCACCTCGTCAACTACGGGTTCGTGCGCGAGCTGCTGAAGCGCGGCTACGAGATCATCGAGGTTCCCGTCGAGGAGTACTGGGACCTCGCCCTGAACGGCGTCACCCTCTCACCCGGCAAGGTCGTGATGAACGCCGGCTCACCAACCGTGGTGCGAGAACTCGAACGGCACGGGGTCGAGGTGATCCAAGTCGACTTCTCCGAGAGCCACCGCTTCGCGATCGCCGGGCTCCACTGCGCCACCCTCGAACTCGTTCGCGACCAAGACGACTAGGGCTCTCGGCGCGAGCAAGGACGGATGCGAATGGTCTCGCGTACGGGGCCGGCGGCCGTATCGTGGGCCAACCCGATGGTTGGGATTGGCGCGAGACCGCCCGGCCGACGACTTTCCTCGCCTACGTCCGACCGTTCCCTTCACGTATCGCCAACGCTCCATCCCCTGACCGCTGCTGCACGGCCAGTTGGCCAAAGCATCCACCTGATCCGAAGCTCTCCGGGGAAGGCCTGTCCGTGAGCGGCCTATCCTCGCTCGGCGTGGCGGCGCCGCAGCGATGAGACGTTTGAGATGGTGAGCGCGACGCCCAGAGCTGCTGCGAGCGCAGCGCCGACGAGCAGCAGCGCCCCGGCCCGGGCAGCTGTGTCCGACTCGACGACGATTCCCGCTCCGAGCAGTTCGACGGCAGCGGTGAAGAGTGCCGCTTCGAACTTCCACGGGAGTCGGGCATACAGCTCTGACTGTCGGGGTCGGGGCCCGGGAGGCCACGACCCCCAGGCGGCGAGCGAGACGAGCTTGCCGATGTGGCCGACGATCATCCCGGCGGCCCAGCCGAGGCCGAGGAAGACGACGGCGCCGATCGCAGCCCGGCGCCCGTCGATTGAGCCGGCTGCCGCGAGGAGGCCGAGGAGAGCCGCCTGCAGGAGGAATACGAGGCCGGCCGCGGCGTGGGCTCCAGGGCCTTCACGCACCCCGATCCGACCTCTGAGAGCGGTACGGGCGAACAGCAAGCCGACCGGGACTACGCCGGCTACGGCGACGACGATCCCAGCGGCGAACATCGCGGGCTTCTCGAGGATGACCCCCGCGAGGTAGAGCCAGAGGCCGGCGACGATCATAAGCTCAGCCACGGGTACGTGGCGGCGTGCGGGCGCTGGACCGAGGCCGAGCATCGGCACGAGCGTCCGGCCGATGGCGGCGATCAGGACCGTGAGCCAGCCGACGAGTGCGATCGAGAGATGGGCCAGGAGCAGTCGCTCGTAGGGAATCCCTAGTGGATTCGGGCCACGATCGGCAGCGGCAGCCGCCCCGAGGGCGAAGGCAAGAAGGGCGTTGGCGCCCGCGAGTGCGATGGCAGGCCGGTTGACGATGATCAGCCGTCCCTGCGGTGCGCGGCGGATGAGCAGCGTGACCTCGACCACCACGAGGGCGAGACCGGCCGCGAGCAGGGCGGCGAGGATCGCTACGAAGCCGTTTGCATCCTGGGCGATCGCGAACGCGAGCGGTGTGCCGGCGGCGATCAAGATCAGCGCGATGCGGACGCGAGTTCCGCTCGAGAGATCGTTGCGGAGCAGCATCGGGAGCAGTTGCATCACGGCGGCGGCAACGCCGAAGGGAAAGAGCACCAGCGCAACGAGATGGGCCGCGAGGACGACCTCCGTTGTCGCGATCGCGCCGTCCACGAGAGCCGGAGTCGCGATCACGAGAACGATGCTCGCCGTGAGCCACCCTGCAAGTGCCGCGACGTACGCCGGAATGACCGTTTGAAACGGCATCGGGCCACCGGTCTGGACGTGTGGGAGCCGACGCATGCCGTCGAGCCTGGAGTCGGCCGTCATCAGGTTCATTCCTCCGACCCGCTCAAAGCCAAGCCACCGACGACATAGACTCCGCGAGAGGAGCGACGGCGCCCGACACTCGCCTCGCGACCACCGCCTCGATCAACGATGAAGCTCGGAGGTAGTTGCACATGCAGCGATGGGATCTGACGGCGGAGAACGAGGGAGGCAGAACGGGTCCACGAGTCCTCTTCTCGACCTCCGAAGCACGGGGCGTGATGATCGACCTTGCCGAGAACGAGGTGATGAGTGACCACCAGGTGCGCGAGCGGGCGGTGGTTCAGGTCGTGCACGGGAGCGTGACGTGTACGAGCGGCGCGGACACCGCCAAATGTGGAGCGGGCACACTCATCGTGTTCGAGCCGCGTGAGACTCACTCTGTTTGCGCGCTGCAGCCGACGCGGTTGCTGCTGGTGCTCGCCCCCTGGCCGGCACCGGAGCACTACGACGCCGCTGAAGGCGAGGATCCGCACGAGCTGCCGGTCAACGCGACCGAGCCGCCGGCCGGCAACGCCTCCGGATAGCCGGCCGAGCCAACTCCCGGTGTGGCGACGCCCGTGTCGGCCCGTGCGTCGATTCGGCCGATCTGGAGGCCGCCGCGACGGCGGTGTATCGAGAGGTAGCGGACCCCGTCCGGGCCAGCCGTAAGCGCACGGCTCGCGCCCCGCGGAACGACCACAGCGTGACCCGGGCGAACGTGATGCGTCACACCGTCGAGTACGACCCGGGCTGCCCCTTCTGCCACGACGATGACGACATCACGCTCGTCGTTGACGTGCGCTGCCGGGCCCTGGCCCGGAGGCCAAGCGAGAAGCGTAAGGTTGAGCTCCTCGGTCGCATCACCCCAGAGAGGGCCGCGCCCGACGCCGGCGAGCAGATCGACGACGCTCACCTTTCCTCCGGTCGCGCGCCCTCACCGGTCGTTGTCCGCTCCGCAGCCGGCTTGCCTCCGGCTTGCTCCCCCCAGAGCCGCTCGAGCTCTTGCCTTGTCGCCCGGTACGCATCACGCGGATCTTCTTGGGCTCCTTGCCGCTCGCGTGCGACTGCGGCGGCGGTCGCTCCGAGCAGCTCGAGTGCCTGTGTCTCGATGTCATTGACGATGGTCGCGGCCGGGCGAACGGCATCGAGGAGCCCGACGGTTTGGCCTGCGTAGATATGGGCTACGTCGTAGTCCTCGGTCGCTTTCGCCCGCCTGAACTCGTCCCGAGCCGAGCTCCCCTCGCCGAGCTCGTCCTCTCTGCCCGTCCAGGCCTCGCCGAACGGGTTGCGAAGCGCACGGGCGCGGAACTCCGCCGGCCAGTCCTTGTCCTGGAGGCGGTCGTAGACGCTCGTGTAGAGCGTCTGGGTCTCGTTGCTCGCGACGATGCGCGCGCGAGCGCGTGGGCTGTTTCGCGCCTCTTCGGCGAGAAGGAAGGGCGTACCGATCCAGGCGCCCGCTGCTCCGGCAGCGAGTACTGCGGCCAGGCCGCGGCCAGTAGCGATGCCTCCTGCCGCGACAACCGGCCGATCGGTGAGCTCGAGGACGATCTGGAGCAGCGGCAGCGTGCCAACCGAACCCGTGTGTCCGCCCGCCTCGGTGCCCTGCGCCACCAGCACGTCGACACCGGCTGCAAGCGCGGTCTCGGCCCACTGCCGGCTCTGCACCTGCGAAGCGACCAGGATGCCCTCGGCGTGCAGCCGAGCCACATGCGGCGCCGGGTCGCCGAACGAGATGGCGATCAGCGACGGACGCGCCGCGATCGCAATGTCGAGCAGCTCGGGACGCTGATCAATCACCCAGGCGACGAGCCCGATCCCGAACGGCAGGGCCGGCCCGTTGCCCACGATCGCGAGTTGCTCTGCGATCTCGTCCTCCGTGTCTATCTCCTCGATCCCGACCATCCCGAATGCGCCGGCCTCGCTCACGGCCCGGGCGAGCAGACCACCTGCCTGCGGCGTCATCGGCGCGTTCAGCAACGGAACCCTCACCCCGAGAAGATCGGTGAGTTTCGACGCGATCATGCGCTGAGCTCCTGTCCTGAGGCCCCGTGCCGCAACACTTCAGACGCCCGCCCGCTCCAACGCGACGCTTGCCGCCTCACGTATCCACGCTACGTCACGTTCCGAATCGTCGAGTTGAGGCGCCGTCAAGTTCCCGGCGACGATCGAAACGGCAACCCCAGCCGCGGCCGCGGCGAGAGTTGCGGCGGCAGCGGCATCAGCACGCATCGGTGGCTTCCCCGCACGAGCTGCAACCCTGGCGAGAACAGCGACCTCAGCCGCCCGTTCGGCAATCTCCAGCGGCACCTCTGACGAACGCAGCAAAGCTGCAACGAGATCGGCCCCGCCCTCACCAGCGCGATAGTCGCGAGTGGCGGCTATCACCGCCGCGACCACCTCGACATCTTCGTCTGCGAGAGCAACCAGTCGCTCGCGGTGACGATCAGCTGACGCAGCCGTCTCGGCTCCTTCGGCCCAGGCTGCTGAGTTTCGGCCGACCATCACGACCAAGCTGGCAGAGATCGCTGCTACGACCGCCGCCGCGCTTCCCCCGCAGAAAGAGGGAACGGGAGCCTCGAACTCCTCGCAGAGTTGGTCGATTCCGGGAGGCAATGACTTTCTCACTAGCTACTAGGTGCGAAGGTGCGCGGCCTGGTGCTACTCAATTGCCCGCTTACCGTCACGCGCCTCATTGGGGAAGCTTACTCACGCTAGTCCATCCAACGAGCGAACGGTCGCTCAGGGGGCAGACGAGGTATTCGTTCATAGCGGGGGCAGGATCTGAGCGACATCCCCCAACCTCCGAATAGCTCCAATACCAGGGTCTTCCTGACTTGCGGCGTTGCAGAACCGTGCGTCAGACCAGAAGTCGCTCGCAGAGGCGGCGGTTGGTTTGTCCGGAGCGTTGCCGGGCGCTTAGGGTGGGCAGATGGTCGCGTGGTCCGATCCAGCGTGGTTGAGTGGCGTCGAGGCCTGGATCGAGGAGGAGTTGGCTCGTCTCGGTCTGACCTCCACGGGTGCGGTTGAGCAGACTCATGTGCGGCCGTGGTCGACGGCGCTGCGTGTACCGGTGCGGGGTGCGGACTTGTGGTTCAAGGCCAACATGCCTTCGCTTTGGTACGAGGCGGCAGTCGTGAGCATTCTCGGTCGCCGCGCGCCGGGTCGTGTCCCGGAACTCTTGGCCGTTGAGCTTGAGCGTGGCTGGATGCTGATGGCTGACGGCGGCGAACTCCTGCGGGACGTCGTCGCGCAGGAGCGCAGCCTCGATCGCTGGCTGGACGTGTTGCCGCTCTACGCGCAGCTTCAACTCGACGCGGCCGGCGACGTCGGCGCGTTCGCTACTGCGGGTGTACCTCGTTGTCGGCTCGACGACCTACCCTCTGGGTACGCACTCCTGCTCGAGGCGGTGCGGGGACTCACACCGGACGAGAGCTCGCGTCTCCTCGGCTTGCAGCGCGAAGTGCGGGAGATGTGTGAGGAGCTCGCCGCGCACGCGATTCCCGAGACGATCCAGCACGACGACCTTCATGACGGCCAGGTCTTCGTCCGCGGGGGCGGCTATGTGGTTGCCGACTGGGCGGATTGCTGTATCTCACACCCATTCTTCACGATGGCAGTCACGCTCGAAGGGGGCCTCGCCTGGGGACTAGACGACGTCGCCGACAGCGTCGATGTCCGATCGTTCGCTGATGCGTACCTCGAACCGTTCTCGGCCTATGGGCAGCCCGCCGAGCTGAGGGCCGCGCTTACGCCTGCCCTCCGTCTCGGATGGATCTGTCGCGCGATCAATGTTCAAAGATGGGCGTCGAGTCTCGACCCGCCCGACCGCGACAAACACCTGGACGGAGTCGCAACCCGGCTGAGGATGTTCCTCGACAGGCTGTCCTAACCGACTCGCGCGCGGTCTCAGGGGTCATTGCCGGACACTGGCCCAGGCCGGTCGACACTCACTCGGGTTGTGAAGGATGATCAACCCCGAGAACGTTGCTTAACCAGGCCGACCGCCCCAGCTGAATCCGTGCTTCGAGACGGCCGATTTCGGCCCGATCTGGCAGCTCCCAGCCAACAGCTTCCCGTTAGCATCCGGGTTAGCCGAGCAGGTGTAGCCCTTTGGCCCGCCCGTGATTGGGAAGCTGTGACCGACAAGCTTCCCGGGTAGCTTCGTGCTGGACAGCTTGATCGCATACTGCTTGGCAACCGCACAGCTAACGCCGAAAGCAGTGACGCCGTACTTCGTTCCGGTGACCCTGCCCCCGGTGTTCGGGAAGACCCATTTGGCACCGACGACGTTCCCGCAGACCGAAAGCCCATCCGCTTGCCCGACAGCCGCGAGGGCGGAGGAAGAAGCGACAGCCGAAATCGCGATGCATAGAACGACCAGCACGACCCTCATGGTGGCCCTCCCAGTTGGGAACCCCAGCGCGAGTGGCTCGAAGTCCGATGTAAGAGCTGACCGAGACCACACTACACCGCCACTAGGCGTCCTCCCGTCGAGTGACATTCCGTAACTCAATGTCATGCTGGTTGGGCGGCAGCGTCCGGTTGCTGGCGCAGTCTCGATCGGCGGCGGCTGAGTCGATTCCGAATGTCGTCCCGTGCGTGGTCTGACCATCCAGTGTTGTGTCGCCGCCGCCGAC
>JBBQRN010000061.1:0-9304 GCA_038214705.1 Gaiellales bacterium | reverse complement strand
TCGCGCCAGTCACGAGGTCGAACTTGCCGTTCCTCGTCGACGCGTTGCGGATGTTGTCCGGGTTCTCCGTCGCCGGGGTGGTCTCGATGAACTTGATCTTGATGCCGGTCGCCTTCTCCCAGAGCTGTATGACGGTGCTTGTCGCCCCCTTCGGGAACTTGATCTCGAACTGCGGCCGGGCGAAGTTGAGCGTCTGCACGACGAGCGTGTCCGGCGCCTTGCCGGCCTTGCGCAGCGCTCTCGCCGCGAGGTGCGCCCGACCCTCCTCGGAGTTGGCCGGGTACTGGTACCGCTCGGCACCCTTGAAGCCGGTCGGGCCGCCGAGCATTCCGGGGGCGAGCGCGTTCGCCGTCAACGCCTTGTTCCTCGACTGCGGCGTCCAGCCCTTCGCCATCGCGGGCACGCTTCCGAACGCGAGGCCCGCTCCGGCGACACCCGCGCCGGCGATGAACTTGCCGCGGGTGAGGCGCTTCTCGCTCCCGTCTCCCGACGCCTCGTGAACCTCCGGAGAGATGTCGTTCCCCTCCAGGTTGCCCTTGCTCATCCCAGCTCCTCCCTTCGAGAGCACGGCGCCTCCCTGGTGTTGCTTCGCCGCGTAGACACGTGCACCGTCCAATGCTGCTCGACTGATCCGAACACGGGAGGTGCGCGACGTATATCAGGGTGCGGGGGCTTTGTCTAGCCGCATGCATTGACCGCCGGCGACCTGGCTGATAGCTTCCCGCGCGCTGTGTTCCGAACAGTGGAACGGCTGTGGCTCTGAAGCCCGCACGTCGCCCGAACCTGCCGGCGACGATCGCGAGCAATCTTCGGGCGCAGATCATGAGCGGCGAGCTCTCGGCCGGGGTGCAGCTGCCGGGGCACCGCGATCTCGCCTCCATGTACTCCGTGAGCGTCGGCTCGGTCCGGGAGGCAATCAGCATGCTGATCAGCAACGGCCTGATCGAGACTCGCGCCGGGCGGGGGACGTATGTCTCCGCGGCGCCTCCCCAGACCGAGTTCGCACGCGCAACCCTCCCCCTCCAGCGACACGAGGTGGAGGAGCTGACGGAGGCACGGCGCGTGATCGAGGTGCAGCTCGCCGCGCTGGCTGCCGAGCGGGCCACCCCCGAGCAGGTGGAGGCTCTCGAGCGGGCGACCGAGAGGTTGGAGGCGGCGGCCGCGAACCCGTACGAGTATCCCGAGGCTGACGTGGAGTTCCATCTCGTTCTCGCTGAGGCAGCGGGGAACCGCTACCTGCTCCAGGCGATGCTCGACATCCGCTCGCTCCTCAAGCAGGACATGGAGCTCGGCGCGGAAGCTGCGATCCGCCGCTTCGGCGACCTCCGGATCAGCGTCGAGTCACATCGCCAGCTGCTCGAGGCGATCGCAGACCGCGACCCCGGGCGGGCCGCTCATGAGGCTGCCGAGATCGTCAATCGCAATCAGAAGTTCGTGCTCGGCCTGTACGCGCTCGGCGCCGACGGAAGCGGCTAGCCGCGATGCCGTGGGACAGCGTGCATCCGTTCGAGTGCCCGACCCGGGTGTTCTACGGACGGGGTGCGTCCCACGCGGTCGGTGAGCACCTCCGGGAGCTGGGAGTTGCGCACGTGCTGATCGTCTCCGACCCCGGCGTCGCCGGCGCGGGGATCGTGGATTCGATCGTCGAGCGCCTGCGAGACGCGGGAGTCGAGGCGTCCGTCTACGCCGGCACTCAGCCGAACCCGACCACTACAAACGTGGCTGAGGCCGCTGCGCTGTACCGCGAGCACGGATGCGACGGGCTGGTCGGCCTCGGCGGCGGCAGCTCGATGGACTGCGCCAAGGGCGCCGGGATCGAGGTCGCGAACGGCGGTGACGTCGCCCGGTTCACCGGGCGGGACAACGTGCCCAACGAGCTGCCTCCGCTGCTCTGCATCCCGACGACGTGCGGCACCGGGTCGGAGGTCACCTTCAACGCGGTGATCACCGATCCCGATGCGCACTTCAAGCTCGTTTACGTGTCGCGGAAGCTCGCGCCGACGGTTGCCCTCGTGGATCCTGCCCTCGTCGAGACCGCGCCCTCAGGGGTGATTGCAGCCACGGCCGCCGACGCGCTTGCCCACGCGGTCGAGTCATACGTGAACAACGGCAGCGACCCGCTGCTCGACTCGATCAACATCGCCGCGATCAGGATGATCGGGCTGAACCTACGCAAGGCGGTCGACGTGCGGGACCCCGACGCCGTCGACCAGCTGGCGCTGGCGAGCACGATGGCGGGTATCGCCTTCAACATGAACGCCAACGCGATTGTGCACGCGGCGTCGACGCCCGTGACGGCGCACCACGGCGTGCCCCATGGGGTCGCAAACGGGATCTTCATGCCACACGGACTGGCGTTCCTGGCCCCGGCGTGCACACGGCAGCTCCGTGACATCGCCGAGGCGCTGGGCGAAAACGTGAATGGGCTCTCGGAAGAGGAGGCCGCCCAGCGAGGCGTGGAGGCCGTCCGCGCCCTGGTGACCGACGTCGGTATCCCTGCCACTCTGCGCGAGTACGGGATCGACCCGGCGGACGTCGACATCCCGCAACTGGTGGAAGACGCAATGAAGAGCCGGAACATCGCCACGAACCCCCGCCCGGTGACGCCGGCCGACCTCGAGGAGCTCTACCGCGTGGTGATCGGATGAGGATCGCCGGAGTCAAGACCCATATCGTCGACACGCTCATCCCCGAGGAGCATCGGGTCCGGAGCGGCGCGGGCTACAAGCTTCGGCGGCAGGCCGCCTTCGTCGAGCTGACGACCGACGAGGGCGTCACGGGATACGGCCCGTGCTCGTTCGGCAGCGCGTCGCTCGACCTCGGCTCGGTCGCCTCGCTCTGCGACAACACCTTTGCGCCGGCGCTGGTCGGGGAGGACCCGCACCGGATCGAGCACCTCTGGGACAAGATCTACTACGGCTCGATCCTCCGCGTCCACGGACCGCGCTCCGTCGGTGTCGCGATCCTCTCGGCGATCGACATCGCGCTCTGGGACATCAAGGGTAAAGCCCTGGGCGCTCCGATCTACCAGCTGCTCGGCGGCGCGTTCCAGGCTCCGGTCCCCTGCTACTCCAGCTCCGTCTACTGGGATACGCCGGAGGGCGCGGCCGCACAGGCGCGCGCATTCGTCGACCAGGGATTTCGCGCATTCAAGGTCAAGGTCGGCCTCGAGGTCGAGAACGACATCGCATCGCTGTACGCGATCCGCGACGAGGTCGGCTACGACGTCGACATGCTCGTCGACGCGAACCAGTGCTACACGCGGCACCTCGCGCTGCGCGTGGGCCGCGAGCTGGAGAAGCTGAAAGTCCCCTTCTTCGAGGAACCGTTGTCGATCGATGACGTCGACGGCCACGCGCTCCTCGCAGACAAGCTCGACGTGCGGATCGCGACGGGGGAGAACATGTACACCCGCTGGGACTTCCTGCCCTTCTTCCAGAAGCAGGCCATCCACGTCACGCAGGCCGACGCCTCCCGCTGCGGTGGGATCAGCGAGGCCAAGCGGATCGCCGATCTCGCGGGCGCACATCACCTCCACGCGATCCCGCACACGTTCTCCGACGCGCTGACGATTGCGGCGAATCTGCACGTCGTCGCTGCGTCGTCGAACGCTCCGATCATCGAATACGACCGGACGTACAACGAGATCCAGGAGAAGCTCGTCAGGAACCCGCTCTCCGTCCACGACAGCGTCATCGAGCTGCCGACCGAGCCGGGGCTCGGAGTCGAGATCGACTGGGACTTCGTTGCCGACCACCCGTACACGGGCGAGATCGGAATCGGCGCCGGCTCGCGGCCCGCCTTCGGGCTCGCCACCGAGGTGATCCCCGACCGGACGACGACATCCCTGGCGTGACCGTGACCCTCTCGCCCGGCGTCCACAGCGTTCTGGTTACGCCGTTCGCCGCGGACGAGTCGCTCGACGAGGTGAGCATCCGCACTCTCGTCGACTACTACGTCGCAGCAGGTGTGGCCGGCGTGCTCGCGCTGGGCGTGCTCGGCGAGGCCGACAAGCTCTCCGACGCCGAGCGGGAGCGCGTGCAGACGGGGGTGCTCGACCAGGCCGACGGCCGCGTGCAGGTGACGATCGGAGTCTCGGCCCCCTCGACGGCGCTCGCTCTGGACCGGGGGCTCGCCGCGGCGCGGGCGGGCGCCGCCGCGGTGATGGTCGCTCCTCCTGCTGAAAGCGTCGCGGGGCCGGCGCTGCGCGACCACTACAGGCGCATCGGCGAGCACGTCGGGGTCCCGGTCGTCGTCCAGGACCTGCCCTCGGTCGGCGGCGTGCGCCTGCCGGTCGACTTCCTGGCCGCGCTGGTCGCCGAGCTGCCGCCGGGCTCGGTCGTGAAGCTCGAGGATCCCCCGACGCCGGCCAAGACGGCCGCTCTGCGCGCCGCCGCGCCGTCCCTGGCGGTGTTCGGCGGCCTCGGCGGTGCGGCGCTGCTGCACGAGCTCGAAGCGGGCTCGGCCGGGACGATGACGGGCTTCGCGCTCCCGCACCTGCTCGTCGAGATCGTCGCAGCCCACCAGGCCGGCGAGCCCGAGCGCGCACGCCGCATCTACGAGTCGGCGCTGCCGCTGCTGCTCTTCGAGGCACAACCGGTGGTGGGTCTAGGCCTCCGGAAGGAAATCCTGCGGCGGCGCGGCGCGATCTCGACGTCTCTGGTGCGCCAACCCGCGGCGGCGCTCGACGAGCACAGCCTGGCTGCGCTCGGCGACCTGCTCGGAGCGATCGACGTCGAGGCGCGCGCGTGAGAGGCCTCGCGAAACTGGCCCCAGGACCCGGCAACGTCGCCCTCGCCGAGCGCGAGCGGCGCGTGCCGCAGGCGGGGGAGGCGGTGGTCGCGGTCTCCGGCGCCGGGGTCTGCGGCACGGATCTGCACATCGCCGACGACGAGTTCCCCAGCCGGGCGCCGGTGACGATGGGGCACGAGATCTCAGGCGTCGTGCAACACGTCGGCCCGGATGTCGACCAGGAGTGGCTCGGTGCGCGGGTGGTCTGCGAGACGTACTTCTCGACCTGCGGCGTCTGCGAGTGGTGCCGCGACGGCCGCGCGAACCTCTGTCCGGACCGGCGCTCGATCGGCTCCTTCGTCGACGGCGGCTTCGCGCCGGAGGTCGTGGTGCCGGTGAGCAGCCTGCACCGGATTCCCGACTGGCTCGACGAGCACGCGGCAACCCTCGCCGAGCCGCTCGCCTGCGTCTGCCACTGCCTCTGCGACCCGGCGGCCGTCTTTCCGGGAGACGAGGTGCTCGTCACCGGCCCCGGGCCCGTCGGTCTGCTCGCGGCGCAGGTGGCGAGGGCGCTCGGCGGGGGAGTGCTCGTAGCCGGGCTCCCGCGCGACGAGATCCGGCTGGAAGCCGCGAGCGGTCTCGGCTTCGCAACCGCACTCGCCGACGAGCTCGACGCGGAGCGGCGCTTCCACGTCGCGATCGAATGCTCGGGCAGCGCCGGCGGCGCAACGGTCTGCCTGCGGGGCGCGCGCCGCGGCGGCCGCTACGTCCAGATCGGCGTCTTCGGGAAGCCGGTCACGGTCCCGCTCGACGCCGTTTTCCAGAAGGAGCTCGTCCTCACCTCGGGCTTCGCCTCGACCGCGCGCTCGTGGCGCCGCTCGCTCGCCTTCATCGAGGATCGCCGCGTCGAGCTCCAGCCGCTCGTCAGCGAGGTCGTTTCGCTCGAGGACTGGGAGCGCGTCTTCGCCGACCTGCGCGAGGGACGCGCGATCAAGTACGTATTCGATCCCCGCTTGGGATGATCCGTCCAAACCGGCAGGAGGAGGTCACAGGATGAAGATCGGGCTGTTCACGGTGCTGTTCAACGACAAGCCGCTCGAGGAGGTTGCCGACTACGCAGCCGGGCTCGGCTACGAGATGGTCGAGCTCGCCGCGTGGCGGGGCTCGAACCACTTCGACACCGATCGCGCGGCCGACGACCCCGCGTACGCGAAGGGGATCAAGAAAATGCTCGCCGAGCGCGGCATCGAGATCTCCGGCCTCTCGAACCACCTCTTCTCGCAGATGGTGCTCCCCTTCGGCGACGCGAGCCTCGACGAGTGGGCCGGCACCTCGGACAAGGAAGAGATGGTCAAGCTCGGGACGGAGCACATCATCAAGACCGCGCAGGTCGCGAGCGAGCTCGAGGTCCCCGTCGTCAACGGCTTCTTCGGCTCGACGGTGTGGGAGAGCTGGTACATCTGGCCGCCGCAGCGGCTGAAGATCTACGAAGAGGGCTGGGACCTCTTCGTCGAGCGCTGGAGCCCGATCCTGGACGAGTTCAAGAAGCTGGGTGTGCGGTTTGCGCACGAAGTGCATCCGACCGAGATCGCCTACAACGTCTACACGGCCGAGGAGGCGATCAAGCGACTCGACCGCGACGACTGGGGCTTCAACTTCGATCCGAGCCACCTGATCTGGCAGATGATCGACCCGGTCGTCTTCATCAAGAGATTCGGCAAGCGGATCTTCCACGCGCACGCGAAGGACTGGGAGCTCCAGAAGGACATCCTGCACATCGACGGCGTGACCGGGACGGGGTCGTGGCAGCGGCCCGACCGTGCCGCCCGCTACCGCGTGCCCGGCTGGGGCGACGTCGAGTGGAAGCGTGTGATGACCGCGCTGCTCGAGGTGGGCTACGACTACGTGCTCTCGTTCGAGCACGAGGACCCGGTCATGTCAGAGGAGGACGGCTGCGAGCAGTGCATCCAGTTCCTGAAGCCGCTGATCATCAAGAAGCCGCTCGGGCCCGACTCGACCGCGTGGTGGCTGGCATGAGCCGTAGGCTTGACGGAGGCGACAAGAGAGCGGAGGCGGCGGCTTTGCAGGCGCCGGAGCGGACATGAGCGAAGAGGCCCAGGTCGGCTTCGTGACGATGGGCCAGGCGGAGGCCGCCGAGGAGATCCCCCCGATCGGGATCGGCATGCTCGGCTACTCCTTCATGGGCAAGGCCCATTCGAACGCGCTGAAGAAGATCGCGTACATGACGTGGCCGCCGCCGTACATCCCGCGGCTCGTGGCGATCAGCGGACGGACGGAGGATGCTGTCCGGGAGGCGGCCCGCCGCTACGGCTACGAGAAGTACTCGACGCGCTGGGAAGACGTCGTCGACGACCCGGAGGTGCAGGTCTTCGACAACGGCGGTCCCAACGACACGCACGCCGAGCCGACGATCGCGGCCGCGCGGGCCGGCAAGCACGTGATCTGCGAAAAGCCGCTCGGCCGCACCGCCGACGAGAGCTACGAGATCTGGAAGGCGGTCGCGGACACGGAGGTCAAGCACATGACCGCGTTCAACTACCGCTTCTACCCGGCCGTCCGGCTCGCCAAGGAGATGATCGACGCCGGCGAGCTGGGCGAGCTCTACCACTTCCGTGGCCGTTACCACCAGGAGTGGATCATGGATCCAGAGTTCCCAAAGGTCTGGCGGCTCGACAAGGACATCGCCGGCTCCGGCGCCCTCGGCGACCTCGGCGCGCACGTGATCGACCAGTCGCGTTACCTCGCCGGCGAGCCCAGCGCGGTCAACGGCGTTCTGCGGACGTTCATCAAGGAGCGGCCCGGCGGCACCGTCGACGTCGACGACGCCTTCGAGGCGACGGTCGAGTTCGAGAACGGCGCGATCGGAACCTACGAGGCGACCCGGTTCGCCCTCGGCCGCAAGAACCAGATGCGCTGGGAGATCAACGGCTCGAAGGGGACGATCGTCTTCGACGCCGAGCGCGCGAACGAGCTCGAGGTCAACATGGGGAACTCGAAGCCCGGTGAGCACGCGCAGGGCTTCCGCACCGTGCTCGTCTCGGAGGCGTACCACCCGTACTGGCAGTACTGGTGGCCGCACGGCCACATGATCGGCTGGGAGGACAACTTCGTCCACGAGCTCCTCCACCTGCTGACCGCGATCAAGGAGGACTCGGAGATCGGCCCGCACGGGGCGACCTTCGTGGACGGCTACCGCTGCGCCGAGATCTGCGACGCGATCGTGCGCTCGCACGAGAGCGGCCGCCGGGAGGAGATCACCTACCGCCGGTGATCGACCTGAGTGGCAAGCGGGTGGTCGTCACCGGCGCCTCGCAGGGCATCGGCGCTGCGGCGGCGGTCGCGCTCGCGCGGGCGGGGGCGAACGTCGCCTTCGACTACAAGAGCGCCACGACGGAGGCCGAGCAGACGGCGACTGCGATCCGGGAAGCCGGCGGCGAGGCGATCGTGCTCCAGGGTGATACGGGCGACCCGGCTCACGTCGAGGAACTGGCGGAGCGCGCCGTCGAGGCGTGGGGTGGGATCGACGTCTGGATCAACAACGCCGCCCGGCTGATGGTGAAGGCGTTCCTCGAACTGACCGACGACGACTGGCACGGCTTGCTCGCGGCGAACCTGCACGGCTACTACTACGGCTGCCGGGCCGCCGCGCGCCGGATGGTCGCCCAGGGCGGCGGCGGCCGGATCGTCAACGTGACCTCGATCGTCGACATCCAGCCAATCGCCGATCTGTCGGCCTACGTGACCGCGAAGGGGGGCATCGTCGGCCTGACGAAGACGCTGGCCGTCGAGCTCGGACCGCACGGGATCACCGTGAACGCGATCTCGCCCGGGGCGACCGACACGCCGCTGAACCAGGTCGCGTATACAGCGGAGGTGCGACGCAACTACGAGCACCGGATTCCACTTGGCCGGATAGCGAGCGCGGACGAGATCGCCGATCCGATCGTCTTCCTCGCCTCGGACGCGTCGCGCTACATGACCGGTCACGAGCTGGTGGTCGACGGCGGCATGGTCCTGAACGGCAACGTCGGGCACGCCCGAACATAAGGAGCACGCGAATGGCGGTGGCAACCCGGATTCTCGAGAACTTCGTCGGCGGACGCTGGGTGCCGGCGTCGAGCGACCGGACCGTCGACGACCTCAACCCGGCCGATCCGAGTGACGTGCTCGCCCGCATCCCGCTCTCGAGCGCGGAGGACGCGCGGGCCGCGATCGCCGCGGCGGGGGACGCGTTCCCGGACTGGCGCGCGATGTCGCCGGTGCGGAGGGGCCAGATCCTGATCCGGGCGTCGCGGATCCTCGAGGACCGCCAGGAGGAGATCGCCCAGCTGGTCACGCGCGAGCAGGGCAAGACGCTCGCCGAGTCGAGGGGCGAGGTGCCGCGCGCAATTCAGTTCTGGGGCTGGATGGGCTATCAGGGCGGCTCCATCCAGGGCGTGACTGCGCCGGCGGAGGCGGATGAGGTGATGGCGCTCACCCTGCGGGAGCCGCTCGGTGTGGTCAGCCTGATCACCCCGTGGAACTTCCCGGTCAACATCCCGGGCTGGAAGCT
>JBBQRN010000060.1:0-9710 GCA_038214705.1 Gaiellales bacterium | reverse complement strand
TTGGCGGTGAGCTGCAGCGAATCGATCACGCGCAGCACCTCGTCGAAGTTGCGGCCGGTCGTCATCGGGTAGACGAGGATCAGCTTCACCTTCTTGTCCGGCCCGACGACAAACACGTTGCGTACCGTCTGGTTGTCGACGGCAGTCCGGTCGGCGGGGTCACCCGAGACCTCGGTGCCGAGCATCCCGTACAGCTTCGACACGTTGAAGTCGACGTCCGCGATCATCGGGTAGTTGGGCGCGTGCCCCTGAGTCTCCTCGATGTCCTTGGCCCAGTTCGCGTGCTTGTCGACCGGGTCGACGGAGAGCCCGATGACCTTGACGTTGCGGCGGTCGAAGTCGGGCTTGATCTTCGCCATGTAGCCGAGCTCGGTCGTGCAGACCGGCGTGAAATCTTTCGGGTGGGAGAAGAGCACGGCCCACGAGTCGCCCATCCAGTCGTGGAAGTCGATGCGCCCCTCCGTCGTCTCCGCCTCGAAGTCGGGCGCGGTGTTCCCAATTTTCAATGTCATGCCTTCGCCTCCTGAGTGTCGCGTGTCGGAAGAAGTATTGCATTACTTTACTATGTAAAGCGTTCGGCAGGCGCTGTGGCGGCGCCGCCGGAGCCGTAGCCCGGAAGACCGAGTGACGTCGGCCGCGTCGGCGCTCGTCACGCCGCGCTTCCGGGTTGTCGAGAGCGGCACATCGTGCCGAGAAGCCGCCTAGAGCTACGCCGTCTCGTACCGCGACAGCGTCACGGCGCCCTTCGACGCCGAGGCCACGAGCGTGGCGTAGTTCGCCAGCACGCCTCGGGTGTAGCGCGGCTCTGGCTCGACCCAGTCCTCCAGCCGCCCGGAGATCTCGTCGTCGCTGAGCTCGACGTAGAGCTCGTGGTTCTCGACGTCGATCACGACCATGTCGCCCTCACGGAGAGCGGCGAGCGGCCCGCGCTTCGACGCTTCGGGGGCGATGTGCCCGACCATGAAGCCGTGTGTGGCGCCCGAGAAGCGGCCGTCGGTGACGAGCGCAACGGACTCCGAGAGCCCCTCGCCGACGATCGCTGCCGTGACGTGGAGCATCTCGCGCATCCCGGGCCCGCCGTGCGGGCCCTCGTAGCGGATCACGACCACGTCCCCTTCGACGACCTTCCCGGCCTTGACGGCGGCGAAGGTCTCCTCCTCGGAGTCGAAGACGCGAGCCGGGCCCCGGTGGAGGGTGCGGTCGTGCCCGGCGAGCTTGACCGCGCATCCCTCGGGAGCGAGATTGCCATAGAGCACGGCGACGCCCCCGCGAGCCTTCAGCGGCGTCTCGATCGGGACGACCACCGTCTGGCCCTCGGTCTCGACGGCCGAGTCGGCGATCTCGCCGATCGTGCGGCCGTCGACCGTGCGCTCGCTCTCGTGGAGCAGCCCGGCCTTCTTCAGCTCGCGCGCCACGAGTTCGACCCCGCCCGCCTTGTACATATCGTTCGCGTGCCAGCGGCCCCAGGGCTTCATGTCGGCGATGATCGGCGTCTTCGCCGAGATGCGCTCGAAGTCGTCGATCGTGAAGTCGATCCCGAAGTCGCGCGCCATCGCGACGAGATGGAGGACGGCGTTCGTTGACCCGCCCGTGGCAGCAACAGACGCGACGGCGTTCTCGAACGACTCCCTGGTCACGAGCGAGCGCGGCGTCACATTGTCGCGCACGAGCCGCACGGCCAGCCGGCCGACCTCGTAGGCAGCCTCCTCCTTGGCAACGTGCATTGCCGGGATCCCGTTCGTTCCGAAGGGCGACAGGCCGAGAAAGTCGAGGATCGTCGACATCGTGTTCGCCGTGAACTGGCCGCCGCAGGCCCCTGCCCCGGGGCACGCGGCGGATTCGAGCTCGTGCAGGTCGGCATCGCTGATCTTGCCGGCCGCGTGCGCCCCGATTCCCTCGTAGACGTCCGCGACCGAGACCTCACGCCGGCGGTAGACACCCGGGGCAATCGACCCGGTGTACCAGACGATCGCGGGTATATCAAGCCGACCGGCGGCCATGGCGCCGCCCGGGTTGGTCTTGTCGCACGCCACGAGTTGTACGAGCCCGTCGAAGAGATGGCCGCGGGAGACGAGCTCGATCGAGTCGGCGATCACCTCGCGGGAGACGAGGGAGGCGCGCATGCCCGAGGTCCCCATCGAGACGCCGTCCGAGACGGCGATCGTGTTGAATTCCATTGGCGTGCCGCCCGCGTCGCGGACACCGCGCTTCACGTGCACGGCGAGGTCGCGCTGGTTCAGGTTGCACGGCATCGTCTCGATCCAGGTCGTGCCCACTCCGACGATCGGCTTTGCGAGATCCTCGTCGGTGAATCCGGTCGCCTTCAGCATCGAGCGGGCCCCGGCCCGATCCGGACCGTCCGTCAAAGCGGCGCTGATTCGCTTGGCGGGATCGGAAGGACGGTCGTACGGCGTGGTCACGGAGTTCCTTTCTCGATGGGGTAGTTCTCATGACGGCACCACTCGCTGAACGAGCCAGGATAGAGACGGACATCGTCGCGACCCGCGAGAACGAGCCTTTGGACGATGACACACGCGGTCACACCCGAGCCGCAGTACGCGACCGGGCCGGGCGCTGCGACCGCCTCCGGCGGCAGCGGCTCCTCGAAGGGGGCGTGGCGAGCGCCGGGGATCCGACCGGCGACCGGGTCGAGTGGCTCCTCGTCCCCGAGCCAGCGGGGGCGGCTGCGAGCATCGAGGAGGGTGAGCGAGGGGTCGTCGAGCCGTGCCAGGATCTCGTCGGCCGTGATCGTGTCGCCGTGGCGTGCGTGGGCGCGGAAGGGCGTCCGCGTCGGCTCGACGCGCGCGGTCGACAGCGGCCCTGCGTAGCCGCGTAGGTCGAACGTGCCGGCGGCATCGTGGCCGGCGTGCCTGAGCAGCCACCAGCAACGCGCAGCCCAGCCCGTGCCGTCGTCGCAGGTGATCACGAACGAGCTCTTCTCGATCCCCGCCCGCCCGAAAACCTCTTCGAGCTGTGCGTCGCCGGGCAGCGGATGACGGCCGCCGATCGCGGGATCGGGGCCGATCGCCGAGAGGTCGCGCTCCGGGTCGAGGTGGACGGCTCCCGGCACGTGGCCCACCTCGTAGGCGGCGAGCGGCCGGGCGTCCACGAGGACGAGGCTCACAGCGCTCCGCGCGGGGCGACGTCGAGCTCGACGACCAGGTGCCGCGGGAACCTGCTCCGCAGCTCGGCGGCGCAGGCGGCCCGGTCGCGCGCCCACGCGATCACGGTCGGGCCTGAGCCCGAGAGGGTGCCGCCGGCGCAGCCGGTGGGTGGGTCAGCGCGGATCGCGCTGAGCGTCTCGGAGGGCCGATATGGCTCGTGCAGCCAGTCGTCGAGCGCTGCGGCGAAGAGCGAGGCATCGCCGCTTGCGGCTCCGGCCCCGAGCAGCGCGGCGCGCCCGGCGCTCGCTGCGGCCTCGGCGTGAGGCACAGTCGCCGGCAGGGTGCCGCGGGAAGCCTTCGTCGAGGTGCGCTCGGGCGGAATCAGCGCGACGGCACCGAGCGGCAGGCTCTCGGCGATTCGGGCCACCTTTCCGTCCCAGGCGAGCGTTAGCCCTCCGAGCAGCGCCGCGGCCAGGTTGTCGGCGTGTGGCTCGAGCGTGAGGCCGGCGGCGAGCAGCTCCTCGGCCTCGGCGTCCGGCGCGGCGGCAACGAGGCCGAGAGCGATCGCAGCGGCAGACGAGCCGAGGCCGCGCTCCAGGGGGATCCGGTTGACGAAGCGGAAGCGCTTGCCGGCCGGGTCTGCGAGCAGGGCGTAGGCGCGCACCGCCAGGTTGGTCACGTCCGCCGGCAGCTCGGCGGCGCCCTCGCCCTCGATCACGACACCGGAGCCCTCCGTCACCTCGAGCTCGTTCCAGAGGTTGAAGGCAACCGCGGCGGTGTCGAAGCCGGCGCCGATGTTCGCTGAGGTCGCTGGCGCGCGGACGATCATGCGCGGGCTGCGGCAGCGATCGCGTCGGGGTCGGCATCGACCCGGGCGAGCGGCGGGGCGTGACGATCGGCGATCTCGATGTCCTTCAGGCCGTGGCCCGTGATCGTGACGGCCAGGCGCTCGCCCGGCACAGCGCCGCGCCTGATCGCCGCGAGCCCGGCTGCCGATGACGGCTCACAGAAGAGCCCTTCGACGGTCGCGAGCTCCATCCAGGCGGCGACTATCTCGTCGTCGGAGACGGTCACGATCGTGGCCCCAGCGGCCCGCACGCTCTCGGCATGGACGGGGTCGCCGATCCGGATCGCGGAGGCGAGCGTGGTGGGGCGGTGCTCGGCCTCGACCGAGAAGATCGGTGTCTGCAGGCCGAGCTCTGCGATCCCGTCTGCGTAGGCGGATGTGTTGCCGCCGCCGCCGTAGGGGATCACGAACGCGTCAGGCGCGACGCCGAGCTCCTCGACGATCTCGAAAACGGCGGTCTTCTGCCCGGCCCGGCGGTAGGGGTTGACGGAGTTGACGAGCACGTGGGTGCCTCGGCGGGAGAGCTCCTGGGCGGCCGCGAGTGCCTCGTTGAAGTCGCCGCGCACCTCGAGCACCCTGGCTCCCAGCATGCGCGTCTGGGCGACCTTGGGTCCCGCGACCGCTCCGGCCGGAGTAAGGACCACCGCAGGGATGCCGGCGCGTGCGGCATAGGCCGCCGCCGAGGCGGCGGTGTTGCCCGTCGAGGCGCAGATCACCGCCTCGGCGCGGTCTTCAGCCGCCTTCGAGACGGCGACGGTCATGCCGCGGTCCTTATACGAGCCCGTCGGGTTGGAGGCCTCCCACTTGAGCCAGATCTCGATACCGAGCCGCTCCGAGAGCCGCGGCGCCAGGAGGAGCGGCGTCGATCCCTCACCGAGCGAGATCACAGGCGTCGCGTCGGACACAGGCAGTCGCGAGCGGTATCGGTTGATCAATGCGATCGTCATCAGCTCTCCCGATTTCTATCCGTTAGGCGGATCGCCGCAGGCGATCCGCCTCAGGCGATCCGCCTCAGGCCCAACCCAGCTCGGCGACACCGCGGCCGGAGATGACCGGCAGCGCGCTTGCTTCCCCACGTGCTTCGGGAAGGGCCCCGATCGCCGCCAGCGCGGCGCTGACTCGGCCGGCAGGCGCCTCATGGGTGACGACGTGGAGCACCGCATGGCCGTCGCCCGGCTGCTGGACGAGTTGTGCGACCGAGACCTCCTGGGTCGCGAGCTCCTGCGCGATCCGCGCCAGCACGCCGGCCCGATCCTCGACCTCGAGCCGGAGGTAGAACGGCGAGGCGAGCTCACCGGGAGGCAGCTGCTCGAGGTTGCGCCACACGGGGTCGTTCTGGAGAAAGCCGCTGCCCGTCGTGCCGACGATCGAGACCATGTCCGCAACTACTGCAGACGCCGTCTCGACGCCCCCGGCGCCGGGGCCCTCGAGCGTAATCTCTCGAATTGCGTCACCCTGCAGCATCACGGCGTTGAACGCGCCTTCGACTGCGGCCAGGGGATGGTGGCCGTCGACGAATGCCGGGCCGACGCGCACGTCCACGCGATCTCCGACGAGCGTTGCTCGGCCGATCAGCTTCACGTGCATGTCGAGGGCACGCGCGGCGGCGACGTGGTCGAGCGTCACGCCCTCGATCCCCTCTACCTCGACCCAGTCGAGCGGCACGCGTGAGCCGAACGCGACGGTCGCCAGGATGGCAGTCTTGGCGGCTGCATCGAGCCCACCGACGTCCTCGGTCGGGTCCGCCTCTGCGAAGCCGAGGCGCTGCGCCTCGGCGAGCGCATCCGCGTAGGTGCTGCCACCCTCCATCGCCGAGAGGATGAAGTTCGTCGTCCCGTTGACGATGCCGAGGACGCGGTGCACGTTGGTGACGATCAGCGACTCGCGCAGCACCTTGATCACCGGGATTGCTGCGCACACGGAGGCCTCGAAGCGCAGCTGCACCCCGCCCGCGGCGGCCGCCTCGAACAGCTCTGCCCCGCGACGGGCGACGAGCTGCTTGTTGGCCGTCACCACCGGGCGGCCGGAGCGCAGCAGCTCCAGCACGTAGTCGCCCGCGGGCTCCACGCCGCCCATCACCTCGGCGACGACCTGCACCGACGGATCGGCTAGGACAGCGCGGATGTCGTCGGTGAGGACGCCGGGCCCGGGCGAGAACGAGCGTTCCTTGCCGAGGTTGCGGACGAGCGCGTGCGTGACCCGGAGCCGGTGGCCGGTGGCCCGCTCGATCTCGTCGGCGGAGTCCTCGAGTAGGCGGTGCACAGCGGCACCGACGGTGCCGTAACCGAGCAGCGCGACCGGTACGTCGACGGAGGCCACGGCGGTCAGTGGTCCCCGGCGCGGTGCATCAGGCCGCGCAGCTCCTTGCCGACAGTCTCGAGCTGGGACTGCGCCGCCTCGGCACGCATCGCCTTCAAGCGCGCCTCGTTGTTGTCCATGTCCTCCACCCACTCGCGCGCGAAGGCGCCCGACTGGATGTCGGCGAGGATCCCCTTCATCTCCTCGCGGACGTGCTCGTCGATCACGCGCTTGCCCCGCGTGTAGTCGCCGAACTCGGCTGTGTCGGAGATCGAGTAGCGCATCCCGGCAAGTCCGTTCTCCCACATCAGATCGACGATCAGCTTCAGCTCGTGCAGGCACTCGTAGTAGGCGATCTCGGGCGCGTAGCCTGCTTCGACCAGCGTCTCGAACCCGGCGCGGACAAGCTCGGACGTGCCGCCGCAGAGCACGGCCTGCTCGCCGAAGAGGTCGGTCTCGGTCTCCTCCTTGAACGTCGTCTCGAGGATGCCGGCCCGCCCTGCACCGATCCCGACCGCGTACGCGAGCGAGAGATCGCGCGCGCTGCCCGAGGCGTCCTGCTGGATCGCGATCAGTGCCGGTGTGCCGTAGCCCTCGGTGAAGAGCCGCCGCACGACGTGGCCCGGTCCCTTGGGAGCCACCATGATCACGTCGTGGCTCGCATCGGGCGCGATGCGGTTGTAGAGGACGTTGAAACCGTGGGCGAACAGCACTGCGGCACCGGGCGCGAGGTTGGGCTCGATGTGCTCTCTGAACACCTGCGGCTGAACCTGGTCGGGCAGGAGGAGGGCGACGAGCTGGGCCCCGCTGACCGCGTCGGCGATCGTGCGGACGGTCAGCCCGGTTGCCTCGGCCTCGCCCCAGGAGGATGACCCCTCGCGGAGTCCGACCTCGACCTGGACGCCCGAGTCGCGGAGGTTGAGCGCGTGGGCGTGGCCCTGGCTCCCGTAGCCGATGACCGCAACCTTGCCGTCGAGCAGGCCGAGATTGCCGTCGCGGAGAATCGTCGCCATAGTCCTTCTTCCCTTTCGTCGTGATGATCGTTCGTCGTGGTGTCGATACGAGCGAGGCGAAGCCTCGCCGGCAGGATCCGTACCGGTGTTCTACTAGTTGATTGCCGAGAGCCGGCGCGTCTTCCTCGCCGAGGCGCGCGCCATGCCGACGCGCCCCGTGCGGACGAGCTCGAGAATGCCATGCGGGCGCGCAAGCTCCTGGAAGGCGTCGAGCTCCTCGGGGTTCCCGGTCAGCTCGAACGTGACGGAATCCGCGGCCAGATCGACGACGCGGGCCTTGAAGGCCTCGGACGTGGCAATCAGCTCGGCTCGGCGCTCGGGGCCTGCGCTCACCTTGAGTAGGAGCAGTTCCCGCTCGACCGCCTCGTCGGGGGCGAGCTCGGTGACGCGGAGCACGTTGACGAGCTTGTGGATCTGCTTCTCGATCTGCTCGAGCGAGTGGTGCTCGCAGTCGACGCGCAGCGTGATGCACGAGACGCCGTCGCGCTCCGTCGGACCGACGGCGAGCGAGTCGATGTTGAACCCGCGCCGCGCGAACATCGTCGCGATCCGGGCGAGGGCGCCGGGCTTGTCCTCGAGGAGCACCGAGATCGTGTGCTTCACGATGCCGCCTCGACGTGCTCTTCGTACTCGACCATGTCGATCGCCGCTGCTCCGGCGGGGATCATGGGGAAGCACTGCTCGGCAGGATCGACGCGGCAGTCGATCACGACCGTGCGGTTCAGAGAGAGAGCCTCGCGCAGCGCCGGCTCGAGCTCCGCCTCGGACTCGACGTCCTCGTACTCGACCATGTCGACCGCGGCCGCGCCGGCGGGAATCATCGGGAAGCACTGCTCGGCCGGGTCGACGCGGCAGTCGATCACGACGGTGCGGTTGAGCGAGAGTGCCTCGCGTAATGCCGGCTCGAGCTCTGCTTCGGACTCGACGAGCATCCCCACCCCCCCGTAGGCCTCGGCCAGCTTCACGTAGTCGGGGACGTCGACGCCGAGGCCCACGTGCGAGCGGCGGCCGTCGAAGAACATGTCCTGCCACTGGGTGACCATGCCGAGGTACCCGTTGTTCACGAGCACGACGATGATCGGCAGATCCTCGATCACGGCGGTCGTCAGCTCCTGCGCCGTCATCTGGAAGCAGCCGTCGCCATCGACGCAGATCACGGTCGCCTCCGGACGGGCGGCCTTCGCCCCGACTGCTGCAGGGATGCCGTAGCCCATCGTTCCGAGCCCGCCCGAGGTGATGAAGTTCCGCGGGCGCTCGGTGAGGAGGTACTGCATCGCCCACATCTGGTGCTGGCCGACGCCGGTCGTGAAGACGACGTCGTCGCCGGCGGTGAGCTCCTGAAGCGTCTCCATCAGCTTCTGCGGCTTCAGCCAATCGCCGCCGTGGCCGTAGCGAAGGGGGAACTCGTCGCGCCACTCCTCGATCTTGTGCACCCACGTCGTCGGCGACGGAACGCCGTCGGTGCGGTGCTTGCCGACCTCGACGGCGAGCTCGGCGACAGCCTTCTTGAGTGGGCCAACGACGGGCACGTCTGCGTCGCGCAGCTTCGAGATCTCGGCAGGGTCGATGTCCAGGTGCACGATGGTCGCGCCGGGCGCAAACGCGGAGAGCTTGCCGGTGACCCGGTCGTCGAAGCGCGCGCCGATCGCCACGAGCACGTCGCACGTGTTCATTGCGAGATTCGACCACTTCGTGCCGTGCATGCCCGGCCAGCCCATGAAGAGCGGGTGATTCTCCGGGAACGCACCCTTGCCCATCAGGGTCGTGATCACCGGCAGCCCGCCGACCTCGGCGAGGGTACGCAGCTCGTCGCACGCATCGCCGTTGAGCGTGCCACCGCCCACGTAGAGCACGGGCTTCTGGGCGTGCGCGATCCGCTTCGCGGCCTCGCGGATCTGCAGCGGGTGCACCTTGCGCGGCGGGCGCCACCCGGGCAGGTCGACCGTCTCGGGATAGCTGAAATCGACCTCGGCCTCCTGGATGTCGCGCGGGACGTCGACGAGGACGGGGCCGCAGCGGCCTGTGCGCGCGACGTGGAACGCCGCCTTCATCACGGCTGCGATCTCCTTCACGTCCTGCACGAGCCACGAGTGCTTGACGATCGGCATGGTGATGCCGGTGATGTCGCACTCCTGGAAGGCGTCTGTCCCGATCAGGTTCGAGCGCACCTGGCCCGTGATGCAGACGAGTGGGGTGGAGTCCATCCAGGCGTCCGCTATCGGCGTTACGAGGTTCGTGGCGCCGGGGCCGGAGGTGGCGATCGCAACGCCGACCCTCCCCGAGGCGCGCGCGTAGCCCTGCGCCATATGGCCGGCGCCTTGCTCGTGGCGTGCAAGGATGTGGCGCACGGTAAGTCTTCTGAATTGATTCTTGAGATAATTCATTTTTCCCGACAAGGGCGATTGCAGGTTTTTGATGTTTAGCAGCTAATTGGGCCACGCCCATCAC
>JBBQRN010000059.1:0-9891 GCA_038214705.1 Gaiellales bacterium | reverse complement strand
GTCTCGTCGTAGCCGCCGGTGATGAACTCGCCACCCCGCTCGATCAATGCCCCGCTCGGAAGCCGATCCGACCAGACGCGCCCGCCGACGCGATCGTTCGCCTCGAGCACGACGACATCCACGCCGGCCGCAGCGAGGCTGTCCGCTGCAGCGAGCCCGGCGAAGCCGGCTCCGATCACGCACGCACGCATCTCGGGAGTACATCAGACCTCGACGGTGGGAAGGATCGGGAGTGCGATGATCCACCGATGAGCGTGCGCCCGGCCCGAAGCTCAGACCACACCGAGATCGCCGAGCTGCGGCTGCTGCTCTGGTCTGACCGCGACGGTGCCGACGACGGCGAGACGTTCTTCGTCTGGGACGCGGGAGACGGCCCGATCGGCGGCTTCGTCTCCGTCTCGATCCGGCCCTGGGCCGACGGCTGCCGGTCGTCTCCCGTCCCCTACGTCGAGGGCTGGTTCGTCCGCGACGGGCACCGGCGACTCGGCATCGGACGCGCGCTCATGGACGCTGCCGAGGAGTGGGCTTTGTCCCTCGGCTACGACGAGCTCGGGTCAGACGCGCTGCTCGACAACACGGGCAGTCTGCGAGCGCACCGGCGGCTCGGATTCCAGCCGACCGAGCGGCTCCAGTGCCTCAGCAAGGATCTCGGTGCGAGCCCTGTCGGGGAGTCGGCGACGATCGATCGCTACGAGGGCGAGCGGGACTTGCTCCGCGCGTCGTTCGAGCTCGCCGAGGACTCACCCGAGGCGCTCGCCGCCCACCTCGACCTCGGCGAGGTGCTGGTGGCGAAGGACGGAGCCCTGATTGTGGGGCACATCCAGCTCGTCTCCTCCGGCGACGGGCAGCTCGAGATCAGGAACATGGCGGTCGAACCGACCCGGCAGGGGCGCGGGATCGGGCGGTCGCTTGTCGAGGCTGCGCTCGCGGTCGCGCGCGAGCGGTCGGTAACGACCGTCCACGTCGCAACCGCCGCCGCGGACGTGGGCAACCTGCGCTTCTACCAGCGGCTCGGGTTCCGCCTCGCGCGCTTCGAGCAGGATGCGTTCACCCCGGCGACCGGCTATCCGACGCCGATCCTGATCGACGGGATCGAGCTGCGCGACCGCGTCTGGCTCGAGCTCGCCCTCTGAGCCGGGAGGCTATTCGGTGCTCAGCGCATCGTGCACGAGCAGCTGGAAGTGCCGCAGCAACCCTTCGCTGCCGAGCAGCAGCCGGCCCTGCTCGACCATGCCGGAGCGGAGCCCCCGGTGCACCGACTCGACGAGATCGACGTCCTCCTGGCCGACAACGGCGCCGAACTCGGTGATCTCGGCGATCACCTCGTCGGTCGTGCCGGGCGCCCAGAAGCCGTCGACGTACGAGCGCGTCCGCTCCGGCCCGTCCGACTCGAAGACGAGCACCCGGAGGTTGGCCGGGCCGGGGAACGTGTTCAGCGTCAGGTTCGGCCAGATGAAATGGAACTGGCTCGAGCGGATCGGGCCTTCGGGCTCGTAGGGGAGCGCGCGTCCGTCGCCGGAGGCAGCTCGCTCGTTGACGGGCCCGAACTGGCTCGAGGTCCAGCGGGCCGCCGAGAGCTCGTAGGTGTCCGGATCGACGTCGATCAAGCGGCTGAAGCTCTGGTGCGCAACCGGGCAGTGGTAGCACTCGAGGTAGTTCTCGACGACGAGCTTCCAGTTCGCCTCGACGACCATCTCGCGAGAGCGCCCTCGATACTCGAGCTCGGCCGGGTCGAGGCCACGCTCGCGCACGACGCCGGGCAGGTCGCCGAGCACCTCTGCAAGCGGTGCCGCCTGCGGATCGGGGTTGACGAAGACGAGCGGTCCCCAGGTATCGACGCTCGCCGGCAGCAGGCTCCAGTCGGCGGCGTCGAAGTCGGGCTCGCGATCCGAGCGCGGCGCAGCGCGCAGCGAGCCGTCGAGGCCGTAGGTCCAGGCGTGGTAGGGACACTGCAGGCTCTCGCGTTTCCCGCAGCCCTGGACGATCTCGTGGCCGCGATGGCGGCAAACGTTGACGAAGGCCCGCAGCTTCTGCTCTCGGTCGCGGAGCACGACGATCGGCACGTCGCCGGCCTTGCAGGCGAAGAACTGGCCCGGGTGCGTCACGTCGGCCGCGACGCCGGCGTACTGCCAGGAGCGCTTGAAGATCCGCTCCTGCTCGAGCCGGAGCACCGCTGGATCGGAGTACCACGGCGCCGGCAGGGTGAGGCCGCTCTCGATCTGGGCGTGGAGGTCGGATGCGATCTCGACGGACATGCGCGAGAGCCTAGCCGCCGAGCAACGCGTCTGCGATCAGCTCGCCGACGAGCACTGCGGGCACATTCGTGTTGGCCCGCGGCACGACGGGCATCAGCGAGCAGTCTGCGACGTAGACGCGATCGAGGCCGCGGACGCGACCGTCCCCGTCGCACACCGCCAGCGGATCGTCGTCCGCGCCCATCGCGCACGTTCCGACCGGGTGGTAGTAGTGGGCGTGGTAGAGCTCGAACGGGGTGTCTCGGGTCGACGGCAGCTCGCCACCGATCAGGGAGCGGAGAGGCTCTGTCGCGGCGAGCTCGCGGGCCAGCTCGGCGCCTTCGGAGAGCACGGCCAGGTCGGCGCCGCCCGGGTCGGAGAGGTAGCCGTGATCGATCAGCGGGTCGGCTTCCGGATCGGGACTCCTGACCCGGAGGAAGCCGCGTGAGAGCGGCTCCATCGCGCCGACGGCGATCAGGACGCGGTTTTCGAGAAGGCTGCCGAGGTTCCCGGCGAACGGAAAGAGATGGAGGTCGTAGGGGCCGGCCGCCCTGCTCGACCGATACTTCCCGAGCGACTGCTCCTCGGGGGTGAACTGCCTCCCCACCGACGCGGCAAGCAACTCGCGCAGCCGTGCCGAGCCGGTGAACTCGAGCTCGACGATCGGGTGGTCGTGGAGGTTACGGCCAACGCCGGGAAGGTCGACCGACGCCTCGACCCCCGCGAGAGCGAGGTCGGCGGGGTCGCCGATTCCCGAGCGCTGGAGGATCGCCGGCGAGCCGTACGTGCCGGCGGCGAGCACGACGGAGCCCGCCGCGATGCGCAGCTCCTTTCCTCCACGCCGTACGACAACCTCGACGCCGTCGGGCCGCGGGATGATGCGCTCGCAGAGCGCCTGGTCGAGAACGGTCAGGTTCGGCCTCCCGCGGGCCGGATCGATGTAGGCGAATGCCGCGTTGAAGCGGGTTCCGCCGACGATGTTGACCGGCCCGAGGCCGAAGGCGACTCCCCCGTCGAGATCGTCGAGGTCGTCGGCCCGCGGGATGCCCAGGGCGGCCGCGGCATCGAGGCACGCCCGGTGGAAAGGCCCCACCTCGGCTTCCGTGTAGCGGCGGACGGCCATCCGCTGGAGCGCCCGCCGGAGCGCGGGCCGCAGCTCGCCCGCGCGCCAGCGATCGTCGCCCGTCAGCGCAGCCCACGCGTCGTAGTCGGCGGGGCAACCGACCGCCGCGACGCAGCCGTTGTGCGAGGAGCAGCCGCCGATCACGCGCGCCCGCTGAAACTCGATCGGCTCGCGGCCCGGAAGCTCCCCACTCGTGTAGCCCCAACCGTGGGACGGCGGCAGGGCACCGCCGTCGAGCAGGTCGGCGGGCCAGTTGCCGGAGTCCCGCAGGCCGTAGTCGGGCCCCGCTTCGAGGAGCATGACCTGGGCGTCGCTCTCGGCAGCGAGCCGCCCCGCGACGGCGCAGCCGCCGCTGCCGCCGCCGACGACGAGGACGTCACATGCGAGGCGGGTGGTCATCTCGGCAGTATCTCAGGCCGAGGGCGGGACAGGTCTCGCCCCTACAGGGAGGTGTGCGACCGGTGCCGCCCCTCTCAGTGACAGGCCGTCCCGTGCTTCGACGGGTTTGGCGGCACGTCGAGTGAGGGGTTGCGGTCGAAGAACCCGAACGGCTTCAGCCAGAAGGAGACGACGTCCGCCGACATCACCGGCCACTCCTCGGGCCGCGTCACGTGATGCAGGCCAAAGACGTGCCAGAGGACGACATCGGTGTTCTCGATCGAGCGATTTGCGTCCGTCCAGGCGGGGAGCCCGGTGTCGACCGGCGCCTGCACCGGGAACTCGCCGCACGGCCAACGCTCGTCCTCGTCGAACGGCGTCACCCACAGGGTGTGGCCGATCACCCCGGCCCGCCCGAGCACCGGACTCGCGGGGTCCATCAGGGTGGGAAAGCTGCCACTCGGGACGAGCTTGTAGCCGACCGGCATCCCGAAGCCGTTCTTCGACCCCTCGTTGACGACCTTCCACGAGCGTTGGGTCTCCCAGTTGAAGTCCTGCCGACCCTCCTCTTCGGTCCGAAGCGGCGTGCTCCGCTGCACGACGGCGAGTCCATGCGGGTTGTCGGGGCCGATCGGGGGAACCTCCGACTCGGTCGCGTAGACGGTGTTCGCTGCGCCGTCGACGTCGAGGTCGAGCCTGGCGACGATGAAGTGCTGGTGGGTCGGGGCGTAGGTCTGCTCGGCAACGAGGGTGCCGTACGGCGGCTGCTCGCCTGCCGCGAAGCGCGTCGTAACCATGATCCCGGTCGCGCGCACCTCGCACTCGATGTTGCCGTCTTGGTAGAGGCGCCAGTAGACGATGTAGTCGTAGTTCGCGACGACGGCATGGAACGAGACGACGAGGCGACGCATCCTGCGCACCTCCGCGCCCGAGACCGGGTCGACGTGCTTCCAGAGGACGGCGTTGTCCTCTTCGTGGATGCAGATCGCGTTCGTGATCGTGCGCGGCACGCCCTGTGAGTCGTGCATGACCGCGTCGACGTAGACGATCTCGCCGAGACAGTCGCAGCCGAGCTCGAGCGGGACGGTCATGAAGCCGAGTCCCCACTCCCCCACGTCGAACGCCGTGCGCCGGTAGTGGTCCGTGGTCGGATCGCGGTAGGGCACAACCATCTCGGCCAGCGAGAGCCTGTGCGCGACCGGGCGGACACGGCCCCCGTCCTCGTAGCCGACGGTATGGAGCACGAGCCCCTCGCGGTGGTTGAAGCCGACCCGTAGCGACCAGCGCTGCCACTGCAGGAGGTTGCCGTCGAGGGTGAACGACACGCCCTCGGGCTGCACGATCTCCAGCGGCTTCACGTCGCCTCGGAGCTCCTGGCCCGGAACGAGGCGCGGCACGTACTCGCCCATCGGTGAGGGGGCGTCGATCGCGAACGAGTCCTCGACCTCGAGCAGCTCCATCGCGTTCAGGTCGACGATGCAGTGGAGCCCGTTGACCGGATTGGCGTAGGGGTTCGCCTCCGCTGAGGCGCGATACCAGAGGTCGGCCCAGCCGAGCCGGCGGCCTTGGTAGCGCGCGGGAACAAGATGGGCGCCGTAGTTCCAGACGTCGACGATCACCAGGTCGAGGTCGGTGATCCCACGCGCGCGCAGTGCCTCGACGAGCCGCGGATCGCGTCGCAGAGCCTCGTCGCAGTCGTGGAACTCGTCGGCCGTCATGTTCGGCTGTGTCCCGGGCGGCAGCTCCTCCCAGCGGGTGATCAGGCCCTTTCCTTCGCCGAGGGAGACATGGGCTCGATACGCGCGCCCGTCCTCGCGGTTCCAGCAGATCGCCTCGGCCGCGCGTGCGATCGGATCGCCCGGCCGGAACGCCGTGACGGTGACCTTGCCCGGCTCGCGCAACTCGATCGAGCCGAAGCGCCAGCGACCGGCACCCGCCCGTTCGCGTACTGCCGCGGCCGCGCTGCTCACCTCGCAGGTCGAGAGAGGGTCGAGGGGGTGTGCCGCCAATACTCCGGTTCTTCCCTGCCCCACGCCGTGCCTCCGATCCTCGTCGCTCACGCAAACCGGCGAGTGCCGGCCAGACGATGATCCCCAACCCGCGCGGTGGGCGCAACTGGCTAGGGTGCCGCAATGGCCCGCTCCCACCCAGCTCCCTCCGTCCGGACACGCGTCAAGCGCGTCCACGACCGCGCCGTCTACGACCGCGCGGCAATCGACGAGATCCTCGATGCGGCGCTCGTCTGTCACCTCGGCTTCGAGCGCGACGGCCAGCCGTACGTGATCCCGACCCTGCACGCCCGCCTCGGCGACCGGCTCTACGTCCATGGCTCGTCGGCCAGTCGCACCGTCCGTGCGCTGAGCGAGGGTATTCCCGCCTGCGCCACGGTGACGCTGCTCGACGGGATCGTGCTCGCGCGCTCCGTCTTCGAGCACTCGATCAACTACCGCTCCGTGGTGGTGCTCGGCACTGCGACGGTGGTCACCGAGCCCGACGAGAAGTACGCCGTGCTCGAAGCGTTCACGGAGAAGCTGCTGCCAGGCCGCTTCGCCGACGCCCGCCCGCCGACGCGCAAGGAGCTGAAGGCAACGGGCGTCCTCTCGCTGCCGCTCGACGAGACCTCGGCCAAGGTGCGCACCGGCGAACCGGACGACGGCGACACCCCCGATGCGGAGCTCGACGTCTGGGCCGGCCACATCCCCCTCGTGATGCGCGCTCTCCCGCCCGTGCCCGCGCCCGATCTGCGGCCGGGGATTCCCGTCCCGGCCTACGCGAAACGCTACCGCCGGCCCGGCCTCACCGCTTGAGCCAACCTCGACGGTAGAAGAAGCCGAGCACGATCGCGAGCGTTATCAGCTCGAGGCCGATCCCGAAGACGAGGAAGTGGCCGATGCCGCCGGTGTGCAGCACCATCCAGCCGAGGTTCTGCCCGAAGAAGCCCGTCAGGAAGGTGAGCGGCATGAAGACGGTTGCGATGATCGCGAGTTGCTTCATCACGCCGTTGAGGCGGTTCGAGACGGTCGATAGGTAGACGTCCATCGCGCCGGTCAGGAGATCACGATAGGTGTCGATCATGTCACCGATCCGGATCAGGTGGTCGTAGACGTCCCTGAAGTAGCGCTCATCGTCCTGCGTCATGCCCGGAAATTCCTGCGCGCCGGCGACGATCGAGGCGAAGAGGTCGCGCTGCGGGGCGACGACCTTGCGCATCGTCACGAGAGCCCGCTTCATCGAGAAGATCTCCTGCAGCTCCGGGTCGCCCGCGTTCGCGAAGATCTCGTCTTCGAGCGTGTCGATCCGATCGTCGATCGCCTCGAGCCGCGGGAAGAAGCTGTCCACGAGCCCGTCCACGACCGAGTGCAGCAGCCTCGCCGGGTCGCTCACGGGAGCCTCCCGCTTCACGTACCGCTCGCGGAGCAGTGCAAGCGCGGGAGCGTCGTCGCGATGCAACGTCACGAGGTAACGATCCGAGTAGAAGCAGTGCACCTCGACGAGGCCGTCCGAGTCCGCCTCGCTCGAGGCGCCGTAGACGACGAGGAAGACGTAGCCGTCGTAGTCGTCGATCTTGGGGCGCTGCTCGAAGACCCAGGAATCCTCGAGCGAGAGCGGGTGGAAGCCGAACTCGTCGCGCAGGATCTCGAGATCGGACGTCTCCGGTCGGTGCACGTCGAGCCAGAAGAAGCCGCCGCCGGCGAGGAGCTCGCTGACCCGGTCGCGCTCCAGGTGAAGCCGCCGCTTCGGATCGCACGAGATCAGGTTGTCCGGGGGGCTCACCGCAACCGATCGTACGCCGAGGGCCGGAAGCCGCCCGGTCGATGTAAGGTCGACCTTACAATCCCTTGGCGCCGGTAGGCTCCGGCCGTGGACTTCGACACCGTCGTGATGAAGTTCGGCGGCTCGTCGGTCGCCGACCCGGACAAGATCAAGCACGTCGCCCAGCGGCTGGTCGACGCGAAACAGCGCGGCCTGCGGGTCGTCGGCACCGTCTCGGCGATGGGCAAGACGACCGACGGGCTGATCGAGCTCGCTCATCAGGTCTCAGCGACCCCAAACGTCCGCGAGTTCGACATGCTCCTCTCGACAGGCGAGCGCATTGCCTGCGCCCTTGTCGCAATGGCGATCCACGACCTCGGCCACGAGGCGATCTCGCTGACCGGGTCGCAGGCGGGGATCCTCACCGACGGCGCGCACATGAAGGCCAAGATTCGCGAGATCCGGGGCGACCGCGTCAAGGACGCGCTCGACGACGACAAGATCGTCCTCGTTGCCGGCTTTCAGGGCTTCTCGCGCGACACGATGGAGATCACGACGCTCGGCCGTGGCGGCACCGACGCGACGGCGGTCGCGCTCGCCGCCGCCCTCGGGGCGGCCTGTGAGATCTACTCCGACGTGCCGGGCGTCTTCACCGCCGATCCCCGGATCGTGCCGAACGCGCGCAAGCTGCCAACGATCTCCTACGAGGAGATGCTCGAGATGTCGGCATCCGGCGCGAAGGTTCTGATGTTGCGGTCGGTCGAGCTGGCGCGCAACCACGGCGTCCGTATTCATGCCCGTTCCACGTTCTCCGACGAGGAGGGCACCTGGGTCCAGGAAGGAGCTTCGATGGAGCAGCCAATCGTGTCTGCAGTGACACACAGCGAGAACGACGTCGTGTTCACCCTGTCCGACATTCCCGACCGTCCCGGCGTCGCGGCGCTGATCTTCGACGTTGTCGGTTCGGCGCACGTGAACGTTGACACGATCATCCAGAACGTCGTTCACGGCAACGCAGAGATGTCGTTCTCCGTCCCGGCCGAGGACGTGCCGGCCACCCGCACCGCACTCGAGAGCACGCAGGCCGAGCTCGGCTCGTTCGTGATCGAGGAGAACCACGACCTCGGCAAGGTCTCGCTGATCGGCGCCGGGATGCGGTCCCACCCGGGCGTGGCCGCGAAGATGTTCCGCACGCTCGCGGACAACGGGGTCAACCTGCAGATGATCTCGACCTCGCCGATCAAGATCTCGTGCATGATCGCCCGCTCGGAGATCCCGAACGCTGTGCGCAAGCTGCACGCCGCCTTCGGGCTCGAGAACGAGCCCGTCCAGGAGTAGCCAGCAGGCAGGCTCTCCCGCTCCGCCGCCGAAACAGGCGAACGATGGACATCTCCCACAGGGCGACCCAGGCGATCCTCACCGGGGCCATAGGAGCCGTTGTCGTAATCCTGCTCCGGATGGCGCTCGACATCTCGTACAACCACTACGAGAAGCGGCTGCGCGAGCGCAACCCGATGGCGGTGGCCCGCCAGCGCACCACCTTCAACTTCGTCCGCCGCGTCCTCGTGGCGATTGCCGTGACGGTCGTGACCTGGAGCATCCTCTCGCTCTACGACATCACCTCCGAGATCGGCAAGGCTCTGCTCGCCTCGAGCGCCGTGCTCGCCCTGTTTGCCGGGCTCGCGTTCAGTACGCCGCTCTCGAACCTCGGCTCCGGTCTGCTCGTCGCCTTTACCCAACCACTGCGCCTCGGTGACCGGATCACGGTCGACGGCGAGACGGGCTTCGTCGAGGAGATGGCGCTGATCTACACGACGCTCGTCACCGACGACGCGCGCCGGATCTTCATCCCGAACACGCAGCTCACGACGAGTAAGATCGTCAACCGCACGATCAAGGATCCGCGGCGGGTAGTCGCCGCCCGCTTCCCCGTCTCGATCGAGACGCCTCTCGCCGAGGCGCGGGCCGCGCTGCTCGCTGCCATGGCGGAGCTGCCGGGCACCACCGAGGAGAGCTCCCGCGTCCTCGTCGGGGAGATCGACGGGCGCACAGTGTGGCTCGAAGCCGCCGCCTATGGCCCGATCGACGCCGATGTCGTGTCGCTAGCAAGCGACCTGCGGGAGCTCGGCCTTGGCGCCCTCCGCGAGCGAGGCTTCCTCGCTGCCTGACCCGGAACGCAGCGGGGGGACTCCCGCCTGGCGAGAGGCCCCCCGGAAACAGCTCGCCTGATTGTCCTAGTTCGCCGGCGGCAGCAGCACCTTGTTGATCACGTGGATGATCCCGTTCGAGGCCATGATGTCCGTCTTGGTCACCTGCGTGGAGCCGTTGAGGTAGACCTTGCCGCCCTTGACGGAGATCTTGACGGACGCGCCGTTGACGGTCTTGGCGGACTTGCCGTTCAGG
>JBBQRN010000058.1:0-10120 GCA_038214705.1 Gaiellales bacterium | reverse complement strand
CACCCTGCTGATCACGTCGATCGGCCTATACGAACTGTTCGTCGGCGAGGTCGAGGTCGGCGGGAAGCACGGACTGCCGCACTGGCTCGAGATCCGCGACCTCAACGACCTGAAGGCACGCATCTTCTCGATGCTCGCGCTCGTCGCGACGGTCAGCTTCGTCGAACGCGTCGAGACGTACGGGGGCCGCCATGACCTGGACCTGCTCTACCTGGGAGGCGGGATCGCCCTCGTGGTGTCGGCGCTCACGGCCTACCAGCGGTTCGGCAGAGGCCACTGATGAAACAGCACCGGGATTCCGGCGCCTGAGATGTTCCTGGCGCTGGGCGAGATCCGCCGGGCGAAGGCCCGCTTCGCACTCCTGGTCTCCGCTGTCGCGCTCCTCACTTTCCTGATCCTCGTCCAGCAGGCGATCCAAACCGGGCTGATCACCTCATTCGTCGGCGCGATCCGCGTGCAGTCCGCGCCGATGCTCGTCTACCCGGTCGACGGCCAGCGCACGCTTCAGGGGAGCGTGATCGAGCCGGCGCTCGCCCGGGCGATCGCCGCCGTCCCCGGCGTGGCCGCGACGGGGCCGATCGCACAACGCACCTTCACCGCCGTCGTCGACGGCGGGAAGCCCTCGAACGCCGCCCTCTTCGCCTACCGGGATGCATCGCTCGGCGGGCCGGGCTCCCTCAGCTCCGGTCGGCTCCCGCGCGCCGCGGGCGAAGCGGTCGGAAGCGCGCAGGACTACACGATCGGCGACCGCGTGCGCATCCTCGGCCCGGGGCGTTCACCGGCCATCACGGTTGTCGGCCTCGCCGAGGACGCGCAGATCCAGGTCACCCCGACGCTCTTCGTCCGCTGGGGCGACTTCCTCGCCGCATCCCGAGCGGTGAATCCGGATGCGGGAGCTGTGTTGCCCGGGGCGATCGGCGTCCGGCCGGCCGCGGGTGTCGACGCAGCCGAGCTCGCCCGGCGGATCGACCGGGCCGACCCCGAGGCCGATGCCCTCACCCGCAGCGCGGCCGCCGACAGAACGCCCGGCGTCACGCAGGTGCGGCAGTCGTTCCAGCTCATCTTCCTGCTCTTCGCGCTCGTGGTGCCACTCGTCACGGGTCTCTTCTTCCTGATCGTGACCCTCCAGAAGTCCCGCTCACTCACGCTGCTCCGGGCGATCGGCGCCGAGCCCCGCGTCCTGATCCGCTCGCTCCTCCTGCAGGTGGGGCTGATCCTCAGTGGCGGGATCGCGCTCGGAACCCTCCTCTTCGCGCCGCTCTCGCAGATGACGATCGGGAGTCTCGCCCTCCGCTTCGACGCGCGGTCGGTGCTCTTCTGGGCCGTCCTTCTCCTTGCGCTCGGCCTGCTGAGCGCGCTGACGGCGGCACGGCGGGTCCTCCGGATCGACCCGTTCGAGGCGACAACGGGCGGCGGCGCCCGGTGAGGCTTGCACTGCGTGAGCTCCACCGCCGGCCGGGCCGTTTCGTCGTCGCGACGGCGATCCTGACGCTGATCGCGATCCTCCTGATGGTGCTCGGGGGCCTGCTCGACGGCCTGACGGCTGGGAGCACCGGCGCGTTCCGCGCGCAGCGGGCCTCGCTGATCGTCTACTCGGCCACCGCGCAGGACTCGCTCGTGCGCAGCCGCATCACGCCGGCGACCCGCCGCACCGTCGAGCGCTCGGCGGGTGGAAAGGTCGGAGGCCTCGGGAGCATCCAGCTCGGCGCCCGGATTCCCGGCCGCGGGCCACGCGACCTCGTACCCGTCATCCTCTTCGGGTTCGAGCTCCCGCCGAAAGGCCTACCCTCCTCGCCTCCGGGCGGGCGAGACGTGTGGGCCGACACCTCCCTCCGGGTGCGCGGCGTCCGCATCGGCACCGTCGTCCGCCTTGGCCCGGCTCGAACGCCGGTCACGGTCGCCGGTTTCGTCTCGGACACGCGCTTCTCGGGCCAGGGCACGCTGTGGGGCTCCCTCGCGACTTGGCGCTCGGTCCTGGCGGTAAACCGGCCCGCGGAGCAGGCGGGAGCGGGCGTCGTGCAGGCGCTCGTGGTGGAGGGGGCAACGCAGAGACCGGCGGCGATTGACGCCGCAACGGGCGGTGCGACCCGAACGCTCACGATCGGCGGGGCCATTGCGGCCCTGCCCGGACTCTCCCAACAGCAGAGCGTCTTCAACCAGATTATCGGGATCACCGTCGCGATCGGCGTGATCGTGGTCGCGCTCTTCTTCGCGCTGATCACCGTCGAGCGGACGCCGCTCTACGGCGTGCTGAAGGCGCTCGGCGCAGGCTCCCGGAGCCTCTTCGAAGGGGTGCTCGTCCAGGCGGTCGCTGTCACCGCGGCCGCCTCGGCGATCGCAGTCGCGGCATCCCTCGCACTCGCCGCCGCGATCCCGGCCGGGTCGATCCCGTTCGTCGCGACGCCGCAGCGGCTGCTCACGAGCACCGTCTACCTGCTGATCGCAGCGGTCGTCGGCTGCGTCTTCTCACTCCGCCGTATCCTCCGGATCGATCCGGCCTCCGCGATCGGAGGCGAGCAGTGAGCGGAGAGGCGCTCCGCATGGAGGGAGTGCGCAAGACCTACCGGGTCGGCGACGAGGAGATCGTCGCGCTCGACAGCGTCGACCTCGTCGTGGGGAGTGACGAGATCGTCGCCCTCGTCGGGCCGTCGGGGTCGGGCAAGACGACGCTCTGCTCGATCGCCGGCGGGCTGCTCACTCCCACGGCCGGCGCGGTCGTCGTCGGCGGCGAGGACATCTCACGCTACGGTCCGAAGCAGCTGACCCGCTTCCGCCGCGAGACCGTGGGCTTCGTCTTCCAGACGGTCAACCTCGTGCCGTTCCTGACGGCGCGGGAGAACCTGCTCGTGGTCGACGAGGTCGGCCGCCGGACCGGCGCGAAGGCGCGGTCGCGGGCCGACCAGCTACTCAACGAGCTCGGCCTCGCCGACCGTTCGAAGAACCTCCCATTGCAGCTCTCCGGAGGGCAGAAGCAGCGCGTCGCGATCGGACGGGCGCTGATGAACGAGCCGTCGCTCGTGCTTTTCGACGAGCCGACCTCGGCGCTCGACACGGCGCTCGGCGACCAGGTCGTCCGCCTGATCCGCGAGGAGATGAAGTCCCGCGGAACCGCGGCGATCTTCGTCACCCACGACGACCGCATCACGCACTACGCAGACCGCGTCGCGCGGATCCTCGACGGACGGATCGTCGACGGCCAGATCGAAGCCGCGGCGGCCGGCTGAGCGGCCCCGCGGCCGGCCGCCGCGGAGCGAGTCAGAGCACGTTGTCCACACGCCAGTTCGATACGGGCGGTACTGGCTCGAACCAGTGACCCCGAGCTTTGCGGCATTGCCGTACCGCCGGCTCTCGGATCCACGGATGCGGGCGATGCCTCGCGGCGCGACGATGTCTGTTCGAAGAGTCGAGAGAAGGAGGAGCCATGGTCACCTACACCCGGCGCCTCGGGGTGGCCGTCTTCGTGGCGGTCGGCCTCTACTTTGCGCTCATGGTCGGGCTCGCCGCGTTCGTGCTCCACCCACCGCTCCTCGGGTGGATCGGGCTCGCGGTTGCAGCATCGATCGCAACGCTCGCCGTCGGGCTCGGTCTGGCGTTCCTGTCGAGGATGCGGACGAACGCGCCTCGCCTGCATCCGCGCTCGGGGGCCGTCCACCGGCTGCTCGTCGTGGCCGACGTGGACGTCGAGCCTGACGAGATCGGCTCCGCGGTCCGCCTGCGGACCGTCGGCCGGCGAGCCGATGTCCGCGTCGTCGCTCCCGTCGTCGCGTCCACGCTCCACGTTCTCTCGGCCGACGAAGAGCACGAGACGTTCGATGCCACGCAGCGGCTGCGATCGACGATCGGTGCTCTGGCTGCTGCGGGTATCACCGCCAGCGGCGTCGTCGGCACGGACGATCCCCTCCAGGCCGTCGGCGACGTCCTGTCGGAGTTCCCCGCCGACGAGATCCTGTTGATCGCCCGGCTGCAGTCGAGACGACTGTGGCTCGATCAAGACTTCGAACGGCGGGCGCGGGATCTGTTCGGCGTCCCGGTGTCGACCGTCTTCGGCGAGCCCTCGGTCGTCACGGCGAGAGCCGGCGTGACGCTGAGCACGAACCCCGTCTGACGCGCATGACCGGGTTCCCGGGCGAGACGAAGTTCACGGCCGAGCACCGCTCGGTCGAGGGCCCGCCGCCGTCGCCGGGGAGTGGAGCGGACGGGATCTCGAGCCGTGAGGCGGAGCGCCGGCTGCTCGCCTACGGGCGCAACGAACTCGTCCGCCACGGCGCCCGTCGCTGGCCCGAGCAACTGGTGGCGCAGTTCACCCACCCGCTCGCGCTCCTGCTCGGGCTCGCGGCGATCCTCGCGCTCGCAGGCGGGACGCCGGTCCTGGCGGCCGCGATCCTTGCCGTGATCGTCCTCAACGCGCTCTTCGCGTTCGCCCAGCAGCGCCAGGCCGAGCGAGCGGTCGAGGCGCTGCGCCGCTATCTGCCGCAGCAGGCATCCGTGTGGCGCGACGGGGCACAGCGCGTGATCGACGCGGGCGAGATCGTCCCCGGCGACGTGCTGCTGCTCGCCGAGGGAGACCGCGTCTCCGCGGATGCCCGTCTCTTCGAAGGCAGCCTGGAGATCGATCTCTCGACGCTGACGGGCGAGTCGCAGCCGGTCACCCGCTCGGCCGACGCTCCCGACACGGGCGGGCCGCGGATCGAGGCCCGCGACCTCGTCTTCAGTGGCTCGAGCTGCCTCGGGGGCGATGCCCGAGCACTCGTCTTCGCCACCGGGATGCTGACGGAGCTCGGACGGATCGCGGCATTGACCGAAGGGGTCGAGGTCGAGCCCAGCCCGCTCGAGCAGCAGGTGCGACGTGTCGCATGGGTGATCGCGTTGGTAGCGGTCTCCGTCGGCATCGCGTTCCTGCCGATCGGCTGGTTCGCTGCAGGGCTGCCGCTCAAGGACGCCGTGAACTTCACGATCGGCTTGATCGTCGCGAACGTGCCCGAGGGCCTGCTTCCGACCATCACGCTCGCGCTCGCAGTCGGCGTCGCGATGCTCGCGCGGCAGGGAGCGCTCGTCAAACGCTTGAGCGCGATCGAGACGCTCGGCTCCGCCGCCGTGATCTGCACCGACAAGACCGGCACGCTCACCGAGAACCGCATGCGTCCCAGCATGGTCTGGACGCCTGGCGGCGAGGTCGATCTCGAGAGCGGATCGGGGATCTCCGAGGCGCTCGCGGCCAACCACGGGCTCAGGGCGCTCGCGCATGCGACGGCTGCGTGCAGCACCGCCGAGCTCGCCGAGCAACGGACGAAGTCGCGCGGCGAGGCGACCGAGATCGGCTTGCTCGAAGCGGCAAGCGCGCTGGGCGCGAACGTCAGCCGTGAGCGGCGGGAGCGCCACCGGCGGGGCCTCTTTCGCTTCGACCCGCGATTGCGCCTGATGACGTCCCTCGACGAGGACGGCGGCCGGTTGGTGGCGAATACGAAAGGGGCGCCGGAGGAAGTTCTCGAGGTGTGCACGCGCGTGCTCGGCCCCGACGGCTCCGACCGCCCGCTCGACGCGTCGGCGCGCGCCGAGATCACGAACGCGGTCGAGCGGTACGCGAAACGCGGCCTCCGCGTCCTCGCTCTCGCGCGGTCGACGCCGACGCAGGGCGCCTCTGTGTCGGCGCGCCGCGAAGCGGCGGAGCGCGAGCTCGTCTTCCTCGGGCTTGTCGCGCTCTTCGACCCACCGCGGGCCGAGGTGGCCGACGCCGTCGCCCGCTGTCACGCAGCCGGCATCCGCATCATCATCATCACCGGCGACTACGGGCCGACGGCCGCGGAGATCGCCCGGCGCGTCGGCATCGCTCGTGACGGCGCGACCGTTGTCACGGGCGATCGGCTCGAGCTGATGAGTGAGAGCGAGCTGGACGCACTCCTGCGTGAGGGGAACGAGCTGATCTTCGCGCGGAGCTCACCCGAGGCGAAGCTCCGCATCGCCGATGCGCTTCGCGCGGAGCATCAGGTGATCGCGATGACCGGCGACGGCGTCAACGATGCGCCCGCACTCAGGCGTGCGGACATCGGTGTCGCGATGGGGAGAACGGGAACCGACGTCGCGCGCGAGGCGGCGACCATGGTGCTCACCGACGACAACTTCGCGACGATAGTCGCGGCAGTCGCGGCCGGTCGTCAGGTGTTCGACAACATCCGCAAGTTCATCCTCTACATCTTCGCCCACGCGACGCCCGAGGTCGTGCCGTTCCTGCTCTTCGCTCTGTCCGGCGGCTCGATCCCGCTGCCGCTGACCGTGCTGCAGATCCTCGCGATCGACCTCGGGACGGAGATCCTCCCCGCGCTCGCACTCGGGCGCGAGCCGCCGGAACCGGGCCTGATGGAGCGACCGCCCCGCCCGCAGTCGGAGGGCGTGATCCAGCGCTCCCTCCTCACCCGCGCGTGGCTGTTCCTCGGGTTGATCGAGGCGACGCTCGTCCTCGGCGGCTTCTTCTTCGTCCTGCTTCGAGCCGGCTGGCGTCCGAGCGATCCCGTCTCGAGCGGAGATCCTCTGCACGGCGTGTACCTGCAGGCCACGACGATCACGTTCCTCGGCATCGTCGCCTGCCAGGTCGGCACGGCAATCGCTGCGCGTACCGAGCATGCCTCACTCCGCTCGATCGGCTTCTTCAGCAACCCGCTCCTGCTCTGGGGGATCCTCTCGGAGCTCGTCTTCGCAGCCGCCGTCGTCTGGGCGCCACCGCTTCAAGGTCTCTTCGGAACGGCCTCGCTCGGAGTCGTCGACGTGGCGTTCCTCGTCCCCTTCCCGTTCGTCGTCTGGGGCGCCGACGAGCTGCGTCGCTACCTCGTTCGCAGACCCGGGACGGCGCGAGCATGAGCAGAGCCTCGTGAGCGAAGCCGGCGCCGGAGCAGCTTTTCGACCTCGACGGCCCAGAGCACGACGCTCGCGACCGAACGTGGTCTCGATGGCCATGAACGGCTGGGGCGCTGCCGAGCCCGCATGGTGGCTGAACCTGCAGGCCCATCCGCAGGCGGTCGTCCAGTTGGCAGGCGGGATCCGGCGCGAGGTGCTCGGCAGGCCCGCCGTCGGCGCGGAGCGCGAACGGCTGTGGCAGCGCTGGCGCGAGCTGGACAAGGACCTCGACAGCTACGCAGCACGGCGCCCGCGCGAGACGGCGGTCGTCGTCCTCGAGCCGCGCGCTACGCCTTAATGACTCTCGGGAGCGGCGACGCTGCTCGCCGAGGTCAGCTTTCGATCGTGACGAGGGTTCCGATCGGTGTGTACGGCCAGACGCGCGCAGCGGTGGCGAGTGGGAGCTCGACGCAGCCGAGGCTTTGGGGCGTCCCGAAGGATGCGCGGGTGAACGAGTGGAGTGCGTCGCCACCGTTGAAGTAGCTGATCCAGCGAATGCCCGGGTCGCGGTAGTGCGAGCCGTCGGGGTTGGTGCCACTCATCGTCCCGACCGGGATGTGCTCGAAGACGGGGAAGGTTCCGAGCTGTGTCGGCGCGGCGGGGACACCGGTATTTCCTGGAGAGGTGAGAAGGGTCTGACCGTTGTGCCATAGCGTCAGGAGCTGAGGCACATTGCGGTGCACGTAGACGTAGCTGTAGCCGCCCGTGCGTTTCTTGCCGGCGATCGCGTCGGTGATGAGCGCCCGCCAGACTTGCGCGCCGGCGAACCCGTCAACAGCGAGGCCATGGTCGTGCTGGAACATCATCACAGCACCGCGCGTGATCTGGTTTGGCTCGCCTGCCTGCCAGAGGCGTTGCAGCTCGGATGGGATGTTCGCATAGCGCCAGTCGAACCGTCCGGCGGGCGGGTCGACGGCCGCTGTGACCTCCGCGAGCGGCTCGCGTGCGACCGCCCGCCCGGCCCGGGGCTGCCAGGAAAGCGGCAGGTAGCCGGCATCGGCGAGCAACTGCTGGAGGCGCAGGAACTGTGCGCCTGCCACCGTCCATGCGATCGTCCGGCTCGAGCTCGGAGTCCCTGCGGCCGGGCTGATGGCGAACGGGCGCGGAAGCGCCAGCCTCAAAGCGGAAGCGAACGGATAGCCAAGGCCGGCGGGGGTGAAGAGCAGGGTGTGGCTGTCGGTCTCCCGCCAACTGCCAGTGACGGCTGGAGTGAAACGAGGGCGGGCTGAGCCGAGCGCGTCGTTGAGCGACTGCGAGAAGGTGAGGCGGATCGGAGCACGGGGCGACAGCGGCCGACCGGAGCCAGGCTCGACGAGGACGACCCCGGTGCGGGAGACCGGGAACCAGGTGACCCGAATCGGGGAGCCGACGTGTTCCCATGCCCGCGCTGCGCTTGCGACCTCGAACGTCCCGGACGGCCCTTGCTGTCCGAGCGAAACAGTGCGGCCTCCTCCGACCGCAACCGTCTTGCGCAGAGAACCTCGCCGAAGGAAGACCCGGTCGACCGGCTGGTCGAAGCGCAACCGCAGCGGCGCGCCGCCGGAGACGGTCAACCATTGCCGGGTCAGGCGGCTTGTCGGCGCGCGCAGACTCAGGCGTACTGCGCGGCTACGCCCGAGAGCCCAGCCGAGCCACGCCGGTCTGCGCACCACAACCACGACGGTCACGGCCTCTCCAGGCGAGAGCAGGGTCGTCGGCAGGAGATGGTCCTTGCGTACGGAGATGTGGATCGGCCTGCCGGCGGGATCGAACGCGCGCGCCGAGACGAGCGACCCCGCCAAGGGCTGCAACTCGATGCGCGCCAACGCTGCGCTGTCGCCCGCGAGCGTGGCGCCGGACCACCACAAGGCCGCTGCCACGAGCCCGAGCGCGACCAGCGCTACTCCACCGGCAATCACCCAGGGCAGTCGGCTGCGCCTCCGCACCGCCCGGCCGGCGGGCCAGTACCTCGATGGAGAAGCCACTCCTGGACGATACGCACCCCCGCCGAACGAACCGCCCGCCCTCGGTTCCTGCCCTGGGACGCCTGAAAGAGCGTCCAGCCGGGCATCTCACCTGAACACGCCGAAGAAGGGACTGCAGCATGAGCGAACCTCTGAACGAGAGCGAAGTCGAGACGCTCCGCAAAGGCGCGATGGGCGCCGGACTTCTCGTGTCCGTCAGCGACAAGAAGTTCTTCGACACGTTCAAAGAAGCAGGCACTCTCGCAAAGCACGTCGCAACGGCCAAAGGAAGCTCCGCGAGCTCGGTCGTACGGCAGGCTGCGGAGGGTCACGGAACCGGCTTCGGCCTCACGACTCCACCCGCAGAACTCGAATCAAGCACGCTCGAGGCGTTGCGTTCATCCGTGCAGCTGCTGACGACGAAGGCACCCGACGAAGTCGAGGCCTATCGAGCGTTCGTGCTCGACCTCGCCCGTTCGGTCGCAGCGGCGGCTCCCGGTGGCAGCGAGGCCGAGTCCGCAACAATCATGAAGATCGAAGCGGCACTGTCGAGCGGGTAGCCGCCGCTCGCGTGCCAGCCAAAGCTGATCAGCACAAGAGCCCCGAGCTAGCGGGGCTCTTGTGCATGGGCGGCGACGATCCGAACGCCCGCGTCTTCCAGAAACGCATAGAGGGCAGGTGTGACCTCCTGGATGGACGCTCCAATGCTGGTGTGATCAGCGCCTTTGATGATGACGAGCTGCGTGCGTTCGGGTGCTTGGGCGTGCAGTTCGTAGGCGTCGGCGACGGGAACGGTGGTGTCCCGGTCGCCATGCACGAGCAGAACCGGCGCCTGGACACGGCCGATCGTGTGCACGGGCGCGAACGTCTCGAAGCGGTGTCCGATCGTGCGCTCGACGTACCGAAGCGCGAGCGTCGTCAGTGGGCCGGGCAAACGCTTGCCGAGGGCGCGTGCCATGAAGACCTCGGGGTGTGCCAGGGAGGCGATCGACACGACGGCCGCTACCGTGTTGTCGCGGGAGGCGACGAGCAACACTGCACCAGCGCCGACGGAGTGGCCGACGAGGACGAGCCGTGATCGGTCGACGTCGCTGCGCCGCCGCAACCAGGTCAGACCGCTCTCGAGATCCTCGGCGAACCGCGGCATGGAGACGAACTCGTCGTCGTCGCTGCGTCCGTGGCAGCGAGCGTCCAGCAGCAGCACGTGCATTCCGGCCGCGAGCAACAGGCCTGCGAGCGGGGCCATGTCGGCGGCGCTGCCACCCCAGCCGTGTATGACGAGGGCGGCG
>JBBQRN010000057.1:0-10243 GCA_038214705.1 Gaiellales bacterium | reverse complement strand
CCGGTCAAGCAGCTGATCGAGGCCGACCTCATCGAGGAGACCCGGTTGTATGTTCCGTGTCACGACCACTGTCGCGAGCGTATCCGACACGGATCTGCTAACCGTGTCGATACAGGTACGCTTCCGACACGGTGGAAGACGCTCGCGCGATCACGATCATCCCAGGCCCCGGTGGCTGGGCCGACATCGACTGGCGCCCCAACACCGAAACATACGTCCGTTTCGCGCTCAATCCGGACAAGAAGACCGTTCGGATCATCGACGTTCGGATGCCACTACCAACAGCTGAGGCGCTCCGGAGCCTGCCGCTCGCCCGGATCGAGACAGCCGCGAACGCCGGCGCCATCGTGATGCTCGCGTTCGCGATGCAACACACACAAGATCCGCCCGCCGACATACCAACCTTCTTCCGCAAGACCCGAAAGCGACACCAGAAACGCATGACAGCCGGTCGCTTCATCCTCGAGCGACCCGAAGGCCGACAACTCGACGACGGCTTCTACATCCGCGTCGCGAACGCTTACCGCGACGCCCTGAAACTGGGGCTCAACCCGCGGCCCACGCTCGCCCGCGACACCCACTCGGCAATCGACACCGTTGCCCGCTGGATCGGCGAAGCCCGCCGCCGCGGCCACCTACCCCAAACCACACCAGGCAAGAAACGCGCGTAGGGCTCTCTGGCGCGTTCAGGCGATTAGGGCCGTGATCCTGGTCGGTTCCGTACGGCACGTCGATCACGGGGCCGTCGTGCTGGTCGAGTCGCCATAGTTGTTTGCGCGCCTTGGCCCGTACCTCTTCCAACGTCTCGATGAGATCCTCCCCGGTCGCCACGCCGGTGACGGCCTGCGAGACGAGGGATCCGGCGAGTTGCGCGACGAGGGGTTCCGCCGTTACGACGACCTCGGGCACCGTACGGACGCCATGGATCATGGCGTTTCGCTGGCGTACCGCGCGGTTGAGTACTAGATCGAACGGTGTTCGAGGGATGTGTGTCGGTTCCGGGCGGCCCGAGGATCCGCTGCCCATTTCGCGATCTCTCGAAGACGTCGACGGAGGATGCGTTGCCCGCGTGGCAGGAGCGGCTCGATCTGATCGGCGAGGGCGAAGAAGTTGCGGATGTTGATGCTCATTCGCATTCCGCCCTGCGAAGTGACCCACTCTCCCAGTTCTTTCAGCGCGTCGAACTCGTACGCCCGGAGAACGGAGTCCGCTTCGTACCCCACGTCGCCGACGTAGCGATCGAAGCTCGATCGCGCCAATAGTCGCGGCAATACCGGCGGATGGCGTCGCCACTTTTCTCCTAGTGCGAGAGGGAGCGCTCGCTCGAAGGCTCTCACGTGTAGCGCGATCCTTTGCGCGGGATCGGATTGGCCGCGAACTCCCTGATGCCAGCGAATCTCTGCGACGGCGGCCTCGAAGCCATCCGAATCCTCAAACGACGCCTATCAGACGTCGTCTACCGCGCCCTCAAAGCCGACACCGCGATCGAACTACACCTCGCAGCATGACGCCAACTTGCCAGAGGAGCAAGGGACAGACCCTCGTGCCGCGTAACGAGTCCGCATAGTGATCGGCTTCAGTCGGCCTGCGTGTGCTCGTCACCGCACTTTCCTCGTCGATTTCCCGCGCTGCGCCCCTACGACCTCGGTCAGACCGTCCGCGCGGACTCCTCGCTCTGCGGCGGGATCCCTGGGTCGGCTGACGCCGCGTCAGCGCCGCACCACTCGATAGCGAAGATGCGTCACCGTCGCCGACGGCCGGACGCTTGGAGGTCGCGTCCGAGATGTTCTCGCGCGACCTGTTGGGGGCGGTCCTGATGGGACGCCGCACGCTTACGGCCGGCCACGCCGATTGGAAGGTTCATTTCAGCCCGGAAGGGACAGGCCCCGCCTCGCTCGACGAACAGCTCCACGAGGACTACAGGAGCACTTCGCGAGGTCGGAGGTGTTCATCGACTTCTTCGTGTCGCGTGAACCACTCGTTCGCCTGCGACTCCGTCGGTCACCTACCCGCAGCAAAGGACTACGGCAACTTCCGTATGTACGGCTTCGTCGCGCCGCATAGCTCCTCCAGCCCCTGATCCCGAGCTTGCGACGAGCCTTTACGAGACGGCTATTCGTAGGTCTTCTTGTAGGTGACCTTGCCGTCGCGGACGGTGAACACGTCGGTTCCGTGGGAGGTTCCTTCGCTCCCGTCGGTCTCGGTCCAGCGCATTGTCCAGCAGTAGCAGCAGCGGTTGCCTGAGGCGAAGATGTCGTCCGTTTCGGAGTGGCAGTCGGGGTAGGCGGCGAATACGGCGTCGAACGCAGTCCGAATCGCCACCTTCCCCTCGTGTCGGCCGCTGTCGACGTCGTCTCCGAGGTTTTCGTAGACGGCGTCGTCGGTCATCGCGTCCAGGATCGCGTCGACGTCATGGCGACCGACGGACGCGATGAATGTCTCGACGAGGCCAAGCGTGGCCTCGCTGTCTGCGGTCTGCCCGGTCATGGCGCTGTGTCCTCTCTGCCCAGGTTTTGTCGGTCTGGGCTGTATCTACGAGAGGCCCGAATCTACCAACCACGAGACGTGCCGGAAAGGCCCCGGACGGAACGGATCCTCGCTGCCTGGAGTCACCGGGTGATGTAGAGTCGCCGCGAATGGCGACCGGTGACCGCTCTCCGCTTGCTCTCGATGCGGAGCTGATGCGACGGCTCGGCTACCAGACGGTCGACATGCTCGTGGAACGGATGACCGGGCCTTCGGGGCCGGTGGTGCACTCGGCGACACCAGAGGAGCTGCACGGCCGCCTCTCGATCCCACCGCCGGAGCTCGGAGTCGGGTTCGACGAGATCCTGGCCGGACTGGGGGCGGATGTGCTGCCGTTCGTCGCGAGAATCAGCCATCCGGGCTACCTGGCGTTCATCCCGGGGGAGGGCACCTGGCCCGGCGCACTCGGTGACCTGATCGCGAGCGCCTTGAACGTCGATACCTGCTGGTGGCTCGGGGCGTCCGGGCCGAGTGCGCTCGAGCTCGTCGTCTTGGACTGGTTCAGGCAGTGGGTCGGGTACCCGGAGCAGGCCGCCGGTGTCCTCGTCTCGGGGGGATCGGCGGCGAATCTGACGGCGCTTGCGTGTGCGCGCGAGGCGCGGATCGGCGCGATGAACGAGCAGGCGGTCGTCTACATGTCGGATCAGACGCACTCCTCGGTGGCGCGGGCCGCGCGGGCGCTCGGGTTCCGGCCCGATCAGGTGCGGATCATCCCGACCGACCAGCAGGCCCGGATCCGCCCGGAAGCGCTGCGCAGCGCGATCGCGGCCGACCGTGTGGCGCGGCGCCGGCCGCTGATCGTGATCGCGAACGCGGGCACGACTGCGGCGGGCGCTGTCGATCCGTTCCCGGAGCTGTCGCAGATCTGCCGCGAACACGGCATCTGGATGCACGTGGACGGCGCCTACGGTGCCTTTGCCTGCCTCACTGAACGGGGACGGGAGGCGCTGGCCGGGATGGAGCTCGCGGACTCGATCACGCTCGATCCTCATAAGTGGCTCTACCAGCCGATCGAACTGGGGGCGCTGCTGGTACGCGACGGCTCCGCGTTGCGCCGTGGCTTCGAGATCTCACCCGACTTCCTCAAGGACGTGGAAGCGGTCGAGCGTGAGGTGAACTTCTCCGACTTCGGCCTGCAGCTGACCCGCAGCAGCCGTGCGCTCAAGCTCTGGATCTCACTCCGCTACTTCGGCGTCGCGGCCTTCCGCAAGGCGATCGACACCTGCATCGACCTCGCCCTGCATGCCCAGGCGGTGATCGAGGCCTGCCCGGAGCTCGAGCTGATGTCGCCGGCCTCCCTGGGTGTCCTCACCTTCCGTCGACACCCGAGTGGGGTCGACAACGAAACGATCCTGGAGCGGGTCAACGCCGGCCTGGCCGAACGGATCGAGGAGAGCGGCGAGGTCTTCATCTCCACCGGGCGCGTCCGTGGCCGCTACGTCCTGCGCCTCTGCATCCTCAACCACTCGACCACCCGGGCGGAGGTCGACCGTGCGCTCGAGCTGGCGGCGACGCTTCCCGTGGAGACTGCGGCCGGCCCGGCCGCTCCGGCGCGGGAGAGCTACCCCGCGGTCGAAGCCGGCTGGTTGCGCCGCCCCACGCTCAGCGCGCAGGCGCTTCGCTCCCTCGGGCTGTTCGGCTCCCTCGACGACGGGCAGGCAGAACGCGTTCTTGTCGGCACGCACGAGCACCACGCCGTCGCCGGCGAGGCTGTCGTGGAGCAGTGGCAGTTCAGTCGCGACCTCTACGTCGTCCTCGAGGGCGAGGTGCAGGTCACCCTCGACGGCGATCCGTTGCGGAGGCTCGGCCCCGGCGAGTTCTTCGGAGAGTTGGCCGCGATCGACTGGGGTGCCGGCTTCGCCCGCACCCGCACGGCCACCGTCGCGGCGACCGAGCCCACCCGGATGCTCGTTCTCGACTGGGTGCTCGTCAACTGGCTGATGAAGGCCAGCCCCGCATTCGGCGACCAGCTCGAACAGGCCTCCCGCGAACGCCTCGCCACTCTCTGACAGCCGGCTTTCAGCACACCTGCTTGCACGCCAGCACTGGAGCCTCCGGGATCGAGACGGTCAGGGGCGGAACCCTCTCACCCGCCTCGATCCCAGCGCCGTGCCGCTATCGATTCGGGTCGATCCGCGAGATCGTGCGTTGTGTGAGGCTCGTCACCCACAGCGAATCGCCCGATGCTGCGAAGGATAGGACCGCAGCCGCGTCGGGGTTCCCCGCGGGAGCCTTGGGAGCAACCCTGATCGGATCTCCCACCGTCTCGCCCGTCCGTTCGTCGATGCGCGTCACCGTGCCGTCGGCCTGGTTCGCGACCCACACGGAGCCGGCTGACGTTGCGACGAAGGTTGGATTTCCTCCGACCTGGGTCGTGCCGAGCACACGCATCGTCGTTGGATCGACGCGCGTCATGGTTCCCTTCCCGCGGGTCGCAACCCAGACGCTCTCGCCGGCCACGGCGATTCCGACGGGTGTGTCGCCGACGTTTAGCCGTCGCAGGTCGCCCGTCGCCGCGTCGACCCGGATCAGCGTGCCGCTTTCGTATCCAGCCGCCCACACCGCACCTGCGCCGTAGGCGAGCCCGATCACTCGGTTTCGATCGATCACGATCGGCTTCCCGAGCACGCGGCCTGCTGCCGGGTCGATCCGAACGAGCGTCGCTGGTTCGCGACCGACGACGAGCCACATCGATCCTGCACCCGGGGCGAAGCCGAAGACGGGGCGATCGAATCGAAACCGGTGACGCATGGTGCCGCTCCGCCAATCGAGTTGGTCGAGCTCGCCCGGCTTGCGGTCTGTCGAGTCGCCCGCGCTTTCGATCCAGAGTGACGAGCCGGAGTGGAGACCGGCGACGAGGACGCCCGGGAGTGTCACGGACTTCCGGATCGCGCCTGTCGCGAGGTCGAGCCGTACGAGCCTTCCCCGTGTCTGGTTCGGGCCTTCGTTCAGACCCGCCCACAGCGCATCCGGCCCGGCTGCGACCGCGTTCGGGAGTCCGGGCACGCGTAGTGTGGCGACCACGCTCTGCGTTGTCGTCTTCTTGCTCGAGGAGTTGCCGAAAACGAGCGCCGCCCCTGCGACGGCTGCGACCACAGAGATGGCGATGATTCCGAGGCGTAGGCGGTGCCCGTTGGTCATCCGTTTCGGTGTCCCTTCCCCACTTGCGGGCTCGTGCAGCGTCGTCATCATCCCAGGCCTCCTTGGATTGGTCGAACACCGATCGAAGCAACTCCCGCGCCGATCGGCTTCGGGGTTAACCCCCACACACGTCAGAGCCGGGGTTAACCCTGAGCCTTCAAGGGGCCTTGAGGAGCGTCAGGACAGCGAGCACTCGGCGGTTGTCGAGCGGCGCTTCGTCGAGGCCGAGCTTGAGGAAGAGGTTGCGGATGTGTGTCTCGATCGTCTTCGGGCTGAGCCAGAGCGCCTGGCAGATGCCCTGGTTGGAGCGTCCCTCGGCCATCAGCTCGAGGATCTCGCGTTCTCGTGGTGAGAGCTCGGCCAGTGGGTCCTGCACGCGCCGACGGGCGAGCAGTTCTTGCACGACTTGCCGGTCGATAACGCACTCGCCGGCCGCAAGCCGATGGAGAGCATCGACGAGGTCATCGAGTCGGCCGACGCGTTCCTTCAGCAGGTACCCGACACGCTCGGGGCTATCCGCTATCAGGCGCAGCGCGTAGAGCGGCTCGAGGTGTTGGGAGAGCACGAGGACGGCGGTGTCCGGGTAGTGCTCGCGGATTTCCCCGGCAGCGACGAGTCCCTCGTCGGTGTGGCTCGGTGGCATGCGGATGTCGACGATCGCGACGTCGGGACGGTGTTCGCGGACGAGCCGCAATAACCCGGTGGCGTCGGCGGCCTGTCCGACGATCTCGAGGCCGGCGTCGGTGAGGAGCCGTGCGACGCCTTCGCGAACGAGGACCGCGTCATCGGCGATCACGATCCGCATGGAATCCTTGCAACCAATCGAGTGCCTCGTGGCACCACAGGTTCGACGACCATGGTGCCGTCCAGGGCGGCGAGCCGGTCGGCCAGGCCGGCCAGGCCGGATCCTCGGGAGCGGTCGGAGCCCCCGACGCCGTCGTCTTCGACCGTGATCATGAGCGTTGTGGCGTCCCACCCGAGCGCGACGGTCGCCCGCGTCGCTTCAGCGTGCTTGCTGATATTCGTGAGCGCCTCCGAGACGAAGAAGTACGCGGCGAGCTCGACCCCATCGGGGAGGCGCATTGCGACGGAGCCCGAAACGTCGACGGGGACGGATGCCCGTCGGGCGAGCGCCTCGACGGCCGCGTCGAGCCCGTCCTCCCGGAGGACGCTCGGGTGGACGCCTCGCGCGAACTCCCGCAGCTCGGCGAGGGCCTCTTCGACGTCGTCCTGGGCGCGAGCGAGCGCAGCGATTGTGGCAGGATCGGTGCCGGCCTGGGCGAGGCGGAGCTTGAGCGAGAGACCGACGAGTCGCTGCTGAGCCCCGTCGTGCAGATCGCGCTCGAGCCGCCGTCGTTCGTCGTCGGCGGCGGCCACGATCCTGGCGCGTGATGCACGCACCTCGGCGAGCTGTTCTCGTACCTCGGCAGCCAGTTGCTCGTTCTCGAGCACGAGTCCGACGGTCGCGCACACTGACTCGATCAGGTCTGGCTCGTCGAGTAGAGCGGGGTCGTGGACGAGGGCTGCGACCGGTTCTCCTGCCGCCAGCACCTTGGTGACGGCGCGATCACCCGGGGGTGGCAGCTCGAGGGGGTGTCCTGCTTCGTCGACGTAGCCACCGCTCTCGTCGAGCCAGTAGGCGACCTCGAGCGTCGGGTCGCCGAGAGCCCGCGCGAGGTGGTCACCGAGCGTCTCAGCGCCGCCCTTGCGCAACTCGACGACGAGCGTCGATGCTCTCGTGCGGCGTAGCCGCGACCAGGCAAGCCCGATGAAGAAGCCGATCGGGATCAGGATCTGGGCGACCTGGTCGAACGGCTGCAGCCGATCCCGGAGTCCGAAGTCTCCTTGTAGGCCTGCGATCGAACGGAGGGCGAAGAGTGGTGTGGCGAGGAGCGCCGCGACGAGCAGCGGCAATGCAACTCTCCGCGCGACACCGCGCAGTCGGATCAGCCGCAGAACGATGAGCACGTCGAGCGCGATCACGATCGCGAGCCCGATCGCGTTCCCTGCGCGCGCGATTCCGTCCGCAACCGCCTGATCGGGCCGGACGAGCAACAGGTTCCGTTGGCCCGGCTCGTAGAGCCCGACCAGCAACTGGGTACCGAGCGCTGCAGCGTAGGTCGCCCAGACCACGAGGCGAGCCGAGGGCGACCAGACCCGGCCCTCGGGAAAGGAGAGCACGAGCTGCGTCAGAAGCGCCAGGTACAGGTAGGCGAGCAGCCACCCCACGGTCCAGAGCAGGGGGCTCGATGCAAACTGGAGATAGCCCAGGAGCCAGGCAGCGCTCGTCGCCGCCATCAACACACCAACGCGTTGCAGCGCTGGGCGGGACAGAGCGACTACCGCCGCAGCTGCGAACGACCAGGCGACGACGAGGTCGATCCTGACCGCGGTCTCGCTTGCCCCCGCCGCGAGTGCACCCCAGGCGGCGAGCAGGCCCAGGACGACGGCCACCGGGAGGAGCAACACCGAGTCGGCCAGCGCTCGAGCGCCGAGCGGCCGACCCGTGAGCGCCCTCGCGCCCACTACGACGCCATGAGCGCAGCCAACGCCGCGCCCGAAAGCCGGCTCTTCGGAATGAATCCGACGGCGCCGCTTCGCTCCAGGCGGTGACCGAAGTCGGATGCGTCCCTGCTCGAGATCATCACGACGACGGGGCCATCGTCCCGATCACACAGCTCCCGCGCGACGTCGAACCCGTTCACGTCCGGCAACTGCACGTCGAGCAGCACCACGTCGGGACGGACGCGATCGACCGCCGCCAGTGTTGCAGCGCCGTCGATCGCCTCACCAACGATTTCGAATCCGTCGGCCTCGAGCACCGCACGAGCGAGCGCGCGGAACTCCGCATGGTCGTCGACGATCAGGACACGATCGGCCACCGCCACATCGTGGCACAGGCGATCTCGAAAAGCTGAGGGAAAACCCTGAACGCGCAACGCGTCCAGGGATATCCCCGAAGGCAGGCGGTGCGGTCGCTGTTTCGATGGGCCGGGTCAACGACCAGGTCGGCTGTCCGGGCCGGATCGGATGAGGAGGAGGAACGATGAGAATCGATACGGGATGCAAGCCACTGGGGGCGACGCTTCTGGCGATCGGCGTACTCGGCCTCGCAAGTGCGTTCTGGGCCGAGGTGGCATCCGGAGACCTCGCAGGAGCTACCGCCGGCGGCCTCACGCTCTCGCAACGGGTACTACAGAAAGACGAGCTCAGCGGGTTCACGCCGCAGCCCAACCCGAAGATCCTGACGCTTCGGGCATTCGTCAAGGAAGCCGCGCCGTCGTATGTCCAGATCACCGCAAAGAGCGCCCACCAGCGGCTCGCAGCCGCCGGCTTCAGGGCCGCGGTCATCTCGCAGCTCGCCTCGAGCCGTCGGAGCGACCTGATTGTCGCTTCGACCGTGATCCAACTCGGCTCCGCTCGGCAGGCTGAAACGACGTTGCAATGGGCATCCACGGACGGCCTCAGGCCGTGCCCGCACGTGTGCAACGTCAGTGTCGAGCCGTTCCCGGTCGGTGGGATACCGGGCGCAAAGGGCGTCCGCCGCAGTCGAGCCGAGAATGCGTCCGGCGCGGGCCCCAAAGCTCCGTTCGAGGCCTACGACATCGAGTTCGCCGACGGCGCGTTCCTCTATGACGTGTTCGCCGTTGCCCCACGACCCGGCAGCTTCAAACGGAACGAGCTGATCGCCGCCGTCACGAAGCTGTACGAGCGCGTCCACGGCCGATTTGCCTCTTCCTCGCTCGGCTCGTAGTCCTCGAGCAGAAACCAGCAGCCACTTCCTCGGCAATGACGACGATCGAGGTCGTTCTCGCCCGAGTGATCCGGTCCGGCAGGACTACCGTATGAGTGGACAATATCTGGACAAACGTCCAGTCAACCAGGTAAGGGAGTCACACTCATGCGCAAGTGGTCTGTCATATTCGCTGCGTCCCTCGTAGCCGCAGTCGCCGTGCTCGCCCCGACCGCCTCGTCGAAGTCCAACGCGGGCGAAGCGGACATCGTCACAACAGCTGTTGCTGCCGGCCAGTTCACGACGCTCGCCTCGCTCCTGCAGGCAACCGGACTCGTCGACACCCTCAAGTCGGCCGGCCCGTTCACGGTCTTCGCCCCCACTGACGCTGCATTCGCGAAAGTGCCGAAGGCGACACTCGACGCACTGGCTGCTGACCCGGCCAAGCTCAAGGCCGTGCTGCTCTACCACGTCGTCCAGGGCAGTGTCCCGGCGAGCGAGGTCGTAAAGCTCACCTCCGCCAAGACCGTGAACGGAGCATCCGTCGCGATCACGGTGAAGGACGGGTCGGTCTTCCTGAACGGCTCGAGCAAGGTCGTCGCGACGGATATCGCCGCCTCGAACGGGATCATCCACGTGATCGACACGGTTCTCATTCCCGCCGCAGCTGCGGCTCCGGCGAAGAACATCGTCCAGACGGCCGTCGCGGCCGGTCAGTTCAAGACGCTCGCGTCGCTGCTGACGAAGGCGGGGCTCGTGAAGACGCTGCAGGGTAAGGGCCCGTTCACCGTCTTTGCCCCGACTGACGCGGCGTTCGCGAAGGTTCCGAAGGCGACGCTGGCC
>JBBQRN010000056.1:0-11507 GCA_038214705.1 Gaiellales bacterium | reverse complement strand
TGCCGGGCCGAGCCCGGCACCCCCGCCTATCTAGGACCAGGGATACGGCGAGTTCGAGACCGGGTGCAGATCCCCGGTCGCGAACCGCTCGAAGCGGAACGGGTACAGCAGGCTCGAGTGCTCGCCGACGAGCACCTTCGCCACCTCCCGCCCGACGCCGATCATCTTGTAGCCGTGATTGGAGTCGAGGATCCCGTAGAGGTTCGGGTTCAGGTAGTCGAAGACCGGGAAGTTGTCGGCGGTGAACGCGCCGACACCGCCGGAGCGTGCCTCCTTGTAGAGCTTCCGGCAACCCTCGAACCGCGCCATCGAGTGCGAGAGGGCTGCGCACCACATGTCCGGGTACGTCGGATCGACGTTCGTCGTCTGGGGGTACGGATCGAGCTCGACGTCGCCGTCGACGACGAGCGGCGAGGCGCCGCCCTGCACGCCGTGGCGGTCGCGCTTGAAATAGATCCCCCAGAGCTCGTCCGTGACGAGCTCGCCGTCGTCGGTGTGGAGGGGCGCGTCCGTGTCGAGGTGGATCACGGGAGGCGGTCCGCCGTCCGCCGTCGCGAACATCAGCGGGTCGACCGTGATCTCGCCCTCCTGGAGGTTCCAGTACGTCCACATCGGGCGGTCCCTGACGACGTCGCCCGAGGGGGTGCGGAGGTCGATTGCCTGCGGCAGCTCCAGCATCGTCCAGAACCGCTTGGCCCACGGGCCGGGCGCAACGACGACCTGCTCGCCGACCTCGATTCGCCCCTGTTTGGTGTGCACGGCGGCGATCGAGTCATCCTGGCCCGGCTCGAACCCCATCACCTCGACTCCGGAGAGGATCGAGACGCCTTCGGACTCGCACTTCCCGACGAGCCCGAGCACCGAGTCCATGTTGAAGGCGAAGCCGCCCTGCTGCTCGTGGAGGCAGACGGTCACGCCCTGCGCACGCCAGTCGGGGAAGAGATCCTTCATGTGCTCGTCGACCTCGCGCTCGCCGAGGATTAGCTCGGAGCGGTAGCCGATCCGCTCCTGCCGTTCGGCTACGGCGGTCAGGTCGGGCTCCTGGACGGCTGCGCCGAGCGCGATGTAGCCGACCGGGTTGTACGCGTACGCGTCGGGATCCGACTCCCAGACCTCGACGCAGGCTTGCATCAGCTCGCTCATCGCCGGCTGGAAGTAGTTGTTGCGGACGACGCCGCACGCGATTCCCGATGCCCCCGCGCCCGGGCCCGTCTTGTCGAGAACGACGACGTCGGCGCCCGAGCCGAGGCCACGCGTGCGCAGCTCCTTGGCGAGGTGGTAGGCGGTCGAGAGGCCGTGGATGCCCGCACCGACGACGACGTAGGGGGAGCGGGAAGGGAGTGACATGGAATTGCCTCCTCGGCAATAGTGTGTCAAAATGATTGGGACCGAGCCTAGCATGGTCCGCACCGGAGAGCCAGCAGCGCGTCACGTCGCCGCCGTCGAGCGGGCGCTGACCGTGCTCGACACGCTTGCCGAGGGCGAGGAGCTAGGGACGAACGAGCTCGCCCGGCGGACGGGGATCAACGCCAGCACGGTCTCGCGCATCCTCGCGACCCTCGCCGTGCACGGGTTCGTCGAGCACGTCCCCGAGACGGGCCGGTACCGGCTGGGACTGAGGCTGCTTCAGCTTGGCAACGCGGTGCTCGGCAGGCTCGACCTACGCAGGGTTGCCCGGCCGCAGCTCGAGGCGCTCGTGGCCGAGACGGGGGAGACGGCGACGCTCTCGGCTCCGGGCGAGCGAGATGCGATCACGGTCGACTTCGTCCAGAGCGACGAGGCATCGGTGCAAAGCGTCGCGCGGGTCGGCCGCCCGAGCATCGCCCATGCGACCGCGACGGGGAAGGTGCTGCTCGCGTTCGGGGCCGTCGAGCTGCCCAAGGCGCCGCTCGAGGTGTTCACGCAGAGGACGATCACCGACCCCCGCGCGGTCGAGCGCGACATCAAGCGTGTCCGCGAGCGGGGCTATGCGGAAGCGGTCGGCGAGCGTGAAGAGGACTTGAACGCAATCGCAGCCCCGGTCTACGAGGCCCGCGGCTCGCTGGCGGCGATCCTGGGCCTGCAGGGACCGGCGTCTCGCTTCGACAGAGCGGCAATGCGCGAGGCCTTGCCGGCCCTGCTCGCGCGGGCCGGCACGATCTCGAATGCACTCGGCTGGACCGAGCCGCCTCGGTAGACGCCAGGGACAGTCCCGTGGGGGCTGTCCCTGAGTTGTCCGTCAGTGCACGATCAGGACGTCGCGGTCGGCGTGTCTGGCTACTGCATCGCTGACGCTCTGCCCGAGGAGCCGCTGGACCAGGTTCAGCTCCCGTGTCCCGACCACGATCAGGTCGGCATTGTCGCGCTCGGCGACCTCGAGAATCGTGTCCGCGGGCTCTCCCACCGCAGGCTGATACTCGGCCTGGATCCCGCGCTGCTCGAGGAATGCCCGTGCCTGCGCCAGCTCGCCCTCGTGCTCCTCCGGAGGGTCGGCCGGGTCGATCGCGCCCATCGAGCGTCCCGGCGAGATCAGAACGGGTGTCACGCTCGTGACAATGAGCTTCGAGCCGAATGCCTGGGCGAGGTCAGCCGCGCGCTCGAGTGCCCGCTGAGCCGGCTCGGTACCGTCGTAGCCAACCACGATCGTCTTCATCTTGCAGCCTCCCTTGTGGCCGTCGGCTCTAGCTTAACCCGCTTCGCGCGCGCGAATCAGCGAACAACGATGCCGCCGTGGGTGGCGGCGCCTTCGAGGAACCGCAGCCAGTCCTCCCAGAGCTTCGAGTCGTCGAGGGTGAACGGCTTGGGCGAGGCGACGGCGAGAGCGTGCTCGACCTCGTCGGCGGAGATCCGCCCCTCCTGGTCGCTCGGCGCCAGCTCTGCGAGCGGGATCCCCACTCCGGTGCTCTCCACGCCGCCCTCGTGCGCCATCCCCTGTGCGAGCATCTCGCCGCCGAGCGCGAGCAACTCGCCGACGCCGAGCCAGACGTGCCCGCTCATGCCGTCGTTCTCGGCCCACCAGAGGTTGACGCTCATCGCCCCGATCCTACGACGGTGTATAAGAGGCCGTCCCCGACCAGGAGCGTCGCATGAGCACGGAGATCGTCAGGACGACCTTCGACCGCGTGCAGCGCGAGCTCGGCTGCGAGTTCATGGACTGGGAAGGTTGGAGCTGGCCGAACCACTTCGGCGACCCGATTGCCGAGCATCGTGCGGTACGCGAGGACGTCGGCGTCTGGGACGAATCCCCGTTGCGAAAGTGGGAGCTCCGGGGCGCCGGTGCGCTGCGCGCGGCCGACCGCGTCTTCACGAACGACATGCTCGGCCTGGAGGTCGGCCAGGTCCGGTACGGGCCGTTCTGCGACGAGAACGGGAAGATGGTCGGCGACGGGACCGTCTTCAAGCTCGCCGACGACCATGCGTGGGCGATCACGGCGCTCGACTCCGACCTCGACCACATCCACGAGGTCGTCAAGGGGATCGACGTGACGATCGAGCCGGTCACCGAGCAGCTGCCCCACCTTCAGCTGCAGGGGCCGCGCTCGCGGGAGCTGCTCGCCGGCCTGACCGACGCCGACGTGGCGGGCCTTCGCTACTTCCGCTTCTGGCCGGATCAGGTCGAGGTGGGGGGCGTCCCCTGCTGGGTCTCTCGCACGGGGTACTCGGGCGAGGTCGGCTACGAGCTCTTCTGCACGCCCGAGCACGCCGAGGACCTGTGGGCCGCCGTCACCGGAGCCGGCGCGCGCCCGTACGGCCTCGCCGCCGTCGAGACGATCCGGATCGAGTCCGGGCTGATCTTCATCGGCTACGACTACTTCCAACACGAGACGGATCCGTTCGACATGAGCCTCGACAAGGTCATCCGCCTGGACACGGAGGATTTCCAGGGCAAACACGCGCTCGCAGAAACGGCGAAGGCGCCGCCTCGGCGCTTCGTGACCCTGGCGGTCGAAGGCAGCGAGGCTCCCGAGTACGGCGCGGCCGTGACCGTCGACGGCGAGCCGGCCGGGACGCTGACGAGCCCGTGCGAAAGCCCGACCCTCGGCCGGGTGATCGGGCTGGCCGTGCTGGAGACCGAGCACGCCACGCCCGGGACGAAGGTCGACGTGGCCCTCGGCGACGGCACCGCGCCGGCGACAGTCGAGACCCTGCCGATCTACGACCCCGAGAAGAAGCGGCCCCGAACCTAGCCTAGGGACGAGTCGCGGCCGCCTGCACGAAGCGCGCGAACGGCTCGAGGAAGCGACGGTCGACCCGCCACTCCTCCTGGAGCTCCCACTGGACCGCGAGCACATAGGCATCCCCGTCCAGCTCCACGGCCTCGACGACGCCGTCGGGGGCTCTCGCGACGATGCGCAGCTCGGGTGCCACCTGGTCGAGCGCCTGATGGTGGAAGCTGTCCACCTCGAGCTCGGTCTCACCCAGCGCCGCGTGCAGACGGCTCCCGGGCTCGATCGCGATCCGGTGGCGCGGGTGCTCCGGCACATCCTCCTCGCCTTCGAGCGAGGCGCGCTGGACCTCGCGCCAGAGCTCCCAGCCCGGATCCGTGGGATGGCTGCTCCATTCGTCGACGAGGCTGACATCCTGGACGAGCGTTCCGCCGAGAGCGACGTTCAGAATCTGGATCCCGCGGCACATGCCGAGCACGGGCAGGCCCTGGTCGAGTGCGCGCTCGACGAGTTCCAGCTCGAACTCGTCCCGCTCAGGGTCGGTCGGCGCGAGCTTCTCGTGCGGCTCCTGTCCGTATCGCTTCGGCTCGATGTCGCGGCCGCCTCCGAGGAGGATTCCGTCGCACACCTCGAGCACCTCTTTCAGGTGTCCGTCCCCGAGGCGGGGGAGCGTCAGCGGCAGCCCGCCTGCCAGGGCGACCGGCCGCTGGAAGCCGACGCCGGCGTAGTTCGCGAAGTCGAGCAGTCCTACGGAGAGGCCGATGACCGGTTTCTGCGTGCGAGAGCGACCCACGACTCACCGCGATTTCTATCTCAGTAGAGTCGCATCAACGAGCGGGAAGGAGACCGATGGCAGCGAAGGACGGCAGCAACCCTTCTGAGAACGGCGGGCCTACCGGCGAGTTCGTGGCGGAGTGGCGCAACGCCGCCTACAGCTGTTTCAGCTCCGGGCACAAGTTCTGCCGCGAGGTTTGCCCGGTCACGCAGGTCACGCGTGACGAGGCCCACACGCCGACTGCGTTCCACGCAAACGTCGTCGCGATGGAGAAGGGGCACCTCGAGATCGAGGACGTGGCGCGCGACTACGTGCATTGCACGATGTGCGGGGCCTGCGAGCTGCGCTGCCCCAACACGCTCTTTACAGGCGACTTCTACCGCTACCGGACACGGACCGTCGATCTCGTCAAGGCGGTTCGCGCGCTGGCGGTCGAGAGCGATGTCCACCAGCCGAAATGGAAGCGCTGGAACGACCTGACCGACCGCTGGGGAAACGAACCGGTGCTCGGCTGGAACATCGAGGCGTCGCAAGGCAAGGTCCGCGACTGGGCACAGGGTCTGGACCTGCCCGTCGGAGGCGAGACGATTCTCTTCTGCGACTGCGAGGCCGCGTTCTACCGGCAGTCCGTTCCGCGTGCCGTCGCGCTCGTCCTGAAGCAGGCGGGCGTCGAGTTCGGGCTGATGAAGGAGCAGTGGTGCTGCGGCGGGCCTGCCTACGAGATGGGCTACAACGACCTCGGCTTCCGCATGGCCGAGCACAACGTCAGAGACTGGCGGCAGGCCGGCGCGAAGCGGATCCTCTGCCTCGACCCGCACGACTACCTCACCTTCGTCGACGTCTACCCCGGCCTCTTCGGCGACGACTTCGACTTCGAGATCGTGCTCGTCATCGACCTGGTCGCGGAGCTGATCCGCGACGGCAAGCTACAGCTGACGACACCGATCGAACGGACGGTCACGTACCACGATGCGTGCCGCCTGAACAAGCGGCTGGGAATTCACGAGTCGCCTCGGGAAGTCCTGCGGGCGATCCCCGGTCTCACCTTCAAGGACGTCGACCATGTGACGCAGTGGTCGTACTGTTCAGGCGCCGGTGGCGGACTTCCGATCGAACGGCCCGATCTGACTGCGGAGATCTCCCGCCGCCGCATCGAGCAGGCCGCGGCGCTCGAGGTGGACACGCTCGTCTCTGCCTGCCCGTGGTCGGAGCGGCCGCTCGAGGAGCAGGGGAAGATCCAGGGGATCGAGGTCTACGACCTGATGGAGCTCGTGGCCGAGTCGGCCGGGTTCGAGGTCTGATCATGGCCGTCGCGGCGCTTCCCGACACCCTGATCGACGAGCTCGTCGCGATCTGCGGCGACGAGCACGTCTTCACCGGCAAGTCCGCGCTCTACAACCGCGCGCGTGTGCCCTCCCCGTTTCCGGTGCACCGCTGGAACGACTACATCCCTCAGGCGGTCGTCCTGCCGACCACAGCCGAGCAGATCTCGGAGGTCGTCAAGCTCGCCAACCGCCACCGGGTGCCGGTCGTCCCTCGCGCCGGCGGCACCGGTCTCACCGACGGCGCCGTGCCGCTGAAGCACGGGATCATGGTCGACGTGAAGCTGATGAACAGGATCCTCGAGGTCGACGTCGAGGACCGGACGGTGACGGTTCAGCCGGGGATCAACATGCTCAAGCTCTCGGAGGAGCTGAAGCCGCTCGGTTTCATCTACCCCGACAATCCCGCCTCCTACCCGTGCTCGCTCGTCGGCGGCCGCATCGGGACGAGCGGTTGGTCGCTGATCGGCGGCCGCTTCGGGCACACCCGTGATCTCGTGATCTCGTTTGAGCTCGTGCTCCCAACCGGCGAGATCATCCGTGTCGGCGACGGCGGCGGCAGGAAGATCCGGAAGTCCTCGTCCGGCTATCAGCTGAAGCACCTCTTCATGGGTCATCAGGGGACGCTCGGGATCGTCACGGAGGCGACGCTCGAGCTCGTGAAGCGCCCCGAGGCCGAGTTCTCGGCGTTCTTCGCCTTCCCGGATTACCTGAGCGCCTGGCGGACCACGGCCGAGCTCGCCCGCTCCGGCGTCTCGACGCTCGCGGGGGTTGTTCTGTTCGACGAATGGAAGCTCGAGTACCTGCGGCGCGACGACGAGGCGTACATCCCGCAGCCGGACTCGGTCAAGGGCGTCGTGGCGGTTGCCGGGTACGGAAACGCAGACGAGCTCCGCGTCGGGGCCAAGCGGCTCCTGCGCATCGGCAAGGAGGGCGGCGGCACGTACCTCGGCGACGAGATCTCCCAGGGAGACTGGGCCTCACGGCACGACCGCTATGCGACGCCGCTCCACGGCCGCACGCCCAGCGGCCAGGTCGTGATCATGAGCTGGCATTGCGAGGACGCCGCGATCCTGCATTCGAAGCTACCCGAGGTGCGTGAGCGCTGGCATGCGATCGCGGCCGACCTGCGCGAGCGTTTCGACATGTTCGACGACTGGGGGATGTTCGCGTACACGAACGGGGCCTTCAAGCCGTGGGGCGACTACCTCACCGAGATCGACATCGGCATCTGGGAGCAGCAATGGGACGAAGAGAGCTGGGCGGCGTGGGTCGACGCGAAGCGCGAGCTCGCGCGGGTGGCGATCGAGTCCGGCGGCACCATCTCGGCCTGCCACGGCTCGTGCCGCGAAGGCGAGGTCGACCTCGTCCCACTCGAGCTGGGAGGCGGCTTCGAGGTGATGAAGACGATCAAAAAGGCGCTCGACCCGAACAACGTCATGAATCCCGGCAAGTACCTGCTCGACGAGGCCTACGAGGAGGTGGAGGAGTGATCGGCTTCGGCTTCCGGCTCGCGGCGCAGCGCCCGCCCGACCCGAAGCGCGTGACGGACGCCGTCGTGATGCGCTTCGACCACATCTATGAGGTCGACCCGGCGCTGATGACGGAGCACGTCGAGCAACAGGAGATGCCGGCCTGGGACACGCAGCGGATCGTCGACTCGCGCTGGGAGCACCTCGCCTGGATGCACGACCACTTCGCCGACTCGGTCCTCTCCGGCGAGGAGCTCCTGAAGGAGATCGAGGCGGAGGGGTGAGGCTCGCGGGCAAGTCGGGGGTGGTCACCGGGACCTCCCGCGGTCTGGGACGCGAGGTCCTGCTAGCTGCGGCGGCAGAAGGTGCACGCGTTGTCGCTCTCGCGCGAAACGCCGAGGCGGGCGAGGCCGCCGTCGAGGAGGTGCGAGCGGCCGGCGGCGACGCAGTGTTCCTCCAGGGAGACGTGCGGAACGAGCAGGACGTCGTGGCCGCGATCGAGCGCTGCGTCGCCGAGTACGGGGCGCTCGACTTCCTCGTCAACAACGCCGGCATTCTCGGCGAGGGACGGCTGCACGAGACGACGAACGAGCTCTGGGACGACCTGGTCGCGACCCATCTGACCGGCACGTTCTGGGGCTGCAAGCACGCGATTGCCGCCATGCGCGAGAGCGGCCGCGGAGGCGCGATCGTCAACATCGGCTCGATCCTCTCCTTCACCGGCGACGGCTACCTCGCGGCGTACACGGCGATGAAATCGGGCGTGCTCGGCCTGACGAAGGCGATCGCGATCGACTACGCGCCCGACGGCATCCGCTGCAACTGCGTCTGCCCGGGTGACATGGAGACGCCGATGATCGAGCAGTACTTCGACGGGACGGACGACCCCGTAGCGGCGCGGTCGGAGATGGAGGCCGCCTACCCGGGCAAGCGGATCGCCCACCCGCGTGAGGTGGCCGCGGCGGTTGTCTACCTGATCTCCGACGAGGCGTCGTTCGTGAACGGCGCGCCGCTCCTCGTCGACGGCGGGCTCACAGCGAAGACCTACTAGTAGGAGGCACGCGATGAGGTTCAGCTACGTCACGCTCCCCGACTATCCGCTGGGCGAGTCGCTCGAGCACATCAAGACGGCCGACGAGCTGGGGTTCTACGGCTGCTACGCGGCCGACGAGACCTGGCACAAGGACCCGTACGTCCTCTTTGCGGCCGCCGCCGACAAAACGAAGCAGATTCGCTTCGGGCCCAGCCTGGCGCCGATCGCTCTGCGCGAGCCCACCCTCGTCTGCCAGGCGATGGCCACCCTCGACGAGCTCACGGGCGGACGCACCGAGTGCGTGATCGCGATCGGCAACTTCAGCCTCCTCGCCCAGTACGGGATGGACTGGACCCGCATGAAGCCGCTGTCCCGGGTGAAGGAGGCACACACGGTGATGCGCACCTTGCTCGACGAGGGGGCGATCACGTTCGCGGGTGACTTCTACAACTACACCGGCCTGTTCACATTCGCCCGCCCCGTGCAGAAGCGCGTGCCCCTTCTGATCGGTGCTCTGCGCGGGCCGAAGTCCTTCCAGGCGGCAGGCGAGATCTTCGACGGCACGCACGCCTTCGCGCAGTACTCGCGCCAATCCTGCGAGTACATGGTCGAGCACGTCAAGATCGGAGCAGAGCGCGCGGAGAGGGACTGGCGCGAGCTCGACATCGCCGCGTGGGAAGTGTTCGCCGTCGCCCCGGACTCGGCCAACGCAAAGCTTGCCGCCCAGACGATCGGCGCCTTCTACATCCCCGCGATGCACGCCGAGCAGCTCGAGCGCCACGGCATCTCGGAGGCAGACGTCAAGCCGATCCTCGACGCCTTCGCGGCCGGCGACGTCCAGGGCGCGATCGACGCCATGACGCCAGAGCTGGCCGAGAAGCTGTCGATCGCCGGCACGCCCGAGGAGGTCGTCGAGAAGATCCGGACGGACATCGCTCCGACGGGCGTGAACCACATGGTCCTGTGCGTCATCGACGGCCACCTCGTGAAGGCGTTTACAGGCCGGGACGTCGACGTGCCGGACGTGCAGACGCAGCTCCGGCTCGTCCACGACGAGGTGATGCCGGCCTTCGCCTAGGGCGCGGCTATTCGGGCAGCCAGACGAGGCAGGTGGCGCGCTCGCGGATCTTCTTCGCGACCTTGCGGAAGGTGCGGGGCTTGAGTTGCGAGCGGTCGGGCCCGAAGACGAGCAGGCCGGGCGCTCGCTCGGCCACGAGGTCAAGGAGGGCGTCGACCGGGTGTGGGCTGCGCACGCGGAGCCGCTCGACCTCGACACCGAGTGCGTGCGCGAGCTCCGCGGGGGCCCGGAACCTCGCCGCCTCGTCCTCCGGAGGCTCGAGGTCGCCGTAACCCATGATCACGCACATCGGGCCGAGCGGCATCTCGACGACGGTCGTGACGATGAGCGGCTGCCCGCACTCGACGGCTGCGTCGACGGCGAACGCGGCGGCGTCGTCGTCGAACGGCACCTCCAGCGTGGCGAGCAGGACGGGGCGTCCGCGGGCCGAGAGAGGCGAGGCGTCCTGGCGCGGAACGTTGCGTCGCAGGGTCAGCATGCCGCTACTCGGGGCGAAGCTCCCAGCGCGGGGAGCTCCCGGCCGCGCGACGGGCCCTGCGGCGCCACATCGGCAGGTACAGGAACAGCCACATAGCCGCGATGACAGGAACCACGAAGATGAAGGCCTCGTTGACGACAGCGATCAGCGGCACGAGGATCGCTGCGAGCACCGCGGCCAGGCCGAACGCCTCCAGCCGGACGCGCCTCATCCTCCGCAGCAGGCCGTCGTACTCGGCGGCCGGAATCTGGCTCGTGTCCCAGGAGCGGTGGCACCGCTCGCAGCGCCAGCGCTCGCCGTAGGCCAGGTCCCTCGTCTCGCCGCACTCGCAATTGACTGTGATCGGCGGCTTGCGCATCCCGTTCGATTGTACGGCGATTGAAACTGTCTGAGCGAGGTGTTACCGTCGCTCCGCGGTCCACAGCGGCCCGCGATCTCACCCCCCGAGACATGGAGGTAGAGCGTGGCTCAGGCAGTCGTCGAAGAACGCCAGCTCCTCAAGACCCTGCGCTGGTACGACGGGTTCGTGATCGCGCTCGCGAATCCGGGCTTCCTGCTCGGGTCGATCGGGTTCTCGGTGCTTGACCTGGGCGGCTGGGGCGCGGTGCTCCTCTGGGGGATCACAGCAGCGATCATCGTCCCCGTGATGGTGCTCTACTCGGAGCTCGCCGCGATGTTCCCGCACAAGTCCGGCGGCTTTCCGCTCTACGCGAACGAGGGGTGGCGTAAGTACACGACCCTCGTCGGTCCGATTGCCACATTTGGGTACTGGATCGGGTGGTCTGTGGTCCTCTCGTTTCTCGGGCTCTTCTCCGGTTACATCGCGCAGGCGGCATGGTTTCCCGGTCAACCGTATGGAACGTACGCATTCGGCGGCGCCAAGCTCGACAACGGATACTTCAGCACCGGCAGCGTCCACATCGGGCTCCAGCACCTGATCGCGGTCGGAATCATCCTCGCCGTCTGGGGCTTCAACGTCTTCGGCACGCGCATAGGCGTAGCGTTCAACTACCTGGCCGGGATCCTCCTCATGATCCCGCTCTTCTGCTTCATGTTCCTGCCGTTCCTGAACGGAGACTTCCATTCCTCGAACCTGACCTACAAGCTCAACGATGCGGGCCTCGCCTGGGGAGGCTGGCAGCTCGCCCTGGTGTGGATCTGGGTCATGATCTGGTCGGCGGGGGGCGTCGACACCTGTGCGACG
>JBBQRN010000055.1:0-11545 GCA_038214705.1 Gaiellales bacterium | reverse complement strand
GACGCCGCCTCCCTCTTCGATTCCGTCCGCGCCCGCTGTCCCGGTCGCGGCCTCGGCTCCGGCTGTGCCCGCCCCGACATCGGCTCCGATTCCGGCGCCCGCAACCGACGCACTCCCGGTCGGAGCGAAGCCCGCACACGTGATCCGCCAGAAAAAGCGCTTGCGCCTGCTCGCCTCGGTCAGGTTCGTGCAGCTCGCGACGGGTCGCCCGGTCTTGAGCGGTTCGGTTCGGTGTCGTGCAGAGGTCGAAGGCAAGCGACTACGCGTCGTCGCAAACGTCTTCAAAGCCCGGTCGGCCAGATGCGCATGGAGAACTCCCGCCTGGACGAAGGGCAAGCAGCTGACCGGCGTCGTCGCAGTCCAAATCGGCGGCGTCGCGGCCACGCGGCTGTTCGTTCGCACGGTCGAGTAGCGGACTCCCGCGCGCCGCGGGCAGGCGCCCTGGGGCGAGGCCCGCGGCCCCACCCCGGAACATCCTGACGTCGTCCCTACTTCTTGGCGGCAGGCTTCTTCACCGCAGGCTTCTTCACCGCAGGCTTCTTCACCGCAGGCCTCTTGGTAGCAGGCTTCTTCGCCTTCGGTTTCGCTGGTGCAGTCGCGACGACGGTCGTATCGACGACCGTGGCGGCGGCGGCGAGCTTCTGCACCGATGCAACTCCGCCCAGAGCGGCGCGCTTGGTCTCGTACGCCTCGCTCGAGACGACGACCTGACCATTGGTCGAGACGAGCGAGAAGCGAAACTTCCCGGTCGGCCCCTTCTTGACGACGAACTTTCCGGGCACGAGTGCCTCCCGTTCCGAGGGTGAGTAAGGGCTTGCTGCGCCGCATCGTCGCAGGTGGGCAGGAGGACACGGTCGCACGCAGCACTCCCTGCGTCTTCCCAGCTGCAACACTGGGCCTACCGTGAACGTGTCCCCTGCCCAGTTCCTGGTCATGATGCTGATCGCAGTCGCGAGCTCACTGGCGATCTTCCGCCACGCCGATCGCAACGGCCGCACCCACGCGACCGCCTGGGGAATCGGCGCATTCCTGGCCGCCGGCGTCGTCGTTCCCACGTACATCGTCTCGGTCTGGCTGCGCAAGCGGCGGCCTGCCGCGCCGCTCTAGCCGTCACCTCGGGGCTGCGTCTGCCGCTACCGTCGCGGGCATGACCGGCAACGTCCTCGTCTTCCTCGGAGCTGCCCTCGCGAGCGCCGTCGAGATGGTCGAGACGCTGACGATCGTGCTCGCCCTCGGGGTCACGCGGGGCTGGAGAGCCCCGCTGCAGGGCACCGCCGCCGCCCTCGCCGTTCTGGCCGTGCTCGTCGTCGTACTCGGGCCGGCGCTCGAGGCCATCCCGATCGGTGCGCTGCGCCTCGTTGTCGGCTCGCTGCTGCTTCTCTTCGGGTTGCAATGGCTACGCAAGGCGATCCTCCGCGCGAGCGGCTTCAAGCCCCTGCACGACGAGGAGCAGGCCTTCGCCGACGGGGTGGCCGCCGCGCGGGCCGCCGGGCACGAATCAGCCGGACGCGACCACTACGCGCTCGTGATCGCATTCAAGTCGACGCTGCTCGAGGGCCTGGAGGTCGCGTTCATCGTCCTGACGCTTGGCGCGAACCAGGGGGCGACCGGTATTGCGGCGGCAGGGGCGGTCGTCGCTCTCGTCGTTGTGGCATTCGTCGGCGCTCTCGTCCGCCACCCCCTCAGCCGCGTGCCCGAGAACACGCTCAAGTTCGCGGTCGGCGTGATGCTGACCTCGTTCGGCACGTTCTGGGCCGGCGAGGGAGTCGGGATCGACTGGCCGGGATCCGAGGTGGCCCTCGCCGTACTGATCGTGCTCACGATCGCCTGGTCGCTGGCGTTCACGAGGCTGCTCGCCCGGCAGGCGAGCCCGGTGACGGCGTGAGGCGTGCAGTCCACGGCATCGTCGACTTCCTCGTCGGCGACGACATCGGGATCGCTGTCGCCGTGGCGCTCCTACTCGCCGCGGCATGGGGGCTCGTGGAGGCAGGCGGCGAGGCCTGGTGGGTGCTCCCGGTCGGCGTACCAGCCGCGCTGTGGCTCTCGCTCGTCCGGGCCCGGAGGCTTGCCCGATGAGCGCGGTCGAGGAGGAATGGCTCCGTCCGGTCGACCTCCTGGTCGACTCCTACGCGCCCGACCAGATCGCCGCCGAGCTCGGCGCACGGCTCGGGCTCTACGTCCGTGAGGCGCAGCGGCTCGTCCACGAGGGGCTCGTCCCCGACGAGCGAGGACTGCGAAGCGGGATTGCCGGCGAGGTGCGGCGCTATCTCCGATCGCAGCCCTGGCTTGCGGATCCACGCCTGGCACCGACGATCGCGACCGTCGAGGAGACGGCGCTAGCGGCGCTGCACGGAGTCGTGGCGTCGGCGCCCACACCCGCGCCCGCGCCGTCACCGAGCCGACCGGTGCGCCGGATGGCGCTCCAGCCCTCTGCAACGGTCGTCGGCAACATGGCCGTCCGCAAGCGACAGGTCTCCGACGGGCTCGAGCTCTCGTGGGATCATGCCGCCAACGTCAGCGAGTGGAGCCTCCGGGTCAGCGTGCGCCCCGACCCGCGGCAGGACTACGTCGAAGGCGAAGCCGTGGCGTTGCCCAGCGGCACAACGTCATACGTCGTCGAGCTCGACGAGCGCCCGAGCCGGATCCAGCTCTACGGCTCTGCCCGCGACGGCCGCGTGGTACGTCGCGTCGTCGTCTCGGCACTGACGAGCGGCAACAGCGGCTCGGCCTGGAAGCGGCAGGCGACGGCGAGCTAGCGCGTTGAGGCTGCCGCGCGGTCGGCTTCGACCGACTCGAACCACGCATCGAGCGCCGCCCCCATGCGTGCCACCCGCTCGGGGTGAGTTGCCGCCAGGTCGACCTGCTCGAACGGGTCCGAGGCGACGTCGAAGAGGAGCGGCGCCGGAGGCGGCCCCGGATCGAACTCGGGCAGCGGCGAGTCGTCCACCCGGGTGATCGCCCCCGGCCGGCGGTAATTCAGGGCACGGTCGATCGCCCGGTCGGCCTCGGTGACCTGCATGAGCGCCGGGATCGAGGGCCGCACGAGCTTCCAGTCGCCGTCGCGCATCGCCGAGTTGCCCTCCGCCCGGGGGGCGTAGCGGTTGCACTGCCAGAAGCGCCGGGGGGCGACGTCGTGCGACGCGCCCGCCACGACGGCCAGGATGTCGTCGCCGTCGAGGCTTACCTGCGCCGGCACGACCAGCCCCGCCGCCGCCGCGAGCGTCGGCAGCCAGTCCGTGAAGTGCGCCAACTCGGGCACGAGCCTCCCGCCCCCGAGCCGCTCCGGCCAGCGGACGATTGCGGGCACCCGGATCCCGCCCTCGAACACGTAGTGCTTGGCGCCGCGCCAGCCGTAGTTGAAGCGGTTGAGGCTGACTCCGAGCACCTCACCGAGGTAGGGGCCGTTGTCGCTCGTGAAGAGGACGATCGTGTTCTCCGCCAGGCCGAGCTCGACCAGGGTCTCGTCGATTCGCCCTACCCCGGCGTCCATCACCTCGATCATCGCGTAGGTGAGCGCGGCGCCGAGGGTCTCGCCGGCCTCGACGTAGCTGTCGACGAGCTCCTGCGGCGCCTGCATCGGGAAGTGCGGCGCGTTGTAGGCGACGACGAGGAAGAACGGATCGCCGGCGTGGCGGCGGACGAACGAGACGGCATGCTCGGTGAGGACGTCCGTCAAGTAGCGGCCGTCGCCCGGCACCTCGGTCCCGTTCAGATCGAGCGCGTAGTCGTAGTAGTCGGAGGCGCCGCCCGAGAAGCCGGCGAACTCCTCGAAGCCGCGGGCGTTCGGGTGGAAGCGGGGGTCGAGAGCGCCGTTGTGCCACTTTCCGACGAGCGCCGTGCGGTAGCCACCGGCCCGGAAGACGTCCGCGATCGTGATCTCGGAGAGCCCGATCCGGTCGAGCCCTCTTCCCTGCAGGGTGTCGATCGCGCCCGTTCGCTGGGGATAGCGGCCGGTCAACAGCGCCGCCCGCGAGGGGGCACAGACCGGCGAACCGGCGTACTGCTGCGTCAGGCAGACGCCGTCCCGCGCCAGCCCGTCGAGGTGGGGCGACCGGCAGCGCCCCTCGTTGAAGAGGCCGAGGTCGCCGTAACCCATGTCGTCGGCAACGACGATCACGACATTCGGTCGCGCAGGCATCCTCGACGATCGTATTCCTCTGACCGACAGGCGCCCGTTGGAGGCCGCTGTGTTAGCGTCGAACCCGGATGCCGGAGCTCAGGATCGAATTGCTCGAACGACTCAGCAATACGCCCGGCGTCTCCGGGTTCGAGGACGCCGTCCAGGAGCTCGTGTCGGCCGAGCTTCGCTCCTCCTGCGACGAGGTTTCGACCGACCGGCTCGGGAACGTGATCGGCCTGCGCCGGGCCACCGGGACACCCACCGGGGCGCGCGCGCCCCGGGTCGTGCTGGCGGCGCACTGCGACGAGATCGGGATGATGGTCAAGCACATCGGCCCCGACGGGACGATCCACATCCACCCGATCGGCGGGCTCCACGCCTCATCGCTGCTCTCGCAGCGGGTCACGATTCACGGCCGCAAGCCGGTCAAGGGTGTCGTCGCCCCGACCACGCGCAACGGCATCGCGGCGGGACGGAAGCGCGAGAGGGTGCCGGCGCTCTCCGAGATCGTGATCGACGTCGGCCTACCCGTCGAGGAGGTCCTCGAGCTGATCGAGGTCGGCGACCCGATCACGCTGGCGCAGGAGTTCGAGGAGTTGAACGACCGCGTGGTGATGGGCCGCAACTTCGACGACCGGATCGGGACGTTCTGCCTGCTCGAGGCGATGGCGCGCGTGGGGCCGACCGCGGTCGACGTCTACGCCGTCAGCACCGTGCAGGAGGAGGTCGGCGTCCGCGGGATGCCTGTCGCCGCGTATGCGATCGAGCCCGACATCGGCATCGCCCTCGACGGAAGCTGCTGCCGCGGGCCGTACTCGGAGCCGCACGATCAGACGTGCGACCTCGGAGCGGGGACCGGCGTCTACCTGATCGACAACCGGACGATCGGCGACCGGCGACTGCTCGCGTTCCTCTTCGACCTGGCGGCGCAGCATGCGATTCCGGTGCAGCGCAACATCGGCGGCGGCACCGACGCCTCCGCGATCCAGCAGACGGGGCTGGGAGCGCTCGCGACGACGATCGGCGCGCCCGTGCAGTACATGCACTCGACCGTCCAGCTCTGCCACAAGGACGACATCGAGGCGACGATCCGGCTGCTGACCGCGTTCCTCGAGCACGCGCACGAGCTGGAGACCGCCTGAAGTGAAGATCACAGCCGTTTGCGCGACCCCCGTCGCACTCCCGATCCCCGACCCGCCGTACTCGACCGAGGGAGCGGGATCGAAGATCCACTGGGGCGGCCGGCGCAACCGCCGTAACGCCACGCGGCCCAAGTCGGTGCTCGAGTACGTGCTCGTCCGGATCGAGACCGACGAAGGGATCACCGGCATCGGCGAGGCGCAGGCCGACATCGGCTTCTTCGGCTCGACCGTGGAGGAGGTGAGCGCGGCAATCGACGGCTACCTCGGCCCGCAGCTCGTCGGGTGTGATCCCTTCGACCGTGAGCAGCTCCTCGGGCTGATCGACTTCCGCAGCTCGTCGAATGCGCGCGCCGGCATCGACCTGGCGCTGCACGACCTGATCGGCAGGGCGCTGGGGGTGCCTGCGTGCGTCCTGATCGGAGGCGCCCAGAAGAAGCGTGTCCAGGTCTCGATCGAGATCGCCGGCGGTCCACCCGACGGGATGGCCGCAGTGTGCGTCGCCCTGATGGAGCAGGGCGTCCGGGCGTTCAAGGCGAAGGTCGGCGGCGATCCCGATCATGACGCCGACCGGCTGCGGGCAATACGCGAGGCGGTCGGCCCCGACGTCTCGCTGCGCGCCGACGCCAATCAGGGATACAGCCCGAAGGAAGCGATCCGGCTCTGCCGGCTGGCCGAGCGCCACGACGTCCGGCTCGAGCTGCTCGAGCAACCTGTCGCCGCCTGGGATCTGCAGGGGATGGCGGCCGTACGGCGCTCTGTGGAGACGCTGATCGAGGCCGACGAGGCCTGCTTCACGCTCCACGACGCTCAGCAGATCGTCCGTCACGAGGCGGCAGACGTGCTCAACATCAAGCTCGGTAAGGCCGGCGGGCTCTATGCCGCCAAGAAGATCGTCGCCGTCGCCGAATCGGCCGGGCTGGCAGTGGTGCTCGGCACCGCCTGGGGGCTCGGCCCCGAGATGGCGGCGAAGCTCCACCTGGCGGCGTCGAGCGAGATCGTGCGGGATGCCGTGGAGTTCACCGAGATCTCGCTCCACGGGAACCTGCTCGCAGCTCCGGACGACGCGCTCCTCGCGCTTCCGCTCGAGGACGGCGCGCTTCCCGTGCCGACGGGACCCGGCCTCGGGGTCGAGCTCAACGCGGACGCCGTCGCCCGCTACGGCAGCTAGCGCGGTAGCTCCGTCGCGACCGCGCTGAACTGCGCGACCGCGAAGTCGACGTCCTCGAAGGAGTGGGCCGCAGACAGCTGGGTCCGGATCCGCGCCTTGTCGCGAGGCACGACCGGGAACGAGAAGCTCACCGCGTAGACGCCACGCGCCCACAGGCGCTCGGCGAAGGCAGCGGCGACAGCGGCGTCGCCCATCATGACGGGCACGATCGGGTGCGTCCCTTCGACGATGTCGAACCCGGCCGCGGTCATCGCCTCGCGGAAACGGGCCGTGTTTGCCCAGAGGCGGTCGCGCAGCTCGGGCGAGGAGTCGACGAGCTCGATCGCCTTCAGCCCTGCCGCGGCGATCGGCGGCGCGATGCTGTTCGAGAAGAGGTACGGCCGGGCTCGCTGGCGCAGGATCTCGACGATCTCGCTCCGGCCGGAGACGTAGCCTCCGGAGGCACCGCCCATCGCCTTGCCGAGTGTGCCCGTGAGGATGTCGACGCGGTCGGTGACACCGTGCAGCTCCGGTGAGCCCCGCCCGTTCGGCCCGACGAAGCCGACAGCGTGCGAGTCGTCCACCATCACGAGCGCACCGTGCCGGTCGGCGACCGCGCAGATCCCGGCCAGGTCGGCGATGTGTCCGTCCATCGAGAACACGCCGTCGGTAGCGACGAGCTTCGTATGGGCGCCGGCCGCCTCCTGCAGGCGGGCGTCGAGCTCCTCCAGATCGCCGTTCGCGTAGCGGAAGCGCGCCGCTTTGCACAGGCGGATGCCGTCGATGATCGAGGCGTGGTTGAGCGCGTCCGAGACGACCGCGTCGTCGGGGCCGAGGAGCGCCTCGAAGAGGCCGCCGTTCGCGTCGAAGCACGAGCTGAAGAGGATCGTGTCCTCCGTGCCGAGGAACTCGGAGAGGCGGGCCTCGAGCTCCTTGTGCAACGTCTGCGTCCCGCAGATGAAGCGCACCGAGGCCATCCCGAAGCCCCACTGCTCGAGCGCGTCGCGCGCCGCCTCGATCACGGCCGGGTGGTCGGCGAGCCCGAGGTAGTTGTTGGCGCAGAGGTTGAGCAGGCCGCCCATCCCTTCCACCTCGACGTGCGCCGACTGCGGCGTCTCGAGCACGAGCTCACCCTTGTACAGCCGCTCCTTCCTCAGCCGCTCGAGCTCACTGGTCAGCTCGCCTTGCAGCGCTCCGTACACGGTCCGCCTCCTAGATGTCGGTCCAGTCGAGTATGACCTTCCCGGACTCACCCGAGGCCGCGACCGCAAAGCCCTCCGCGAAGTCGCGGTACGAGAACCGGTGCGTGATCACGGGCGAGATGTCGAGGCCCGACTGGAGCATCACCGACATCTGGTACCAGGTCTCGTACATCTCGCGGCCGTAGATGCCTTTCAGTGTCAGCATGTTGAAGACGATCGGGGTGAAGTCGATCGGGACGTCGCCGGTCTGAATCCCGAGCAGCGCTATCGACCCGCCGTGTGCCATCGCGGGCAGTAGCCCCTGCAACGCCTCCGGACGGCCGGACATCTCCAATGCGACATCGAAGCCCTCGCTCATCCCCAGCTCGCCCTGGATCCGGTCGAGGCCCTCGACGGTCGGATCGACAGTCGCAGTGGCGCCCATCGCGCGCGCGAGCCCGCGTCGATAGGGGTTCGGGTCGGAGACGACGACGTGGCGGGCGCCGGCGTGGCGCACCACCGGGATGGCCATGCAGCCGATCGGGCCCGCGCCCGTGATGAGGACGTCCTCGCCGAGAACCGGGAACGTCAGCGACGTGTGCACGGCGTTCCCGAACGGGTCGAAGATTGCCGCCACGTCCTCGTCGACGCCGGGCCAGTGATGCCAGATGTTCGTCATCGGCAGAGCCACGAGCTCTGCGAAGGCGCCGGGCCGCTGGACTCCGAGGCCGATCGAATGCGCGCAGAGATGCCGCCGCCCTGCCATGCAGTTGCGACAGCGTCCACAGACGACATGCCCTTCGCCGCTGACGATGTCGCCCGGGTGGAAATCGCTCACGTTCGAGCCGACCTCGACGATCTCGCCCACGAACTCGTGGCCGATTACGAGCGGCACCGGGATCGTCTTCTGGGCCCACGCGTCCCACGAGTGGATGTGCAGGTCGGTGCCGCAGATCCCTGTCTTGTGGACGCGGATCAGGACGTCGTTGATCCCGATCTCCGGCTCGGGAACGTCTTCGAGCCAGAGGCCCGACTCGGCCCTAGCCTTGACGAGCGCGCGCACGCTTCTTCGACCCACCCTTCGCCGGCAGCTTTGGTCGTGTCGCGATCCCGTGGCGGATGATCTCGAGCACCCGCGAGCGCTCGGCTCCGACGAGCGGCAGCCGCGGCGCCCGCACCCACTCGCTGCCGAGCCCTGTCTCCTGCATCGCGAGCTTGATGTTCTGGACGAGCTTCGTGCTCACGTCGAGGTGGAGCAGCGGCGTGTACCAACGGTAGAGGGCGCGGGCCTCCTCGCTGCGCCCGCTCTGCCCGAGCTCCCAGAGATGCTGGTTCTCGTACGGGAAAGCAAGACCGATCCCCGCCACCCAGCCGTCGATCCCGACCGCCATGCTCTCGAGAACGAGATCGTCGACGCCGGTGAAGAGGGCAAAGCGGTCGCCGACGACGTTGCGCAGGTCGGTCATCCGGCGTGTGTCGCCCGAGCTCTCCTTCAGCGCCACGATCGAGTCGATCTCGGCCAGCCGGGAAAACAGCTGCGGCGTGACGTCGTTGAAGTAGGAGATCGGGTTGTTGTAGATCATCAGCGGCAACGGCGTCGCCTTCGCGACTGCGCGGAGGTGTGCGAGCACCTCGCGCTCGTCGCCCCGGTAGGCCATCGCGGGCATCACCATGTAGCCGGTGGCGCCGAGCCTGTCGCAGTCCCGCACGAAGCTGCAGGCGGCTCGAGTGCTCGTCTCGGCGACGCCGCCGAGCACCGGAACACGTCCGGCGGCGACGGCGACAGCGGCCTCGACCACGGCCCGCTTTTCGCCGCCGTCGAGCGTCTGGTTCTCGCCGAGTGAGCCGCACATGACGAGCCCGGTGACGCCGGAGTCGACCAGCACCTCGAGATGCCGCGCGGTCGCGTCGAGGTCGATCGAGCCGTCGCGGTGCATGTGAGTCGTCATCGCCGGGAACACGCCTTGCCAGTACGGCTTCATCCTCGTCAGCCTCCGTCGGATTGTGGGTTGAGAACGTACGTCGCACCGCGCTCGGTGTCGAACCGGAGCAGATGGTCCGCGTATACGAAGTCCACGGGCGCCCCCTGAGAGGTCACGGTCAGCGGCACCGTCGAGCGGACGACACACGCCGTGCCGGCCTGCGAGCGGAGCACCACCTGCTGCAGCGCTCCGTCCCGCCAGTCGAGGTCGAGCTCGAAGCCGCCCCGCAGGCGCAACCCCGCCACACTGCCCGAGGGCCACTGTGGCGGCAGCGCGGGCAGCAGCTCGATCCCGTCGTGCGACTGCACGAGCATCTCGCAGACAGCGGCAACCGCACCGAGGTTGCCGTCGATCTGAAATACGGTCAGCGGGTTGGTGCCGCCCGGCGGCGAGAGGTCGAGGAGGGTGAGGTCGGTGCTCTGGCGCAGCACCCGGATTAGCTGCTCGTGCGCCTCGGCGCCCTCGTGCAGGCGGGCCCAGAGGAGCGAGAGCCAGGCGACGCTCCAGCCACCGTGGGGGCGGTCGGAGACGGCCTCGATGCGCAACTCGAGCGCGCGTCGCGCCGCAGCTGCGAGCTCGGGCGTCGACCGGAGCGTGATCTGCGCGTCGGGGTACACGGCGAGGAGATGCGACACGTGCCGGTGCCCTGGCTCCCACTCGACGTGGTCGTCCCGCCACTCCTGCAGCTCGCCGCGGCTTCCCACCCGCATCGCCGGCAGGCGGGGCAGGGCGGCGGCGAGCTCGGCGGAGAAGTCGTCCTCGATCCCGAGGACGGCGGCAGCCTGGAGGCAGCGCTCGAAGAGGCCGCGCATGATCTGCGTGTCGCCCGCCGGGCTCATGCAGAGGCCCGACCGGATGCCGTTCGCGTCACGGTACTGCGCCTCCGGTGAGAGCGTGGGCCCGAAGAGCAGCTCGCCCGTCTCCGGGTCCTCGATCATGTAGTCGAGCACGAACCGGGCTGCCTCGCTCATCCCGGGGTAGCCGCGCTCGCGCAGGAACCCCTCGTCGAGGTCGAAGGCGTAGCGCTCCCAGAGGTGGTGCGCGAGCCAGGCCGCTCCGGCAGGCCAGAGGCCGCAGAAGACGTTGTCGAGCGGGGCCGTGTCGGCCCAGAGGTCGGTGTTGTGGTGGGCGACGTAGCCGCGACAGCCGTAGTGCACCTCGGCCGTCTCCGCACCGGTCACCCGCAGACGGTCGATCAGGTCGAAGAGCGGCAGGTGGCACTCGGGCAGGTTCGCCACCTCCGCCGGCCAGTAGTTCATCTGCAGGTTGATGTTGATCGTGAACTTGCTGTCCCAGGCAGGCTGGTAGCTGTCGTTCCAGATCCCCTGGAGGTTCGCGGGCTGCGTCCCGGGCCGGCTCGACCCGAGCAGCAGATAGCGCCCGAACTGGAAGTGGAGCGCGACGAGGCCTGGGTCGAGCCCACCCGCAACGACCCGCTCCAGCCGCGCGTCGGTCGGCAGCGCCGCCAGCTCGGCGTCGTCGGGGCCGGGCAACGTCAGGCGCACGCGCCGCATCGCGGGCCGGTGCTCCTCGACGTGCCGGGCGCGCAGCTCCTCGTAGGAGCGTGCAGCTGCGGCGCCGACCGCCGCCACGCACGTCGCCTCGGGATCGTCGCTGCGGAAATCTGTCGCAGCGCCGACGACGATCGTGACCGCATCGGCCCCGCGCACGGAGATGTGGTCGCCGAGCGTCTCTGTGACACCGCCCTCGGCGAGCACCCTTGCGCGTGAGTGGGCGCGCGTTCCCCGCGCCCCGATCGCGGCCCCGACGACGTGATCGGCCCCTTCGATCCGCCCGAAGGCGTCGTAGCGGCGGTAATAGTGCGAGCCGAGCTCGATCGCCGCCGGCTCCGACGCCTCGAACCGCAGGACGACGACGTCGTCCGGAACGCTCGCGAACGTCTCACGCCGAAAGTGGACTCCGCCGAGCTCGTACTCGATCGTGGCGATGCCGTCGTCGAGGTCGAGCGACCG
>JBBQRN010000054.1:0-11571 GCA_038214705.1 Gaiellales bacterium | reverse complement strand
CACCGTGCTCGTCTTCGACGAGGTGATCACCGGCTTCCGTCACGGGCTCGGCGGCTACCAGGCTGTCGCCGGAGTGACGCCCGACCTGACGACCCTCGGCAAGGCGATGGCGAACGGCTGGCCCGTGTCGGCGCTCGGCGGGCGAGATCACGTTCATGGCCACCGAGTCGTGCCAGCCGTGGTAGCAGCCCTGGAACTTGATGATGTGGCGCCGCCCGGTTGCGGTGCGCGCGAGTCGGAGAGCGTGGAAGGTCGCCTCGCTGCCCGTGCAGGTGAGCAGCACCTTCTCGAGCGAGGGCACCGCGGCGACGAGCCGCTCGGCGAGCTCGATCTCGACCTTTGTGACGCCGATTCCCATCAGGCCGACGGAGCGCGCTGCTGCGGCTGCTGCCGCGTCGACATCGGGATCGTTGTGCCCGAGGAGCGGCGGGCCAAAGGCGGCGTGGTAGTCGGTGTAGACGCGGCCGTCGCCGTCCGTGAACGTCGATCCGCTCGTCGCGGTGATGATCAGCTCTTCGAGGCCGGGAACGCGGCGCTGGCCGCTGTTGACGCCGCCGGGGATCACCGCCGCGGCGCGCGCGGCGAGGCCGGCTGCCTGGTCCGCTTGGGTCGCGCTCATCGTCTGCTCCTCCGTCGTGAGTTTCGGGGCCGTGTCGTGGTGGTCTACCGGTCGATCCTCAGGCTCTCGAGGACGTCCTCGTCCAGGTCGACGCCGAGGCCTGGGGCGGTCGGGACTGCGACGCAGCCGTCCGCCTCGATCGGCAGGCGCTGGACGGTGAGGGTCTTGGCGATCGGAGTATCGGCGACGCAGTACTCCTGCCAGATGCCATCTGGCATGACCGCGTTGCAATGCAACGACGCGGCCTTGATGATGCCGCTCTTCCACGCGTGCGGCACCGTCTCCTTGCCCTGCGCGTAGGCGAGCTCGGCGATCCTGAGCGTCTCGGTGATGCCGCCGCAGCGGGTCACGTCGGGCTGTACGAGGTCGATGTGGGCACGGTCGATGAGCTCCCGGAAGCCCCACCAGGTCGAGTCCTGCTCGCCGGCGGTGACGCGGATGTCCACAGTGTCCGCGAGCTCGGCGTACGCCTCGTACTCGTCGGGCTCGAACGGCTCCTCCAGCCAGTAGATGCCGATCTGCTCGTACTCGCGCGCGACCTCGATTGCCCGCTTCGCATCGGCGACGTAGCCGAGCCCCGAGTCGATCATGATCTCGACCCCGTCGCCCGCGGCCTCCTTGGCGGCTGCTGCGAGGGCCACGTCCTGCTTGGAATCCTTGCCGAGCGGCCCCCAGCCGAGCTTGACCGCGGTGAAGTTCTGCTCCTTCAGCGCCGTGATCGCCTCGGTCACCTCTGCCGTCGTGTCGGGCATCAGCATCGAGGCGTAGGCGCGCACCCGGTCGCGGTGCGGCGTCCCGAGCAGCTCGTAGACCGGCTTGCCGAGCGCCTTGCCCTTGATGTCCCAGAGCGCGATGTCGAGGCCGCTGATCGCGTGGATCGCGATCCCGCGCCGGCCGAAGTAGATGAGGCCGCGGTACATCTTCTGCCAAAGCCGCTCGACATCGAGCGGGTCCTCGCCGATCAGCACGTCGCGGAGGCTGACGGCGACGGCATGCGAGCTCGGCGCCTGCACGAGAGCCTGCACGAGCTCGGGCGACGAGTCGACCTCGCCGATTCCCGTGATGCCCTCGTCCGTGTGGATCCGGACGACGAGATCATCCTGGCTCCCGTCGGCGATTCCCTCGTTCACAACCGCTTGTCGCAGGACGATGGCCTCGACATCGGTGATCTTCACGGGAGTCTCCTGAGCTGACGGGGGATCTGAGAAGCACGCTGACGCTCGGCCAGATTGTCGACTATAGCGAAATTGTCAACAATCCTCTAGGATGCCCTGGCAGTCATGAGTGACTCCCCGATCCTCTGTACGATCGACCTCGAAGCGCCTGGGAAACAAGTCGGGAAGCTCCAGGTGCCGCGGTCGTCGAACTCGAGTGGCTGGTCGAACCAGTACGTCCCGATCGTCACCGTCGCAAACGGCAACGGCCCGACCGCAATCGTTCTCGGCGGCGTCCACGGTGACGAGCCGGAGGGGCAGGTTGCGGCGCTCAATCTCGCGCGCGACCTGCAGCCGGAGCACGTCAGCGGACGCGTGATCGTGATCCCGTGCGTCTCGCTCGACGCGTCGCGCGCCTACACCCGCCTGTGGCCGTCGGGCGCGAACATGAACCGCTCCTTCCCGGGCTCGCCGACCGGTCCGGCCGACGAGCAGCTCGCGCACTTCCTCTCGACCCAGCTCTTCCCCCGCTCCGACATCGTCATCGACATGCACAGCGGCGGCCGCACCGGCCTCTGCCTGCCCTGGTCGGAGATGCACTGGGTCGAGGACGTCGAGCAGCGTCGCAAGATGGTCGACGGGATGCTCCACTGGAACACCGACTGGTGCTGCGTCTACATCGACATCGCCGGCACCGGCCTGCTCGTGGGCGAGGCGGAACGCCAGGGCAAGATCGTCGTTAGCACCGAGCTCGGTGGCGGCGGCCACGTCACGGCCGAGATCCATCGGCTCGCGCTTAGCGGGCTCCAGAACGTGCTTCGCCACTTCGGTGTGATCGAGGGCGAGGTGCAGACGCGCGCCGCGCTCGGCCGGCCCGATCCGGTGCTGCTCATGGCGACCGAGCTCGGCAACTACCTCCTGGCGCCCGAGTCGGGCCTCTTCGAGACGGTCGTCGACCTCGGCCAGCGCATCGAGGTGGGCGAGCCCGTCGGTCGCATCCACTTCCTCGAGCGCCCCGACCGCGAGCCCGAGGTGATCCTGGCCAAAACGGCCGGGATCGTGTGTGTCGTCCGCGCGATAGCCACCACCGAGCAGGGCGACAACGTCGTCGTCGTCGCACGCGAGGCGGATCGCTCGGAGCTCGACTGACCGTGGAGCGTTGACCACCCGAAGATGAGAAGGAGTGACGCACGATGAGCCAGCTGAAGGCGGGCGTGGCCCGCGCCGACATTACGCCGCCCTGCGGCCTGCCGCACGGCTGCTGGGCCGCCCGCACCGGCCTTGCCGACGGCATCCACGAGCCGCTGATCGCGCAGGCGCTCGTGCTCGACGACGGCGCCGCGACGATCGCGATCGTGGCGATCGACCTCGTCTTCGCAGGCGCCGACCTGACGGCCGCCGTGAGGGAGCAGGTGCAGGCGCTGACGGGAATCCCACCGCACGCCGTGATGGTGAACGCCGCGCACAATCACAGCGCGCCGAGCCTCTCGCGCGGCTCGACGGTGTCGGGACTGAGTGACGCACCACTCTTCGACCGCTATGTCGACCTCCTGCCCGAGACGATCGCCGGCGCCGTGTACGCCGCGTGGCGCTCGCGCGAGCCGGCCCGGGCTGGCTCGGGCTCAGGCCACGCCCCGGGCATCACCGTCAACCGCGTCTTCCCCGAGCGCCCCGTGGACGACACCGTCGGCGTCATCGCCGTCGATCGCGCCGACGGCTCGCCGCTCGCCGTCGTCGCCAGTTTCGCGTGTCACCCCACGCTGATCGGCGGCCACACGCTGCTCTGGAACACGGACTTCCCGGGCCCGCTGCGCGCGGCCGTGCGTCGCGGGCGCCCCGGTGCCGACTGCCTCTTCATCTCTGGCTGCGGCGGCGACATCGCGGGCTGGGACTACTGGTTCGGCAATGCCGACGCCTCCCGCCACTCGTTCGCCCGGCGCGACGAGCTCGGCGAGGCGGTCGGCGCGGCCGTCGTCGAGGCGCTCGAGACGGTCGAGACGTCGCCCGACGTGCGACTCGGCGCGGCGTCGCAGCGGCTCGAGCTGCAACGCCGGCGCATCGCCTACGGCCTCCCCGAGATCGAGGCGAAGCTCGCTGCTCTCGCCGACGTTCCCGTGCCGGAGTTTCCGGAGGTGTGGGACGAGTCGGTGCACACCACCACCTCGGCGCAGCAGTACCCGATGCTCTATCAGGGCTCGGCGCTCCGGATGTACGCCGACATGGTGAGGCGTACGGACGTTCCGGTCGAGGCCGAGATCCAGGCGCTCGCTATCGGGGCCGCTGCGATCGTCTCGAACCCGTTCGAGCTGTTCAACACGCCAGGCGCCACGATCCGCTCGCGCAGCCCGTTCGCCCAGACGTTGACGCTCGCCTACACGAACGACTACGCCGGTTATTTCGCACCGCCGGAGGATCTCGACCTCGTAGCGGACGTCTCGCTCGACGACATCCTCGACCAGGACGCGTATCGCTGGGCCTACGGGATCACGAACACGAACGTGGACGGGAGTGAGATGGAGCACCTGGTCGACGCGAGCGTAGAGCTGCTCGACGGGCTCAAAGGCTCGGCGTGAAGATCACCGCTGTCGAGGCGCACATCTGTAACGCACGCATGCGCAACTGGGTCTTCGTGCGTGTCGTCACCGACGAGGACGGGCTCTTCGGGTGGGGCGAGGCGACGCTCGAGTGGCACACGCGCGCGATCGTCGGAGCGGTCGAGGACCTCGCCGAGCTGATCGTCGGCGAGGACCCGACGAGGATCGAGCACCTCTGGCAGATGATGTTCCGCCAGCACTTCTGGCACGGCAACGACATCGTGCGCGGCACGGCGATGAGCGGCATCGACATCGCGCTCTGGGACCTGCTCGGCAAGGTGCACGGCGTCCCGTGCCACAGGCTCTGGGGCGGCCCGGTGCGCGACCATGTGCGCCTCTACGGACATCTCGGCGAGGGCAAGATGGAGGACTTCTACGAGAGCAGCGAGCCGCAGCGGTTCGGCGAGCTCGCCGCCGGCATGGTCGAGAAGGGCTTCACCGCCTTCAAGTCGATGGCGGTGCCGCCGACGATGCCGCTCGAGGGCCTCGCCCCGGTGCGACATGCCGAGCGCTGCGTCGCGGCAATGCGCGACGCCGTCGGCGACGGGATCGACATCATGGTCGACTGCCACGCCCGCCCGAGCCCGCGCATGGGGCACCTCTTTGCTGCGGCACTCGAGCAGTTCGACCTGTTCTGGTTCGAGGAGCCGTGCTGGCCGGAGCGCATCGACGACATCGCCGCGATCCAGCGGGCGGTGCGCACTCCGATCGCGACGGGCGAGCGTCTCGTTGGCGCAGCGCCGTTCAACGAGCTCCTGACGAAGGGCGCGTGCAGCGTGATCCAGCCCGACATCACGCACTGCGGCGGGCTCACCGAGGTGCGGCGGATCGCAGCGCTCGCCGAGATTCACCGCGTCGCGCTCGCGCCGCACAACCCGCAGGGCCCGGTCTCGACCGCAGCCTCGATCGAGCTCGGGCTCGCGACCCCCTCGTACATCATCTGCGAGGCCGTCACCTCCGACGTGCCGTGGCGCGACGAGGTCGCGAGCGCGTCCCACCCGATCGACGCGGCAGGGATGCTCGCCCGGGCGACCGACCGGCCTGGGCTCGGGATCGAGATCGACCTCGACGTGGTCGCGAAGCACCCGTTCCAGCCGGAGCTGCCGCAGCGGGTCTTCTACGCCGACGGCAGCGTCGGCGACTGGTGATCCGAGCTAGGGCCTGACGAGCGAGCGCACGGCGGTGCTGATCTGCGCAGGGCTCGGCAGCGTCGCGAGCTCGAGATCCTTCTGGTAGGGCATCGGGTGTGACGGGGCGCCGATCCGCGTCACGGGGGCATCGAGATCCCAGAAGCAGTGCTCGCCGATGTGGGCCGCAACCTCGGCGCCGTAGCCGCCGAACTGCACGGCCTCGTGAACGATGACGGCCCGATGGGTCTTCGCGACCGACTCTGCGATCGTGTCCGTATCCAGCGGGACGAGCGTGCGCGGGTCGACGACCTCGACGTCGATGCCTTCTGCCTCGAGTTCGCGTGCGACCCGGAGGGCGTGCGTGACCATGGCACCGAGCGCGACGACCGTCACGTCGGTGCCCTCCCTGACGACGCTTGCCGTGCCGAGCTCGATCGCGTAGCGCTCCTCGGGCACGGGCGCCGCGTCGCCGAAGAAGAGGAGCTTCTGCTCGAGGAAGATCACCGGGTTGTCATCCTCGATCGCGGCCACGAGCAGGCCCTTCGCGTCGAACGGGTTCGACGGCATCACGACGACGAGCCCGGGGATATGGGAGAACAACGCCTCGAGGCTCTGGGAGTGTTGGGCACCGAGGCGCACGCCGCCGCCCGAGGCCATCCGCAGCACGAGCGGCATGCTCGGTGTGCCGCCCATCATGAACCGCAGCTTCGCCGCCTGGTTGAGGATCTGGTCGAACGCGACGCCCGCGAAGTCGGAGAACTGGAGCTCGACGACGGGGCGCAGGCCAGTCAGCGCTGCACCGATGCCGCAGCCCACGAAGCCGCTCTCGGTCAGCGGCGTGTCGCGGATGCGCTCGGCCCCGTAGCGCTCGTACAGGTCCTCGGTCGCGCGGAACAGCCCGCCAATCCGGCCTACGTCCTCGCCCATCACGATCACATCCGGGTCGGCGGCCAGCTCCAGATCGAGCGCCTCGCGAATCGCGCCCATGAAAGATAGCTCGCGGTCACCCCGGGCGGGCGGTGCCGGATAGCTGCGATGCGGCGCGAACACGGAAGGCATCAGATCGTCGACCGTCGCATCCTCGTCGGCAAGCCCGGCCGCCACGGCCGCCTCGACCTGGGCCTCGACCTCGTCGCGGATCGCGGCGGCGCGCACGTCGTCGAGCTCTCCCGCCTCGCGGAGGAGGGCCTCGAATCGCGGCACCGGATCCTTCGGCTCCCACTCGTCGATCACCGCACGGTCGCGGACGTCGGGGAGGTTGGCGCGCATCGAGTGCTGCATCCGCCTGAACGTCTTCATCTCAAGGAAGGTCGGGCCGCCGCCGCCGCGGGCCAGATCGAGCGCGCGGCCGACCGCGTCCTCGACCGCGAGCACGTCGTTACCATCGACGATCTCGCCGGGCATGCCGTACCCGGCCGCGCGGTCGGCGAGATCCTCGACCGCGCGTTGCGTGCGCCAGTCGGCCGAGAGCGCGAACTGGTTGTTCTCGCAGATGAAGACGACCGGGAGCTTCCAGGTCGCGGCCAGGTTCATGCCCTCGTGTGCTGCTCCTTGCCCGGCCGCACCGTCGCCGAAGAAGGCGAGCGTCGCCTGGTCGGTGCCGCGGAGCGTCGTGGTCAGTGCGGCGCCGCAGGCGTGCGGGATTCCGGCGCCGACGATGCCGTTGCAGCCGAGGATGTCGAGCGACAGGTCGGCGATGTGCATCGAGCCTCCGAGCCCCTTGCAGTAGCCCGTCCGCTTGCCGAACATCTCGGCCATCATCCGGTGCAGGTCGGCGCCGGCGGCGATCAGATGTCCGTGCGAGCGGTGGTGGCCGACTAGGGTGTCGGTCTCCCGCATCACACCGGCAGCGCCGACGGCGATCGCCTCCTGCCCGACGCAGCTGTGCGCCGTGCCGAAGATCACGCCCTGCTCGAACAGCGCGGCTGCGCGCTCCTCGAAGGCGCGGATCAGGAGCATCAGGCGGTACTGGTCGATCAGCGGCGGTCGGTCGGCCGGCCGTGCGGCGACGCGACTCGCGACGTCAGGCAGCGACATGGGGTGGGCGCTCGTGGAACTCGAAGATATAGCCGTCCGGATCGATCCCGTACAGGCTCTTGCCGCCCGTGTTCGGCCCCTCGAGCATCTCGACCGGCCCGTCGGAACGGAAGCGAACGCCCTCGGCGGCGAGCTCGGCATGACAGGCCTCGATGTTGCGCACGAACACGCAGAAGTGCCCCGTGCCGTAGTCGCACGGCGGCGTGCTGCCCGACTTCGGGTCGCAGCCCTTGTACTCGAGCAGCTCGACCTGTGCGCCGCCGCCCGGGATGTTCAGTATCGCGATGTCCACCGAGGTCGCCTCGGGGATGCCGACGATCTTGCGGATCTCGTCGTTCACGTACTGCCGACGCCACACGAGCTCGAGGCCGACGAGGCCGACGTAGAACTCGAGTGAGCGGTCGAGGTCGGAGACGGTGATGCCGCCATGCCGCGCGCCTTCGATCTCCCACGGCGCACTCGTCGCGACGGCCTCGTCCATATGCGCGATGCTACTCCCGGAACCGCCGCCGCCGAGAGGGAACAGGAGGGTTGCATGCTGCTCGAGGACAGGGTCGCATTCGTGACGGGTGCCGCGAGCGGCATCGGCCGCGCGATCGCAGAGCTGTTCGCTCGCGAGGGCGCGCAGATCGCCGCGTTCGACCGCTCGGGTGCAAGCGGTGACGAGCTCGTCACCGCTTTCGAGCAGGCAGGAGCGCGATCGCACCTCTTCCTCGAGGGAGACGTTCGCGACCCGGCCGCCGTCGAGGCCGCCGTCAAGAGCGTCGTCGGCTCCGCCGGCCGCATCGACATCCTCGTCAACTGTGCGGGGGTGCGTGAGATCGGCGACGTGTACACGATGCCGTCGGAGGAGTGGGAGAACGTGATCGCGGTCAACCTCAGCGGCACGTTCTACTGCTGTCAGTCGGTTGCGCGCCAGATGCGAGGGTCGGGTGGCGGCAGCATCGTCAACCTCTCCTCGGTCGGCGGCCTGATCGGTCTCTCGCATCGCCCTGCGTACACGGCGTCGAAGCACGCGATCGTCGGCCTCACGAAGAGCCTCGCGCGCGACCTCGGCGCGGACGGGATTCGCGTCAATGCGCTCTGCCCCGGCGTGATCCGGACGCCGATGACGGAGCAGTACTTCTCCGACGACACCTTCGAACGGGAGCTCGCGTTCTCGGTGCCGCTCGCGCGCTACGGCGCCGTCGCCGACGTCGCACAGGCGGCGCTGTTCCTCGCGAGCGACCAGTCCGGCTACCTGAGCGGGGTCGCCCTGCCGGTGGACGGCGGCTTCCTAGCCGAGAAGAGCTTCGTCTCGGGACAGGGCGGCTCATCGTTCCTCGCGGGTAACGAGACGCGGGGCGACTAGCCCCGCCGGCTCAGAACGTGACCGGCAGCCGCGTCAGGATGCGGACGGTCGGCTTGCCGAGCGCCCAGTCGGGGCGCTCGTCGACGAGGCGGATGTCGGGCAGCCGCTCGATGATCGCTAGGAACACGACCTGAGCCTCGAGTCGCGCGAGCGCGGCGCCGATGCAGAAGTGGATGCCCTGCCCGAAGGCGAGGTGACGCCGGCTCGGCCGCTCGATCTCGAACCGCTCCGGGTCGTCGAACTGGGCCGGGTCGCGATTCGCGGCGTTGATCATGTGAAAAACCGTCTCGCCGGCTCGGAGCTCCTTGCCTCGGAGCTCCGCGTCGCGCTTGAGGAGCCGCGGCTGCCGGGTTAGCGGGCTCTCGTAGCGCAGCATCTCCTCGATCGCGGCGGGAATCAGCTCCGGCCGCTCGCGCATCGCCTGCCATTGCGCCGGGTGGCTCAAGAGCGTCATCAGGCCGTTGCCGACGAGTGACGTCGTCGTCTCGTGGCCTGCAATCAGCAGCGTGCCGATCGTGTTGACGAGCTCGTCCTCGGTCAGCGCCTCGCTGGTCGTCTGAGCGGCGATCATCCGCCCGAGCAGGCCGTCCTCGGTCAGCGTCCCGGCGCGCAGCCGCTCTCCCTGTTCCGCCAGGTAGTCGCGGAGCTCGAGGATCGCGTCCTGTGCCGCGAGGAGCGATGCGAAGTCGGGCCGGTTGCGGCCCTGGAACCCCAGCAGCCGGGCGGCGAGGCCGCGGAAGAAGAGGCCGTCGGAGTGGGGGACGCCGAGCAGGTCGCAGAGGACGGTCACGGGCAGGACGAACGCGAGATCCTCGATCACGTCCATCCGCCGTTTGGCCTCTACCCTGTCGAGGAGGTCGTCCACGATGCGCTGGACGTTCGGGCGCAGGGCTTCGACCTGCCCGGTCGTGAAGCCCCACTTGAGGATCAACCGCCGGATGCGGGTGTGATCCGGCGGGTCGGCATGGACGAGGCCCTTGGCGAGGTAGAAGTCGGCGAAGCCCCCGAGTTCGGCCCGCTGCTCAGCGGGGAGGTGATCCATCGTCCGGGCGAGCCGGCCCTCGTTGGAGTACGTGTCGACCTCGAGGTACGTCCGCAGCACGTCGTCGTAGCGGGTGACGATCCAGCCGCCAACCGAGTCGCTCCAGTGGACGGGGTCATCTTCGCGGAGCCGCCACAGCGTGTCGTAGGGGTCGGCGAGGAACGCCGCGGAGACGAGGAACTCGTCGAGCTCCTTGCCTCCGAGCGGCCCGCTCGACACGCTCAGCGGCCGCCGGTGACGTCGAGGATGCTGCCCGTGCAGTAGGAGGCCTCGTCGCCGAGGAGCCAGACGACCGCGGCCGCGATTTCGGTGGCGTCGCCGGCGCGGCCCATCGGGAGCAGCGGCAGCATCCGCTCGATGCGGTCGGGCTGGCCGCCGCGCGCGTGGATCTCCGTATCGATCACCCCGGGCCGCACGATGTTGACGCGCACGCCTTCGGCGGCCACCTCCCTTGCGAGGCCGAGGCCGAGCGTGTCGACGGCGCCCTTCGAGGCGGCGTAGTCGACGTACTCGTTCGAGCCGCCGATCCGCGAGGCCGCGGACGAGACGAGCACGATCGAGCCACCGGAGCCGCCGTGCCGGGTCGAGAACCGCCTGACCGCCTCGCGGCAGCAGACGAAGGTGCCGAGCACGTTGACGGCGAGGATTCGCTCGATGCGCTCGACGGTCAACTCGTCCACGCGGGCCTTCGCGCCGGTGATTCCGGCGTTCGCGGCGAGGGCGGTGAGTGGCCCCATCGCCTCGGCCGCCGCGAAGGCGGCGAGCACGTCGGCCTCGACCGCGACATCGGCCCGCACCGCCGTTGCGCTGCCGCCGGCGGCTTCGATCTCTTCGACGACGGATGCCGCGGCGGCCGCGTCGTCGTTGTAGGTCAGGCACACGGCCCAGCCCGCAGCGGCGGTAGCCCGCGACACGGCGGCACCGATTCCGCGACTCCCACCTGTGACCAGCGCGACCCCTCGATCCACGGGTTGACCGTAACGCATCGGTGTGGGCGGTTCGCGGTTTGGCGGGACCCGGGTCGGGGCGGACTGCGGTTGCGCTCACCGTGGGAGGCTCGTAGGGGTACAGGAACGTAGTGGGCGGGTGCCTCGGCAAGAGTGCCCCGAGGTAGCGGAAGCCCGCGCAAGCGCGACAGAGGGAGGCCGTCTACCGAGCGTTCCCGGTTTTAGCAACATTCCGTGTCGTTTCGGGGACACCAAGGCATCGCCGGTCTCGTACACGACATCAGCCTGTGCGTGATCCGGGCGGACGCCGACAACGCGTTTCCGCAATCGATGCGATGCGCCCGGGAGGATTCGAACCTCCGACCCGCGGATTAGAAGTCCAGCCTGGGAGGCTGAAACAAGCTGCATCTGACTGAATCTGCCTGCAAATGAGCGCTTTCAGCACTGCAACGAACTGCAGGAAACGGCACCCTGCGGAGACAGGCCGGTACGCTCAGCGTACGCTCAGTTCGGCCTCCTTAGCGGTCGTGCAAGAGCATGCTGGCGCCAGGCGATGTCGCCGGTGAAGGCCTTCTCGGCGGGCTAGGGGGTCGATGGTCTCCACTCGGTACCTGTGCGGGACGCGAACTGTCGCGTCGTCGGTGAGGCCGGTTGCTGGAGTTGCAATCCGCTGAGACATCCAACGAGCGTCGCCTAA
>JBBQRN010000053.1:0-11705 GCA_038214705.1 Gaiellales bacterium | reverse complement strand
GCGTCAACGAGCTTGGTGAAGAACTGTGGATCGGCCTCGACCATCGAGGACGCCCAGGCCCGGTTGCGCGCGAAGAGGTCTTGCAGATCGGTCACGGCGAGAGGCTATCCGCCCCGCCGACGTGCGGGGCGGGTGTGCCTGCCGGCCCGCCGATAGCGTTTCGCCGGGCAGCTGAGGGGCGTACGATCCACGTACGGCCGTGGTCACTCCGCGAACGATCTGTGCCCGCGACTGCCGGGCGACACCCTGGAAGAACGGTCAGGGCACCACGATCGAGCTCGCCGTCGAGCCGCCGGATGCGTCACTCGACACGTTCGCGTGGCGGGTCTCGGTGGCCGAGCTACGAGGGTCGGGGCCTTTCTCGAGCTTCCCCGGCTACGAGCGCGTGATCGTCCAGCTCGACGGGCCGCCGATGGCTCTCACGCACAACCGGCAAGCCCCGGTCCAGCTGGAGTCGCTCGTGCCGCACTGGTTTTCGGGCGACGACGAGACGGACTGCATCGTCGCCGGCGTCGCCCACGACTTCAACCTGATCGTCCATCGTGACGTGGCACTCCCCGGCGTCTCCGTGCACGAGCTGGAAACCGATGAGCTGCTCGCCCGGGATCACGATGCTGCGAGCGTGGTGCACGTCCTGGAGGGCAACCTGATCGGAATGGACGGTGGCCTTCTGGCCGCAGGCGACACCCGGATCGACCGGGCGGGGGAGCTGCCGCCGTATGTGGCCGGCTCGGAGGCCCTCGTGCTCGTCGCCTCCCTGATGGCCCACGACTAGCCAGGTCGCAGGTCGGAGGACACGCCCCTCCTCGCGCGAAGAGGGCTGTTCATGGGCTGGAATCGGGACGAGGTGTGGTTCGACGCCGACGTGCTCTGGTTTCGCGAGCGCCGGAAGACCTTCGCCGAGCTGATGCTGGCGGTGCCGGCGCTCTCGATGGCCGGGGCGGCCTCCATCCCGATCGCGACGGGGCTCGAGGCCTCACGGCGCCGGCGTCTCGAGAAGGAGTCAGCCCGTCGTCGGCGGCTCGCCACACGCACCGTCCCGGCAGTCGCACTCGTGCTCGGATCGGCCTCGATGCTCTCGGTCGCCGCCTACCGGCAGGGCGGCGGCATCGGCACGGGACCGTTGCAGGAGGATCCGCCGAGCCTGCCCTTCCGGCTCGACTTCGCGCGGCTCACCTCACCCGCGGCGCTTCTTTCGAGCGAAGCCGCTTCGTCGAAGCAGGCGCAGACGACGCTGTCGTCCGCGAAGGTCGAGTGGCATCGCGCCACCTCGATCGGCCTCCCGTACTCCGGGCGCCTCGTCGACGGGACGCAGCTACCGGTCGAAGGCCCCGACTGGGTCACGTGGGACCCGGCCACCGACTCCGTCCCGAACCTCCCGTATCGGCTCTACGGCAACGAGCACACGATCCAGCGGATCATCTCCGTGATCACCGCGTACCGCGCCGCGAACCCCGAGGCGCCACGTGTGGTCGTCGGGGACATCAGCTTCAAGGGTGGCGGTCGGATGGACGAGCACGTCTCGCATCAGAACGGTCTCGACGTGGACGTCTACTACCCGCGCGGCGATCGGCACCTCAGCGCGCCCGTCGCCACCTCGCAGATCGACCGCGCGCTCGCCCAGGATCTGCTCGACCGCTTCGTCGCAGCGGGCGCCGAGATGGTCTTCGTCGGGTTCTCCACGGGACTCCGCGGCCCGGGCGGTGTCGTCCAGCCGTACCCGAACCACGAGAACCACATGCACGTTCGCTTCGGGCAGTAGACCCCGGCGCTAGCGTGCGCCGGGCATCAGCATCGTCGCGGGCTCGGTGCCCGCGAAGACGTGGCGGGCCTCCTCACCCGCGAAGGCGAGGCCACGGCAGGGCTGGTCGGCGAATGCGACCTCCAGCGCATCGCTGACGATGGCGCCGGAGGCGTCGAACCCGGTGCCGGGCGCGAAGTTGGCCGCGAGTGCGGAGAGCGACACCTTCTCGGCGTGTGTCAGCTGATCCCTTGTACAGAGGCTGCCCGGCTCCTCGCGCACCGCCGTCGGCGAGGTGGCGTTGGCCGCCGCGAGCGTGCGCTCGTGCAGCAGGAATGCCTCGTACGGGGTGAGGCCGTCGTCGTGCTCAGCGAGAAACGTCGACGACGTGCCGTCGGCGAGGCGTCTCGCATGGACGTACGAGCCGCGTCCGTTGTCAATGCTGCCGTCTCGCAACACCGCCCAATCGCTCGGGGCGAGGTGCAGGTCGCTCGCGATACCGCTCGCGATCGCGCTTGTCGTCACCGCCCCGACGACGACCGTGGACACGGCCGCCAGTCGTTGCCTGCGTCGACGCTTCGCGGTGTGCTGGATGCGACGGCCGATCGCGGCGCCGAGGTCGGCCCACAGGAGATCTGCCTGGTTGCTCATCGACTTGCTCCTTTGAGGTAGTTGGAGAGTGAGCCGAGGCCGCGGTTCACGCGGATGCGCGCCGCGACCTCGGAGCAGCCGAGCTTTCGCGCCACGTCGCGGTAGGGGAGTCCCTCGATGACGCGAAGCTCGATCGCGTCTCGCTGGTGGGCGGGAAGGGCGCTGAGGGCGGTCTCGAGCGGCTCCGTGAGACTCTCGGCATCGAGGCGCTCGTTGGCCTCGTCGAGGTCGAGGTCGTAGCTCACGATCGGCATCCCGAGTCGCTCGCGCGCCCGCCGGTCGACCTTCTCCCGGTGGTAGTAGGAGCCGACGAGGTTGCCGGCGATCCCGTACAGCCAGGGGCGAGCGGAGCCGTCGGCGAGGTCGCGGAACCGGGACAGGGACAGGTAGGCGCGAGCGAAGGTCTCGGCTGTCAGTTCGCCGACAACGGGCGCCGGGACACGTCCTCCGAGGAACCGGTGCACTGCTGCGACGTGACGGCGATACAGGTCACCGAACGCCTCCTTGTCCTTGCGCGCTGCCTTGATCAGCTCTGCGTCGGTCTTCATGTGTATCTCTCAATACGACCTCGACCGGAAAAGGTTTCCATTGTCGGCCAGGACGCACCCGAGGGCTCGTCTCGCGGGAAACGACATTCGGGGGAAGCCATATTTATCGCTGAGATGATCGAGTCCGTGCGCCACCACAACGCCGTGCGCCATAGCCGGCAACCCGGAGTATCCGTCGGGAGGCCGCGCCGCGCGGGCCGTCGGCTCGCCTGTGCGCTCCTTGCGGTCGCAACGGTAGGGGTGGGAGCAGCGCCGGCTGCTGTGAATCCGTCCTCCGATCCCTACACGGCAGGCATCCAGTACGCCGCCTGCATGCGGGCGCACGGCGTGCCCCACCCGAACCCTGATCGCAGCGGCGACTTTCGACTGACGCCGCTTCAGGAGAAGCGGATGCGCGCCGTCGGGCATGCAAGAGTCCAAGCCGCAGACAAGGCGTGCTTTCACTACCTCAGCCGGGTCGTCAGCACGAAGCCTCTCTCGGCGCACGCGCAGTCTCGGGCGATCAGGGTGCTCGAGCAGGTCCGCTCCTGCGCGGCCGGCTACGGCGTCACCCTCGGGACGGCAGTCGTTACGGTAATGAGCCGGGGCCGGGCGATGTTCGGCTTCCAGCCGACGGCCTCGTCGTCGAGGCCGAGCGAGAAGGTCTCGAGGTTCGAGCTCCTGTGCGAGAGACGCGTGAAGCTCGCGAGCAAGCTCGATCGGATCATCGCGGCGGACCGCATCGGCATCGAGCTCTAGTGCCCCGCTCGGCGCGGTTCCTCGTCCGGATCCGAGAGGACGAGGAGGAACGGATCCCGAGAGCCGCGCGGTATCCTTGCCCGTAGCCGGAGGATGACCGCTCTTCACGTACAGACCCTTGACGCGACGACCTGGCCGGACTTCGCGCGGCTCGTCGAAGCGCACAACGGCGTCTGGGGCGGCTGCTGGTGCATGGCCTTCCATCCCGAGGGCGTGGGGCGGGGCAAGACGCCCGCGCAGAACCGCACCGAGAAGGAGTGCCGTGTGCGGGACGGCACCGCACACGCCGCACTCGTCTACGACGGCGAGGCCTGCGTCGGCTGGTGCCAGTTCGGGTCGCCCGACGAGCTGCCACGCATCAAGCACCGGCGCGCCTACCTGGACGGCCTGAACGAGCTTCCCGCCTGGCGCATCACGTGCTTCTTCGTTGACAAGGCGTCCAGGCGCAAAGGCGTCGCCTCGGCAGCCCTCGCCGGCGCCCTCGAGGAGATCGCGCGACTCGGCGGCGGAGTGGTGGAGAGCTACCCCGAAGCAGTCGATGGTCGATCGGTCTCGGCATCGTTTCTTCACAACGGCACCGTTGCCCTGTTTGAGCGCCACGGGTTCGAGCGAACGCGGCAGCTCGGCAAGCACCATTGGGTGGTCGAACGGGTCGTCGAGTTCAGCGGGACCGACGAGAGGCCCTGATGGCAGTCCTCCCGAGCGTCACTACGGCCGAACCCGGGACCATCGCCGAGATCGCGCTGCTTGCGGCTTGATCTTCGCGGTGACTTATCTGCGTCCTCGTCAGGTATGCAACGGTTGACACATTCGCCGCCAAGGTAGACAATCGTCCTTTCGCGGGTCCTCAGCGAACGGAGGTTGTTGTGTCCTGGAACCTGAAGGGGAGCTACGCGGAGACCTGCTCGTGTGACCTGATGTGTCCCTGCAATTTCTCGTTCGATCACGGCGCGACCTACGACTTCTGCCGTGCAACCCTCGTCTTCAATATTCGAAGCGGCGAGGTCGAGGGCACCGACGTGAGCGGCCTCAAGGCGTGTGTGATCATCGATACGCCGAAGGTCATGACGGACGGGAACTGGCGGGTGGGCATGTTCTTCGACGAGAGCGCGAGCGACGAGCAGTTCGAAAAGCTGACCGCGGTGTTCAGTGGCCAACTCGGCGGCCCGATGGCGGGGATCGCGCCGCTTGTGGGTGAGATGCTCGGCGTCGAGCGTGCGCCGATCGAGTTCGTGGACGACGGCCTCCGTCACAGCGTCAGGATCGGCGACGCGATCGATTTCGAGATCGAGGACATCGTCCCCTTCGGCGTCGAAACCGGTGAGCCTGTCCGGCTCGTTGGGATGTTCCACCCGGCCGCCTCCGAGTTCAACGCCGCCGAGGCAACGAGGTCGAAGATCAACGCGTTCGGGATCGAGTACGAGGGCAAGACTGGGATCTCGACGGCCGCGTTCTCGTGGGCCGCCTGAGCACTTGAGCACCGCCGCGGAGACGCGGCCGCCCGGCCGCGGTGGGCTGCTGCTTGCGTTTGCCGCCGTGCGCGTCAGGCTCGGCCTCGTGGCCCTGCTTTTCGCCACAGCCGCTCTTGCCTGGTGGTGGACGGCCGATCAGATGCGCGGCATGGACGACGGGCCATGGACGGCTCTCGGGACACTCTCGTGGTTCATCGGCGTATGGGTCGCGATGATGGCCGCCATGATGCTGCCGTCAGTCGCACCGACCGTCGCGCTCTACTCGCGGATGACGAAGAGCCGTTCGCCTCTCGCCCCGCTCGCCTTCGCCACCGGCTACCTGCTGGCGTGGGCTGGCGCCGGGGCGCTCGCATTCGCGCTCGCGGCCGCGGCTGGGAGATTCCCCGGCGACTTCCTCGCCTGGGATCGTTGGGGGCGCTGGGTCGCTGGAGCGACGCTCGTCGCCGCTGCGGGGTACGAGTTGACTCCGCTCAAGGACGTCTGCTTGGGGAAATGCCGCAGTCCGCTCGGGTTCCTGCTCGGCTCCTGGCGCGACGGGCCTTTTGGGGGGCTGAAGATGGGCGTCAAACACGGCGGCTGGTGCATCGGATGCTGTTGGGCACTGATGGCCTCACTCTTCGCGCTCGGCATCATGAGCCTCGCCTGGATGGCACTCGTCGCCGGCCTGATCGCGTTCGAGAAACTGATCCCCTCCCGCCGTGTTGCGACCTACGGAACCGCAGCCGTTCTGCTCACGCTCGGCATGCTCCTACTACTCGCCCCCGACGCGATCCCCGGCCTCGCGGCACCCGGGAACGGGCCGATGTCGCAGATGGGCCAAGTGAGCCCCTGAAGCCACGTCGTGAGATTCCGTGTGCCCCGCGCCGGGTGGAGCGGCCGTCGCCTTTGCAACGGCCTTCGCGAGTGAATGCGTGTGTGAACCGGGCCCAGGTTCTCAACGTCCCTCTCTTACCCAGATAGTTAGCTTCAATCATTGATTCAGACGTGTCCCTCAGGCGACCACGCTGGCGCACGCAAGCGATGTGGCACGTGGTCTCGCCTTCGGGGCTCTGTTGGGGCGACCGTTCGATCTGCCCAGGGGCGGGCGGGGAGACGGGTCGGGCGAGCCGTAGTAGTTTCTCACCTACATGACGTGTACGAGCTGCGGTGCGGCGAATCGTGAAGGGGCGCGCTTTTGCGACTCTTGCGGGGCGGCGCTTCCTGTGGAGAGCCCGCGTGAGCAACGCAAGGTCGTGACGGTGCTGTTCTGTGACGTTGCGGGCTCGACCGCTTTGGGGGAGCGCCTTGATCCGGAAGCGTTGCGGGCGATCCTCTCGACGTATTTCGATCTGGCTCGGACGGTGATCGAGCGACATGGTGGGACGCTGGAGAAGTTCATCGGCGATGCGGTGATGGCGGTGTTTGGTGTGCCGACTATTCGTGAGGATGACGCCTTGAGGGCCGTGCGGGCGGCACAGGAGTTACGCGACGGGGTGGAGATCGACGTGCGGATCGGTGTCAACACTGGTGAGGTCGTGACCGGGGCGGGCGACTCGCTGGTGACCGGTGATGCTGTGAACGTGGCGGCGCGGCTCGAGCAGGCCGCCGCCCCGGGTGAGGTGCTGTTGGGGGCGGGGACCTTCGCACTCGTGAGTGAGGCCGTCGATGTGGAGTTGTTGCCCCCGTTGAAGGCAAAGGGGAAGGAGGCGCCTCTGACTGCCTACCGGCTCTCTGCGGTGACGGGGGACGCCGCCTACGCGAGACGTCAGGATGCGGCTCTGGTGGGTCGGTTGCGGGAGCGGCGGTTGCTGATCGACGCCTGGGAGCGGAGCTCCTCGGAGCGTGCGTGCTCATTGTTCACGATCCTCGGCAGTGCTGGGGTGGGCAAATCGCGGCTCGCGTCGGAGTTCCTTGCCGGCCTCGACGCGACGATCGTGCACGGTCGCTGCCTCTCATACGGTGAGGGAATCACGTACTGGCCGCTCGTCGAGGTCGTGTTGCAGTTGCTCGGAGGTGCTCCAGCGCCGAACGAGGCGATCGCCGCGCTTCTGGGCGACGGTCGAGCGAGCGCGGAGGAGATCGCGCTCGCTGCGCGCAAGCTGTTCGAGTCGGCCGCCTCGGAGCGCCCACTGGTTGTTGTCTTCGATGATCTGCAGTGGGGCGAACCGATATTTCTCGACCTCGTCGAGGAGGTGGCGGACTGGTCTCGCGGCGCGCCGCTCCTGCTGCTCTGCCTGGCGCGACCCGAGTTGCTCGAGCTGCGACGGAGTTGGGGCGGCGGCAAGCTGAATGCGTCCACCGTTCTGCTTGAGCCGCTCTCGGAGACCGAGACGAATGAGTTGATCGACGCGCTGGTCGGCAGCGGTGAACTGGGGGCGGGCCTGCGCGAGCGGATCCGGGCCGGCGCCGAGGGCAACCCTCTCTTCGTTGAGCAGATGCTGGCGATGCTTGCCGAGTCGCCGGGAGACGTGGCTGTGCCAGCAACGATTCAGGCTCTCCTTGCCGCTCGTCTCGACCAGTTGCCGACACAGGAACGTGCAGCACTCGAGCGCGGCGCGGTCGAGGGGCAGGTGTTTCATCGCGGTGCCGTCATGGCACTCGCCCCCGATGACCCGGACGTGTCGGCGCGCCTTCTCGGTCTCGTCCGCAAGGAGCTCTTGCGGCCGAGCGCGGCCACTGTTCCGGAAGAGGACGCCTTCCGGTTTCGCCATCTGTTGATCCGCGACGCCGCTTATGACGGACTGCCAAAGGCGCTGCGAGCCGATCTGCACGAGCGCTTCGCAGGTTGGCTGCAGGAGCGAGCGCCCGCTCTCGTCGAACTCGACGAGATCCTCGGTTACCACCTCGAGCAGGCCCATCGGTTTCTACTCGAAATCGGACAGGCGCAGCGGGGTGCCGGGGGGTTGTCGGAACGCGCGGCGGAGCATCTCTCCGCGGCGGGACGGCGCGCCGACCTTCGCCGCGACTCATACGCGGCGGCGAACCTCCTGCAGCGAGCAGTCGCGCTGATGGGATCGACAGACGAATGCCGGCTTGCGCTCTTGCCGCCGCTTGGCCGCGCGCTCTTCGATACGGGCCTGACGCAGGAAGTCGAGTCGGTCCTCGCCGAAGCCCTGGAGACGGCGCAGACAACGGGAATGCGCGCGGTCACTGTGGATGTCGCCGTGGAGCTTTCGTTGCAACGGATGTTCACCTCACCCGAAGCGGGGCTCGGGCAAGGGGCGATCTGGCGCGCAATCGAGGAGGCCGTCCCCTTCTACGAACAATCGAACGATGCAACAGGTCTCGCTCGCGTCCTCACCGTCGCCGGCAAGCTCCATTTCTGGCGGGGAGAGCTGGTCGCGGCGATCGACGATCTCGAGCGCGCGGCGGCCTTTGCTCGAGTTGCGGGCGAGACGGCCGCGGAGGTCGAGAGTCTCTCGTACCTTCTTCTCGCGTGGCTCATGGGCCCGATGCCGGTCGCAGATGTGCTTGCCCGGCTCGAGAACCTCGGCCCGACCGCCGACAGAAACCGCCCGCTGCACGTCAGTGTCCTCCGGGTTCGCGCCCACCTCGATGCGATGCGACAAGACTTCGAAGGCGCGCGGGAAGGGATTGCGCGGGCGAAGGCACTCGACGAGTCGGGTCGTGCCCTCGCTACCAACGCCCTGCAAGCCGGTCCTATCGAGTTGCTCGCCGGAGATGCTGCCGCCGCAGAACGGGAGCTGCGACCCGCGTACAACATGCTCGAGCGTGCGGAGAATCGGGGCCACCTGGCGAGCATTCTCCCCCTGCTCGCCGACGCTGTGTTCGAGCAAGGCCGCGACGGGGATGTCCTGCAGCTAACCGAGTCCGCCGAGCAACTCACCGTGCCCGAGGATGTCGATGGGCAAGCCGGATGGCGCCGCGTCCGGGCCAAGGCCCTGGCCCGGCAAGGCGAGTTCGCGGAAGCCGAACGCCTCGCACGGGAGGCCGTAGCGATCGCCGACCCGACCGACTATCTCGACATCCGCGCCCAGACGACCGCCGATCTCGCCGCGGTACTTCGACTCGCAGCCCAACCGGAAGAAGCGGCCGTAGCGCTTCGGGCGGCCATCGCCCTCCACGACCAGAAAGGAAACGTTGCAGCGGCTTCGAGACTCCGCAGCGTTCTCACGGAACCGTCGATCGAGCCCTGAACGACGAGCGCAAGCGCCGTCGCGAACCCTCACTGGCGGAAGCGTTGTCTCAACTGGTTCCACTTGTCTCAACCGGTTTCACGTCCCAGAGGCCGTCCCTTGGCTCGCCCACGTCAATGTTGTGTTCGGCGACTGGTGTCGCTCGTGTTGCTGGGAGAACTAGGTCTCTGCGTCGCGACGGAGGGGGCTCGGTTCGTATCTCCTGGCGGGCGCCCCCGGCAAAATGCCCGCGCTCTCGTGTGCGTGTAGCGTTCATCGCCCAGACCAGCGAGGGAGCCCGCATGTCAGCAATTGTGAATACCGTCGAGATCAACCGTGCCCCCGCCGATGTGTTCGATTACGTGACCGATGCGTCCACGTTCAAGGAGTGGCAGGACGCACTCGTCAGCGCACGAGCCGAGGATGACGAGCCCGCGCACCTCGGTTCCCGGGTTGTCCTGACGCGGAAGATGGGATTCCGCGAGCAGGCGATGACCAGTGAGATCACCGAGTTCGACGCTCCGAACAAGTACGCGTTCCGCGTTGTCGATGGGCCTGTTCGAGCCAACGGAAAGGCTCGCTTGGAGCCGCTCGACGGAGGCACTCGCACGCGACTCACGTTCGAACTCGACTTCGAGGGGCACGGGATCGGCAAGGTGCTTGTGCCGCTTGTCGTTCGCAGCCAGGCGTCCAAAGAGGTCGTACGGTCCCACGCGAAGCTGAAGCAGCGGCTCGAGGCGACTCAGACCTGAGGTAGCCGGACCCGACGCATCGGAGCGTCGGCGTCGCGCGAGTAACGCGTGCATCGACGCGCAGATCGAATCACCGCTCCTCGATTCGCTCAAGCAACATTCCCGCTGTGACAGGAGACTGGGCATCGCCTCGGCGGGTTGGGATCGAACCGACCTTCGTTGTCTCCTGCGCTTCTGTTGTCTACCAGGCGCGGCGGTACTGGTTGGGCGGTATGAGTTCAGCGCTGAGTGCTTGTGCGGCGCGACGGGGGAAGTAGGGGTCGCGTAGCATTTCGCGCGCGAGGAGAACGACGTCTGCCTGTTCGGATGCGATGATCGCTTCGGCTTGTTCGGGGTGGGTGATGAGTCCGACTGCTCCGGTCGCGATGCCTGCTTCACGGCGGATCCGTTCGGCGAACGGCACCTGATAGCCGGGGCCGACGGTTACCTGTTGGTGGCGTACGAGACCGCCTGAAGAGACGTCGATCAGGTCAACGTCGACCGCCGCGAGTCGTCGGGCGAGTTCGACGCTCGCGTCGATGTCCCAGCCGCCTTCGGCCCAGTCGGTCGCGGAGATCCGCACCCAGAGCGGCAGTTCCTCCGGCCATACCGTGCGAACCGCTTCGGCGACCTCGAGCAGAATACGGACCCTGTTGTCGAAGCTGCCGCCGTACTCGTCGGTGCGCTCGTTCGCGAGCGGTGAGAGGAACTCGTGGAGAAGGTACCCGTGCGCGGCGTGTATCTCAACAAGGTGGAATCCCGCGTCCGCCGCGCGCCGCGCCGCGTCTCGGAACCCGTTGACCACGGCGCGGATCCCGGTCGCGTCGAGAACGGTCGGGAGTGACCCCGCAGGGTCGTGCGAGATCGCGCTCGGAGCCACCGGATGCCAGCCGCCTTCTGATGGCTCGAGGCGGGAGCCGCCGCGCCAGGGGACGTCGGTGCTCGCCTTGCGGCCGGCATGGGCGAGTTGCATCCCGGCCACGGCACCACTGCCCTCGACGAAGCGGGCAACCTTTGCCCACCCCTCGGCCTGAGCGTCATTCCAGATGCCCGCGTCCCAGGGGGAGATCCGCCCTTCAGGCAGCACCGCAGCAGCCTCGGTGATCACCAGCGAGGAACCGCCGACCGCGCGGCTGCCGAGATGCACCTGGTGCCACTCGTTCGGTAACCCCTCCTGGGCCGAGTACTGGCACATCGGGGAAACGACAATCCGGTTTCGCAATGTGACCGAGCGCTGAGTGAACGGGGCGAAGAGCGTCATCGCTCCTACATCAACGCAGCGACAGCCCTCGCGCTTCCCACAGCGACCGTCAAGGCCCCTATCGGACACCACGACGACTGGCCAGCTCGCTGCGATGACCGGCGCTCGCCGACACTGACCAGTCAGCGCTCGAGGTTGTCCAGGCAGAGGCGCTACGCAAGTTGTCGTGCGTCTTACAGCGGGAAGCGGCTAGCCACCCTTCGAGTGTTCTGACAGGAGCACCTCCCGTCCTTGATCGTTATCAGCGTGGCCGCGGGCGGGTTCGAACGTGCCCCGTCAGCGTGAGCCGAGCTGCTGAGCAGTTCGCCTTAGAACTCGAATCAAAATGAAGGGACCCGTTGGTGGCTGACGAAGTCGTCGGCATCCGTTGTCAAGCTGGAGGGGATGTCGATGGCTACTTCGAGGCCGTGGGATGTGCCGGAGGGGTTGTGGCAGCTGCTGGAGCCGC
>JBBQRN010000052.1:0-12224 GCA_038214705.1 Gaiellales bacterium | reverse complement strand
TCGCGACGTCGCTACCGCCATCGAAACAGCGCTACGAACCGGAACGCCTGGCAGCAATTGATCGTGGAAGTCAACGGCGAGAGCGCATCGGACGAGACGCAGGCGGAGGACAGGGCGCAACCACGCATTGGCCTTTGCGTTGCAGGCGGTGGGTTTCGCGCGGCGTTCTACGCCATCGGCGCGCTGCGCTACCTCGCGGAGGCGGGTCTCCTCGGTGCGGTCACCGACAGGAGGTCACCTTGTTGGTGGATCGTGACGGGCCGGTCGGACCGGATACGGTGGAGGTCCGGTTCGATGACGAGCGGGCGGCCTCGGACGCGGGCAACGCCGGCCGGAAGGTGATGACGCTGATCTACGCGATGGCGCTCGGGGCCGACTCGATCGATGACTGCGATGTACTGCGCGCGGGCCAACCGACCGGCTTTTGGGCCGGCGCCCTCGACGTTGGGGACGTTCCTGCGCGCGTTCACGTTCGGACACGTGCGCCAACTCGACCGGGTGCTAGCCGAGACATTGAGGCGCGCCGGGCAGGCGGGTGCCGGTCCGGGCTCGGGGCGTCTAGGCGGAAGTCTTCGGGTGAGGCACTCGACTTCGAGTACGGCGAGTTCTTGGGCTACGGCGTGGTTGCGCGTTACTTCGACGAGACGGCGACAACAGCGCTCCCGACCGTTTGTGAGCAGGCCGACACGTTGGCCGGCCTGGTGCTCGAGACGCTGAAGGTTCTCGACGAGAACGCTCCTGCGTCGGACGATGAGTGTGAACCGCTCCGGGTTTTATGCAGGCTGTTTGGTTTGAGTCTCGGCCTGTTGGCCTGAGCTTTCTTGCCGACGGTAGTAGATCTCTTCGTACTCGGCCGGTGGGATCTGCCCGTGGGCTTCGAAGAGCCGGCGATGGTTAAACCAGTCGACCCATTCGAGGGTCGCGAACTCGAGGTCCTCGAGGCCCCGCCAGGGGCCGCGGTTTCTGACGAGCTCGGTCTTGTAGAGCCCGTTCATCGTCTCGGCGAGGGCACAGTCGTACGAGTCTCCCTTCGACCCGACCGAGTTGACTGCGGCGGTCTCCGTCTCGCCAATCCCCGAGACCAGTGTCTCGCCCAGGACGGCCATCGGCACGGCCTCGCCGGACCAGACCCCTTTTGCGAAATGGAGGGGGTCAACCCGAATCGCGCTCGCGTTCCAGCCCTCGAAAACACCCGCAGATCGGCGAAAATCGTCCGGTACGGATGGAGCGTTTATGGAGCAGAGCGGGCGCAACCGGAGGCAACCCAAGGCAACTGCCCAACCAAGAATCCCCTGTAAAACAGCGTAAACTGTTGCGAGGAACTGCGCCCAATCGCCCCTGAAAAGTCATGGTAAGGAGGGGGTCAACGGTTCGAGTCCGTTAGAGGGCTTCACCGCAACACCAGGAAACAAGGTATATCCACGCAACGAGAGAGGCCCGGATCGGGCCTCTCTCGTGTTTTTGTGGAACGGTTGTGGAACCGTGAGCGTCAGAACGCGTCCCTATGGCGCACGGCGTCGAGCATCCGGACTGGATCGATCTGTACTAGACCATCGCACGCCGCAACGGCAGTGGCGGTGCTGGATGACGCACGTGGGCCGGAAGACGCTGTGTGCCGGAATGCCACGCTGCACAGCGCGCTGCGTGGAGGAGATTTCGCGTCATGACGACGTTCGGCGTGTAACGCCTGGGGTTGCGCGAGGTCTGACCTGTCGAGAGGAGCAGCGCTCGACAGGATCGGGCGCGGCTCCGCAGACCACGCACCCGATCACCACCTGGAGGAACGCGATATGGAACACGCGAACGTCGAATCGATGCCCGGAAAGCCCGTGGGAGCATGACCGCTGCCGCGCTCGTTCCGGGGGCCGTCTTCCCCGACCTTGTCCTGCCCGATCACACCGGCAGGCAACGGAGCCTCGTCGAGATCGCGGGCGGCGATCCCGTCGCCGTGTTCACCTCACGGGGCTGGTGGTGCCCGAAGGAGCAGCGGTACCTGCGTCAACTCGTCGCCCTCCAGGACGAGTTCGAGGTCGCCTACGCGAAGCTCGTCGTCGTCTCGACGGATCCGCCAGAGGTGCAGTCGGCGTTCAGGGCAGGGCTCGGCGCACGTTTCACCTTCCTGTCGGATGCAGAGCGAACGTGGATCGAGAGGCTCGGGCTGCTCGAGACGACCGACACGGTGCATCGCCCTTACCGACCTGCGGGATACACTCTCTTCCCCGACCTCACGATCCATGCCGCGTACAACGGCTACTGGAGCTTCGGCCGCGCCACCAACGAGGAGCTCCGGCAGGACATGCGGACGATCTCCGCCTCGATCCGGACCGATTGGGAGCTCGTCGGGTGAGCGCCGGTTCCTCCCGACTCGTCTGGGACGGCATCCGCCTTGCCACCGAGCTCGGCGCCCAGGGGCGTCGCTTTCGCGCCGATCCGCGTTGCCTCACCGGCGAGCGGGTGCGCGCCTTCGCCCATGTGTGTGCCTTGGCCGACGAGGAAGCACGCCTGCCGTTCGACCAGCCCGAGGTGCAGCAGGTGCGCCGCGATGCGCTCGCCTGGTGGATTCCACTTCTCGGTGAAAGTCTCGTCTGCCTCACGACTCTTGCCGTCGACTCGGTCGACTACGGCGGAGCCATAACGGTTGCTACCGACCATGCCTACTTCGACAGCGATCCGTTCGCACGGATCTTCCCCGGAACCGTCATCGAGACGGATCTCTTCGCCTTCGTCCTACCCCCACCAGGCCCCATCGAGGAGCGCAAGGCCGGTGTTGCCTGGCCCGGAGGAACCTTCCAGTGAGCTGTCTGACAACGCTCGGCCTACGCCGCGAAGTGGACTGGATCCTCGGTGTTATCTGCAAAGAGACCCCGGTGGATCGGCACGACACGGGTCGCGCCGAAACTGCCGTGATTGAGGAAGACGACGTCCGAGCGCAGCAGGTAGCCGCTGTCGATGCGCACGGAACGATGCTACGTGGAGACGCGGGTCACAGTGTGCGAGCCGCTGTAACGTGCTCCCATGCTCAGGCTGCTGCGCGATCTGGTGGAGCTCGCCGCGATTCCCGCGCCGACAGGGAGCGAGGGAGCGCGGCTCGACTGGCTCGAGCAGCGGCTCGTGGGTGCACCCGGCCGGCGCGAGCGGGACACGGTCGGCAACCTCGTCTGGCAGCTTGGCAGCGGCCGGCCGGCACTGGCTCTGTTCGCTCACGTCGACACCGTCTTCACGCCCGACGTCGATCACGAGCCCGTCGAGCGCGACGGGTGGCTGCACGGGCCGGGGATCGGCGACAACGCTGCCGCAGTCGCGACGGCGGTCGACGTCGTCGAGTCGATCGCGAGCGAGCTGTCCCTGCCGTTCGTGGTCGTGTTCACCGTCGGCGAGGAAGGGCTCGGCAACCTGCGCGGAGCGCTCCATGCGTGCGCCGAGCTCGAGCCGGAGACGGTGATCGCGCTCGAGGGGCACGGGCTCGAGCTCGTCCGCGTGGACGCGGTCGGATCGACACGTGCGCGGATCCAGGTCAGCGGCCCCGGAGGACATTCGTGGTGGGATCGAGGTCGCCCGAGCGCCGTTCACGCGCTCGTCGAGCTGCTCGCGTCACTGCTCGCCGAAGCCGGGGCCGACCCTGCGGTGAACGTCGGGACGATCTCCGGCGGTGAAGCCGTCAATGCCATCGCCGCCGGAGCACACGCGATCGCGGAGGCACGCTCGCTCGACTCGGGAGCTCTCGACGCCTTCGAGGAGCGACTCGGAGGCTGTCATGTCGAGCAGCCGTTGACGCTCGAGATCGAGCTGCTCGGGCGCCGCCCGCCCGGCCGGCTCGACCGGTCGCACCCGCTGCTCGCCGCCGTCCGCAAGGTGCGGGCGAGGCTCGGCCTGCCCGACCTGCTCGGCGACGGTTCGACCGACGCGAACGCCGCCTGCGCCTACGGAATCCCCGCGCTCTCGATCGGCTGTGCACGCGGTCACGACATGCACTCGCTCGGCGAGCGGATCGAGATTGCGTCGCTCGAGCAGGGGCGTGCCCAGCTCGAGGCCGTGCTGCGAACATTGCTCGTGACTCTCGGTGCGGACGAACCTGTCATCGTGCGGGCAACCCGAGTGGAGGAGACGGGATGATCAGGACCGGCGACGAGTATCGCGAGTCGATTCGAGACGGACGTGAGATATGGATCGACGGCGAACGCGTCGAGGATGTCACGACCCATCCGTCGTTCAAGCCGCTCGTCGACGTACGCGCGCGGATCTACGACCTCGCCCACGAGCCCGAGACGAGCGAGGCGATGGCGTACGTCGACGTCGAGACGGGCGAGCTCTGTCCAACGGGCTCGAAGCTCCCGCTGACGAAGGAGGACTGGCAAGCGAAGCGCCTCGCCGTCGAGACCGTCCTCGACGACATCGGCGGCATCGTCACCCGGGTCGGCGACGAGACGGTCGGCGAGATGTGGTCGCTCTACGACGGCCAGGATGTCCTCAACGAGATCGACCCGGTCTTCTCGGAGCACATCCGCCATCACGTGCGCCACGCAGCCGTCGCAGACCCCTTCCACGTCTCGGCGAACACGGACCCGAAGGGCGACCGTTCCCTCCGCCCCCAGGACCAGGATCCCGACGTGCTGCTCCACACCGTCGGTGAGACCGACAACGGGATCGTCGTTCGTGGCGCCAAGTTCGAGACTGCCGCCGCCTATTCGAACCAGGCGTTCGTGAAGCCCACGATCGGCGACTGGGGCACCGACGAGCTATCGGACTATGCGGTCGGCTTCATCGCCGACATGGGCGCGCCCGGGATCAAGCACATCTGCCGCTCGTCCTTCGGGAATCGTCTCCCTCTCGAGGACTACCCGCTCTCGGGCCGTTTCGACGAGGTCGACACGATGATCGTGTTCGACGATGTCGAGATCCCGTGGGAGAACGTGTTCTTCTACCGCCACACCCGCGCCGCCGCCTTCATCCGCGCGACGCTGCACCGCTACAGCATGTTCCCGTTCGTCCAGCGCCACCTGCGCTTCGCCGATCTGCTCGTCGGCGTGGCCTACACGAACGCCCAGCAGACCGGGGTGAAGATGCACCAGGGCGTGCGCGAGAAGCTCGCGGAGCTCGTCGTCTACCGCGAGGGGATCAACGCCCATCTGACCGCGGCGATCGAGCTTGCCGAGGTGAGCCCCGGCGGCCTCCTGATGCCGAACCAGTCGCTCCTCTACACCGGCCGGGTGCTCGCCTGCTCGCAGCTCCCCGCGATGATGCACCTCGCCCGCGACCTCTGCGGCGGCCAGCTCTGCGTCACTCCGTCCGCGGCGTCGTTCGCGGCGGACGGTTCGGGCGAGTGGCTGCAGAAGTACTACCGCATCGGGCGCTTCGGAGCCGACGACCGGCGCAGGCTGTTCGCCTTCGCCCGCGACCTGCTGAACTCCGACTACGCCGGGCACCGGCTCACCTTCCAGCTCTTCGCCCAGTCACCGGCCTTCTCGCACCTGCTCGCCGTGTACAACAACTACGACTTCAGTGGGCCGGCCGACCTGGTTCGCACGTTCGCGGGCCTCGAGGAGCCTGTCGGGAGCGTCGAATGAGCTCTGACGATCGGACAGTGGTCGGCGGGCACGTCCGCGTGCGACCGTTCAACACGCGAGACACATACCCCGAGCAACGGCTCGGCAACGACCTCAGCCAGGCGGTGATCGCCGGGAACACGGTCTACCTGCGCGGCCAGGTCGCGCAGGACCTCGAGACGAGAGAGAACGTCGCGGTCGGCGACCCGGACGGGCAGGCACGCAAGGTGATGGACAACATCGAGCTTCTGCTCGCCGAGTGCGGCGCTGAGCTCGAGCACGTCGTCTCGGCCCATGTCTACCTCACCGACATCCGGTATCGCGAGGCCGTCTACGGCGTACTCGGCGAACGGCTGCAAGGCGTGCATCCGGTCTTCACCGGGCTCGTCGTCCAGGCTCTCGCGCGACCCGAGTGGGTCGTCGAGGTGACGATCGTCGCGGTCATCCCGTGACGTTCTCGCTCGTCGGCTGCTGTGAGCGCACCGGCATGCTCGGGGTCGTCGTCTCCTCCTCGAGCCCCGCGGTTGCCGCACGCTGCGCCTGGGCGCGTGCTGGCGTCGGCGCTGCCGGAACGCAGAACATCACCGATCCGTTGCTCGGGAGCAGGCTGCTCGACCGGGTCGCCGCGGGTGACTCGGCGGAAGAAGCAATGGCCGCCGTGGTCGCCGCGGCCGCGCATGCCGAGTACCGCCAGCTGACAGTGGTCGATGCAACTGGTGGCTCTGCCGCGTTCTCGGGCTCGCAGACGCTGGGACGCCACGCAACGCAGACGGCACCCGGGTGCGCCGCCGCCGGCAACCTCCTGGCGGATGTCGGTGTCCCAGCAGCGATGGCGGAGGCGTTCGCGCTCGAACCCGAGTCGCACCTCGGTGACCGCCTGGTCGCCGCCCTCCGGGCCGGGCTCGCCGCCGGCGGTGAGGAAGGCCCGGTGCGCTCCGCGGGGGTGATCGTGGTGGACGCCGTGACCTGGCCGGTCACCGACCTCCGGGTCGACTGGACGGACGGCGACCCCGTCGGCGAGCTCAACGTGCTCTGGAGACTCTGGAGACCACAGGCGGACGACTACGTGCGACGCGCGCTCGACCCGGGCCAGGCCCCCCGATATGGAGTTCCCGGCGATGAGTGACAGCGGTACCCCGCATCCCCTCGATCCCATCTCTGCGGACGAGATCGTCCGCGCCGTGCGGGTGGCCCGGACGGCCCCCAGCCTCTCCGAGCACGTCGCGATCGTCTCGGTGGAGGCGCGCGAGCCCGCGAAGGGTGACTACCTGGCCTGGAAGGCTTCGGGAACGCCCCTGCCACGAGAGGCGTTCTGCGTGCTGATCGACTACGGGCGCCACTGCGGAGTGGAGGTCGTCGTCTCGCTCGATCGTAACGAGATCATCTCGGCCGCCGACCTTCCGGCGGGTGTTCAGCCGGCAATCCACGGCGACGAGTTCGCCTCGGTGGTCGAGATCGTGCGCCAGGATCCCGGCTACGTGGCGGCGCTTCGGACCCGAGGGATCGACCCAGCTTCGGTGCACGTCGAGCCGTGGGCGACGGGCACCTTCGAGCCCGGCTCAGCACGCATGGCCCGCGCGATCACCTGGGTACGGGCAGAGGGTGAGGCTGACAACGTCTACTCGCGACCGGTCTGCGGGCTGATCGCCGTCGTCGACCTGTTCGAGAAACGAGTCGTCCGGATCGACGACGCCTCTCCCGGCACGCGCCCGCCGAGCGGAGAGGGCGCCGGCTACATCGACGGCGGCGGCCGGCCCTATCGCACCGACCTGCGTCCGATCGAGATCACGCAGCCGGAGGGCCCGAGCTTCACGCTCGACGGCCATCACCTGGCCTGGCAGAAGTGGGATCTCCGGATCAGCTTCCACCCCCGGGAGGGCCTCACGCTCCACGACATCGGCTACACCGATGCGGGAGAGCGACGCTCGATCTGCCACCGGGCCTCGATCGCCGAGCTCGTGATCCCGTACGGCGACCCCGGGCCGACCACCCACTTCAAGAACGTCTTCGACATCGGTGAGTACGGCCTCGGTCCGCTGACGAACTCACTCCGGCTCGGCTGCGACTGCCTCGGCGAGATCGCCTACCTCGACGGCGTCACGAACGCCTGGGACGGTGAGCCGCTGACGATCTCGAACGCGATCTGCATTCACGAGGAGGACGACAACCTGCTCTGGAAGCACACCGACGATCACTCCGGGCGCGTTGACCGCGCCCGCTCACGGCGCCTCGTCATCTCCTCCATCGCCACGGTAGGAAACTACGAGTACGGGTTCTTCTGGTACTTCCACCAGGACGCATCGATCGAGTTCGAGGGCAAGCTGACGGGCATCCTGCACACCGCCGGCTCGATCTCGGACGAGCGGTCTCCCTACTCTCTGCCGCTCGGCGAGGGCATCGTCACGAGCCACCATCAGCACTTCTTCTGCGCGCGCCTCGACCTCGACGTCGACGGCACTACGAACGTCGCCTTCGACACCGAGGCGGTCGTCGAGCCGTGGGGAGCGGGCAACCCGGACGGAATCGCGTTCCGTCCCGAGCGACTCACCTACGAGCGCGAGTCGCAGGCGCGGCGCGCGATCTCTCCCGAGACCGCGCGCCGATTCAGGGTCGAGAACCGTGCCCGCTTGAACAGGATCGGCGATCCGGTGGCCTACGAGCTCGTTCCCGGTGACAACGTGCTGCCGATGCAGCAGCCCGATTCGACGGTGCGCGAGCGAGCCCGCTTCCTCGACCACCACGTGTGGGTGACCCGTTATCACCGGGATGAGCGCTACCCGGCCGGCGAGTATCCGAACCAGGCGGTCGGCGGAGACGGCCTGCCTCGCTGGACGAGCGCGGATCGCAGCCTCGTCGACGAGGACGTCGTGCTCTGGTACGTCTTCGGGGCGCATCACTTCGCGAGGCTCGAGGACTGGCCCGTGATGCCCGTCGCTCGGTGTGGCTTCCAGCTGAGGCCGGTGGGGTTCTTCGACTACAACCCGGCCCTCGACGTGCCGCCGCCAGAGCCGGCTGACCACTGCCGGCACCACTGAACGTTGGGACTACGTTGGCCCCGAGCCGCAATCGCGTCAGGAATCCAGAGGAGCCATACCAGGCAACGGTGCCGGAGCCGTGGGAAGGCCGCTCTCGCGCCACGCCTCGAAACCGCCGATCACGTCCCCGGCATCGACGTAGCCGAGCTCTGTGAGCGTTGCCGCAGCGAGGATCGTCGAGCAGCCGTGGTCGCAGATCAGGATCACGGGGTCGTCGAGGTGGCCGAGGTGAGGATTCCTGACGTCGCTACCCGGTGCCGTACGCCATTCGAGCACGGTGCGAGGAATATGGAGTGACCCGGGAACGATGCCTTCCCGGCGTCGATTCTCATCCGACCGGATGTCGATCAGGATGACGCCCGCACCGGTTGCGGAATATGCCTCGTCCGGCGTATACCGCGTGATCCGTGCGCTCGCTGCGGCAAGCAGGTGATCGAGGCTGGGGCTCCCGGTCCCGGTGTTCACGCCATGAGTATGTGCCTCCCGCCGCGATCCGTCTACCCGCCGGGGGTGACCGGCGGCTGTCCGTGCCACCGGGTTCCTGCGACCCAGATGCCGCTCGCAGCGGTGAAGCCCGCGACGAGGGCGATCGCGCCGCCCGTGCCGGCGAGGTCGGCGACGATACCCGCGGTCAGCCCGCCGACGACGAAACCCATGTCGCGCCAGAAGCGATAGATCCCGACGGCCTGGGCTCGGTCCCGTGGCTCGACGGCGTCCGAGACCGCTGCAATCAGGGTCGGGTAGACCATCGCCGTGCCGATGCCGAGCAGAATCGCGGCGAGCAGTGCCGGGAGGAAGTCGCCGTCGCCTGCGACGAGAAGGGCGAGCGCAACTCCTTGGGTGAGCATCCCGGCGGCAATCAACGGCTTGCGACCGACATGGTCGGAGAGCCACCCGGTCCCGAGCTGCCCCACCCCCCAGACTGCCGGGTACACGGCGGCAACAGCGCCGATCTGCCGGCTGCTCGCACCCGCGGCGGCGAGGTAGAGGGGCGTGAGGCCCCAGGCGAGCGCGTCGTTCAGGTTGTTGACGAGGCCGGCCTGCGAGCAGGCGCGGAGCATCGGCTCACGGACGGTCGCGCGCGCGAAGGCGGCGCGCAACGTCTGACTCTCCGCTTGCCCGTGTGCAAGCTGCTCGCGCGCGACGTGTGCACCCGTGTCGCGAACGAAGAAAACCGAGATCGCCGTGCCGAGTGCTGCGATTGCGGCCGCACCAACCCAGACGAGCGTGCGTGGGGCGAAGCTCGCGGCGAGCGCTCCGGTTGCGAAGGCGGCGGTTGCGACACCCAGGTAGCCGGCCGACTCGTTCAGGCCGAGGGCGAGCCCCCGCCGGACGGGCCCGACGAGATCGATCTTCATGACCACGGTCATCGACCAGGCGAGACCCTGGTTTGCGCCCAGGAGCAGGTTGGCTGCCACGATCCAGCCCCAATTGGGCGCGAGCGCAATCAGAACAGGGACGGGTAGCGCCATCATCCAGCCGAGCACGAGCAGGCGCTTGCGCCCGACCCGATCGGCGAGTCCGCCCGCGGCCAGGTTGGCGAGCGCCTTCGCGATTCCAAAGGCGACGACGAAGGAGAGGATCGCCCCCTTGGATTCGAGCCCGAAGTCGCGCTCGCCGATGAGGGGCAGAACGCTCCGTTCGAGGCCGACCATCGCGCCGACAAAGGCGTTCAGGCCGACGAGCAGCGAGAACTGAGCGGCGTTCGCCCGAAGCCCGAGCCGAGCCGCCTCGGGGCTCACGCCCTCGTCGGTGCCCTTCCGCGTCGGTTAGCCGCGACGATCGCTTCCTGGTCGGCAGGTGCCGGAGGCAGATCAGTGAGTAGAGCGCTCGCGAAGCTTGCCTCGTCGCCGTTGGTGAGCGCCGCGTTGTGGCGTCGCTCGAAACCGATACTCGAGAACGGATTTCCGGAAAGGCCGCGCCCGCAGACCGAGCCTCCGTAGTGGCTCGGATAGACGAGCACCTGGTCGGGTAGTTCGAGCAGAGTCTGCAGGGAGCGATAGAGCTCTCTGGCCGCCGGCTCAGGCTTTCCGCCGGCGTGCAGGTCCGGGCGGCCCACGTCTCCGACGAGCAGTGAGTCGCCGGTGAAGACAAGCCATGGGTCGTCGGTGCCGCGTCGCCTGTCGCTGACGACGTAGGCGCTGTGCGCGGGAGCGTGACCGGGGGTCGCGACTGTACGGACGAGCGTGTTTCCGAGCTCGACGACGTCGCCGTCTCCAAGTTCCACATGGTCGAAGTCAACCTCCGCCCCCGCGGGAAGGTAGGCCGTCGACCCGCTCGCCTCGACCAGCGCCGGCAGTCCCGACACGTGGTCTGCCTGAATATGGGTCTCGAAGACGGCGCCGATCGGGGCACCGAGGCGCTCTGCCTATTCTAGGTAATGGTCAACAAGGTCCGTATGCGGGTCGACAAGAGCGAGTTGGGCATGCGTCAGGCAGCCGAAGAGGTAGCTGGCGCAGGCTGTCGGGGCGAACAGGAAGGGCCGGAAGACCATCGCCTGGCAAACGCTACGCCGCCGCATACCATGGGGCAAGGCGAATGTTCCGATACTGTCCATCGACGTGGCCGATACCTCGCTAGGGCTCCTCTGGGACTCGACGCGCCTGCGCCTGCTGGTCGAGCTCGAGCGGGGCGGGAGTCTCTCAGCGGCGGCCAGGGCGGTCGGAATCGGTCAACCGACCGCTAGCGAGCACCTGCGCCTGCTCGAGGCCGCCGCGGGTCAGCGGCTAGTCGAGCGAAACGGGCGCGGAAGCCGACTCACCGAGGCGGGCCGCCTCCTCACGGCTCGCGCACGCGAAGCGCTGGCTGCACTGGCTGCGGGTGAAGAGGAGCTGAGCGCGCTCGCAGGTCTCGAAGCCGGCACGATCCACATCGGAGCCTCGACGACACCGGGCGTCTACCTCCTGCCCGACACCCTCGGCTGCTTCAGGCGCGACCACCCGAACGTCGTCATCGAAGTGGAGATCACCTCGACCGGGGAGATGATCGAGCGGCTGTTGGCCGGACGCGTCCAACTTGCCCTGGTCGGGGAGACCCAGGTCGACGATCGAATCGAGCTGACGCCCTTCCTCGCCGACGAAATCGTCGGCATCGCCCGACCCGGCTTGCTCCCGATCCGCGACGGCAAGCTCAGGCAGGCCGCCCTCGCCGAGCAGACGCTGCTTGTTCGCGAGGCCAGCTCGAGCACACGCCAGGTTGCCGATCGCATGCTCCGCGAGCTCGGCACGGGCCCGGCACGGGTCTGGGAGTTGGACTCGAGCGAGGCGATCAAGCGTGCCGCCCGCGAGGGGCTCGGGGTCGCCTTCCTCTCCAGGTACGCCGTTGCCGAGGAGATCGAGCGCGGTGAGCTTGCGAGCTTCCGCCTCGCCGGGAAGCCGAAGATCGAACGCGGCCTCTGCATCGCGCGGCTCGCCCGCCGGCCTTTAACCCCCAGCGAACGCGGCTTCATTGCGACACTCACCCGCTGCTGCGCCAAGAACGCAGAGTTTGCCGCCGCCTGCATAAGCGCGGACGCTCGCCAGTTGCCTCAGCGACTTGCCAAGGGGGCAAGGTGAAGATCGTCGAGGATATCGGGCTCGCTGACGTGCAGGCCGAGTACGGCAGCCCAGAGGGCGACCTCGCGGAGCTGATCATGGGCGAGCAGGTC
>JBBQRN010000051.1:0-12367 GCA_038214705.1 Gaiellales bacterium | reverse complement strand
GTTTCCCGGGTCGAGGACGACCTGCGCGAACGAGAAGATCGCCTCCTTCGAGCCGAGGGTCGGGATCACGTCGGTCGCAGGATCGACGTTGATACCGAAGCGCCGGTCGATCCACCCGGCGATCGCCTGCCGGAGCTCGGGAAGGCCGGTCGCGCGCGGGTACGACGACACCGGCTCGATCGCGGCGACCAGCGCGTCGCGGATGAACTGCGGCGTCACCTCACGCGGGTCGCCCATGCCGAAATCGATCAGGTCGATGCCGCGGCCGGTTGCCTCGGCCTTCCAGTCGTCGAGGCGGGCGAACGGATACTGCGCGAGCTCGGCGAGCACGGGGGATAGCTGCATGGTGCGAACGCTACCCCGCCAAGAACTGCTGGAGCGCATCGAAGGTCCGCTCGAGCTCCGCGACCATGACGCGCTCGTCCACGGCATGGGCGTAGCGCGTGCCGCCGGGGCCGAGGTTGACGGCATCGAGACCACGCGCCGCGAAGTCGGCCACGTTCGTCCAGGCTTGCTTCGGCTGCACCTCGAAGCCGCCGACCGCGCGCAGCCGGTCGACGAGAGGCGAGTGGAGCGCGACGTGCGCGGGAGGCGAGTTCGAGAGGATCTCGACGTCACTGCCGACGAGTTCGCGCACGCGATTCACGGCCGATTCCGGCGTGCGGTCCGGCGCGTACCGGAAGTTGATCGTCGCCTCCGCGTGAGCGGGAATCACGTTGGAGGCGATGCCGGCGTGGAGTTGCGTGACGGAGATCACCTCGCGGAACACGAGGCCCTCGATTTCTGCGTCGCGTGGCTCGGCCTCCAACACAGGTCGCAGCCCGTCGGCGGCGAGCCGGATCGCATTCACGCCGAGCCAGGGGCGCGCGGAGTGTGCAGACACGCCTTCGAACACGGCACGAGCGTTCAGGTTGCCGAGGCAGCCGAGCTGCAGTGTGTTGTCGGTCGGCTCGAGACAGATCACGAGCTGCGCCTCGTCGACGATTCCGGAGTGTGCGAACACGCTGGGAAGGGGGTTCTCCGCCGGCCCGAGCTCCTCGCGCGGAAAGAAGAGAAGCGCCAAGTCATAGGCGAGCTCGGTCTCGGCCGCCCAGCGCCCGAGCTCGATCATCACGGCCAGGCCGCCCTTCATGTCGCTCGCCCCGAGACCGACCACGGCGCCGTCCTCGATCCGGCCCGGGAGGTTCCCCTGGGCAGGAACGGTGTCCGTATGGCCCGCCAGGAGTACCAGCGGCTTTCCTGAGCGCTTGGCGTAGAGCAGCGACTCGCCGTCCGAGAAGGCCGTGTCGAGCGGCACACAGGCGTCCACGTAGTCGTGGACGCCTTGTTCGCTCCGGGACTCGGACGGGATGTTCACGAGATCGAGGGTGCGCTGGGCGAGTGCCATAATTGAGACGATGATTCCACGTACACCGGAGCCCGAGCGTGGGTTCGTCCTCGCGGTACTGGCTCAGGGTGCGGATGCCGAGGAGGAGCTTGCCGAGATCAGAGAGCTGGCGCGGACCGCCGGCGTCGAGCCCGTGGGCGCCGTCGTACAGCATCGGGCCCGTCCCGCGCAGCGCACCTACGTCGGCAAGGGCAAGCTCGAGGAGTTGAAGGAGCGCTTCAAGGAATCCGATGCGGAGAGCGTGATCGTCGACGGCGAGCTCGACCCGGCCCAGCAGCGCTACCTCGAGAACGCGCTCGGCACACGCGTCGTCGACCGCACGCAACTGATTCTCGATATCTTCGCGCAGCACGCGACGACCGCCGAGGGGAAGCTGCAGGTCGAGCTTGCGCAGCTCGACTACAACCTGCCGCGCATGCGCGGGATGTGGCAGCACCTCGAGCGCCTCGGCGGCGGCGTCGGCACGCGAGGCCCGGGCGAGTCGCAGCTCGAGAGCGACCGGCGCATGGCGCGCAATCGCATCAATCAGCTGCGGCGCCGTTTGAAGGACCTCCAGAAGCAGCGCACGACGCGGCGCAAGGAGCGCACGCGCAGCGAGACGCCGTCGATCGCACTCGCCGGGTACACGAACGTCGGCAAGTCGACGCTCCTGAACGCGCTCACCGGCTCGGACGTCTCGGTCGAGAACCAGCTCTTCCACACGCTCGATCCGACGACACGCGGGTTCGAGCACGACGGGCGCCGCTACCTCGTCACCGACACGGTCGGATTCATCCGCCGCCTGCCGACGCAGCTCGTCGAGGGCTTCGCGTCCACGCTCGAGGAGACGCTGACCGCCGATCTCGTCCTGCACGTCGTCGATGCCTCCGCAGTAGACGACGAGCAGGACAGCCAGCGCGAGGCGGTCGACGACATCCTCCACGAGATCGGCGCCGCCGATCTGCCGAAGCTGATCGTGCTGAACAAGATCGACCGGCTCGATCCGCTCGCGCGCCGTCGCCTGGCGAACCGCTTCCCACAGGCGCCGCAGGTCTCTGCGGTCACCGGTGAGGGCCTGGACGAGCTGCGCGCGGAGATCGCGCACAGCTTCGACGCCCGTTGGGAGCGGGTCCGCATGCTCGTCCCGTACGAGGACGGTGGAAAGCTTTCCGAGCTGTACGCGCTCGGGACGCCGATCGAGGAGCGTGAGGACACGCCCGACGGCGTGCTCCTGATCGCACGCCTGCCGCGCCGGGAATTGCCGCGGTTTGCCCCGTACCTGATCGCCGAGTCGTCGGATACCCACCGGGAGTCGGCCTGATCCAGCTGGCACTGAAGAAGCTGCGGCCCGAGGCCGTGGTGCCGGCGCGCGCCTACAGCGGTGACGCGGGGCTCGACCTCTCCTCGTGCGAGCGTGTCGAGCTCGCACCTGGCGAGCGCTCGCTCGTGCCGACCGGCCTCGCCGTCGCAATCCCGGAGGGCTATGCCGGGTTCGTACAGCCGCGGTCCGGCCTGGCTGCGAAGCACGGCATCTCGATCGTCAACACACCCGGGCTCGTCGACTCCGGCTACCGCGGCGAGCTGCTGGTCAACCTCGTCAACACCGACATGCACGAGCCGTTCGTCGTCGAGGCGGGCATGCGCATCGCGCAGCTCGTGATCCTCCCGGTGCCCGCGCTCGAGCTCATCGAGGTAGAAGAGCTGCCGGACAGTGAGCGCGGCGACCGCGGCTTCGGCTCGTCGGCCCACTGATGGAACCGCGCATCCGTGTCAGCGCCATGATCAGGTGGCAGGGCCGCGTTCTCCTCTGCCGGCAGGAGAAGCCCGGCAAGGAGTACTGGCTGCTGCCCGGCGGCGGCGTCGATGGCGGTGAGTCGCTGATCGAGGCGCTGCGGCGTGAGCTGCGCGAAGAGCTCGGTGTGGAGGCCGACGTCCAGTTCGAGGGGCCGGTGGCGATCTGTGACTCGATCGCGCCGAAGTCACTGCTCACACGCAAGCACGTCGTGCACATCATCTTCGCGGCGGATCTCTCGCACCGGTCGCTCGAAGACGTCGAGACGAAGGACGCCGCGATCAAGGGCGCCCGGCTGTTCTCGAACGAGGAGCTCGGCGATATCGTCGTGCACCCACCGATCAAGCGCTTCCTCTCGCGCTGGGAGCCCGGCGATCCCGCCGTGTACCTGGGTGCACTCTGGGCGCGGTGACATGATCGGGGCGGGGTTGTCACCGAAGAAAGGAACGTCATGCCCGTAAAGCTCCATCGCTGCCCGACCATGTGGGCCAAGGTGAAGAGCCATCCGTGCTGGAAGGTGCAGAAGGCGCTCGACGACCAGGGGATCGAATACGAGGTGGTGAAAGGCCCGTGGCCGGCCCGCAAGTCACGCACGGCGGTCATCGAAGGGACGGGGCAGGCGCTGTATCCGGCGATCCAATTCGAGGACGGCAGCTGGTATCGCGAGCAGTCCAAGGACATGGAGCGTGTGATCCGCGAGGGCAAGCTGATGGAGAAGCAGGCGGACACCGTCTGATCGCCGCGGAGCGCACTGGTGTCTGACACCTCTGTGGAGCGCTGCGACGCGTTGGAGCACGTCGAGGTGTCAGACACCTCCACCGAACCTGGTTCGATTTTAGCCGCCGCTGATCGCGGCGATCACGTCGACCCGCGAGCGGTCCGCGAGCGGCGTGTCGAGCTGCGCGCGCGTGCCGTCGACGTACACGTGGATGTGTGGACGAATCGCCGGGCCGGCCTCGCACAACCGGTCGCGCAAGCCGGGCCACTGCGCATCGAGCTCGTCGATCGCGGCGACGACCGTCGCCGCCTCGACATCGAGGCGGCGCGGCAGGCCGGCGAACAGCGGCAACACGGTCATCGGCAGGTGCAGGTCGGCCATGGTCAGTCGACGATCGCGACGTCCACCGAGGAGATCGCGGGGAGATAGCTGGCGATCTCGGCCCACGATTCGCCGTCGTCGGCGCTCGCGAAGATCTGACCCGTGCTCGTCCCGAAGTAGTAGCCCGGCACGTCGTAGGTGTCGGCGGCCATGCCCTGGCGCAGCACCCCGAGATGCGCGTCCTGCTGCGGGAGCCCACGGTCGGAGCGCTGCCAACTGGAGCCCGCATCCTGGGTGCGCCAGACCGCAGCCTTGCCGTCCGGCATCACCCGGCCGTGGCCCGGATCGAGCGGGATCACGAAGAACGTGTCGCGGTCGTGCGGATGGACGGCGGCCGCGAACCCGAACTCGGTGGGGAGCCCCTCGGTGATCTCGGTCCAGCTGATGCCGGCGTCGTCGCTGCGGTGCATGCCGACATGGTTCTGCTGGTACATGCGGTTGCCGTCGGTCCGCGAGCGCACGACCTTGTGCACGCAGAACCCGACCTCCTCGTGTTCGCGCGGCCAGTCGGCGCGCAGGCCGCGGTTGCGCGGCGTCCATGAAGAGCCGCCGTCGGTCGTCTCGAACATGCCCATGCCCTGGACGATCGCCCAGAAGCGCTCGGCATCGTCCGGGTCGGCCGTCAGCCCGGAGATCCCGAGGTGGCCCGGGGGCTGGTTCGCGGGGTCGTCCCAGAGCTCGCTGCCGGGCTGGCCCTCGAGGTTCGAGAGCAGCGACCAGGTGTCGCCGCGGTCGCGGCTCTCGAAGATCCCGGGAGCCTCGACGCCCGCGCGCACACGGCCGTGCGCGACCGAGAGCGTCGAGACCTTCGACAGCTTCTTCCCGCCATCGGGGTAGGCGAGTCCTTCGCTGGAGTGCGTCCAGGTCTCGCCGAGGTCGGTCGACCGCCAGATCGCCGAGCCATGCCACTCGCTCGCAGCCGCCGCGTAGATCGTCCCGTCGAACTGGTCGAAGACGGCGTGGTAGATGGGCCATCCTTCACAGAGGGGGCCGCGCACAGACCACGAGCGGCGACTCTCGTCGGCCTCGAGCACGAAGCATCCCTTGCGCGTTCCAACTGCGAGCACGGTCTTTGACATGAGCCCTCCTCTGGCGACGACGATCGATTGTCCTACAGACGGCGGTCGGCAGCCAAACTCATCGGGGGTTCAGATCAACGCGGCTCAGGTCCGGCCGCCACGAGCTCGTGCGCGCGCAGCGGAGACGTCGTGGGCTTGCTTTTCCAGCTCGTCCGGAAGCGCCGAGAGCTCGGTCGAGCCGCCCGCATGCGCCAGTGCTTCCGCGAGGAGGTGGTCGGCGAACCACGGGTTGCGCGGGAGCAGTGGACCGTGGAGGTACGTCCCGTAGACCCGCTTGTAGCGGGCGCCCTCATAGCCGGAAGTGCCGTCGTTGCCGAAGCCGGCCACGACCCGTCCGAGCGGCTCGGCGCCCCCGTCGAGAATGGTGCGGCCCGCGTGGTTCTCGAACCCCGCAAGCGTCCGGCCCGCCCAGCCGCAGTCGAGGAGCACGTCGCCGATCATCCGCGTCTGGCCCGCGACCGTGTGCAGGGGCAGAAGGCCGATCCCCGGCAGCTCCTCGCCGGAGACGTCCTTGTAGTAACGGCCAAGCAGCTGGTAGCCACCGCAAACCGCGAGGAACGCCGCGCCCTGCTCTACCGATTCGCGCAGCGCGTCCGCCTTCCCCGTCAGGTCGCGTGCGACAAGCGCCTGCTCGCGGTCCTGGCCGCCGCCGACATAGAAGAGGTCGGTCTCGCCGCGCCTCACGTCGTCGCGCATTCCGATCGCGCGCACGTCGAGCTCGTGCCCTCGTGCTCGTGCGCGCTCGGCCAGCACGGCGATGTTGCCGCGGTCCGCGTAGATGTTCAGGTAGTCCGGATAGAGATGACCGACCCTGATCTTCACGCCGCGCTCTCCCAGTAGTTCTCGGCGTAACCGCGGTCGACGACGATCTTCCGCAGGGCGAGCATTGCCGTGTAGGTGGGAAGGAGGGTCAGCTCGCCACCCGTCGGCGTGAGCTCCAGACCGCGGTCGAGGGCGTCGCCCAGGGACGGCACGACCTCGATGCGGTCGCGGGGCAGACCCCCGTAGGCGAAGCGGAGCGCGAGCTCGGCCGCGCGCGAGCCGGTGGCGACGAGCCGGTCGAGCCCGGGGACGAGTGGCTCGAAGTCGACGTCCCAGATCCAGGAGACGTCCCGGCCGTCCGCGATCTCGTCGTTGAGGGCGATCACGGCGATGCGGGGCGCCTTGCCTTCGACGAGCGTGCGCACCGCCTCGTTCGCTCCCGCGGGGTTCTTGATCAGCAGCATCAGGAGCACGCGTTCGCCGATCGTGATCCGCTCGAAGCGCCCGAACGCGGCCGAGAACCGCTCGAGGCCCGCTGCGACGTCGGCGATCGGCACGCCCAGCGTCAGCGCGAGCGCCGCCGCACCGACGGCGTTGTAGACGTTGTAGAGCCCCGGGAGCGCGAGCTGGACCTGGGTCTCGCCCTCGGCTGCACTCAAGGTGAATGACGCCCCGTCGAGGCCCTGGAGCTCGATGTTCTTCCCGGCGACGTCGAGCGGTGGCCGGGAGTGGCCGCAGTTCGGGCAACGGTAATCGCCGAGATGGCCCACATAGGCGGCGGCGTACTCATAGGGCGTCCCGCAGCGCAGGCAGTACTTCGAGTCCGCCGCGTGCTGAAGCGCCGGCCGGGCGCGCCGCGGGTCGTCCAGCCCGAAGACCCGGGCGCCGCCATGGACGCGTGCGAGGTCGCCGACCTGCGGGTCATCGCCGTTCACGACCAGCTGCGTGCCGTCGAGCGTCGCAACCGCGTCCCGCCACCGGGCGGCGAGCGTCTCGAGCTCGCCGTAGCGGTCGAGCTGGTCGCGAAAGAGGTTGCCGAGCAGGACGGCCCTCGGCCGCAGCCGGCGTGCCACCTCGGGCAGCGCCGCCTCGTCCACCTCGAAGAGGCCGAGCTCCGCCCCGTCGGCGTGGAGGAGGGTGGAGGCGACACCGGAGACGAGGTTGGCACCCGAGCTGTTGTGCGCGATGCGCCAGCTGGGTCGCAGGATCTCCGCGAGCATTGCGCTCGTCGTCGTCTTACCGTTCGTTGCGGAGACGAGGACCGAGCCCTGCGGCAGCCTGCGCGCGAGCGCGTCGATTGCGCCTGGATCGAGCTTCCAGAGCAGCTTCCCGGGCAGCGTCGTCCCGCCGCCGCGCCCGGCGAGGCGCGACAGGCTGCCGGCGACGCGCAGAGCGGCCGACTCGACGGAGAGGGCGATTTCGGGGCGCACGCGGGACACGGTATCCGGCTGTCCCTCGAAAGAGTGAACTTGGAATGTCGTCACCCATCGGGGGGAGGGACGCAACCCGTTTCGGACGTAGGTTCCGCCTAGTCGGGTGTATCCCTGCGGCATGTGGGACGCCCTTTGAATGTGTTCTGCGGCAGCGCTTCGGCGCGAAAAGGAGAGTGAATGTCTCAGTTGAACGAACGCGGGGCCAACACGGAGCGCAACAGCGCCCTGTGGGGGACCGGCGGTCGTGGCGGTGACCGCTCCAGTGTTCTCTGGGGTAAGGGCGGCCGCGGCATGCTCGTTGCAACGATGGTCGTCGCGCTTGCGGCGCCGCTCGCTGCAACAGCATCGCCGGGCAAGGGCTCGGGTCCCGCTGTCACTCCCGTTCCGACGATCGCGCCAACCGATCCGGCGCCCTCCGGCGGACCGGCGAACGCGCCGGACGGGAAGACCTGGGTTGCGAAGGGCCTGCTCGACAAGGCCAAGTCGAACCCCAACGACCGTGTCAACGTCATCATTCAGAGTGCAGGCGGAAGCTCGGGCGCAGACAATGCGGTCAAGTGGCTCGCCAAGCTCGCGAAGAAGAACAACCAGGACGGCGACTTCCAGGGCAACAACCAGAAGTCCCTCGACCTGGTCGGCGGCGTCGCTCTGTCGGTGCCGGCGAAGTGGCTCGACAAGCTCCAGCAGGTGCCTGGCCTGACGGTCACGCCCGATGCACTGGTTCGGCTGCAGGGCTCCACGGCTGCAGCGGCCCTTGCCTCGACGCAGCTTTGGCCGTACGAGTCCGGCAACAGCCAGCTGTGGGCGGGCGATCTCGCGCTCTACAGCGGTAAGACTCCCGCGATCGCGATCGTCGACTCCGGTGTGCAGACGCGTGCCGACTTCGGCAACCGCATCGTTGCGAGCGTCAACAAGTCGACCCTGGACGGCAACTCGTCCCTCAACGACGAGCGTGGTCACGGCACCTTCGTGGCCGGTATCGCCGCGGGCGCCTCTGCCGACCTGACGGGTGCTGATCCGGTGGCCCCGATCGTGTCGATCAAGGTGATCGACAAGAACGGTCAGGCGAAGACGTCGGACATCATCAACGCCTGCCAGTGGATCCTCGACAACAAGGCGCAGTACAACATCCGCGTCGCCAACTTCTCGCTCCACTCGAGCTACGGCACTAACTTCTATCGTGACCCGCTCGACCGTGCCGTCGAGAAGCTTTGGTTCAACGGCGTGGTGGTGGTCGCTGCGGCCGGCAACTACGGTCTCGAAACGGGCCCGTCCGGCGTGAAGTACTCGCCCGGCAACGACCCGTTCGTGATCACCGTCGGTGCTGTCGATCTCGGCAACTCTGCACGGCCGAGGGACGACACCGTTCCCTCCTGGTCCGCCTACGGCTACACCTACGACGGCTTCTACAAGCCAGAAGTGGCTGCGCCTGGGCGGTACATGGTGGGGCCGATCGCTCCCGGCTCGACGATCACGTCCCTGAAGGCGTCGAACATGATCGGCACCGACCGGATCCAGCTGTCGGGCACCTCGTTCGCCGCTCCGGTCGTCTCCGGAACGGTGGCACAGATGCTCGCACGGCATCCGAACTGGTCGCCCGACCAGGTCAAGGGCGCGCTGATGCGGACTGCTCGGAAGGTCTTCACGAACCCGAGGGCCGCAGGTCTGGGCGAGATCACCGCGAGCCGTGCTGTTACCTCGAGCATCACGCCGAACCCGAACGCCGGCCTGAACAAGTACGTCACGGCGGCCGACGGCACCTCGGTGCCGGTGTTCGACGCGATGAGCTGGGCCAGCGCGGCCAAGTCGAGCATGTCGTGGAACTCCATGTCCTGGTCTGACCAGTCTTGGAGCGACATGTCCTGGGCCGACCAGTCCTGGGCGACCATGTCCTGGGCCGATCAGTCCTGGAGCGACATGTCGTGGAGCGATATGTCCTGGGCCGATATGTCCTGGGCCGACATGTCCTCGGAGGACGCCGCCGAAGGCGACGCTGCAAGCAGCGACGTCGCGGCCCCGTCTGCGGAGGTCGCGGCAGCACTGAGCGACCCGAGCGTCGATGTTCCGGTCGACCCGCAGCTCGACGCTGCGCCGGCCGTCACGGATCCGGTCGTCACGGCTCCGGTCGTCGATACCACGGCGACGGTGCCTGCACCGAGCTCGCTCCTGCCGTAAGGCAAGCGACGAAACGGTATGAAACCGGGGGCCCGCGCGAGCGGGCCTCCGGTCGTTTACCCGAATGGGGGATGAGCCGGTGCCCTCTTCGGCCGTAACTTCCCCTGTGGTGAAGTACTGCGGCTTCGCGCGGCATGCGCGAGAGGAGAGTCCTGAATGAGCGCGATTCCGGGGGACGTCCGGATCGAGACAGAGCCTGACGAGACCGGCGAGCGCCGGGGCGGCCTCCCGATCTCGGCGACGGTCTACGAGACGATCATCGCGGTCGCCGCCGTGGCAGCCGCGCTCCCGTTCCTCGTTCGGCTCGACGGGCACACCCGCTCGTGGGCGACCTTCGGCGTCCTCGCGATCGGCGCCGCCGCGAGCCACACGTACACCGTGCGCACGGCGAAGGACTCGTCGTTCCACACCTCGTGGGTGTTCCTGATTCCCGCCGCGTTCCTCCTGCCGCCTGAGCTGGTGGCGCTGATGGGCGTCGTCATGCATATCCCCGAGTGGCTGAAGGAGCGCTACGCCTGGTACATCCAGAGCTTCAACATCTGCAACTACACGATCGGCAACCTCGCGACATGGGGCGTCGTGAAGCTCGTGCTCGACGCCAACGGGCTGATTCCCGACGATCATGTCCGCTGGGCAACCGCGGGGCTGCTCGCGTGCGTGGTCGCCGTCGGTGCGAACCATGTGCTGCTGGCACCGATGATGATGCTCGCCCGGGGCCACTCGCTCCGCGAGGCCGGCATCTTCTCGTTCGAGAGCCTTTCGACAGACTTCATCCTCGCGACCCTCGGGCTCGCGTTCGCCGCGTTCTGGGACTTCAACCCGTGGCTGATCCCGTTCGCGATCGCGCCGCTATTGCTGATCCACCGCTCGCTCGCGATCCCGCAGCTGCAGGCCGAGGCACGCGTCGATCCGAAGACCGGCCTCTACAACGCGCGGCACTTCGCCGTCGTCATGCAAGAGGAGCTCGGCCGTGCCCAGCGGTTCCAGCGGCCGCTGTCGCTGATCATGGTCGACCTCGACCTGCTGCGCGACATCAACAACACCTACGGTCACCTCGCGGGCGATGCCGTGCTCCGTGGCATCTCCGAGGTCTTCCGGCAGCAACTGCGCCACTACGACGTTCCCGCACGCTTCGGCGGCGAGGAGTTCTCGATCCTGCTGCCGGAAACCCCGCCGGATCAGGCATATGAGATCGCCGACCGGATCCGTCGCGCGGTTGCCGCGCGGCTCTTCGAGGTGGAGACCTCGAGCGAACCGATCCGAGCGACGATCTCGATGGGCATCGCCGGCTTCCCGCGCGACGGCAGTGACATGAACGAGCTCGTCCACCAGGCCGACCTCGCTGTGTACCGCGCCAAGCTGCAGGGCCGCAACCGCGTCCTCGATGCCTCCGATGAGCCGCTGCTCGCCCAGCCCGAGAAGCGTGGCCCGCGTCTGGTCTCCCTGCCGATGCAGGAGAGCGACCCCGTGCGTCCGCTCCCGGCCGCGACGGAGATGATCCCCGAGGTCGAGCGCCGTCAGGCCGCACGGCCGCACAACGTGCCGGCCCCGCGCTTCTTCGCCGTGCCCAAGCGGCTTGCGATGCTCGTCGGCCTCGTCGGGCTGCTCGGCACCGTCGCAGGCGTGCTCTCGGCCGTCTTCGGCCATTCGCAGGACATCGTCGGCCTCGTGACGATCATCGTGCTCGTCGGCCTGGGCCAGGTGCTGTCGCTCGAGGTGGAGGAGACCGGTTCGATCTCGGTCAGTGCGGTCGGCGCCCTCGCCGCCGCGGCGATCGTCGGGCCGCGCGCAGCGCTTGCGCTCGCGCTGACGATGTCGGCCGTCGAGTGGAGCGCCCGCCGGGCGGTCTTCCACCAGCTGCTCTTCAACGTCGGTGCCCTGTCGCTCGCCTCGCTGGCCGCCGCCGCGATCTTCTCCTTCCACATGAACGGCCCGATCGGCACGGGCATCTTCGTGGCCTCGGGCCTGCTCGCCGGCCTCGTCTACATGGTCGTCAACATGGGCCTCGTCTCGATCGCTGTCGGTGTCGAGGGCAGAGAGAGCCCGATGCGCGTCTGGCGCGAGCGGTTCGCCTGGCTCGCGCCGCACTACGCCGTCTACGGCTTCATCGCCGCCGTCATCTACGAGGCCTACAAGCCGATCGGCGCCTGGGCGATCGTCGTCTTCGCGCTGCCGCTCTTCCTGATGCGCAAGACCCAGGAGGCCTACCTCAAGCACACCCAGCGCTCGGCGCACAAGCTCCGCGAGGCAGCCGAGACGATTCAGACGCAGAACGTGTCGCTCGAGCAGGCGAACAGGCTGCTCAAGGAGCGCTCGACCGCAGCCATGGAGTCGCTTTCGGCGACGGTCGATGCGCGCGATGCGTACACCGCAGGTCATTCGCGGCGGGTGCAGCAGCTCGCACTCGCAATCGGACGCGAGCTCGGCCTCTCGCACGCAGAGCTCGAGCTGCTCGGCCACGCAGCCCTCTTCCACGACATCGGCAAGCTCGGCATTCCGGACGCGATCCTGCTCAAGCCCGCGGCGCTCACCGCGGAGGAGTGGAAGATCATGGCGAGCCATGCAGCGGAAGGCGCGTCGATCATCAACCGCCTGGGCTTCCTGAGCGACGCCGTGCCGGCGATCCGCCACCACCACGAGCGCTTCGACGGCCAGGGTTAC
>JBBQRN010000050.1:0-12419 GCA_038214705.1 Gaiellales bacterium | reverse complement strand
GATGACGACCTCGAAGAACGTGCCGCCGATCACGACGGGCTTTCCGCGCAGCACGTCGAGCTTCGCCCTGAGGTTCGGCGTCACATACGCGGTACCCCAGCCGAGCTTGACGATGTCGATGTAGACGCCGGAGGTCTCGAGGACGTCCTCCCAGGCCCGCGGCCCGAGCCCCTTGTCGATGACGTGGGTCAGGCCGCCGCGCCGGGGCTCAGAGTCCAGCAACAATGCGCTCCAGCCTCTTCTTCGCCCGCTCCTGCACATCGTGGAAGACCGAGTTGCCGTGCGCGTCGATGCCGACGGTCAGCGGACCGAAGTCCTTGACGCGGAACTTCCAGAGGCACTCGGGCATGAGCTCCTCCCAGGCGACCTCCTCGATCTCCTCGATCTGCGTCGTCTCGAGCGCGGCCGCACCGCCGACGATCGCGAAGTAGACCATCCCGAGCCGCTTCATCGGCTCAATCGCCTCGTCGGGCAGGCCGCCCTTGCCGCAGATCGCCCGAACGCCGTACTTCGACCCGAGGCCCTCGGTGAAGCGAACCATGCGCGCGCTCGTGGTCGTCCCGATGCAGAGCTTCTCGTAGCGGCCCGGGCCAAGCTTGCGGACGTTCGGCGCGGTGTGCAGCAGGAAGGCGCCCCTCAGGTCCATCGGCGGCTCGATGCCCTGGTCGAAGATGCGGATCTGCGTCCGGTCTCGGATGCCGATGATGTGGCCGTCAACGGTGACCTCGTCCCCCGCCCGAAGCTCGCGGATCTCCTCTTCCGTGGTCGGAAACGTCATGCGATGAGCGGCCATGGCCCTGCTAGCTCCCACCCGCGACGGCGGGGTCAGACCCCGATACGAGACCGCGCCGAGAGTGTGACGACCTTCGCACAGACGCAGGGTCGAGGTGCGGATTCATGCGGATCTTGAAAGCGGCGGCGTGCCGCGAGCGCGCCAACCCGGGGTCAGACCCCGTTACCGGACCGAGAAAAATGTGTGCCGTCATCTCACGCGTCGCGATCGAAGTCGACGGTGCCGTCTGCGGCAATGTGCGCGCTCGCTCGCCGGGCGGCCCAGCACTGGTAGTTCACGGCGACCGGGTTCAGGGTCATGTGGGTGTCCGCGTGCTCGATGTGGCACTGGAGCACCGTGACGTCGCCGCCCAGGCCCATCGGGCCGATGCCCGTCTCGTTGAGGAGGCCGAAGAGCTCGTCCTCCAGCTGCGCGACGATTGGATCCCCGTTGCGCGTTCCGACCGGACGTGCGATCGCCTCCTTGGCCAGGTACATCGCGTAGTCCGCCGAGCCGCCGATGCCCACGCCCACGATCCCCGGCGGGCAGGGCTTCCCGCCGGCCCCGACGATCGACTCGAGCACGAACTGCTTGATCCCCTTCACGCCGTCGGCTGGGACGCACATCTTGAGGAAGCTCATGTTCTCGGAGCCCGATCCCTTCGGAACGCACTTGACGTCGAGGCCGTCCCAGTCGGGGATGAACTCCCAGTGCACGATCGGGAGGCGGTAGCCGATGTTCGGGCCGGTGTTCTCGCGGGTCAGCACGTGCACCGCGTTCGACCGCAGCGGATGCTCGACTGTGGCTCGCGCCGTCCCGGCCTTGAGCGCCGCGTAGATGCGCGCCGGGTGGAGCGGGAAGTGCTCGCCGACACGGCAGGTGTAGACGGCGATCCCGGTGTCCTGACAGACGAGGTTCTTCTGCTCGTCGGCGATCGACACGTTGCGGTGAATCGTCTCGAGGATCCGGATCCCGGTCTTCGAGGTCTCGCGGTCGCGCGCCGCGGCGAGTGCGTCGCGGAGATCCTGCGGAATGTCCTTCAGCGCCCAGACGTAGAGGTGCGCCGCGGCCTGGAGGACTGCGTCCTCCAGGCCGCTAATGGGTTGTACAGGGGTTGTGGCTGTCGATTCCAACGTCTCCTACTCCTTCTCGGGTCCAGGCGTGAGTTTTTTCAACTAGCGCGCCGCGCCAGCGGCACGCTTTCCGGCGCGTCGTCCGAAGACGACGCACTCGAGCAGCGAGTTTCCCATCATGCGGTTGCGCCCGTGCGTGCCGCCGGCGATCTCGCCGCAGGCGTACAACCCCTCGAGCGTGGTCTCGGCATTCTCGTCGATCACGAGGCCGCCGTTCTGGTAGTGGAGAACGGGGTAGGTCAGCAGTGGCTCCAGGAGCGGGTCGATGCCGGCACCGCGGTAGCGGCGGAGCATGTACGGCAGCGAGATCTCTGCATCCGCCTCCGAGATGCGGGTCGTGTCGAGCAGCACCGCCGGACGGCCGTCCTCGGTTTCGACTCCGCGCCCGGCGGCGACCTCGTCGAAGATCGCCTGCGAGACGACGTCCCGGGGCCCGAGCGAGTCGGTGAACTCCTCCCCGTCGGCGTTGAGCAGCACGGCTCCGTAGGCGCGCGTCGTCTCGGGGATCGAGTAGCCCTGCCTCGTGACCGGCCAGGCGCCGCCGTTCGGGTGGTACTGGAGGGCGTCGAGATCGCGAGCCTCGGCTCCGAGGCCGAGCGCGATCTGCGTCACCTCGCCGGTCGCGTTCGGGTGGTTCGTCGAGAGCTCGTGTCGGCGCTCGGCCTCCGCATAGCAGCGGCCGCCCGCGGCGAGGACGACGGTGCCCGCGTCGATTGCGACGGTATCGCCGTCCTTCACGTCGAACGAGGCGCGCCAGCCCGCGGTCGTAGGCTCGAGCGCAGAGAGTGCGTGGTTCTGGAAGCTCGTTGCGCTGCCGGCCTCGTGAGCGTCTCGCACTGCCTTCGTGATCGCGTGACCGGTGCGGTCGCCGACCTGGAGCAGCCGCTGCCGAGAGGCGCCGCCGCAGCGGGCGAGGCGGTAGCCGCCGTTCTCGCGCGTGAATGAACAGCCGAGCTCCTCGAGCCAGTGAATCGCCGACTGCGCGTCGCCGGTGAGAGCCTCGACGAGCCGCGGGTCGGCGGTGTCGTGCGACGAGCGCATCACGTCCTCGGCATGGTGCGCGGGCGAGTCGTCCGCGTCGAAAGCCGCCTGGATCCCGCCCTGAGCCTTGGACGAGTTGTTCGCCTGGATCGACCCCTTTGTCGCAAGCGCGACCCGGGCTCCGGCCCGCTCGGCCGAGACGGCGGCGGCGAGGCCGGAGGCACCACTGCCGATCACGAGCACGTCAAATCGAGCCCCGGGCTGCATGGCGTAAAGCCTACCACTTCTCGTTATTCGTTGCATTACATTTTGTTATTCTCCGGCGACGTGGGCGGGGCGCTGGGATAGACTCGGCCCGATGCCGCAGATCTCCGACGTGATGCGACCCGACTTCATCGAGGTCGCCCCCGAGGACACACTTGGTGAGGTCGCCGAGCGGATGAACGCGCAGAACGTTGGTGCCGTCGCCGTCAAGGACTTCGGCCAGCTGATCGGGATCCTCACCGAGCGCGACCTGCTGAAGGCAATGGCGGCGCGCGTTCATTCGAGCGAGGCCCGCGTCCGTCAATGGATGACGCCCGATCCGGTCACGATCTCGGCGGACACCGAGGCCGACGAGGCCTCGCGGCTGATGCTCGAGCGGGGCTTCCGCCACCTCCCGGTGCTCGACACCGACGGCCGGGTGATCGGCGTCGTCAGCCTGCGGCGCGTGGTCGGCGCCGTGCAGGCCGCTGCCGTGCAGCCCTAACGGCCGCGCTGGCGCACGAACGCCACGAACTCTTCGGCGGCGCGCGTCTGGGCGCGACCGGTAGCGCGCACGAGTGAGATCTCGCGCGTCGCATTCATCCCCTCGAGCCGTGCCTCGGCGAGCGTGCCGGCCGCGAGATCCGACTCGACGGCCGTCCGGGAGATGAAGGTGACGCCGTAGCCACCTTGGACGGCACTGCGGACGGATTCCTGCAGACCGAGTTCGAGACGGACGGAGAGGTCTCGCAGCCGGACGCCGCGGCCGCGAAGCTCGTCCTCGACGACCTGTCGCACACCCGCGCCCTCCTGCATCAGAATCAGAGTCTCGGCCCGGAGCTCGTCGGTCGTCACGGTGCGGCCCGCGAATGGATGACCCGGAGGACAGATCAGGATCACCTCGTCGTGGAGGATCGGCTCGAACTGGACTGCCCGGTGCCGGCGAGCGGCTCCGACGATGCCGAGCTCGAGCCCGCGATCGGCGACGAGGTCGACGACGGTCTGGGTGTCGTGCACCTCGAGCGAGACCCGCAGATCGGGATGCTCGAGCTGGAACTCGCAGAGCAACACCGGCACGGCAACGGCAGCCGGCCCGGTCGACGCTCCGATCGAGAGCTCGCCGGTGAGAGCACCCGCTCCCTCGGAGGCCACCTCGTCGAGAAGCTGCTCTTCGAGCTGCAGCAGGCGCTGGGCGCTCCGGTAGACGCGAAGCCCGGCCTCGGTCGGCTCGACGCGGCGGCCGGAGCGGTCGAGCAGCTGGGTACCGAGCCGCTTCTCGAGCGCTCGTACCTGAAGCGAGACGGCAGGCTGGGTGACGCCGAGCCGCTCGGCGGCCTGCGAGAAGCTGTTGCGCTCGACGACGGCGCAGAAGGCTGCGAGCTGACGGGTGTCCATAAGAGAAACTTATACACGGTCACGCGAATCATGTCCGGCTGGCTCGTCTCCTGCCCGGAAGGGCCGGGCGCGGCGCTACGGTCCTCGCGTGAAGGTCTGGGTCGACATGACGAACTCGCCGCACGTGCCGTTCTTCAGGCCGTTGATCGCGCTGCTCGAGGAGCAAGGGCACGAAGTGAGCGTATCGGCCCGCGACTTCGCCCAGACGCTCGAGCTGTTGGATGCGGCGGCGATCCCCTACGAGGTCGTCGGCCCGCCGCACGGTGGCGCCGGGAGAGCCGGGAAGATCCGTGCCATGAGCTCTCGGCTGCGGGCGCTGCGGGCGTGGGCCCGGCCTCAGGGCTTCGACCTCGCACTCTCGCATGCCTCGCACGAGCTTCCCCTGGCCGCCCGCTCGCTCTCCGTGCCCTCGTCGTACGCCTACGACTACGAGTTCGCCCGTGCCCAGCACACGCTCGGGTCGCGCGCGGCGACACGCGTCGTCGCGCCAGAAGTGATCCCGCAGGAACGACTCGACCGTCTCGGTGCGAAGGCCGGCAAGACACGGCGTTACCCGGGGCTGAAGGAGGAGTACTACCTCTCGGGCTTCTCACCCGACGCGTCCGTGCTGGCTGCGCTCGGGCTCGACCCGGCCCGCGTGCTCGTGGTCGTGCGGACGCCGCCCGAGGTGTCGCTCTACCACCGTCACGGGAATCCTCTGTTCACCGACGTCCTCGCTCGGCTCGGCAACGACGACGCGGTGCAGGCGGTCGTCCTGCCGCGCACGGCGGCCCAGCGTGACGCGATCCGGGCGACCTCGCTCCCCTCCCTCGTCGTGCCCGAGCACGCGATCGACGCGCAGAGCCTGATCGCACTCGCCGACCTCGTCGTCTCGGCAGGCGGCACGATGAACCGCGAAGCGGTCGCCCTCGGCACGCCGGTGTGGACGACGTTTGCGGGAACGATGGGGGCCGTGGACGAAGGCCTGATCGCCGAGGGAAGGCTTACCGAGCTGAGCGATGCGAGTGTGCTCGTGTTGGCGAAGAAGAAGACGGCTGCAGCGCCGGTGGCGCGTGACCCTGCGCTGATGCTCGGGCTGCTGCTGTCTGCGCTCGAGGGCTGAGCTAGGCCGGACGCGGATCAGCCAGGGCGACCACGGCCCGCCGCGGCTCGCGGACGATGCGGTTCAGCTCTCCGACGAGCTCCAGCGTGTCGCCATCCTCGACGAGTCGCTCGAGGATCGCCAGCTCCTCGTTCAGCCACGCCGCCTCGACGGGCGGCCGCGAGATGCGCTCGATCTTCGGGTGCGGGCTCGGCGACACGATCTCACCCTCGCCGACGAGCACCTCGTGCAGCTTCTCGCCGGGGGCCGGGCCGATGATCTCGATAGCGATCTCGCTGCCGGGCTCCTTGCCGGAGAGGCGGATCATGTTCGCGGCGAGATCCATGATCCGGACGGGCTCGCCCATGTCGAGCACGTACACCTGGCCACGTTCGGCGATCGCGCCGGCCTGTACGACGAGCTGCACCGCCTCGGGGATCGTCATGAAGAACCGGGTCATCTCGGGATGGGTCACCGTCACCGGGCCGCCCTTGGCGATCTGGCGGCGGAAGATCGGGATCACCGAGCCCGACGATCCGAGCACGTTGCCGAAGCGCACCGCGACGAAGCGCGTCGGCACGTCGGCCCGATGCCCCCACGTCTCGACGATCCACTCACAGAGCGCCTTCGACTGACCCATCACCGTCTTCGGACTGGCCGCCTTGTCGGTGGAGACCAGCACGAATCGCTTCGCGCCGAACTCGACCGCGACATCCGCGAGCGTGCGCGTGCCGAGCGTGTTGTTGCGGACGGCCTCGACCGGGTTGGCCTCCATCATCGCGACGTGCTTGTACGCGGCGGCGTGGAAGACGACGGCAGGGCGGTACTTGGCAAAGACCTGCCGCAGTTTCACCCCGTCCTTGACGTCCGCGACGACCGGGACGCCCGCGCGGAAGCCTCGCTCTCGGGCAAGCTCGCGGTCTACCTCGAACAGGGCCGGCTCCGAGTTGTCCAGGAGAATCAGCCGGGCCGGGCCGAGCCGGGCGAGCTGACGGCACAGCTCGGAGCCGATCGAGCCGCCGGCTCCCGTGACCATCACGACTTCGCTCGAGACGTATCCGGCGATCGCCTCGAGATCGACGTCGACCGGCTCGCGGCCGAGCACGTCTTCGACCTCGACCGGCCGGAGCTGCGTCGTCAGTCCGGTATCGCCGCTGACGAGCTCGCCGAGCCCGGGCAGCGTCTTGACCGGAAGGCCCCCCGTCCGCGCCGCCTCGACGATCCGGCCGCGCACCTCACCCGAGGCCGAAGGCATCGCAATCAGGATCTCGTCGGGACGCCGGTCGCGGATCACCCGCGGCAGGTCGGCGGTCGTGCCGAGGACACGGATCCCGTGGAGGCGCAGGTTGCGCTTGCGCGGATCGTCGTCGACGATCCCGATCGGCGTGTAGCCGAGGCTCGGGTTGCGCAACATCTCCTTGATCACGAGCTGCGCCGCGTCGCCGGCACCGACGACGAGTGCCTCCTTCCCCCGGGCCACGACCTGGCCCGGCAGCGGCCGCTCGATCAATGTGCGGGCGAGGAGCCGCGAGCCGGCGACGAGCGCGAGGCAGACGAGCAGATCGATGAACCAGACGCCCTTCGGTACCCGGGCGGGATGGAATTCGAAAAGCGTAAAGGCGAGGAACGTGGCGAGCGAGGCGAGAGCGACGCCACGGAGCGCCGTCCACATGTCACGCGTCGAGACGTACCGCCACCAACGGTTGTAGAAGCCGGAGAGAGCGAAGACCGTGAGCTGGATCGCGACGACGACGAGCACGCTCTGCCAGCGGAGGTACCAGTCGTAGTAGACGGGGCGGCCCTGGTCGAAGCGCAGGAACCACGACAGCTCCCAGGCGACCGCGATGATCGCTGCATCTGCGGCGATCTGCCATACCGCGTGCCGGTTGAAGGGGAACCTCACGCGCGCACCGGGCTCAGGAGACGGGTGAGAGCACGCCGTCCCCGGTTCCCCGCTGCGGCGCGACGGAGAGCACGGCCGCGGCGACCCGCTCCTGCACTTCGGCGCCGATCCCTCCCCACATCGGCAGTGCCAGGTTGTCTGCGGCGGCGCGCTCGGTCTCGGGCAGCGAGCCGGGGCCGTAGCCCAGATAACGCATCGCCGGCTGGAGATGAAGCGGCGTCACGTAGTACGAGGCCGAGGAGATGCCGGCTTCGCGCAGCGCGTCGGCGATCCGGGCACGATCGGGTGTCCGCACGACGTACATGTGGTAGACGTGGCCCGGCTCGTCGAGCGGGATGTCGACCACGTCGGCGAGCCCGAGGTCGGCATAGCGGGCGGCGCCGACCCGGCGTCCCGCGTTCCAGCCGGCGAGGTGCGGCAGGAAGACGCGCAGGGCCGCCGCGTGGATCGCGTCGAGTCGCGAGTTGGTGCCGACGAGCTCGAACGTCTGCTTGTCGCGCGAGCCATGGAAGCGCAACATCCGCACGCGCTCGGCCACCTCGTCGTCGCGGCAGGCGACGAGGCCGCCGTCGCCGAGGGCGAACAGGTTCTTGGTCGGGAAGAAGCTGAAGGTCGAGCAGACGCCGGCACTCGCGACACCGGCGGCACCGAAGGCCTGGGCCGAGTCCTCGATCAGCGGCAGCCCGAGCGCCGCCAGCTCGTCGAGGTCCGCGGGGCGTCCAAAGAGGTGGACGGGCATGATCGCCTTCGTCTTCGGCGTGATCCGGGCCGCTACATCCTCGGGGTCGAGGTTGAGCGTGACCGGGTCGATGTCGGCGAAGACGGGCGTCGCGCCCACCCGCGCGATCGCCTCGGAGGTGGCGTAGAACGTGAACGACGGGCAGATTACCTCGTCGCCGGCGCCGATCTCCATCGCCTCGAGCGAGAGCACGAGGGCATCGGTGCCGTTGGCGACGCCGATCGCGTGCGGCACGTCGAGGTAGGCGGCGGACTCGGCCTCGAAGGCCTCTACCTCGGGTCCGAAGATGAAGCGCCCCGAGTCGAGGACCTCGGCAAAGCGCTCCTTCAGCTCCGGAATCAGCGGCGCATACTGCGCCTTCACGTCGACGAGCGGAATCACGAAAGCCGAGTGTACCGGGCGCCACACCCGCGCACCGCGCCGTGCAGGGAAAACGACTGACTCAGGGGCGAGCCCTGCGCCAGAGAGCTTCCGCGCTCCCGCAGCCTGACGCGGATCGTCGGGTCCGGCCGGCGCCCGCGGCGGGCATCCAGGTGCTCGCGATCGAGCCGGCCGTCAGGGAGCAGGCGAGCATGGCAAGCAGAACACGCGCGTCATCCGGTACCGGCAGCCCGGCGCCTCTGCAAGAGTCGTCGGCCGAGCCAGATCGCAACCCCAACGATGGCCGCGGCGACAGCGACGTCGGCGAACCGGAACGCATGGTGGAAGCTCTCCCAGCTCGCGCCCGCAGCCCACCCTGCTCCTGCGAAGGCGAAGCACCAGATGGCGGAGCCGATCAACGTCAACACGACGTAGCGGCGGAAGGGGACAGCGAAGACTCCGGCCGGAATCGAGACGAACGACCGCACGACCGGAGTCAGACGCCCGAGCAGGACGGCCCAGTCCTCGTAGCGGAGGAACCACGCTTCGGCCCGCTCGAGCTTCGCGTGGTCGAGGTGGAAGAGGCGCCCGTGCTTCTCGAGGAACGGCCGGCCTCCGCGGCGGCCGATCTCCCAGCCGATCATGGCGCCGATCAGGTACCCCACCGTGCCGGCGATCACGATCGCGAGATACGCCGAGAGCCCCGGGGTGAACGTATAGCCGAACAGCTTCACCGAGGTCCCGGCGATTGCTCCGGAGGCGATCGCGCCACCGTAGAGCATCACGATCTCGCTCCCGGCCGGGAAGACGGCATCGATCAGCATCAGGCCGAAGACGGCATAGAGGCCGTAGTCGCCGACGAACTGGGTCAGCGAGCTCGTCAGCGAGGCGACAGGCATCCGGGCACTGTACTCGGCGGCGCCGGGCTACCCCCCGGCGATCCTCTGCACCCGCAGGTTCCGACTCAGCTCGATCGGCCCGAGCGAGTTCCGGGCGGCGACGCGAACGACGTACCAACCTCCCTTGACGGGCTTCTTGAGCCTGTCGAGGCCGTTCCAGGTCAGTCCCTGCGGGCCGACGCCGTAGCGGCGCTTCGCGAGCGTGCGCACGACCTCGCCGGCCTTCGTCTCCACGGTGACGACGACGCGGGCGGCCTTTCCCCCAATCCAGCCGATCCGGAGATCGCGGCCGGACGGCGGCAGGAAGAGCTTCATCGGCGTCGTCGTCAGGTACCCGAGCGTCGAGTTGACGAGGAAGCTCTGACTCATCTCCGACGGCTGGCCGACGTCGTCGGTTGCGGCGACCTTCAGTGTCCAGCGGCCCTGGGCGGGGCCGACTGCCGCCGTCGCACGCGCGGCCGGAACAGGGGTCGGCGGCGAGGGCGGCGGCGGGAAGGCGAGCGCGTAGGTGCCCGGTTGCCTGGTCGCCGTCTCCGTGTAGGCGACAATGCCGTCCGGGGCGGTCAGCGTCACGGTCACCGTCGAGGGCCGCACGAGCCTGTAGCGAAGGCTCTGGCGGTCGGCGACGCCGTCCCCGTCCGGCGAGACGACGGCAACCGTGGCAGGCACAAAGACGCCGGTGTAGGCGAAGAGGAGCGCCGTCGAGATCGGACGCTCCGGCTCGGATGGGTGATTCAGCAACGTGCCGTCGAACGCCATCGTCGTGGAGCCGCCGCTGTCGAGTGCCATTCCGGTCACAGCTCCGAGTCGGACGAGCGCCTGGGCGAGCTCGAAGTTGCTCATTCCCTCCGAGTACCCGGGCTGCCGACCGTCGACAGCAACGAGGATGACCCGGCCGTCGGCCAGCTGGCCGAGGCCGGTTCGGGGAGCGCGCGGGCCGAGCTGGCTCGTGGAGAACAGCTCACCGGCGCGGAAGATGGGAGCGCCGTCCCGGACGATCTGGGGCCCGCCACCGATCGCCGCCGTGATGTTCGGCCAGTCCGGCTTGAAGGAGAGGCGTGCGGTGACGAACTGCCCCAGCGGAGCCTCGGCCGCGAGCGTCGCAGTCGCAGCAGGCGTCGCGACGAGAACCGCGCCTCCGAGCGGAATCGGGACCGGGGCGCCGCCACTGCGCACCTCGACGACCGGTGCCGCCAGGTCGGCGCCCGGAATCGCTGCGGGAAACGGGAAGAGGATGACTGCCGAGCCTCCGGGCACGGCAGGCGTGGCCGCCCCCCAGACCTGGGTGTAGAGCGCGACCCCCGCGCCCGTGAGCGGACGGTTGAACGCCTTCACCACGCGCAGCCCGGCCGAGCCCTGCCACGTGCCGCTGAAGGAGACCCGGCGCACATCGAGCGTGCCGTCCGTGCTGACGCCGGCGCTCGAGCGGTCGTTCGACGGTGGGCTGAGGAGCTGTCCGTCCTGCATCAGGACGCCGCTCGGCAGGCCGCTGTCGAAGGTGAAGAAGTCGCCGTTGACGCCCGCCGTCGTCGCCGACCTCGCGAGACGTCGTTCGATCGCCGTCACGGTCTCGGTTCCGGTGAGGGTCTCGTTCGAGAGAGCGGGCATCAGCGTCGTAGTGCCGCCCGGTCGGGGGCCGGTCAGCACGTTGAGCGCCACCGGGCCATGGGAGGTGAGCTCGACGTCCCCCCGATAGGTGACGCCCGGCCAGAGCTCGCGCGTCTGCGCCGCCGCCGGAGCGGCGAGCACGAGCGCGGTCAGCGCAGACAGGAGCAGGCGGCGGCAGATCATTCCCACCCGAGGGTACTGCGGTCTGCCCGAAAACCCTGCGCAGGTTTACAGGATGCGAACCTGCGCCCGAGTCACAGCGGCACCTCCGTGTCCCGGGCGAAGCGGAGCTCGGGCACGTGATGGAGCTCACCGACGTCCCGTGCCATCTCGAGGAAGGTGTAGAACCCGGCCCGTTCGCGGGGGCCGAAGCTGTAGCGCAATTTCTCGAAGTAGCGTGCCAGGAAGCCTGCTGGATAGCCGTAGCGCTCGCTCGCCTCGTAGGCGAGCTTCTCCGGTTCGGAGCGTGCGAGCCGGACCGATGCGACAAGGGCGTGCTCGAGGTCGCAGAGCCCTTCGACAACCGGCTCCGGGGCAGCCCAGACGGCGAATACCATGGGCAGCCCTGTCTTCTCGAGCCAGAGGCTACCGAGGTCGTAGTGGGGAGTCGGATCCTCGAAGGCACTCCGGAGAGCCGCATCGCCGATCAGGAGCTTTGCGTCGGCCTCCTCACCGAACGAGCGGATCTCGGCGCCGGGAAGCAGGATCCGTGTTAGCACGACGGACGTGGCGCTCTCGGGCGTGACGGCAACGGAGCGCACCCGCCCGAGCGCCATGCGCGTGACGAGCTGGATCGAGTCGACCGCGCCCTCCGACGAGACGCACAGGCGTGGCAGGAGCCGCAACGTGTCGGCATGGCGCGCGTACTCGATGGAGGAAATCGGCGCGACATCGAGATCGCCATCGAGGACCATCCTGTTGAGCTCCGTCGGCACCCCGACGACCTCCTCGACCTCGTACTCGAGGCTGTGGAAGACGGGCGCCATGTTGACGTAGGAGATGCGACCGAGCTTGATCATCTGATTGCAGCGTATCGGGCCACGGCGGTTGCGTCGTCCTGAGAGGGTGCCAACCCGTTACCGTGAGGGGGTGAGCGACGTGGTCTCCGGCTCCCGCACAACACTCCTCGAGTCCCTGGTCGAGCGGTTCCCGGACGTACCCCCGGAGGCAGTGCTGAAGGAAGATCTGCTTCGCACCGGCATGGCGTTCGACGGATCCGCCCTCAGCGACAACCTCGAGGGCGAGGTCAAGCCCAAGTCGTACTTCATCTTCTCGTTCGACCAGAAGCCGCTCGCCGACCTCGGC
>JBBQRN010000049.1:0-12433 GCA_038214705.1 Gaiellales bacterium | reverse complement strand
CCGTATCGGCGTAGATGTCGGCGATCGCACCCATCATCAGGCGAACCTCCTCGCGATAGATCCCCTGCCCCTCGTCCATGGTTCCAGGATGCCTGAGGCCGTGGGGGTGCGCAAGATGCCCGCCGGAGCCGTGTCGGCAGGAGCATCGCCCACCTGCCTCGCCACGGCCGGCCCGGACGCCAGACTGAAGTCTCGTCGCCGGTGCCCCTGCCACATGGGGCGTGCTGCCCGGCTTCAGCCGGGTATCCGGACTTCGTTCCGCAGCGCCGCCCACTCCTCCGGCGTGTTCGCATTCTCGGCGGAGCGCAGCCGCGGGTCGGCAGCATCGAGCTCGGGCTCGGAGATCAACTCCCACTCGCCTATCTGGCGCACTGCGCTCGTCCGCGGGACGTCTCTGAGGCCGAAGGCACCGTCGTCGAGCAGCGCCTGCAAGCGCGGCGCGATGCGCACCCGGTACGCGGCGAGGAGCGGTTGGGGACGGCCGCCGATCGTCGGCACGATTCCGTCGTCGCCCTTGCGGAGCGAGCGAAGGACTGCCCGAACGAAGGCCGGCACGAGCAACGGCGTATCGACGCCGCAGGCGAAGACGATGTCGGCTTCGCCCGTGAGCGCAACGAGGCCGGTGTGCAGGGCGGCGAGCGGACCGTCGTAGGCCACCGCGTCGTCTGCCACGATCGCGTCGAGCGGCGGCAGCTCCTGTCCCGGCGCGCGCACGATGCAGACCGGCCCGTCGCCGATGCCCTCGCGCACCACCGCGACCGCGTGCTCGACGGCCGTCACCCCGTGCCAGTCGAGCAGCGCCTTCGGCTGCCCCATCCGGCTCGAGCGGCCGCCTGCGAGGACGACCGCACCGGCTCGCACCTCAGCCCCGCTTACGCGCCTGGACGTGCTGGAAGCCGAAGCGACCCTTGATGCAGAGGTTCCCGCGCGTCACGTCGTGGTCGTCCGGGCTCGTCACCTTGACGATCGTGTTGTCTTGCACGTGCAGCTCGAGGTTGCAGCCGACGCCGCAGTACGGGCAGACCGTCTGGGTCATGACCTGATCGTCCTCGCGCCAGTCGCCCTCCTCGCGCAGCTCGTGCTCGGACCGGAACATGAGCGCGCCGGTCGGGCAGACCGCGATGCAGTTGCCGCAGTAGACACAGGCGGACTCGGGCAGCTCGGCCACGTACTCCGTCGAGATGCGGGCGTCGAAGCCGCGGCCGGCAACGTGGATCGCAAACGTGTTTTGGAACTGCTCGCCGCAGGCGTCGACGCACTTGTAACAGAGGATGCACTTCGAGTAGTCGCGCACGTAGAGTTCGTTGTCGATCTTGATCGGGGCGTAGACCGTCGCCGCGGTCTGGCCGTCCGGCTCGACGTGATGGCCGGTGCGCTTGCGGTCGCGCTCCGGGTCGGGTCGCGCCGGGGGGCCGAAGCGCTCCGGCTTGGCGTCGTAGCGCGCGAGATACTCGGCGATCACGTCCGTCGCCGAGAGATCGACCGACGAGGCCAGCAGCTCCAAGACCATCTTGCGGGAATGACGCACGCGCTCGGAGTCGGTCTGCACCTTCATCCCGGCCTCGGCCTTGCGCGAGCAGGCGGGCGCAAGCACGCGCGACCCCTCGAGCTCGACGACGCAGACGCGACAGGCGTTTGCGGGCTCGAGCGTGTCGCCGTAGCAGAGGGTCGGCGTGTCGATCCCGAGGCGTCGGCAGGCGCCGAGGATCGTCTCACTCTCGAAGACGCGCACCGACTGCCCGTCGATCTCGAGCTCGATCATGCGGCGGGGCGCGAGCAGCTCGCTCACGAGAACACCGCTGTCATCGGAAAACCCCAAGTCGTCCGATTGCCGATTCGATCGCGCTCGAGGCCGTCTGGCCGAGACCGCAGATCGAGGCGTCGCGCATGCACTGGCCGACCTCTGCGATCACCGCGAGCTCCTTCTGGACGCCGCCCATCGTCTTGCCCGAGACGAGGCGCGCGAGCGACTCTTGTTGGCGCACCGTGCCAACGCGGCAGGGCACGCACTGGCCGCACGACTCGTTCCGGAAGAACGCCGCCAGGCGCATCAGCAGCCTCGGCAGGTCGACCGTCTCGTCGAGCACGAGCACGACTCCCGACCCGAGCGTCGTCTTCGCCTCACGCGCACCCTCGAAGGTGAGCGGCAGGTCGAGCTCGTCGGGCCGCAGGAAGCCACCAGCCGCGCCTCCCATCAGGATCGTCTGCAGCTCCTTGCCGCCCGCGACCCCGCCCGCGAGGTCGAGCAGCGTGCGCAGCGTCGTGCCGAAGGGCACCTCGTAGACGCCGGGGCGCTCGACGTTGCCGGAGAGGCAGAAGAGCTTCGTCCCGGTCGAGACCTCCGTTCCCGTCTCGGCGTACAACGGCCCCGAGCGCAGCACGATATCGAGGACGTTGACGAGGGTCTCGACGTTGTTGACCACGGTCGGCTTGCCGAAGAGGCCTTCGACGACCGGGAAGGGAGGCTTGTTGCGCGGCTCGCCGCGGTTGCCCTCGATCGACTCGAAGATCGCCGTCTCCTCGCCACAGATGTACGCGCCTGCCCCCTTGCGCAGCTCGATCTCGAACCGAAAGCCTTCGCCCAGAACGTCGTCGCCGAGGTAGCCGCGGCGGCCCGCCTCCGCGATCGCCGCCTCGAGCGCGTGCTGGGGCTCCGGATATTCGCCCCGGATGTAGACGTAGCCACGCTCGCAGCCGGTGGCGTAGGCGGCGATGGTCATCGACTCGATCAGCGCGAAGGGGTCGCGCTCCATGATCACCCTGTCCTTGAACGTGCCCGGCTCCGACTCGTCGGCGTTGCAGACGAGGTAGTGCGGGCGCGCGGGCTGCCTGGCCACCGCGTCCCACTTGACGCCGGTCGGGAACGCGGCGCCGCCGCGGCCCTGCAGCTTCGAGTCCTTGACCTCGCGAATCACGCCCTCGGGGCCGAGCTCGACCGCGCGGCGCAACGCGGCGTAGCCGCCCTGGGCGCGGTACTCGTCGAGGGTGACGGGGCGCTGTGAGGCCGCCCGCCGCAGCAGCCGCAGCTCCGGGTCGCCCGCCTGCGGCAGGACAGTAACCGGGGCCGGGCCGGGCTCGCCTCCGGCGAGCACGTCGAGCACCGCTGCCGCCGTCGTCGGCGCGAGCGTGCGCTCGTGCGGTGCGTCGCCCGCATCGCTCGCGAGCGCCGCCGGCGCCCGGTCGCACTGGCCGAGGCAGGGGCTCCGATACCAGGTGGTGGAGCCGTCGTCGGAGAGCTCGCCCTCGGTGCCGAAGCGCTCCTCGAGCTGGGCAATCAGATCCTCGGAGCCGGCGCACCTGCACGCAATGTCCTCGCAGACGTGAACGACCCGGGCGGGCCGGGGCTCGACGGCGAACATCGCGTAGAACGTGGCCACCCCGTAGGCGTCCGCAGGAGGCAGCGTCAGGCGACGGCAGATCTCGTTGAGGCCGCCGGGGCTGATCCAGCCGATCCGCTCCTGAAGGGCCCAGAGGCCAGGCAGCAGCAGGTGCCGCCGCTCGCGGGCCTCGTGGCCCGAGCTGGCGGTGTTGCCGGCGGGTCCGAGCCGCCGCTCGCCGCCGTCCCAGCCGTCGCGCGAGGGGCCGAGCACGGTGTCGAGCGCGGCGCTCTCGGACGGGGTCGGCTCGGCGCCGGGGACGAGATGGAGATCCACTACTGCTGTCCGCCGACGGTTGCCGGTTCTGCGATCCCGGACTGCTCCTCGGCAACCGGGGCCTGAATCTTCTCGACCCTGATCGCGGCCGCCTTGAACTCCGCCGTGCCGGACTTTGGGTCGGTCGCGTCGATCGTCAACTGGTTGGTGTCCACCTGGTCCGGGAAGTGGAATGTCATGAACGCGAGCCCGGGCCGCAGGGCCGGGTCGATCCGCACCGGAGCCTCGACCGATCCACGGCGGGACGAGACCCGCGCGATCTCGCCGTCGGCGAGCTCGAGCCGCTCGGCGTCCTCGGGCGACAGGTCGAGCGACTCGCCGCGATGCAACGGCGAGCTGTAGAGATTCGTCTGGGCGCCGGTGTTGTACGACTCGAGTCGGCGGCCCGTGGTGAGCCGGATCGGGTAGTCAGCATCGAGGGCCTCGAACGGCCCGCGCGCCTCGACGACCGAGAACGGCGCGGCCGGGCCGCTGAGTGGGTCGGCCCAGAGTCGCTCGTGGAGGATCGGGGAGCCGGGATGCTCGTCGTCCGGGCAGGGCCACTGGATCCCGCCGAGCTCGGCAAGCCGCTCGTAGCTCATGCCGGCATGCATCGGCGAGAGCGACCGCAGCTCGTTCCAGACGTCCTCGGCGACCGGGTCGGGCCAGTCGTGACCTAGCCGGCGGGCGAGCTCGGTGAGAATCCACATGTCGTCCTGTGCATCGCCGGGCGGGTCGAGCGCCTTGCGCACCCGCTGCACACGCCGCTCGCTGTTCGTCACGGTGCCGTCGGACTCGCACCAGGAGGCGGTACCGGGGAAGACGACGTCCGCGTACTCGGCCGTCTTGGTGAGGACGATGTCCTGCACGACGAGGAAGTCGAGCTCCGAGAGCAGCTTGCGCGTCTTGTTGATGTCGGCTTCGGACTGGGCCGGATTCTCGCCGATCACGTACAGCGTGCGCAGCTCTCCGCGCTCCATGCCGTGGAACATCTGGGTCAGGTGCCAGCCGTAGGTCGGGCGGATCGTCGTCCCCCACGCCGCCTCGAACCGTGCGCGCGCCTCGTGGTCGCGCTCGATGTCCTGGAAGCCGGACAGCTTGTTCGGGATCGCGCCCATGTCGCCGCCGCCCTGGACGTTGTTCTGGCCGCGCAGCGGGTTGAGTCCCGAGCCGAAGCGGCCGACATGCCCGCAGAGCAGCGCGAGGTTGATCAGCGAGAGGACGTTGTCGACCGCGTTGTGGTGCTCGGTGATCCCGAGCGTCCAGCAAATCATCGCGCGGTCGGCGCGCGCGAAGGCGTGCGCAGCTTCGCGGATCACTTCCGCGGGGACGCCGGTGAGGCGCTCGCCCTCCACGAGGGTGAACGGCTCGACCGACTCCGCGTAGGCGTCGAAGCCCTCCGTCGCGTGGTCGATGAAGGCACGGTTGGCGAGTCCGGCGTGGATGATCTCCCGCGCCATCGTGTTCGAGAGGGCGATGTCGGAGCCGACGTCGAGGCCAAGCCAGCGGTCGGCCCATTGCGCCGACGACGTGCGGCGGGGATCGACGACGAAGAGGCGCGCGCCGTTGTGAACACCTTTCAACAGGTGGTGAAAGAAGATCGGATGGGTCTCGCGGGCGTTCGAGCCCCAGAGCAGGATCACGTCGGTCTCTTCGATCTCCGCGTAGGACGACGTGCCGCCGCCCGCTCCGAACACCGTCGCCAGACCGACGACGCTAGGGGCGTGTCAGGTTCTGTTACAGGAGTCGATGTTGTTCGTGCCCATCACCTGCCGGGCGAATTTCCCGGCCAGGAAGTTCATCTCGTTCGATGCCTTCGAGCACGAGAAGATCCCGAACGACGTCGACGTGTCGGCCTCGCGCGCGCGGGCGAACCCGGTGGCGGCGCGGTCGAGCGCCTCGTCCCACGAGGCCTCGCGCAGAACGCCGTTCTCGCGAACGAGCGGTGTCGTCAAGCGTGTCTTGCCCTGGGCCATGCGTGATGTCCTCTCGCGTCGGGGCTTCCGACAGGATGCGGGCCGGAAGCGGCCCCGTCAAAGTGAACGGGTCGACCGCATGATAGACGCGATCTATCATTGAGGGATGGATCTGCGGCATCTCACCTACCTGGTCGCCCTCGTCCGAGAGGAGCACTTCGGCCGCGCCGCCCGCGCCTGCCACGTCTCGCAGCCCACGCTCTCCTCGGGGATTCGCCGGCTCGAGAGCGAGGTCGGCTTCCCTATCGTGCGGCGGTCGCAGCGCTACGAGGGGCTGACGCCCGAGGGCGAGCGGGTGCTCGAGTGGGCCCGCAGGATCCTTGCCGACGTCGCAGGGCTCGACGACGAGCTCGACGCGCTACGCGGCGGCCTCTCGGGCCGCCTCCGGATCGGCGCGATCCCCACGTCGCTGCCGTCTCTCTCGCTGCTGACGACGCCGCTGTGCGCCGCGCACCCTGGAATCACGGCGGCGATCAGCTCGCTCAACTCGCGTCAGATCGAGCGCGGTCTCCACGAGTTCGAGCTCGACGTCGGCGTCACCTACCTCGACTCGGAGCCGCTGATCGGCGTCCGCACGCAGCCGCTGTACGAGGAGCGCTACGTGCTGCTGACCGCCGAGACACCGGAGCTCGCGGGCCGCGCCGAGCTGACGTGGGCCGAGGCGGCGACGTTCCCGCTCTGCCTCCTCACGGGCGACATGCAGAACCGGCGGATCGTCGACTCGATCTTCCACGAGGCGGGTGCCGAGCCGCAGCCGACGGTCGAGACGAACTCGATCTCCACCCTGTTCGCGCACGTCCGCGACGGGCCGTGGTCGAGCGTGATGTCCCATGCGTGGCTCCACGTCTTCGACGTGCCGGCGGGAATGACGGCGTTGCCACTGGTCGCGCCCGAGACGACGCGCACGATCGGGCTCGTGTGGGTCGACCGCGATCCCGAGCCGATCCTGGCGCGCGCGCTGTTCGAGGTCGCGCGCGGTGTGAACCTGGAACGCGCCCTGTGACCGCGGGCGAGGCATCAGCCTCGCTACAGAATCCGCTCCGGCCGTGAATACACGTTCATGCGCCCGTCGCGCACGAACCCGCACAGCGTGACGCCGCGATCCTCGGCGAGCTCGACCGCCAGCGACGACGGTGCCCCGACCGCGACGAGCACCGGGCACCCCGCCACCGCGGCCTTCTGGACGAGCTCGAACGACAGCCGCCCGCTGACGCAGAGCACGTGGTCGCGAAGCGGCAGCACCCCGTCGAGAAAGGCGCGGCCGATCACCTTGTCCATCGCGTTGTGTCGCCCCACGTCCTCGCGGGCGCAGAGGAGCTCGCCGGCGGCCGTGAACAGACCCGTGGCGTGGAGCCCGCCGGTGGAGGCGAAGGCGGCCTGCGCCTCCCTGAGGCGTTCGGGGAGAGCCGAGACAGTCTCGGCCGAGATCGTCAGCGTGCTCTGAACCGGATCGGACTCGACCGCGATCGCCTCGAGCGCCCCCTTGCCGCAGACCCCGCAGGACGAGGTCGTGTAGAACGACCGCGCGAGCCGATCGGGGTCGAATCCCGGTGCCTCCAGCTCGATCGTGTTAGCCGCGAGGTCGTCGGGCACCCGGGCTGCAACGGGCCGCAGGCCCTCCGAGAGCGCGAAGCCGAGCGCGAGCTCCTCGTCGTGGCCCGGCGTTCGCATCGTGACCGCGACCGGTCGGCCCTCGATCCGGAGCTCGAGCGGCTCCTCGACCGCAAGGCGGTCGTCGCTGACCTCGCCCGCGGGCAGCCGGAGCACGCGCACGGCAGCGGTGCTGTAGGGCGGGGGCGGTTCCGGGGGATGCGACACGGTCGAGCAACGGTACGTCATCCCCGCCGCGTAGTGTCCACATCGGCGTCATTCGAGAGCGAAAGGTGGAGGAACCGTGGAAGCACCGTCAATGAGCAACCGGCTGCTGGCCGAGGTCGTCGGAACATTCGGCTTCTTCTTCATCGGCTTCAGCGGCATCGCTGCGTCCGTCAACCTGCCGGGCTCGATCGCCCCGGCCGGCGTCGCGGCCGGCTTCGGCCTCGGCCTCGGCCTCATGATCGCGGCGTTCGGACAGGTCTCCGGCGGCCACTTCAACCCTGCCGTCACCTTCGGCCTTGCCGCGGGCCGCAGGTTCCCGATGTCCGCGGTGATCCCGTACTGGGTGGCGCAGCTGATCGGCGGCTTCATCGCGGCGGTCGTCGCGACGATTCTCTACACCTCCGACATCAAGGATCCGCTCGTCGTGAATCCCGCGAAAGGGGTCGAGGACTGGCGCGCGATGCTGATCGAGCTCGTCGCGGTGTTCCTGTTCGTCTCGGTGATCATCACCGTCGCGACCGACGACAGCGCCCCCTGGAAGGGCGTGATGGCACCGCTCGCGATCGGCGGCTTCATCTTCATCGCCGCACTGACGATGGGCGCATCGTCGGGTGGAGCGTTCAACCCGGCGCGTGCGATCGATGCCGCGATCTGGGCGACCGACCTCGGCAACCTCTGGATCTACATCGTCGGCCCGCTGCTCGGCGCGGCCCTCGCGGGCGCGCTGTCGATGGCGATGCGCGGCGACAGGGCGGCGTAGAGGCGAGAGAGGGCGAGTGAGGGCGAGACAGGTCTCGCCCCTACAGGTCGAAATGGGCGGGCCTTCGAGGGCCGCCTATTCGACGGTGACAGTCTTTGCCAGGTTGCGCGGCTGATCGACGTTGAGGCCGCGCAGCCGCGCGATCCGGTAGGCGAGCAGCTGCAGCGGCACCACGGCGAGCACGGTCGAGAGGAACGCGGGAGCCCGCGGAACGTAGATCACATCGTCGGCGTGATGCTGGATGTCCTCGTTGCCGTCGGTCGCGACCGCGATCACGTGCGCTCCGCGGGCCCGAACCTCCTGGATGTTCGAGATCATCTTGTCGTAGACGTGGCTGCGCGTCGCAATCACGACCACCGGCGTCGACTCGTCGAGTAGGGCGATCGGGCCGTGCTTCATCTCACCTGCCGAGTACGCCTCCGTCGGGATGTAGGAGATCTCCTTCAGCTTCAGCGCTCCTTCGAGCGCGACCGGCAGGCCGATGTGACGGCCGAGGTAGAGGAAGAACGGCTTGTCGAAGTGCCGCTGGGCGATCTCGTCGATCGGGTGGTCGCCGTCGAGGAACGCCTGGATCTTCTCGGGCAGCAGGTAGACCTCGTCGAGGATGAACGTCAGCTCGTCGGGCGGGAGAGTCTCACGCACCTGCGCCAGTTTGAGCGCGACCAGGAACAGCAGGCTCACCTGGGCCGTGAAGGTCTTCGACGCGGCAACGCTGACCTCGAGGCCGGCACGCGTGTAGAGGACGGAATCGACCTCGCGCGTGATCTGCGAGCCCATCATGTTCGTGATCGCGACCGTACGCGCTCCCATCTCACGGGCGAGCTTCATCCCGGCGATCGTGTCGCGCGTCTCGCCCGACTGGGAGATCCCGATCACGAGCGTGCTCGCGTCGAGCACCGGATTCCGGTAGATCCATTCGGAGGCGATGTCGTGCTCGACCGGCACGCGCGCCCACTCCTCGATCGCGTAGCGCCCGGCGACCGCAGCGTGATAGGACGTTCCCGCGGAGAGGATCACGATCCGGCGCAGGACCTTGAGCGCGTTGTCGTCGAGCAGGCCCTCGAGCTCGAGCTTGCCGTGCCGCACGCGGTCGCCGATCGTCTCCGCAACCGCCTCGGGCTGCTCGTAGATCTCCTTCAGCATGAACGTCTCGAAGCCCGCCTTCTCGGCGCTCTCGTCGTCCCAGTCGAGCGACACGAGCTCCCGCTCGACGGCGCTGCCGTCTACGGCGCGGAGATGCCGGGCGCCCTCGGGTGTGATCACGACGATGTCCCCGTCCTCCGGGAAGTACACCTCCCGTGTCTCGCGCAGGAAGGCGACCGCGTTGGAGCCGAGGAACGTCTCGCCCTGGCCGATCCCGACCACGAGGGGGCACTGCATCCGGGCCCCGACGAGCAGACCCGGGTGATCCCGATGGATGACGACGAACGCGAAGTGGCCCTCGAGCTCGTTGAATGCAAGCCGCGTTGCCTCGACGAGATCGCCTTGGTAGTACTCCTCGATCAGGTGGGTGACCGTCTCGGCGTCGGTCTCGGAGGTGAACGCGTGGCCGGCCGCGGTCAGACGCGCGCGCAGCTCACGGTAGTTCTCGACGATTCCGTTGAGGACGATCGCGACCTCGGCCGGATCGTCGCCCGCCAGCGGGTGGGCGTTCGCCTCGGTGACGCCGCCGTGCGTGGCCCAGCGCGTGTGGCCGAGGCCCGTCGTGGCCGCCGAGCCGCCGACGCCGGCCTGCTGCTTCAGGTTCTGGAGGTTGCCGACGGCTCGCGTGTAGACGAGCCCTTCCTCCTCGAGAAGCGCAATGCCCGCCGAGTCGTAGCCGCGATATTCGAGTCGCTCGAGCCCGTGCAGGAGCAGGTCCTTGCACTCCCTCGGACCGACGTAGCCGATGATTCCACACATTCGAGTCCTCCTCTTCTCGCCCCGTCGGCCGCGACGAGGATGACTTCACTCGCCCCGGCGTGCGCCGATTTTCCTATCCGAGCTCCTGCCGGACGAGATGGGCGATGCTAGCACAGAGATCCTCCGCTTCCGCCTCGTCATCGGCCTCCACGAGCACCCGCACGACCGGCTCCGTGCCCGAGGATCGCACGAGGATGCGGCCGCGATCGCCCAGCGCTTCGTCCATCCTTGTCACCTCTGCGAGCAGCCCCTCGGGGATCCCTGACCGGGCGACCCGCACGTTCCGCTTCGCCTGCGGAAGCAGTTGGACGACGTCGGCCGCCTCGGACAGAGGCCGGCCGCCGAGCGCCCGGCAGAGCAGCAACGCAGCGGCGAGGCCGTCGCCCGTCACGTGCCCGTCGAGGCTGATCACGTGACCGGACTGCTCGCCTCCGAGCACCGCGCCCTCGGCGCGCATCGCGGCGAGGACGTGGCGGTCGCCGACGTCCGTCGTGAGGACGCGAACCCCCAGCTCCCCCATGAGGCGGTGGAAGCCGAGATTGCTCATCGTGGTCACCGCGACCGAGTCGACCTGCTGGGCGAGGGCGAGGATCGCCAGGATCTGGTCTCCGTCGAGTGCCGCCCCCGTCTCGTCGACGGCCAACATCCGGTCGCCGTCACCGTCGAAGGCGATGCCGAGATCGTGGCCGCCCGAGCGAACGACCTCCTGGAGGAGCCCCAGATCGGTGGCCCCGCAGCCGACGTTGATGTTCGACCCGTCCGGCGCGGTCGCGACCGCAGTGACGCGCGCGCCGAGCTGCTCGAAGACCCCGGGCGCGATCGTCGAGTACGAGCCGTTGGCGCAGTCGACGGCGATGTCGAGCCTGCTCAGGTCGGTGCCGAAGTGCTCGACGATATGGGCGACGTACCCCTCGGCTGCTGCATCTGCGACCTCTACCGACCCGCCGTTGGCCGACGGCGTGTCGAGGAGGGCTTCGATCGCCTCCTCTTCGTCGTCGGAGAGCTTGTGGCCCTCGGCGTCGAAGAGCTTGACGCCGTTGTACTCGGGCGGGTTGTGCGAGGCGGAGAGAACGACGCCGAGATCCTGGGCAAGCAGTGCGACCGCGGGCGTCGGGAGGACTCCTCCCAGCACCGCGATCCCGCCGGCGGAGACGATCCCGCGGGTCAACGCCTGCTCGAGGTCCGGCCCGGAGCCCCGCGTGTCACGCCCGACGAAGACGCGCCCTCTGCGGGCCCATGTCGTGGCGGCTCGGCCAAGTCGCTCGACGAGGTCCAGCGTGAGCGTCTCGCCGACGATGCCGCGGACGCCGTCGGTTCCGAAATGAGTACGCGACATGAGTGGATGACCTAAAGGGGCGAGACCTGTCTCGCCCTCGCGAACCAGGGCGCCGGTCAGCGCTTCGAGAACTGGGGCGCCTTGCGCGCCTTGTGCAGCCCGGCCTTCTTGCGCTCCACCTGCCGGGCGTCGCGCGTGAGGAAGCCCTCGCGCTTCAACGGGATCCGGAGCTCGGGATCGGCCTCGACGAGCGCCCGCGCGATGCCGTGGCGAACCGCGCCGGCCTGGCCGCTGATGCCGCCGCCGTGCACGCGCACGCGCAGGTCGTATGTGCCCTCGGCACCGGCCGTCCTGAGCGGGCCGAGTGCGGAGGTGCGGTGCGAGGCCCGCGGGAAGTAGTCCTCGAGCGTGCGGCCGTTGATCCACGTCTGGCCGTCGCCCGGGCGCAGGATCACGCGCGCGACCGAGGTCTTGCGCTTGCCGGTGCCACGATACTGAGCGATGTCTGCCATAGATCTGCGTAAGCGACGGGCCTAGTAGGCCTGTCCCTTGATCCTTTCTAGAGGCTTGGGCGCCTGCGCGGCGTGGGGATGCTCGGGACCCGCGTAGACCTTGAGCTTGGTTAGCTGCGCGGCGGCGAGCTTGTTCCGGGGAAGCATGCCCTTGACCGCCTTGCGGATCACCTCGGTGGGCCGGCGGTCGAGCTGCTCGCGCAGCGTCCGCGTCTTCAGGCCGCCCGGGAAACCGGAATGGCGATATACCATCTTCTGGTCGAGCTTCTGCCCCGTGACGTGAATCTTCTCGGCGTTGACGACGATCACGAAGTCGCCGGTGTCGACGTGCGGGGTGTACTGCGGCTTCTGCTTGCCGCGCAGGGTGTCTGCGATCTGCGTCGCGAGGCGGCCCAGGGTTTTCCCCTCGGCGTCGACGACGTACCAGTCGCGCTGGATCTCACCGGGTTTGGCGGAGTAGGTCTTCATTTCACAGAGAGAGGGCGCACTGGACGCGCGCCGGCGGCGGATTGTAGCAGGATCCAGACGGCCGGCAGCGCGATGAAAGCCGTCGCGCC
>JBBQRN010000048.1:0-12548 GCA_038214705.1 Gaiellales bacterium | reverse complement strand
AGACGGTCGGCACGCTCTGGATGTCCCAGGGGCGCGCCTCGAAGCGGTACTGCGTCGAGGTGAGAGCGCCGACGGGGCAGAGCTCGATCACGTTGCCCGAGAACGGTGCGTTGTACGGGTCGCTCTCGAACGTCGTGATCTCGGTGTGGGCCCCGCGGTTGCTTGCGACGAGCTGGTTGTCCTCGGCGACGTCGGAGGAGAAGCGCGTGCAGCGGTAACAGAGGATGCACCGCTCGCGGTCGAGCGCGATCAGAGGCGAGACGGGGATCGGCTTCTCGAGCGTGATCTTCGAGAAGGACATCCGCGTGCTGCCCGGCCCGTAGCGGAACGTCAGGTCCTGCAGCGGGCACTCGCCGCCCTTGTCGCAGACGGGGCAGTCGAGCGGGTGGTTGACGAGAATGAACTCGAGCGTTGCGTTCTGACCCTCGGCCGCCTTCTCGGAGCTGGCAGCGGTGCGAACGACCATCCCGTCCTGGGCGGTCAGCGAGCATCCGGCCTGCAGCTTCGGGAGCCCCTCGATCTCGACCAGGCACATGCGGCACGCACCGACCGGCGGCCCGAGTCGTGGTTCGTAACAGAAGACGGGGATCTCGATCCCGGCCGAGGCGGCCGTCTCGACGAGGCCGGTGCCCTTTGGCACCTCGACCTCCCGATCATCGATCGTGACCTTGACCATGTCGGTCATGCGTGCACCGCCGCGTGATCGTGGACGTGCTGCGCCACCGGCGCGAGCAGGCGATCGAGGGACGAGTCGCCGTGGAAGGGGCAGCCACCCTCGTCGATGTGCGCCTGGAACTCGTCGCGGAACTTGTCGAAGTAGCTCATCACGGCGATCGCGTCGGAGTCGCCGAGCGGGCAGAGGCACTTGCCGTTGATCCGCTCCGCGACCGAGACGAGCAGGTCCATGTCCGCCTGCATGCCGCGGCCGTCCTCGATCTTCTGGAGGATCGTCGTCAGCCACTTCGTCCCCACCCGGCACGGCGTGCATTTGCCGCACGACTCGTGTTGGTAGAACTGGGACACCCGCGCGGCGAGCTGCACCATGCAGCAGCGGTCGTCGATCGCGATCACAGCGGCGGAGCCGATCGCGGTGCCGGCGCCGACGAGCGAGTCGAAGTCCAGGGTCACGCGATTCGCCTCGTCGGCGGTCAGGATCACCGTCGACGAACCGCCCGGGATCACCGCCTTCAGCGTCCGCCCGCCGGGGACGCCGCCGCCGAGCCCGTAGATCAGATCCTTCAGCGGGTACCCGTGCGGCAGCTCGTAGTTACCACCGTTGGCGACGTTGCCCGAGAGCGAGAAGACGCGGGTTCCGCGGGAGTTCTCGACCCCGAGCTTCGCGTACTCCGCGCCGCCGAGATCCATCACCGACGTCGCGGAGGTGATCGACTCGACGTTGTTGACCGCGGTCGGCGAGGCGTAGAGGCCCGCGATCGCCGGGAACGGGGGCTTTGTTCGCGGCTGGCCGCGGCGGCCCTCGAGCGATTCGAGCAGCGCCGTCTCCTCGCCACAGATATACGCGCCGGCGCCGCGGTGGATCACGATCGTGACTCCCCGCAGGAGGCCGGCGGCCTTGATCTGTTCAAGCGTCGAGACGAGCACCTCGTACTCGGCCTCGTATTCGCCCCGGATGTAGACGAAGACGTGGGTCGACTCGATCGCGTGCGCGGCGATCAGCGCCCCCTCGAGAAAGCGGAACGGAACGCGCAGCATGATCTCGCGGTCCTTGAAGGTGCCAGGCTCCGACTCGTCGGCGTTGATCACGAGGTAGTGCGGCTTCGGCAGCTTGTCCGGCTTGGGCACGAAGCTCCACTTCCGGCCGGTCGGGAAGAAGGCGCCGCCGCGGCCGCGGAGCTCGGACGCGTTGAGCTCGGCGATGACCTCGTCGGGCGTGAGGGCGCGTGCCTTCGCGAGCGCGGTGAAGCCGCCGACGGCTTCGTAGTCGGCGATCTCGGTCAGCGCACCGCCGTTCGTGCCGGCGAAGACGATCTCAGCCGTCGACATCATCGACCTCCTCGGCCCACTCCAGCCCGCGGATTTCCGCGACGAGGCGGGGAACGTCATCCGCCGTGACGTGAAGCCTGTGTCGGTTGTCGACCGCCACGATCGTCGCCCAGCCGCAGCCGCCGAGGCACTCGACGGTGCGAAGGGTGAACGCGTCGGTGGTCTCGCCGGCCTTCATGCCGAGCTCTCGCTCGAGTGCCTCGACGACCTGCTGCGCGCCGCTCAGCCCGCACGAGATGTTCGTGCAGACCTCGATCACGTGCTCGCCGACCGGCTCGAGCCGGAACATGTCGTAGAAGGAGGCGACCGAGAGGCAGTACGCCGGCGTCAGGTCGAGCGCCTCGGCGACGTCGCGGAACGCCTGCTCGGAGAGCCAGCCACCGTTGCGCTCCTGGGCGAGCTGCAGCGCCGGCATCACTGCGGACAGAGACTCCGGATACAGCGCCCGCAACTCCTGAACGTCGTCGAAGAAAGCAGTCATCCTCGGTCCCCATTAGGTGAAAATGGCTCAGCCATTTTCACCTGTCGACCTCGCCCATCACGCCATCAAGGGAGCCGACGATCGCGATCATGTCGGCGATCGCCGCATCCGTCATGCAGGTCGCGGTCGCCTGCAGCGCGACGAAGCTCGGTGCCCGGAACTTGACGCGCCAGGGCTTCGGCCCTCCGTCGGAGGCGAGGTAGACGCCGAACTCGCCGCGCGGCGACTCGACGCACTCGTAGACCTCCCCTTCGGGGACGAGGTAACCCTCGGTCACGATCTTGAAGTGGTGGATCAACGACTCCATCGAGGTGTGAAGCTCCTCACGGGGCGGCAGCACGACCTTGCGATCGTCGGCGATCCACGGCTCCCCGCGCATCTCGGCCAGACGTTCGATGCACTGGGCGACGATCCGGACGGACTCGCGCATCTCCTCCATGTGGACGCGGTAGCGCGCGTAGACGTCGCCCTCCGGGAAGACCGGGACGTCGAAGTCGACCTCGCCGTAGGCGAGGTACGGCATGCTCTTGCGCAAGTCCCAGTTGACGCCCGAGGCGCGCAGCACGGGGCCGGACTGGCCAAGCGCGATCGCGTCGTCGGCGGAGAGGAGGCCGATGCCCTTGGTGCGCTTCAGCCAGATCGCGTTGCGGTCGAGGATCGCCTCGTACTCGTCGATCGCCTTCGGCATCTTCTTGCACCACTCGCGCGCCTGATCGTAGAAGCCCTCGGGGATGTCCTCGGCCAGGCCGCCGGCCTGGAAGTACCGCGTGTGCATGCGCGTGCCGCAGACCATCTCGAACAGGTCGAGGGTCGCGTCACGGTCGTCGAACGTGTACCAGAACATCGAGATCGCCCCGAGCTCGAGAGCCGAGGTACCGAGCCAGACGAGGTGCGAGTGGATCCTGGTCAGCTCGGCGAGGCACATGCGCATCCAGGTCGCCTTGCGGGGCACCTCGATCTCGAGCAGCTTCTCCATGGCGAGCACGAATGCGAGCTCGTTGGCCTGGAACGAGACGTAATCGATCCGCTCCGGGTAGGTGATGCACTTCCACCACGTCTTCTGCTCCATCGTCTTCTCGAAGCCCGTGTGCAGGTAGCCGATCACGGCCGAGAGGCCCGCGACCATCTCGCCGTCGAGATCTACGATCAGACGCAGGACGCCGTGGGTCGAGGGATGGTTCGGGCCGAAGTTGATCGTCAGGATGTCGTCCAGTGAGTGCTTCTCCTGGTCGACCTTGAGCGCGGTCGGGATCGGGCTCGGGATCCGAGAGCCCTCGTACACCTTGATCGACCGCTCGATCACCGACACGTTTCTACTCCTCTCCCGAGAACCGGACGGGCTCGCCGCCGATCGGGTAGTCCTTGCGCAGCGGGTGGCCCTCCCAGTCGTCCTCCATCAGGATCCGAACGAGGTTCGGATGGCCGCGGAAGACGATCCCGAACATGTCCCAGGCCTCGCGCTCGAACCAGTCCGCGGTCGGCCAGACGGGGATCACCGTGTCGATCTCCTCGCCGTCGTCGAGCCACGCCTGCACGCGCACCCGCTCGGGGTCGTCACTGATGCGCAGCAGGTGGTAGTTGACGGCGAACCGCTTCGGCTTCGGATCCGGAACCCGGGCGAAGCCCTGCGAGCCGGGGGCGTGCATGTCGCGTCCGCCGTGCGAGCCGATGTGGCCGGCGACGCCGCGGCTCGCCCAGCCGAGATAGTCGGTCGGAGTCAGGTCCGAGAGAAAGTTGAATCTCCGCTCGTCGCGCAGGAACGAGCAAGCCTCGACGATACGTGCGGCGTCGACGACGAGCGTCGTCTCGCCGTGCCCGCCAACCGTCTCGACGAGGCCGGGCACGCCGTCGTAGGTCACGGTCATTGGGCGACGCCGCGAATCATGTAGGCGGGGGGCACGCCGGCCTTGATCTTCTCGTGCAGGCGCACGATGCCCTCCATCAGCGCCTCGGGCCGCGGGGGGCAGCCGGGGACGTGGATGTCGACGGGCACGATCTTGTCCACGCCCTGCAGCACCGTGTAGTTGTTGAACATCCCACCGGAGCTTGCACAGGCGCCCATTGCGATCACCCACTTCGGTTCCAGCATCTGGTCGTAAACCTGCCGCAGCGGGCCTGCCATCTTGTGGGTGACGCGGCCCGAGACGATCAGCAGGTCGGCCTGCCGGGGCGATGAGCTGAACCGCTCCATCCCGAACCGCGAGATGTCGTAGCGGGATGAGACGATCGACATCATCTCGATCGCGCAGCACGCGAGGCCGAAGGTGTCGGGCCACATCGAGTTGGCCTGGGCCCACGCCACCGCCTTCTCGACAGTCGTGATCCCGAGCGCGTCCTCGATCCCGTCGATCTCCTCCTCGAACACCCCGGGGCCCTTGTTCGGCATCAGGACCCGCTCGGAGCTGAGGCCGGCGTTCGCCAGGGGGCGGTCGCTGATCAGGGGCAGCTTGCGGGCTAATGCCACTCGAGCGCCCCCTTTCGCCAGACGTAGACGTACGCCACGAGCAGGATCCCGATGAACGAGAGGAATTCGATCAGGCCGAACCAGCCGAGAGCGTCGAGCTGGATCGCAAGAGGGTAGAGAAAGACGATCTCGATGTCGAAGAGGATGAACAGCATCGCGGTCAGGTAGAAGCTGACCGTGAAGCGCCGATCCTGCGCCGGCGGCCCCTGGGAGACGCCCGACTCGAACGGGATCATCCGCTGTTTCGTCCGGGTCTTCGGCCGCGTCGCGAAGACGAACGAGCCAACCACCATCGTGGCGGGAATCGCCGCGGCAAAGAACGCGTAGATCAGAAACGGAAGCCAGTCCGAGAGCATGAGTATCCCTCCCCGGCGGGGAGTCTTGCGCGAAACCTAGCACCTTGCTCCGTCTGCGCACGAAATCATGTGCGAGCCGCCTGGGCATCGGGAAACAGGTGTTACAAACTCTGGCCCTCGCGAGCACCCCACCGCGTTCGGCTACGATCAGTGACATGGAGATCAAAGAGCGCCCCACCGAGACCCTTCTTTCGATCACGCCCGCGGCTGCGGTGAAGATCCGCGAGCTGATGGCGGAGGAGCCGGACGGCGACACCATGGTGTTGCGCGTCGCGATCCAGGGTGGCGGTTGCTCCGGTTTCCAGTACGGCCTCGGCTTCGACACGGAGTCGGCCGAGGGTGACCTCGAGCTGAGGCTCGAGGGCGTGAACGTGGTCGTCGACCCGTTCAGCGTCCCCTACCTCCAGGGTGCCACGATCGACTTCCTCAACGGGCTCCAGGAGTCCGGCTTCAAGATCGACAACCCGAACGCCTCCTCCTCCTGCGGCTGCGGCCACTCCTTCCAGGTGGAAGAGGGCGAGGAGTTGCCCGAAGGCACCACCGCCGGCGGCTGCGGCTCCGGCTGCTCGCACTGAGCGGTTCTTTCCCGGCTGACGGCAGGCGCCAACTCTTCGAAACGGGTTGCTCGTGGACCTTGTGATCGAGAGGCAGACGTCGTAGGCTCCCTGCCGTCGATTCCAATCCGGGAGGGCAGATGAAGACTCTGTACAAATGGTGGGCCGCGCTGATCCTCGTTGCCGTTGTTCTGCAGATCGGGTTCGCCGGCTACGGCGCCTTCTACGTCGCCAACAAGGTCGATGGGGACGGCAAGACGATCGACACGAATGGGTTCACCGATGGTTTCGGCCTCCACATGGGCTTCGGATACCTCATCTGGCTGGTCGGTTTGATCTTTCTGGTCATCGGCATCGTGGCAGGGATCGGTCGTTGGCGGCTCGGGAGGCACGGCCTTCTGGCACTGCTCCTCACCTTGCAGGTCGTACTCGCCTGGATCGGCAGTGCCGTGCCGGCGATTGGCTTCTTCCACCCGGTGAACGCGTTGCTCATCTTCACATTGCTCCTCTGGATCGTTCACGACACCTGGCGAGGCAAGGCGACAGCCGCAACGTCCGAACCTGTCGTACCCTCCGCTGCGTGACTCAGGTGCTCGCGCACTTCCGCTCTCACTCGGGGTGGTTGTGCGCGGTACCACCCGTTTCGAACGGCGTCGTGACCCCCGTGTAGGCGACGTGCATCGTGAGCCCCGCTGCGGCATGGGCGAGGTTGTGGCAATGATCCATCCAGATTCCGGGGTTGTCCGCCCGAAACGCAACGTCATATCTCTCTCCCGCCTCGACGTTCAGCGTGTCGCTCCACCACGGGCTCCCGGACACCGGTTGGCCGTCTCGGCTGAGGACGAGCATGTGGTGGCCGTGGAGATGCATAGGATGGACTGCGCTTGTTCCGTTATGGATCGAGATGCGGACGAGGTCACCGGTCGTCACCATGAACATCGGCACGCGCGGGTAGATTCCACCGTTGATTGTCCACTGCTTCCCCGGATGCCCGTCGAGGAATCCAGGCTTCCGACCCACATCCAGGGTGAAGACTCGATCGAAGTGGCTCGACGCGTCAAAGGGCGTCGCCGATGGTTTGCCATACGTGGCCGGGTCGAACTCCGGGCCAGGCACCGGAGGCGGCGGGTCGGCCCTGCCGTCGGCGCTGAGCGCGACGCCGACGCGGGTGCCCTCGACGGCGAGCTTAACGGGCGATCCCGGCATCGCGAACGCAACGTCGTAGCGGCCGCCGGCCGCGAGCACCATCGTCCTTCCCGTGAACGGCGTCGGGCCGACCAGGTCAGTGCCGTCGATCGCAACGATGCGGAACGGCGTTCCGCCGACACCTAACCGGATCGGCACGTTGTCGGTGTTGATCACCCGCAGGCGAACCGCGGCACCCGGCGCGACTGCGTGGCGCTCGACTCCGTTCGTGTCGTTCACGAGCGGGGTACCTTCGAGCGTGTGCACCGCGACGACGATGTCCCGGACACTCGGTCGTGGCGCCTGCCGCGGCTCGATCACGAGTGATCCGTAGAGACCTCGACGTACCTCATCCGCCGATGCCTGGTGAGCGTGGTACCAGAAGGTCCCGACCTGCACGGCCCTGAAGCGATAGACGTGCACCTGGCCCGGAAGGACCGCGTTCTGCGTGACACCCGCGACTCCGTCCTCGGCGTTTGGCAGGTCGACACCGTGCCAATGCACCGTCACGCCATTTTTGACGTTCCGGTTACGCAACACGACCTCGACGAGGTCGCCTTCGCGAATCCGCAGCTCTGGTCCCGGTACCGAGCCGTTGAACGCGAGCGCGTTCACAGTGCCCCCCGATGCGAGGTGGACGGGCCCCTCCGCCGCGGTGAGCACGAACCGGGATTGCGGCCTCCCGGTTGGCCCGTGCAGGGCTACCACGGACGTGTCTCCTTGCAGGTGATCGGCACCGGCAGGTGCGCCGCCGTCGTCGAGAATCGCATAGTCCATCACGCTGTACGTCGCGGGTAGCCGGCTCTCGTACCAGGCCCAGCCCAGCCACGCGAGCGCCGCGACGCCGAGCGCGCCGCCCACGATCGCCGCGCCGACGGACAATGACCGCTTCACCGAGGCGCTCCTTGCTCTTCGGCGTTTCATCTGCCGCCCATTATCCTCATCCCGTGACCCGCGAGCATCCCTGCCGCATCGCCGTCGTTGGTTCAGGCCCCGCAGGCTTCTACGCCGCGGGAGCGTTGCTGGCGCACGACCCGCCGAGCGAGGTGGACCTGTTCGACCGCCTGCCGACGCCGTGGGGCCTCGTCCGTCTCGGCGTCGCGCCCGACCACCCGAAGATCAAGTCGGTCTCGAAGGCGTTCGAGAAGATCGCCCAGCGGCCCGGGTTTCGCTTCTTCGGCAACGTCGAGGTCGGCCGCGACATCTCCCACGCGGAGCTGGCTGCGCTCTACGACGCCGTGATCTACTCCGTCGGCTCGCAGACCGACCGTCGCATGGGCATCCCCGGAGAGGATCTGCCCGGCTCGTGGCCGGCGACCGCGTTCGTCGCCTGGTACAACGCGCACCCCGACTTCCACGATCTCAGCTTCGACCTCTCGGGCAAGCGGGCGGTCGTGATCGGCAACGGCAATGTTGCAGTCGACGTCGCCCGCATGCTCGCTCTGACCGCGGAGGAGCTGGCACCGACCGATACGGCTGACCACGCGATCGCCGCGATCGTCGGATCCGGAATCGACGAGATCGTCGTGCTCGGGCGCCGCGGGCCGGCACAGGCTGCGTTCACGACCCCTGAGCTCATCGAGCTCACCGAGCTGGTCGGAGCCGACCTGCTCGTCGATGCCGCAGATCTCGAGCTCGACCCGGTCAGCGCCGCCGCGCTCGAGGCCGACACGGCGCTCGCCCAGCGGAACCTCGAGGTTCTCCGCGATGCTGCCGCGACCGCGGCGGCGGGGAAGCCCAAGCGGGTCGTGCTCCGCTTCTGCGTCTCGCCCGTCGCGATCCTGGGAGAGGGGAAGGTCGAGGCCGTCGAGATCGTCCACAACCAACTGGTCGCCGATGCACAGGGCCGCATCTTTGCGTCGCCGACCGATCGCCGCGAGGTGATCGAGTGCGGGATCGTGTTGCGCAGCGTCGGCTACCGCGGCGTTCCGATCGCGGGCGTCCCGTTCGATGAGCGACGTGCGGCGATTCCAAACTGCGAGGGCCGGGTGGTCGACGCCGTCGGCGTCCCGATTCCCGGGCTCTACTGCGCCGGTTGGATCAAGCGTGGCCCGAGCGGCGTGATCGGCACGAACAAGAAGGACGCAAACGAGACGGTCGACCTGCTGCTGGAAGACATCGCGGCGGAACGCCTGAGACCACGGGACGACGGCGACATCGGAGCCGTGCTCGCCGGGAGGGGCGTCCACCCGGTCAGCTACGCCGGCTGGGAGGCTATCGACGCCGTCGAGCGGGAGCGAGGCGAGGCGCAGGGCCGGCCACGCGCCAAGCTCGGAAGCTGGGACGAGCTGCTGGCCGTCGCCAATGAGGACTAGTCTTTCCGTCCCCGGAAGCTTTAGGAGCAGGCACTACGACGGCAAACGGGGCCAACGTTCCGAGATCCCGCAACTAGCTATCGGCTTCGGCCTCCATCACCGCGATCCGCGTGTAGTAGTCCGGCAGCTCCTTGAGGTGGGCCCAGGCGATCTTGCCGGTGATCAGCTCGTCGTCGTTCGTCACGTTCGTCTCGGGGTCGCGGGCCCCGTGCTCGAGTTCGACCTCGAGTCCGAGCAGGTACTGGCCCACCCCGAACGGGGACGCCTCCCACTCGATCCCGAGCTCCGTCCCGATCCGGCGTGCGTCCTCGATCGTGAATGCCTTCGAAGCGGTCATGGTTTCCCTCCCTGAGATTGCCCCTCTGGTACCGATCGTGACCGACAGACGGCGGTCCCGCACCCGGGGCGGCCCTGTGCTCGCTCAGCACTTTCTACGCAATCGAAACGGCGCAGCGCCGGGACTGTCCCGGTGAGGGCATGTACCCTGCTTTCCGAGACCATGGGCGATCCCGGCAAGGAGCTCACGAGCGCGGTCGAGGACTACCTGAAGGCGGTCTACGCGCTCGACGCCGAAGGAAAGCGGGTGACGACGTCCGCCCTCGCGGAGCGCATGCACGTTCGTGCCCCGTCCGCCACCGCGATGATGAAGCGACTGGCCGAGCTCGGTCTCGTCGAGCGGGCCGCGTACAAGGGTGTGGTGCTCACCGAGCGGGGGCGTTTGTGCGCGCTCGAGGTGCTGCGCCATCACCGGCTGCTGGAGCGGTACCTCGCCGACTCTCTCGGGATGTCGCTCGACGAGGTGCACGCGGAGGCGGACAGGCTCGAGCACGTGCTCTCGGAGGAGCTCGAGGCCCGGATCGATGCAGCGCTCGGCTATCCGACGCACGACCCGCACGGCGATCCGATCCCGGATCGCACGCTGCGGATCGCGGAGCCTGCCGCTCGCTCGGTGGCCGACCTCGACCCGGGTGACACGGCGATCGTGGCGCGGGTCCCCGACGGCGATCCGGCGTTGCTTCGCTACCTCACGGAGATCGCCCTCGTGCCGGGCGAGTCGCTCGAGCTGATTCGTTCGGCGCCGTTCGGCGGGCCGTTGACCGTGCGCACCGGGAACGGCGAGCACGCGATCGGTCGCGAGCTCGCGGCCTCCGTCGGGATCGCGTGACCGGCGGATCCCGTCTTTTCTACTGATGCCAGGCCCTGCGGGCCTCATCTAGGCTTGTTCCCGTGGGCACCGACACGCTCTGGGGCGGCGAGACCGAGAAGGCCGTCGCCAACTTCCCCGTTTCCGGCGAGCCGATCCCGACCTCGGTGGCGCACTGGCTCGGCCGGATCAAGGCAGCCGCCGCGCGCGCCAACGCCGATCTCGGCCTGCTCGACTCCGAGATGGCAGTCCGGATCGCCGCAGCGGGTGATCGCGTCGCCGCGGGCGAGTTCGACGATCAGTTCCCGATCGACGTCTTCCAGACGGGCTCGGGCACCAGCTCGAACATGAACGCCAACGAGGTGATTGCGAACCTCGCCGGCGAAGGAGTGCACCCGAACGATCACGTCAACATGGGGCAGTCGTCGAATGACGTTTTCCCGTCGGCCGTTCACCTGGCCGCCCTCGATCGCTCCGTCAACGACCTGCTGCCGGCGCTCGAGACGCTCGCGCGCTCGCTCGAGGCGAAGGCGGCCGAGTTCGACGACGTCGTCAAGTCCGGTCGTACCCACTGGATGGACGCGGTCCCGGTGACGCTCGGCCAGGAGTTCGCCGGGTATGCAGCGCAGGTGCGTCAGGGGATCGCGCGCGTCCAGGACGCGCTGCCCCGGGTCGGTCAGGTTCCACTCGGCGGCACTGCGGTCGGGACGGGGCTCAACACGCATCCGGAGTTCGCTGCCAAGGTGCGCGAGCTACTTCATGCGGAGACGGGCCTGCCCGTCGCGGCTCCGGCCGACCCGTTCGAGTCGCAGGCTGCACGCGACGGCCTCGTCGAGCTGTCGGGGGCGCTCAAGGTCGTCGCAGTCTCCGAGACAAAGATCGCGAACGACCTGCGCTTCCTCGGCTCAGGCCCGCGCGCGGGTCTCGGTGAGCTCTTCCTCCCCGAGCTCCAGAAGGGCTCGTCGATCATGCCCGGCAAGGTGAATCCGGTGATCCCCGAGGTCGTGACGCAGGTCGCAGCCCAGGTGATCGGGAACGACGCCGCGATCACGATCGGCGGCATGAACGGCCACTTCGAGCTGAACGTCTACGTGCCCCTCATCGCACGGAACCTGATCCAGTCGATCACGTTGCTCGCGAGCTCATCGCGGCTGCTGGCAGAGAAGTGCGTCGACGGGATCGAGGCCAACAAGGAGCAGTGCGAGAGCTACGCCGAGCTGACGCTGTCCGCGGCGACGGCCCTCAACCCTTTCATCGGCTACGACAGGGCATCGGCGATCGTCAAGACGGCCGCCGCGTCGGGTCGCTCGCTGCGCGAGGTCGCGCTCGAGGCGGGCGTGGAGGCGAGCATCCTCGATGAGGCGCTCGACTATCACGCGATGGCCAAGCCGCACGGGTAGCCCCCGGAATCTACACCGCCTCGGCTGCGTGGCGCGAGACTGAACTGCAGACTGTCCGCGTTCAACCCGTCGAGCTCGTACAAGTCGAATTCCGAATCGACACCGGGATCCGCTGAATGAGGTACGTGGAGCTGGGCACCCTAGTCAGTACGCGACGACGCCCACGCCCGTGTCGGCGTCGTCCTTCTGCTCGTTGGCGCGGTAGCTCAAGCGGACGACCGGGCCTGAGAGGAGGTTGCTGAGCGCCACGCCGTGCCCTGCGCGCGGCCGGGCTGTCCCGCACTTCGCTACAGTCACAGTATGCGCAGCGTTATCGCGCTCCTCGTTGCCTTGATCGCTCTTGGCGTGGGATCCTCGGGCGCGGCTGCTGCGACTCAGAGCGGGATCCGGGGGACTGTGATCAAGAGCCCCACCAAGCCGGTGTGCGAGGAGGGCGTTCCCTGCAGCGCACCCGCGGTGGGCGTCGTGCTCGTCTTCCTGCGCGGCGGTGTCCGGGTTGCGACCGCGACCACCTCGAAGACGGGTAACTACCTCGTCCAGCTCCCACCGGGGAGATATCTCGTCCGGACGCTGAGCAAGCCGAGGTTCGGCAGCGCGCCCGCCCGCACCGCCCGCGTCGTGCGCGGCCACTTTGCCATCGCGAAC
>JBBQRN010000047.1:0-13734 GCA_038214705.1 Gaiellales bacterium | reverse complement strand
CGATCGCGGTCGCCGGAGCGGGCGCGCTCGCAGGAGCCGTCTACGGTGGGCGCAGGAAGTACTCGACACCGCCGGCGGACTGGGCTGCTCCCGCAGCCGACGACACGACAGCCGCCGGGCAGTGACTCCGCTTGTCGGCCGTGGAGGAGCCTGTCGCATAGGGTCGCAGCCGCTCGGAGCGGGCGGTCAGCCGCTCTGACTTCCCTTCCCCCCAACAACTTGGCAACGGGTCATGTAGGCGGCGGTCGAGGCCACGTACGCCCACCAAGACCCCGTGCCGCTGCCGCGATGGCAGCTCACCGTCGGGGAAGACCAGGATCGGTAGGGAAGGGGCGTCTCGACTCTCCATCCTTCAACCACCCGGCCGCCAACCCACGACCTCGTTCCCGATGACTCCAAAGTCACGGCGGATCTCGCCTGCTCCTCTGTCAAGTTGAGATCATGCGGCGAGCCCGCACGACAGGCTCACAAAGACACTGGGATTCTTTGTGTAGGTAGCCGTAGCGCTCATTGATTGATTGCCGCCTGGAGGCTGTGAGACGTGGTGCCTGCGAATTCCCGCGTGAGCATGGGCTTCGGCGGCCGCCTATGCTCCGAATCATGGTGCGAGAGGGCGGGAGCGAGGACTTCGGGTCGGCGACCGAGCTGTTGAACCGCGTTTGGCCTCATCGGGTCGGGTCTGAGCGGGGACTCCGACATGCGGCTGCCGCGGAGCCACCGGAGGCGCATCGCCGCTACTGGGCCGTCGAAGATGACGGCACGCTCGTCGGCTGGGCGACGGCGGCGATCGAGTACCAGAGCTCCGAGCGACCGGGATTCCTGCAGGTCAGTGTCGTGCCGGAGTCACGCGAAGCTGGAGTCGGGACTGTCCTGCTCGAGCGCTGTGAGGCCCACCTAGCCGGCCTCAGTGTGGCGATAGCGCTGTCGTACGCGACTCCCGAGGGGGCGTCGCGGAGCTTTGCTAACGCCCACGGTTTCCGGCACACCAACACGAATCGGATCTCCGGCGTCGACCCGCGCACGATCGAGCCTCGGAGCGCACCGCCCGGCGTCGATCTGCGCCCTCTCGCCGAGCTCGAGCCACGCAAGGTGTACGAGCTCGACGCCGAGGCGATGCAGGACGTTCCCGGTGAGGTTGCGATGGATGACGTCTCGTTCGAGCAGTGGCTCGAGGACTATTGGCGTCATCCGGACACGGACCTCGATGCGAGCGTGGCGGCCGTCATCGGCGACAGACCGGTTGCCTTCTCGCATCTCCGTGTGGCCCCGGGCGGCCGGGCAGTCACCGATATGACAGGGACGCTGCGTGACTATCGCGGCCGCGGCCTCGCGTTGCTGGCGAAGCGCGCGACCCTGGTTCACGCTGCCGCACGTGGAGTCGAACTCGTCTTCACAGAGAACGACGAGACGAACAGACCGATGCTCAGGGTCAACGAGAAGCTCGGCTATCGGCCCGTCGGCAGCACGCTCAGGTGGTCGCGGCCCTGAGCGAGGCCGCTTGCCTGGCAAGCGTGCTCTTGCTCGACGCTACTTGGGAAGCGTTTGTCCGAGAACGTGGCCGGGCGCTGGCAGGTCAAGGGGGCAGGTGCTCCAGGGCCAACAGCACATCACGAATCTACTCCAGCATCACGCGCGTGAGGAGCGACACAGTGCATCGCCCAGACTGGACGCCCACCGCCCAGCGGCTACGCGGCCTGAGGACGAACGCGGGTCGGGATACGTTACGGCCGAGCGTAGGAGCTGTCGCTACCCCATTCAGAGGGAGGAATCCGTCTGATGCAGCCCGAACAGTTGAGAGATGGACGGCACCGTCGCCGGGTTCGACTTCGAGGTCGCAGAGCGCGAACTCGCCACCGAGCGCGACGAACCCAAGAGCCTCAACTGGGGACTCATCATCAGTGTCGCAGGGTGTCTCGTGTTCTGGGCAGCCGTTGCCGCCGGAGTTGTCGCGCTGCTCTAACGGCGCTACGCCTTAACAACAGGCCGACCCGCGCTGCAGCCTGCGCCCGTGCTGATGGCGGTCTGCGGGCGACCCGGATCCATGGGTTCGCCGCCGGGACCGTCCGGAGATCGTTCCGCAATCCGGAGGCCTACGGAATGCTGCGCGGTGGCTTCGCCGCCGCCGGTCCGACTGAGCCCGCCGGGCCACCGGTAGGCTCAAAAGCGTGGAGCGCAAATGGTGGACGTTGATCGTCGTCTGCGTGGCCATCTTCATGCTCCTCCTCGACGTCACGATCGTGAACGTCGCGCTGCCGGACATCCGACGCGATCTCGACTCGACGTTCTCGCAGCTGCAGTGGGTGATCGACGCCTACGCACTCTCGATCGCCGCGCTCGTGCTCACGGCCGGATCGCTCGCCGACCTGCACGGGCGGAGGCTCATCTTCGCGGGCGGTGTGCTCGTGTTCACGGCGGGCTCGTTGCTCTGCGGTATCTCGCCGACGGCGAACTTCCTCAATCTTGCCCGCGCACTTCAGGGCGTCGGTGGGGCGATGATGTTCGCAACGTCGCTCGCGCTCCTCGCGCACGAGTTCCACGGGAGGGAGCGCGGGACGGCCTTCGGGATCTGGGGCGCGACGACAGGGGCGGCGGTCGCGATCGGGCCGCTCGTCGGAGGCATTGTCACCGAGACGCTCGGTTGGCGTTGGATCTTCCTCCTCAACGTTCCGATCGGGATCGTGGCTCTTGCGGTGACGCTGCTGCGGGTCAGGGAGTCGCGTGACCCGGAGCACGGCGGCATCGACCTGCCCGGTGTGCTCACGTTTACCGGCGGCCTCGTCCTGCTGGTGTTCGGGCTCGTCCGCGGCAACAACGAGGGCTGGGGCAGCCCTCAGATCGTGGCCGTGCTCGCCTGCTCCGCCCTGCTGCTGGTCGCCTTCGTCCTGGTCGAAAGCCACAGCTCGCAGCCCATGCTCGATCTCGCCCTCTTCCGCCGGCCCGCCTTCGTAGGCGCCCAGATCGTCGCGTTCGCACTGTCGGCGTCGGCGTTCGCGATCTTCCTCTACTTCACGCTCTACCTCCAGAACGTGCTCGGCTACTCGCCGCTCCAGACCGGCCTGCGGTTCCTGCCGATCACGCTGTTCGCGTTCATCGTCGCGCCGATCTCCGGGAAGATGTCGGCCCACACGCCGGTGCGGCTGCTCATCGGCGGCGGGCTCGCCGTCTGCACGCTCGCGTTCGTGCTGCTGCACGGGCTGACCGTGACGTCCGGGTGGACGGCCCTGCTCCCCGGCTTCGTCCTGCTCGGCATCGGCATCGGCCTTGTCAACCCGCCGCTCGCCTCCACCGCCGTCGGCGTGGTGGCGCCCGAGAGCACCGGCATGGGATCGGGCGCCAATACCACGTTCAGGCAGGTCGGGATCGCGACCGGGATCGCGCTCCTCGGTGCGATCTTCGAGCACCACCTGACGACCGAGCTCGGAGACGCAGGGCACGGCGTCGCGTCCGGGGTGGTGCCGCCGGCAATCCGAGAGCAGGCGCGGGCGGCCTTCGTCAGCGGGCTGAACGAGCTCTTCGTGATCAGTGCCGCGATCGCGGCGGTTGGTGCTCTGACGGGCTTCCTGCTGATTCGGAGCCGTGACTTCTACCGCCGGCGGGCGCCCGGCTGACGGCGAGCATCCCAGAAAGCCGACGCGCGGAGGTCGAGCTGCATCCGGTTCTTGCGTTCCGCTGCCTCGGCCGACCGTAGTTCGGTCGATCTATCAAAGCAGCGTCGGCGGGTCGACCGTCCTTGCGAGCCACCTTCGTCGTTGACTCCGCGGCGTCCACCTCGCTCGCGTCGAGAAGGCGGTCGGTCACGAGCCACCCTATAAGGGGATGACGTCGGCTTGCGCGTTGCCGATCACGAGGGCATGCCCGCCCGTCCCTGGCTGCTGCACTTCCCGGACGATCAATCGACTGTCGTCGCGGCGGCCAGCCGAGACCTGCCGCGACCCGGCGAGGAGGTAATCGCCGGGTGGATCGTCACCGGAAGCAAGGTTTCGACGCGAGCGACGAGCCGAGATCAGGTCGATGTCTGGGTGACGGCGAAGGCACGGCGAACGACTGTCAGGCAGCCCACAGACCGTCCCTAACCGGCCTGTCGCTCCCCAGGCTGGACGCCTGGATCGTCGGCGACGAAGCCTGCGTGAACACGCCGAGCAATCGGTGACGAGCCGCTTGTAGAACCCCGAAACGCATCTGATCAGCCCGCGCCCTCGCGGTGGGCTTGCTCGAGGCGGACGTTTTCGATCTTCGCGTGAAGATCCTTCCGCGCTCTAGAGTTCTCTCGTTCTTCCTCGTCGAGTTCCGCCAGCTGGTCCTGTGTGGCCGGCGTGCCGTCGGCGTTACCCATCGTCTTTCGGTACGAGATCAGCTCGTGAAGCTTGCCTCGTCGCCTCGAGATCGCGTGCTCCTCACCTTCGAGCTGCTCGAGCCGACGCGCTAGGTCGCGATCGCTGAGGTTGCGGAGATCGTCGACCATCCCTGGAAACTACACCGGACCCGCCCCGCGCAGGCATCGCGGGCCGAGATGTCTGGGATCGGCTCTGGCCGGCTCGGAGGGTGAGGGCGCTTATGATCGGGCCCAGGATGGCGCGGCGACCGGAGGAACGTGACCGTCTGCCCATGTGCTGCACGACGATTCCATGCAATCCTTGATCGGCGCGGAGGGTCACGGTAGTTAGGGGGCTAGTGGGTGAATCGGCGGGTGATTCGACCGCCCCGCAGTTGGAGCCGGGGTGCTTGGCCGCCACACCGCCAAGCACCACCAGTCACTCCAGATGTCCAACCCTCCGAGGTTGACGTGCGAAACATAGGTTCCAAAAAGGGTTAGTGCCATTCCCCGAACGAGGGATCATAACTCACCCCTCAGTCGGTAGGCGCAACGGGACGACGCCGGCGCAAGCGAGCGATAGCTACTGTCGGAATCGATCGGCCACGGCAAGCGCACCGGCACGTAATCGCCCGGCCAATCCGCGTACGCCTCGTCCGGTACGCCGGTCGTTTCCGCGGTGGACGCGCCGTACCTCGCTGGGACGTCACTTGCCGGGTAGTGAATAGGGTGGTCGGGACGCGCCCCGACCATGACGATCACGCACGGCCCATCGCCGGCGCCTACGATCACGTGGCGGGTACCGGCCGGGCAGTGGAAGTAGTCCCACTGCCGCAGCGGCCGTTTCTCTTCTTCAACGATCAGCGTGCATTCGCCCGAGAGCACAAGGAAGCCTTCTTGCGCGCCCTCCGAGTGGTAGAGCGCGTTCGGATCGCCCGGCCAGAGGACGCGGACGTTGACGCCGAAGTCACGGAACGGCGACTCCCGCGGCTCGAGCGGATACAGCGCTCCGCCCTTCTCCTCGATGCGCACCGCAAGCGCCTCCGCGAGATTGTGCGCGAACCAGCCGTCGGACTTGATGTAACGGCCGTACGGGGTCTCTTCGGAGACTGCTTGCTTCACGGGCATTCGTCCTCCTCGGGATCAGCGAAGGAGCTGGTTTTGGCCGGTCGCTGCTCATGTGACATAGCCCACGCTGGCCCAGGCAGGTGTGTTCTAGCGCATCATTGAGTCGTGGAGGCGGGACAGATCACTCTGGTCGATGTTCGGGAGGTCATCCCTCTCGCGCAGGAAGTCGTTGCGTCGTTCGAGCGCGACTGGGGCAGCGTGCTTGCGAATGCTGAGGTGCACCACATTGGCGCGACCTCGCTGCCGTTCGGCCACACCAAGGGCGATGTTGACGTCAACGTTCGTGTGGACGTGGCTCATTTGCCGGGTGTTGTGAGCGCGCTGGGTGAGCGGCTCGCTGTGGCCCAGCCCGGCAACTGGACGGCGACGTTTGCGAGCTTCTCCGCGGATACCTACGCGCTTCCGTTAGGTGTTCAGGTCACCGTTTGCGGTTCGCCCGACGACTTCCTTCTGGCGTTGCGTGACCGTATGCGGGCAGATGAGTTTCTGCTTCGCCGCTACGACGACATGAAGGTTGCCGCGGCCTCGGGTGGCGCCGACGCTTACTGGAAGGCGAAGGACGCGCTTCTGCGGGAAGTCCTTGCGACGTAATTCCGCTCAGGTGCAGGCCCAGAAGATGGCGCCGGCTTCTCGAGCCCAGGCGGCTCGAGATTGCGCGATCGCAGGCGTCAACTCGCTACGTTTAGTCACGTGACCACGGGGACTCTTGACGGTGTTGGGCTGCGGGACCTGGTGCGGGACAGGGAGGTGTCGGCTGTCGAGTTGGCGACGGCGGCGGTCGAGCGGGTCGAGTCGCTGAACGGGTCGTTGAACGCGGTGTCGGTGCCGCTGTTTGAGTTCGGGCTCGCTGCTGCGGCCAAGCCGGCGCTTGCGCAGGGGCCGTTCACGGGCGTGCCGCTGCTGTTGAAGGATGCCGGAGCCTGTTATGCGGGGTTGCCGCTGTTTCTCGGTAGTGGGCTGCTGCGGTCTTTGGGTTGGACGGCTGCCGTCGATACGGTGCTGGGAGCCCGCCTCCGCGAGTGCGGTTTCGTCGTGGTCGGCAAGACGAACATGCCCGAGTTCGGGGTGTAGCCGACGACCGAGTCGCTGGCGTCGGGGGCGACGCGAAACCCCTGGGATCCGACGCGATCGACGGGTGGCTCGAGTGGTGGTGCGGCGGCCGCCGTGGCTGCCGGGCTCGTGCCGATCGCCCATGCGCGTGACATCGGTGGCTCGATCCGTCTGCCTGCCGCCTGGTGTGGCGTGATCGCGCTGAAGCCTTCGCGGGGCCGCACATCGACGGCGCCCCTCGTCGACCCGAACCTCGTCGAGCATGTGATTACGCGGAGCGTCCGCGACACCGCTGAGGTTCTGGCAGCGGTCGCCGGGCCTGCCCCGGGGGATCCCTACATGCTCGCGCCGACCGAGCTCGGCTACCTGAAAGCACTCGAGCTCGAACCCGCCCCGCTTCGGATCGGCGTGCTGACGAGCGTCGATGCGAGCTCGGTCGCTATCGCGACGGAATGGGTCCGGGCGGCCGAGGAGGCTGCCCGGCTACTCGAAACGCTCGACCACGTGGTCGAGTTGGCCGGCCCGAGAGGCCTGTTCGACGACGCGTTCATCGAGCACACGTTCGTCAGCACTGCACGCGAGTTCAAGCGGATGCTCGAGAACCTCGCCGTCGCGGTCGGAAGCGGTTTGACGCCCGCCGACGTCGAGCCGTTCAGCTGGGCGCTCGCAGAGGCAGGCGCTGCGGTCAGCGATGCGACCTACTCCGCGAGCCAGACCTGGGAACGCGCCTACACCGCGGAGGTGACGTCATGGTGGAACGACGCGTTCGACCTCCTGCTCACGCCCGCGGTCGGTGAGCCGCCCGCCCTACTCGGTGAGCTCGTCCCGACGCCGGCTGATCCGCTCGCAAGCCTCCGGCGATACCGACAGATCTGGTCGTTCGCCGCTCCGTTCAGCGTCATCGGCCAGCCTGCGATCAGTCTCCCGCTGGGCCAATCCTCAGACGGCCTTCCCATCGGCATCCAACTAGTCGCCGCCCTCGGACGCGAAGACCTCCTGATCCAGGTCGCCGCGCAACTCGAGCAGGCCAGCCCATTTCGAGGGCTGGAGGCGTCAACGTAGCCCTTGACCCTTACGGGCTGGGGAGGAACACACCCCTTGCCCGCAGGCAGACCGTTGGCACCATCCTCGTTCGTTGTGCGGTAGCGGCGCAAGGGCCCGTCGGCGGTGAGCTCGCGTTGGATCGCAGCGACTGTCGAGACAACGCAGCCGTCCGTGACGGGAAGGAATCAGACGAGTCGGTGTGGTTGGCCGGTCGTTGCGGTAGAACCAATGTGTGTTCTCCGGCCTCGGGCTCGTCCCTCTTGGTCTCGTCTTCCTGGCGGCAGCCGTGGCGATCTGGTTTGCCGGAATCCGGCTTTCTGGCTCGACTGATGTGCTGGAGACGCGGCTCGGGCTGGGGGAGGCGCTGGGCGGGGCTGTTCTGTTGGCGGTGGCGACGAACCTGCCGGAGATCGCGATCACGGCCTCGGCGGCGCTCTCGCACAACCTCGGGATCGCGGTCGGGAACATCCTGGGCGGGATCGCGATCCAGACGGTCGTGCTCGTAGTGCTCGATGTGGCGATGGGGCCGGAAGCGGCGCTGACCACGCGCGCGGCGTCGCTCGTGCTCGGCCTCGAGGGGTTGCTCGTGATCCTGGTGCTCGCGGTCGCCGTGATGGGAGTCCAGCTGCCGCCGTCACGCCCGTTCGCTCGCCTCGAGCCTGCAGCACTTCTGATCGTGGGCTTCTGGCTGGCCGGGGTGTGGCTGGTCAGCCGGGCCCGGCGTGGCCTGCCGTGGCATGACGCTACGGGTACGGCGCCGGATGGTCAGGAGAAGCCGCGAGGTCACTCGAAGGGCACGACGGCCGGGAAGACGAGCCTTGCCCGTGCGGCGGTCGTGTTCGGCGTGGCCGCGGCCGTCACGCTCGTGGCCGGCATCGTGCTCGAACGCACCGGCGAGCGGATCGCCACTCATCTCGGTGTCTCGGGCGTCGTCTTTGGGGCGACGTTCCTGGCGGCCGCGACGGCGTTGCCGGAGGTCTCGACGGGGATCGCGTCGGTCAAGCTGGGCGACTACCAGCTCGCCGTCTCCGACATCTTCGGCGGCAACGCGTTCCTGCCGGTGCTGTTCCTGCTGGCCGGCGTGCTGTCGGGCACGGCTGTCTTGCCCCAGGCGCAGAGCACCGACATCTACTTGACCGCGCTCGGGATCGTTCTCACCGCCGTCTACCTTTGGGGACTGATCACCCGGCCGCAGCGGCAGTTTCTGCGCATGGGCATCGACTCGGTGGCCGTCCTCGTCCTTTATGCCGCCGGGATCGCCGGGCTCCTCGCCGTCTCGAACCACTGATGGATCCGAGCCCGTCGTGGCGAGCGACGGCTAGGCTCGCTCCGATGAGGACGACGAGCCACGCGGAGTCGTAGGAGGTGAGCGACTGGCGCTACGCGATCGATCGGCCGCTTGGGAGGGCCCTGTCGGCGGGGGTGATGGCCCACCATCGCCGTCGCCTCGGGCGCGTCGGTTGGCAGCCGATCTTGGACGGGGAGGTTGGGGGCTGGGCCGCTGCTGATCCGCCTCCACGCACGGGTTGCTCGGTGGAGGTGCTGATCGACGGAGTCCAGGCTCTGCCTCGGATGGCCGCAGCGTTGCTCGAGGCCCGCTCGCACGTGTATCTGGCGGGCTGGCAGTTCTCGCCGTCGTTCGCGTTGGTTCGTGACGGGCAGCCGTCGATCCTGCGGAATCTGTTGGCCGAGCTGGCGGAGCGGGTCGATGTCCATGTGCTTGCCTGGGCGGGAGCGCCGATGCCTCTGTTTCGGCCCTCGCGGGCGGAGGTGCGACAGATGAGAGACGAGCTGTGCCGCGAGACGAAGGTCCGTTGTGCGCTCGACCGCAAGGAGCGTCCCCTGCACTGCCATCACGAGAAGACGATCGTGATCGACGACCGGGTGGCGTTCGTGGGCGGCATCGACCTGACCTTCGAGAGCGGCGATCGCTTCGATAGCAACGATCACCCGGCACGGGCAGAGGTCGGCTGGCACGACGTCAGCGCGCGGATCGAGGGGCCGGCCGTGAGCGACGTCGCGGACCACTTCCGCATGCGCTGGCAGGAGGTCACCGGCGAGCGGCTCGCACGCCCGGATCGTCCCGATCGCGAACAGGCTGCAGGCGACACCACCGTTCAGATCGTGCGCACCGTGCCAGAGAAGGTCTACACATCGGTCCCGCGCGGTGACTACCGCATCCTCGAGTCCTACCTCCGCGCGCTCCGGGCGGCCCGCAGGCTGATCTACCTCGAAAACCAGTTCCTCTGGTCACCCGAGATCGGCACCGTCCTCCACGAGAAGCTCACGCGACCCCCGTCCGACGACTTCCGGCTCCTCCTCGTGCTCCCTGCTAAGCCGAACGCCGGCTCCGACGACACACGCGGCATCCTCGCCGACCTCGTCGAGGCCGATGCCGGCAGCGGCCGCCTGCTGGCCTGCACCCTGTACGCACGCCAGGGGCCGCTCGCCGACCCGGTTTACGTGCACGCCAAGGTCGGAATCGTCGACGATGAGTGGCTCACGATCGGCTCCGCCAACCTAAACGAGCACTCCCTCTTCAACGACACCGAGATGAACATCGTCTGCCACGACGCCGACCTCGCACGCCAGACCCGCCTCCGCCTCTGGGCCGAACACCTCGAGCTCCCGATCGAAACGATCGGAGGCGACCCCACAACCGTGATCGACCAGCACTGGCACCCGATCGCCCACGACCAACTCGCCCGCCGCGTCGCCAACCAGCACCTCACACACAGGCTCGTCCGGCTCCCCCACGTCTCCCGGCGCTCCGAGCGACTGCTCGGACCCCTGCAGGGACTGCTCCTGGACGGCTGATCAAACCTGGTCAACCCGCGCGGGCTAGTCGGGTCGGTTGGCGCTGTGCTTCGGGTCAGCGAAGCGCGTCGGCGCCCTTCTTCACCTCTTCCAGGGCTTCCTTCGCTTTGCCCTTGGCCTGGTCGAGATGCCCCTCGCCTTCCAGCTTCTTGTCAGCTGTCGCCTGACCGGCCTTGACTTTGAGCTTGCCCTCGGTTTCGTCGAGCTTGGCATCCATTCTCCGACTCCTTCGCGGTTGGCCTCTGAACGAGCGCTGGCTCTAGGCCGCGGCGGCTCTCGGTGATGTACCGCCCCTGCTAGCCGGGCGTGGTGTTAGCGGCGTGCGAGCCTGCGTCCGTTCTCCTTCTCGAGAGGCGTGTAGTTGAGCTCGTAGTGGTGGTAGAGACGTGACTCGTCGGCCTGGGAGAGATCGTGCAGTTCGATCTCGGGTGCGTCCTTGATCTGTGCTTTGGTGAAGGGCACCTGCAAGCGGTCCGGGCCGATCGTTACGCCGGCGAGCGGGACGAATGCCAGGTGGCGTCCGAACAGGCCTTCCTTGACGGTTCCGAACTGCGGCTCGTCGGTCTCGACGTCGAAGTAGACCTCCTCGAGCTTGCCGATCCGCTCTCCGTCCTTGTCGACGAGCTCCTTGCCGTGCCATTCGGCGAGGCTCCGGTGGGTGACCGTCGATTTCGTCGTCGCGACCTCCGGAACGGCAGGCAGCGGCGCCTTGGCCTGCACGCCCGGCGGCGGCGCCTCGGCCTGCGCTGCCGGCACGCTCGTCTCGGTGTTGGTCTCGGTGATATCGGTCGTGTCAGCGTTCATGGGGCTCCATTCGGGTCAGCAGGCGGTGCCGGCAGCCGCGAGTGGCGGCGGCTGGTGGGTTGTAGGTGGGTGGAGCGGACGACTCGTCGGGCTCCACCCACCTGGTCGAGCTGTCTCACGCTCGGCGAATGAAATAGATGAGCGCGAAGATGATGAGAGCGAGGATCAGAAACGCAACGATCCCGCTGGTTCCGAAGAGTGTGAAAGCGAGCATGGCCATGGGCCTTTCTGGGTAGCTGGGTCGTTCCTGGCGGGTGCGACCGGGTGGGCTGCTTCTAGCGTCTGCTGAAGCGGAATCCGCCGAAGACGACGAGCACGAGCAGAACGATTACGATGATCGGCCAGATCGACATTTGGTCTCCTGTTCTCCGTCAGGTATGGGGATTCCGGTGGTGGTCAGCGTTCGATGACGGTCGTGGTGGTATCGCCTGGGGTGCGGCGGTTGAAGCCGCCCCAGCTCGACCAGAAGATGATCGAGAGCACGAGTCCGACGGCGCCGACCACCATCAGGATGATTCCCACGGTGTGGATGCTGAAACCAGACGCAGTCGTGGTGACCGCCCAGGTCATGATCGCTCCGGCGGCGATCATTAGAAGACTGACTGCTGTGCCCATCAGGGCCTCCTCGAGTCGTGTGGTTCCCGTTCTGCCGGCAATACGCGGCCGGGCGAAGTTGCCCAGCAGCTGAGTTCGTCCCATCCCGTCCCACAGCAACAGGGCCATCGGCGGAAAGAAGCGAATCTCGTGGCACGAACCAGCTCAATGTCGATCCGTCCTTGTGATCGAAGAAGACGCTGGCGTGGTATCTGCCAACTGGCTCCGACCGGCACGGGCTAACGGACGGACTACGGGAGTCACGCTGCTCGGACTCCAACCTGCACGCGCTTCGTAATAAACGCTACTGACAGTTAGGGTAGCACGGGTTGTTCGTTGTAGTGCAGGCGCAGAGGATCTGACGACGGGTGGGGAGCCGCCGCTGCGGGGCGAAGTGGTGCCGGCCAGGTTCTGGTTCGACGCGGGAGTAGGCGGAGCTGCTTGTCGCTCGAGCAAGCAAGGACGGGGTCGCGCTGACGGGCTAATTCGCCACTTGCCGACACCTCCTGTGGGCCGGGTCATCTAGCCGTCGAGGGCGGTCTCCGATCGCCGCCAAGGTTGGACAGTAGCGCCGGGATGGACGGGCGGCCCGTTTGTAGACAGACTGTGGCGGATGAGCGAGCGTCGTCTGCCGTGGCTAGTAGGTGTGCCCTTGATGGCAGCCGGCGCATTCGCGGCGAGAGTAGCCACCTACGTATGTGTGCCCCCCGCGAGCGGCGAGACGGGCAACGAGACTGCCGAGCACCTCCACGGAGGCGCTCAGGGCATCCAGTGGCCACTCGTGCTCGGTGTGGTCGCGGCGCTGGTTGCGGCTGCTGCGATTGGGCAGTCGGTCGCGCTTCTGAGAGGCCGGCGTGGAAGGGGTCTGTCGGCGTGGATGTTCTTCTGGCTGCCGCCGCTCGCGTTTATCGGTCAGGAGATCGCCGAGCGCCTTCTGCACACGGAACCGGGGTTCGGTCTGCAAGCGATCATGCGTGTCGGGGTCGGACTCGCCCTCCAGCTTCCGTTTGCGTTGATCGCGCTCCTCGTCGCCTGCGCGTGCCTCGCGGCCGCCAAACGCATCGCCCGAGCCCTCGGACACTCGCTCCCGTCGTTACGAGATCGATCCGGACCGTTTACGCTTCCCGGCGGCCGCTCCGACAGACCGCTGCGCACGCTCCTAGCGCTCGGGCACCCGCAGCGCGGGCCTCCCATCAGGACCTAGCGCAGCCGTAACTTCCGCCGCCCGGCGGCGAAGTCGTGCTGGCGCCAACGTCCTGCAAGCACTTCTGATGGAGGTCACGATGAACAATCAAACGCGCCTGCGCGGAATCCTCGCGCTGCTGCTCGTCACAACCGCCGTCCTGTTTGCGATCGGAACCACGATCGAGCGTTCACAACGGCACACCCATGCCGAAGCAGCCCCGGTCGAAAACACCGCTGGAACAACCGAAGGGTCGGCCTCGAAGACGGAGACAGGCGGCGAAACCAATGGAGAGAAGCAAGGCACGGCGGTCGCGGCAGTAGGTACCGCCGAGACCCACGTCGAGTCGACCGAGAAACTATTCGGCATCGACACAGAATCGGTCCCCGCCACCGTGGCCGCCGTGGTTCTCTCTCTTCTCCTCGCCGCAGCCGTCTGGTGGAGACGCGAACGTGGGTGGCTCTGGGCCGCACTCGTGTTCGGAACCGTTTTCGCTGTCGGCGATCTCCGAGAGGTGATTCACCAGCTCAACGAATCGCGAACGGGCGTCGCCATCATCGCCTCGATCCTGATCGTCACCCATCTGCTCGTAGCGCTCATTTCAGGGTTGCTCCTCCGACAGCCAGACACGCGGGCAGTCCCGTCGGTCGCCATCGGACCTTCCAAGTAGAAACGCGGGCTGCACCATACCCGTCCGTGGCAACGGCCTCCGGGGAAAGGAGACCTCCGGAGCGCCGCGGGCCGCGGGAGCCTTGTCACAAGACCGAGACCGGCTCGGCGAGCCAGCGAACGACCACGGACG
>JBBQRN010000046.1:0-14584 GCA_038214705.1 Gaiellales bacterium | reverse complement strand
CCATCGGTCGACCAGCTCGGGTCTCGCGCTGTGCCGGTTGTGACCCGTGTCTGACCTGTGCCGTCCGACTTCATCACCCAGATTCCGAAGTCGCCGCCTCGCTCGCTCGCGAATGCGATCTTCGTTCCATCGGGTGACCACGCCGGCTCGATGTCGGCGCCAGGGTTCGACGTGAGTTGTGTCGGGCTCGAGCCGCTGATCATCGTGCGGTAGATATTTGCACCGACCACCGTCGTTCCGGTGTATGCGAGCCGCGTACCGGTTGCGTCGATCGCCGGGTCGGTGTCGTCCGACCCCGACCCCGTCACGCGAACCGGGTGCCCGCCGGTCGGCGACGCGACGACGATGTCGCGGTCGCTCGAGCCGACTGCGGCCACTGCGAACGCAATCTGGCCCGGCGTGGGCGACGGTATCGGCAGCCAGGCAAGTCCCGCTCCCGTTGTCGTGTCCTTCCCGGCGGCACCGAGATCGACGGCGTCGAGGGCGAGCGACGCCTCGAGGGCAGAAGAAGAAATACCGGATTGGGCGCTGCGGCGAAGTGCCAGAAGTCCCGCGATGAAGGGAGCGGAGGCAGACGTGCCCGTGAAGCCGTTCGAACACGAGGTGGACGCCCCGAACGTCGTCGTCGATACCGCATCGGGACCGACGATGTCGGGTTTGATGCGACCGTCGATCGTCGGCCCACGTGAGCTGTACGGCTCGATCTCCGTCCCGCTCCAACAGACGGCGCCGACGGCGACGGCGTTGGGCGACGAGGCCGGCTCGACGATGCTCTGAGCAGCGACCTGGTACTGCAGCTGGGCGTCGTCGAATAGGTCGAGGCGAGGCAAAGCTGTTCCAGCGACGCGCTTGATGACAGCGTCGACGGTCACGTCGGTCGGATCGGTGTTCGTCCAGCACGCGCTCTCGGCGGGCGCAGCCCGGACCGTCGCCTGGGGTGTCGTCGAGGAGGCAAGGACGGTGCCGTCAGAGGATCGCTCGAGATAGAGGTCGTAGTCCGAGGTGGCAACGGGCCACTCATCCCACTTGAGCCGGGCGCAGACGGTCGCTCCCGCCTTCGCGGTCATCCCGTTTCCCTCATCGCCGGGGGCGAAGTCGAGGCGGCCGTTCCCGTTCGCGTCGACGAACGTGCCACTCCAGTGCGTCCTGGCTGCGTTCCCCGCGGCGTTCACCCAGACGATGCCGTTCGCCCGTGCCCTTGCCACGGTGGCGTCGGGTGATCCCGCGCCCCCACTGCCGTCACCGCGGCTCGTGTTGTACCACTGGACAGAGTGATTGACGATCGTCGCGCCCCGGGCGATCGCGTCGTCGAGTCCCTGGGCGAGCGTCACCTCCGTGTCGATGCAGATGAGCAGCAACCTGGCCCCCGGCGCCACGTCGTGGATGATCTCGGCGACAGCCGTTCCGTGGCCGTTGCCGCTCGCGAGCGAGCCGCCGCAATGATCGATCGGGGCGCTATCCGAAGGCAGTTCGCCTGCGGCGATCGCGGCCGAGTAGCCGGCGAAGCTGAGGTCGATCACCGCCACGGTCGTCCCCGCGCCGGTGCCGGCCGAGCCGAACTGCGCAGCTCCCGTTGTCGCGACCCCTTCGCCGGTTACCGCCGCAGCCCTGAACGAGGCCGGCGGTCGCACGGCAGAGACCCCGCTGCTCTCCGCAAGTGCACCGAGGGCAGTCGGATCGACCAGCGCCTGGACGAGCCCGTCGGCCACTGCCTCGACAGTTCCTCCTGACGCCGCAACAGCCGCTGCTGCAGCGGCCCCCGAGACGACGACACGTACCTTCCCGGCTTTGACCGCGAGTCCCGAGTGCCGGGCTTCGATTATCGTCGAGCCGGGTGTGCGGCTCGAGCTCACATCGACGAGTTGCCGTAGCCGGTCGTCGAGGAGGCGGCCGTCGGCCAGGGTTGGAGTTGCGGCTCTCGTGAGGCCGGCGGGGGGCGCGGCCGACCCGACGCCGATGCCGATCAGCGCGATTCCCACGGCCGCAATTGCGGCAAACAGGCGACCGTGTCTCTTCACGCACCGAACTGTAGTGTCGAAGGTCGGATGGTAGACACCGGAAATGGGGGGGTTTCAAGAGGCATGCCTCAGCACAAACCGCCTGCATGGAGGGTCGAATAGCTCGAGCGCGCGCGGCAGACCGCGGCTCGTCTCCCTAGCCGCCCTACAAGCGGAACGGACTCGGCTGCGACCACGCGCCCGGTGTTCCGTCTGCATCGCGGGCGCGGACCCGCGCCCGTAGCCGCGATCCCGGCACGCCCTGCACGCCGAACGACGTCTGCTCGATTCGAGACGCGACCGTGCGCCAGGCACCTCCTTGCCGCTGGACGCCGACGTCGAACGTCATGGCGTACTCGTCTCCCGTCCAGCGAAGCATCGCCCGATGGTGACGGACGACTACCGGCGCGAGCATCGTTGCCATCGGGGCGGGCGGCACGCACGCCGCGCCGCAGACCTGGAGGACGATCGGGCGCAGGAACCTGGCGAATCCCATCGCTCCGAGCTCGTTCATATGCGCGCCGTCGACGAACCAGGACGGCTCGCCGGCCGCCACCGGAGCCCATTCGGCAACGGTGAGCTCGGGCCAACGGTTTGCCGCGGCCCGGATCTCGTTGTTGATCGCGACCCAGTTGGGCTGCCACTCGCGGAGGGTTACCCAGACGATGCGGGTGACTCCGGCTTTCGTGAGAGCACGGGCGACAGCATCGATGCCCGCGCCGTAGCCGTCGGCGATGTCGTTGTAGCCGACGTTGACGATGACCAGGAATCCGAGCTCCGGGCCGAGCTTCTCCACCGTCTCGAGCGCGCTCGGCGGAACTTCCTCGTAGGCGAAGCAGCCGGGGGACACGAGCTTGCGGCAACTCTTCGTCTCGAGCTTGAAGTCCAGACCCTTCGCGAGCTCTTGCCGCGCCCGTGCGACCCAGAAGAGAGCTCCGCCGACGGAGTCGGTGATCATCGTCACGCGCGGCGGGTACGCCTCGAGTGACCCCGCGTGCGAGGGAGCCGCGGCCCCGGGAAGCCCGAGCGCAGCCGTGGCAGCAATCAGGGCGGTCGCGGTCGCCGCTACGAATCTCGACACTCGACCCATGACCACATTGTGGGCCTGCCGAGGCTCGTCCGGGTCAGATGATCCGGCGATCCTGCTGCGGTGTCGCGAGGCGGTCGCGGAGCCGCGCCAGGCTCGGTGCCACGGCGTCGAGACCGTCCCACTCCCGGAGCTCGAGTGCGATCGCCTCCCGGGCGACGAGCGAGGTGGCAACGGTGGCGTCGCGGCTCGGCCCTTTGCCGACGGTATCGGCAGCGGTGGTCGCCTCTGCCGTGCCGCGTGCGCGGAGCCGGGCGATCAACTCGGCGCTCTCCGCGTCCGTAATCCGGTCTCCATACAGGCGCGGCATCGCATCGAGCATACGCGTAGGCGTCTCACGGTGCCTCGAGAATCCCCCGACTCCGCGTCTCGTCGAGCCAGTACGATTCGACCATGAGCAGCCTCGAGCACGTCACCCAGGAACAACCGGTCGCCGTCAGCCGCGACCGAGCCCGCGCCATCTTCGGCCAGACGATGGGCCTGGTCGCCCTCACCTGCGCCGTCGCCGCCCTCGGCGCCTACCTCGGACGCGACCTCTCCCGTGGTTGGGGGATCGTTGCCTTCATCGGCGCGTTCGCCTGCATCTTCGGGCTCAACCGCGCAATCAAGCACTCGGAGCAACTCGCGATCGGCCTGCTTTTCGGGCTCGGCGCCTTCCTCGGCCTTGCCGTCGCGCCCACGATCGCCTACTACGCCTCGGCGGAGCCGCAGGCCCTCTGGCAGGCGGGTGGCACGACCGCGCTGTTCATCGGCGGCTTCGGCGCCTACGGCTACGCAACGCGGCGCGACCTCTCGAAGCTCGTCCGCGTCGCGTTCTTTGCCCTCCTCGGGTTGATCGTCTTCGGGATCGTGCTGATGTTCGTCTCGATCCCGGCCGGAAACGTCATCTACGCCGTTCTCGGGCTCGTGATCTTCGCCGGCTTCACCATGTACGACTTCCAGCGCCTGCGGAAGACTCAAAACATCGAGGCGGCACCGCTGCTTGCAGCATCGATCTTCCTCGACGTCTTCAACGTCTTCATGCTGCTTCTCTCGCTCTTCGGCGGCGGCGGGCGAAACTAGCGCACGACGAGCGTGGCGCGCATTCCGCGCGCGCGATGGTCGGCGAGTGTGCACCAGACCGCATAGCGGCCGGCGCGAAGGCGCGTCTCCAGTGCACCGGCGGCGCCGGGATGGACGACGCCGATGCGATACGTGCGCGTTCCTCCGGCGCGGCGCAGTGCCAGGTCATGGTCGTCCTCGCCGTAGTTGACGAGCTCGACGATCGCCGGGCCGGACCTGATCGACGTACGAGAGAGCGTGATCGTGAACTCGTCCGCCGATGCCTGGAGGCGCGAAGGGCTAGGCCCGGTGGCCATCGCGACCGGGGCGACCGCCAGCACGAGCCCGGCAGCGACGAGTGCGCCGCGCCTCATCGCAGGATCGTCGGTCGTGCGAACTTCCGGGCTCCGGGGATGATCGCGTCGGCGTCGGTCCCGAGCCAGCCCTCGAGAAGCGCGGCGTAGAGACCGCGGAAATCTGCCGTCGCGCGCAGGTTGCCGTCGCCGTCGAGCTTGCCGAGCCCGGGGAACTCCCCGACCATCGTTCCGGCGGACCGGGAGCCGATCAGGAACCCAGTTCCGGCGGCTCCGTGATCGGTACCGCCCGAGCCGTTCTCCTTGGCCCGCCGTCCGAACTCCGTCCACACGTGGACGAGAACGCGGTCGGCCAGGCCACGCGCCTCGAGGTCGCGTTGGAATGCGAGGAGCGAGGCGGCGGTCAGCTCGAGCCCGTCGGCGAGATCCTGCGCCTGATTGTCGTGTGTGTCGTAGCCGCCGGGGGCCGACAGGGCTACAACGCGCAGGGGAAGCCCCGCGGAGAGCATCGCCGCCAGACCCGCGAGTCGCCGCGGGAACGGCTCGTTGCCCTGGGGATACGCGACCGGGCTGACGATCGCCTTCCTGTCGCCCTTCGGCCGGAACGGCGTCAGCTGATCGTAGAGCTGCGCCGACTGCGCCGCAGCGTCGCTCGCCGCCTCGAGACCCGGGTCACCGTGGGTGGGTAGCGCACCGAGCCGGGCGATCGCGTCGATCATTCGATCCGACACCTCGCCCCAGACGCCGCGCGCCCAGAAGTCATACCGATCGGGCGCGTCCAGGGTCGCTACCGGCATCTTCGCAGTCGCGAGGGACGGCTGCAGGCTCCAGTCGAGAGACAGACCCTGGAGCGGGTTATCGCGCGAGCCGACGCGATCGAGGTACCGCCCGAGCCAGCCGGTGGCGAGGCGCTCATCGGCCGCGCCAACCTCCCAGAAGTGCCGGGAGGTGAAGTGCGACTGGTTGGGGTGGTCGTAGCCGATGGCGGGCATCACGCTGACCTTGCCCTCGCCGTGGAGCTCCGCGAGGGGCGTTAGCGCGGGATGCCACATCAGGGTGGGATCCTCGGTGAATGCGGTGCCGGCGCCGTCTGCGAGGCCAAGCCGCGGCCGGAGCTGACGGTAGAGCGGGTCGCCCGTCGGGGCGAGCAGTGAGAGCGCGTCGGCCCCTCCGTCGAGGAACACCGACACCAGCACCTTCTGATTCGGATTTGCAGCTGCCGCGGCCGCGATCCCCTCGTCGAAGACCTGAGGGCGTAGCGCGGAACCCCCGTATATCGCGAGAGCGAGCCCGATCCCGCGGGCGAGGAACGCCCGTCGATCGAGCCCCGTTCCCGCCGGCACCGGCATTCCGGCCTCGATCGCCGGCAGCCCGCGACCGGCCTCGGCGAGGCTCTGACGCAGGAGGTCCGAGCGGGAGTGCTCGTCGCAGCAGGCCACAGTCGCTCCCTCAGCAGGTCTGGAGGTCGGGGGACACAGCGAGAAGTTGGCGCACGGCGTTGGCGACGAGTGGGGGATATGCGTCTGCCTTCCAGCCGCTCGCGCTCTGCAGCGCTCCTCGCGCGAACGTGAGGAGCTCGTTGCGCGTCGCCGGCCGGATCGTCGGATTTCCGAGCACGGCGAGCGCGCCGGCGACGATCGCCTCGGGATCGTTCGGAACCTTCGACGTCTTCTTGCCCTTGCGGTCGCCGAGCGTGACCTTCTCGAGGGCCTGGTTGGCGATCGACCAGCGGCCGCGAAACGAGTTCGTGTCGAGCCAGCGGGAGTCGTCCCAGCCGGCGACGTTCGGCGGGTTGAAAAGCCGTTGCCCCGCTCCCTCGGCCAGCCAGACCCACGCTGAGGTGTCGATGCCGCGGTTGAGCCCGCGCAGGAGGCCCGCGATGTAGACGACCGGCGGCTTCACCATGCGGGGGCCGGTGTAGAACGCAGGGTGGCGGAGGATCGCCTCGAGCACGGGCCTCACTTCGAGGTCGGCGCGGTAGAGCGCCTCCAGCCCGGCTCTCGTGTTCGCGTCGGGCGGCTCGGGGATGAAGTAGCTCCACAGCTTCTCGACGAAGAACGAGGGGTGCCGTGGATGATGGGCGCACAGCGAGGCGGAGTCGCGCCACGAGAACGTGCCGCGCTTGCCGAAGACGGTCTTTGTGCCGGCGTCATGACGTCTCGGGTCGAAGCGGAAGTCGGTCTGGCCCTTGCCACGCTTCCAGGTGCTCGTCCAGCCGGTGAGCGAGCGGGCCTGTTCCCGCACGTCGCGCTCGGTGTAGCCGTCGCCCTCGCCGAGGGTGAAGAGCTCCATCAGCTCCCGACCGTAGTTCTCGTTGGGCGCGTCCTTGCGGTTGTCCGTCCCCGAGAGCCAGATCAGCATGGCGGGGTTTGCGGTGATCGAGACGAGCAGGTGGTGAAAGTTGCCTAGGGCGTAGCGGCGGAGGAGCCGGTTCTGCACCAGCATCAGCTTCTGCGATCCGACGCCGGCGTCGGAGGTGGCGAACCAGTCGTGCCAGACGAGAGTCATCCGCTCGACGAGGGGGCGGCTCGTACGCACCATGCGATCGAGCCACCAGAGGTGATCGTGTCCCCAGGCGTCTCCCGGTGCGAGCGGGCGGCCCTTCTCGTCACGAGGCGGCGGGCCGAGCCAGCGCTCGGCGGCAGGATGTGTGAGCGAGCGCACGGCGCCGTCGAGCCCGAGCCGGGCAAGGCTTGCCGCCTGGCCGCGGCGGGGGCCGAACCCGGCCCGCCAGAGGAGGCGCTCGGCCTCGGCGACCCGGAAGGGGCCGGAGTAGCGGGGAATCGTCGCCATCAGATCCTGTATCGCCCGGCGAGGCTCAAGGCTTGACCGCTACTTCGTCACGAGAAGTGTTGCGTGCATGCCCTTCGCCCTGTGGCCTGCGATCGAGCACCAGAGCTGATAGCGCCCCGGTGTCAGCTTGAGTGTCCGTTCGCCGCGCCCGCGCGGGTCGAGCTGGTTGAAGGTCACCGGTTTCGCGCCCGGCTTCGTGCTCTTGACGACGAGGTTGTGGTTGTCCATTCCGAAGTTGACGAGTTCGATGCTGACGCTGCCGGCACGAACGCTCGGCCGTGATGGGGTGAGCGTCCATTCCTTCTCGACGACCTGGACGAACGAGAACGTGCTCGGTCCGGCGTGCGCGTCCCTCACAAGTGGCTCAGAGCCGCAAAGTCCGAGAGCGGCAGCACACGTCGTAGCGGCGCCGAGTAGCGCGACGCGCTTCATCCGACGAGCCTCAGCCGCGGCATCTTCGCCGCGTCGGGGATGATCCGGGCTGCGTCGACGCCGAACCACTGCTCGCTGAGCGACGCGTAGACGCTGCGGAAGTCCGAGGTCGCGCGCAGGTTCCCGTCGCCGTCGAGCCCCTTGCTGAGCCCCGGGAACTCGCCGACCATGTGCTGGCGCACCTTCGTCCCCATCAGGAACGCGACGCCGGCAGCTCCGTGGTCGGTGCCGTTCGAGTCGTTCTGCTGGGCGCGCCTACCGAACTCGCTCCAGACCAGCGTCAGCACCCGGCCCGCGATCCCGCGTCGCTCGAGGTCGGTCTGGAACGCGACGAGACCGTCGGCGAGCTGTTTGGCGCCGTCCTGGAGCGGGCCCTGCTGGTCGGCGTGGGTGTCGTAGGAGCCCGGGCCGGTCAGCGCCGCGGCCCGTATCGGGAAGTTGGCGTCGAGCAGGGCGGCGAGCCCCGAGAGGCGGTTGCCGAAATCCGACTCCGGGTATTTGGCCTTCGGGTTGATGTGCACCCGGCCGTCCTTGCCAACGAATCGCCCGAGCTGGCGGCGAAGCTCGTCGGACTGCTTGATCGTGCGGCTCGCCTGCGCGAGCACGGGATCCGGGTCGTTCGCGAGCGAGCCGAGCGAGCCGATTCCCTGGTTCAGCAGCTCGCCGGGCACGTCCCAGACGTTGTGCGAGTCGAAGCCGTAGTCGGCAGGGCTCGAGAGGGTCGCCACCGGCACCTTCGCGGTCGCGAGCGAGGGCATCAGGGCGCCGTCGAGCGAGAGACCCTGCATGGCGTTCTCCCCGTCGCCGATCACGTCGAGCAGCCGTCCCAGCCAGCCGGTGCCCGCCTGCGGGTCGAGTGCACCGACCTCCCAGAAGTGGCGCGAGGTGAAGTGCGACTGGTCCGGATGCGAGTAGCCGATCGCCGGGAAGACGGTGAGCCGGCCCCGGGCGTGCAACCTGGCGAGCGGCTGCAGGGAAGGATGCCAGTGGAGTCGCTTGTCGGAGCCGAACACGGGGCCGTCGCCGGGCTTGAGGGCCAGAGAGGTACGGAGCTTGTGGTAGCGAGGGTCGCCGATCGGGTAGAGCAGCGAGAGAGCGTCCCAGCCGCCGGGGGCGAAGATCGAGACGATGACGTTGTGCTTGCCGCCGGTCGCAGCCGCCCGCGCGATGCCCTCGTCGAACATCCGTGGCCCGAGGGCAGAGGCTCCGTACACGGTCAGGGCCGCGCCGAGCGTCTTCGACAGGAACTGCCGTCGGTCGAGTCCCGTGCCGGCGGGGGCGGGCATGCCCGGCTCGATCGCCGGTAGGCCGTTTCCTGCTTCGGCCACGGCCCGCCGCAAGAGCGTGGAGCGGGAGAACTCGTTGCAGCATTTCGTCGTCACGACGTCTGCATCTCCGGCGAGGCGGCGACGAGGTGGCGGAGCGCGTTCAGGGTCATGGGCGGGAACTTCCTCTGTCGGTCGTCGTCTGCAACGGCGGCGGCCATCGCAGTCTTGGCGTACGTGACGAGCGCCTGTCGGGTCGCGTCGGTGAGACGGGCACCCCAGAACGAGGCGGCCTGGTCGACGAGCTTGTGCGGGTCGGAAGGCACGGTGCCACGCCTCGTGTGATCGGGGTTGAAGGTGTGCTTGCGGAGCACGCGTTCGGCCATGTCCCAGCGGGCGTGGAAGGTTGACGTGTCGAGCCAGCGGTCGTCGTTCCAGCCCGATACGTTCGGCGGGTAGAAGAGCAGTTGCCCGGCCTGAACAGAGAGCCAGACCCAGTCCTCGGTCGAGATCCGGTCGCCGAGCGCGCGCAGCATCCCCGCCAGGTAGACCGCCGGCGGCTTCACCATCCGCGGCCCCTCGTAGAGGCGTGGATGCTTGAGGATCGCGCTCAGCACCTGCTTCGTCGAGTGCCCCGAGCCGACGTAGAGCTCCTCCAGGCCGGCCTGCGTGTCGTCGTCGGCCGGCTCGGGGATGAAGTAGCCCCAGAGCTTGCGGGTGAAGAACGTCCTGTGCGCAGGATGCTCGATGGTCAGCTGCACCGACTGCTTCCAGCCGTAGGGGCCGGGCTTGTCGAAGACGACCTTCATCGCGTCGTCGTGGCGGTTGCGGTCGAAGCGGAACTTGACCCAGCCGTAGCCGTTCTTGTAGGTCGCCGTGAACCCGGTCAGAGCGCGGGCCTGCTCGCGTACGTCGCGCTCGGTGTAGCCCGAGCCGTGGCCGAGCGTGAACAGCTCCATCAGCTCGCGTGCGTAGTTTTCGTTCGGCGCGCCCTTCTCGCTCTCGAGGCCGTTGAGGTAGAGGAGCATGGCCGGGTTCTCGGTGACGAGCTGCGCCAGCTCTGAGAACGGTCCTAGCCCGGCCCTTCGGAACAGGTTGTTCTGGCGAATCATCAGGCGTTGCGAGCCGACCGTCTCGTTGGAGGTCGCGAACCAGTCGTGCCAGACGAGCGTCATCCGCTCCTGCAGCGGGCGGGTCGTGCGCACCATCCGGTCGAGCCACCAGAGGTGGTCGTGGCCGAACTTGTCGAGCGGGTAGAGACGGCGGCCGTTCACCTTCGGCGGCTTGCCGACAAGCCGGTCCGACCCGCTCTGGAGCAGGCTGGCGACGGCGCCGTCGAGCCCGCGGGCGGCCAGCGAGCGTTCTTCGCCGGGTCGCGGACCGAATCCCGCGCGCCAGAGAAGTCGCTCGGCCTGTGCGGGGCCAAACGGGCCCGTGTAGACGGGCAGCGGCATGGTTCAACTCAAGCGTGGACAGCGTCGGCGGGCCATTCCTCACCCGGGGGAACTTGCTCCCCGTTCGGGTGATCCGGGTCCCGACTATCCTGGGACTGCGATGAACGTCATCCTTCCCGACTCGACCGAGCTCGAACTGCCCGACGGAGCGACAGGGCTCGATGCCGCTCGCGCGATTGGCCCGAAGCTCGCCGAGCAGGCCGTGCTCGTGAAGGCAGACGGCGTGCCGCAGGACCTGCGGCTGCCGCTCGCCGACGGGGCGAAGCTGCAGATCCTGACCACGCGCGACACGCGGGATCCCGACGCACTGGCGGTCCTGCGCCACTCTGCCGCCCATCTGCTTGCCGAGGCCGTCCGTCGGCTGCACCCCGGAGTCAAGGTCGCGATCGGGCCGCCGATTGACCACGGCTTCTACTACGACTTCGACTTCCCGACGCCGATCACCGACGCCGATCTCGAGGCGATCGAGGCCGAGGTGCAGCGCGAGCTCGCCGAAGGGCGCGCCTGGGAGCGCGAGGAGATCTCGGCCGACGCGGCGCGTGAGAGGTTCGCCGCCGAGGAGGAGCCCTACAAGGTGGAGCTCGTCGACACCGCCGAGGGTGCGATCTCGCTCTACACCCAGGGCGACTTCACCGACCTCTGCCGCGGCCCGCACCTGCAGACCTCGGTGCCGATCAAAGCCTTCAAGCTCACCTCGCTCGCCGGCGCCTACTGGCGCGGCGATTCGGACAACACCCAGCTGACGCGGATCTACGGAACGGCCTTCTTCAGCCAGAAAGATCTCGACGCCCATCTCGAACACCTCGATCGCGCGCGCGAGAACGACCACCGGCGGCTCGGTCAGCAGCTTGACCTGTTCCACTTCGACGAGCACTCGCCGGGCTCGCCCTTCTGGCATCCCAAGGGCATGGCGATCTTCAACGCGCTCGAAGATCTGCGCCGCCGCGAGAACGCCCGGCGCGGCTACTCCGAGGTGAAGACGCCGCTGATCTACGACAAGGCGCTCTGGGTGACGTCGGGCCACTGGGACAAGTTCCGCGAAAACATGTTCCTGATCCCGATCGACGACGAGCACACGTACGCGATCAAGCCGATGAACTGCCCCGGGCACATGCTCCTCTTCGGCAGCCAGCTCCGAAGCTACCGCGAGCTGCCGCTGCGGTTCGCCGAGGCGGCGCCGCTTCATCGCAACGAGCTCGCGGGCGCCCTGCACGGGCTCACGCGGGTGCGCTATGTGACCCAGGACGACGCCCACATCTTCTGCTCGCGGGAGCAGATCGACAGCGAGCTCGATCAATGCCTCGACTACCTGCGCTTCCTGTACGGCCTCTTCGGCATCGAACCGCGTGCCGAGCTGTCGACCCGGCCCGAGAACAAGCTCGGCGCCGACGAGGAATGGGATTTCACCGAGGGCAAGCTGGTCGAGGCGCTCGACCGCCACGGGATCGAGTACTTCGTCGGGGCGGGGGAGGGGTCGTTCTACGGGCCCAAGATCGATCTTCACATCACCGATGCCCTCGACCGCTCGTGGCAGCTCGGGACGATCCAACTCGACGCTCAGATGCCGGCCCGCTTCGGGCTCACCTACATGGGGCCCGACAACCGTGAGCATCCCGTGTTCGTCGTGCATCGCGCCTTCTTCGGCTCGATGGAGCGGTTCATCGGCATCATCATCGAGCACTTCGGTGGGGCATTTCCGCTCTGGCTCGCACCCGTCCAGGTGCGGGTGCTCGCGGTCAGCGAGCAGCACCGAGACGGTGCTCATGCCATCGCAGGGAAGCTCGGCGTGGCCGGGTACCGGGTTGACGTCGACGATCGCGACGAGACGCTCGGCAAACGGATCCGCGACAGCGAGCTGGAGAAGATCCCGGTCGTCGTCGTCTTCGGCGAGCGTGAATCGGAAGCAGCCCTGGCGGTGCGCACGCGTGGGGAGGGGCAGTCGACGCGGTCGCTCGACGAGCTGCTCGCGGATCTTCGGAACGCAGGAGCCCGGACGACGGACTGAAGTCTGTCGCCACGCGTGAGGGCGAGACAGGTCTCGCCCCTACAAGTATCGCTGCGCGATGCTACGCTTGGCGTCTGAAAAGTAGGGGCCGTTACCCTCACCTCCGGAGCCACGGGCTGCGCGGGTTCAACCGAGTCGAACGACGAGGGAAACGGTGCCGCTGCCTGCCAGCGGTTTTCTTGTTGTTTGGAAGGAAGGATCTACACAGTTTTGAAGAGAGACACAGCTTGGTGAGAGGCCTTTGAGACCCCGGCGCCGTCCTGAGGACAGGACTCGGCCCGTCGTCCAGACGGAGCGGATCAACGACCAGATCCGCGTGCCCAACGTGAGGCTCGTCGGCGAGGGTGGCGAGCAGATCGGGATCAAGTCCACCGACGAGGCCCGCGAGTACGCCTACGAGCGGAATCTCGACCTCGTCGAGGTCGCCGCCCAGGCCGACCCGCCGGTCGCGCGGGTGATGGATTACGGGAAGTACCGCTACGAGCAGGAACAGAAGGCGAAGGTCGCGCGAAAGCACCAGTCGCAGATCAATGTCAAGGAGATCAAGCTCAGACCGAAGATCGGAATCCACGACTACGAGACCAAGAAGGGCCATGTTGTCCGCTTTCTCAACACGCGGGCGAAGGTCAAGGTCACGATCATGTTCCGGGGCAGGGAGAACCTGCATCCCGAGCGTGGTCGCGACCTCCTGATGCGGCTCTCGGAGGACGTCAAGGAGATCGGGCAGATCGAGCAGCCGCCTCTGATCGACGGTCGCAACATGATCATGGTTCTCGGGCCGACGAAAAACGCAGGAGTGAAACCAGATGCCGAAGGTGAAGACAGGAAGCGGAGCGAAGAAGCGCTTCAAGGTGAGCGGAACGGGGAAGTTGATCCGGCGCCACGCGATGAAGAGCCACAACCTCGAGCACAAGAGCTCGAAGCGTAAGCGCGGGTTCCGCAAGGACCAGCCGGTCGCGGCGAACGACGCGCCGCGCGTGAAGCGCCTGTTGGGGCTGAGGTAACCGATGCCACGAGTGAAGCGATCCGTCGCCGCGCGCAAGAAGCGGCGTAAGGTCCTGGGGCAGGCGAAGGGCTACTGGGGGCTCAAGAACTCCCACTACACCTACGCCAAGGAGCAGGTCGAGCACTCGCTGACCTACGCCTACCGCGACCGCAAGAACAAGAAGCGCACGTTCCGGCGGCTGTGGATCGTCCGCATCAACGCGGCGGCGCGGCTGCACGACCTCTCCTACAACCAGTTCATCTCCGGGCTCCACAAGGCGGGGATCGAGCTCGACCGCAAATCGCTCGCCGACATCGCGGTCTCCGATCCGCAGGCGTTCGCAGCGGTCGCCGAGCAGGCGAAGGCCGCGCTCGCCGCCGAGGCGGCCTGAGCCAGGACGACGTCGGCGCGATGTGCTCAGCCGCGCAGCTGAGCACATCGGGCAGCCCGTGATCACCTCGAAGGACAACCCCCGCCTCAAGCTCATTCGCGCGCTGCAGCGCAAGAAGGAGCGAGACGAGACGGGTCTGTTCGCGTGTGAGGGGGAGGACCTTTGTGATGCCGCGCTCGCCGCGGGGATCGAGCCCGTCGAGCTGCTGATCAGTGGAGCCGCGGGGTGTCTCCCCTGCTCGGGCGGGAGAGACCCCGCGACCGTTTCGGTCGTCGAGGCCGAGCTCCTCGCCGGCGTCTCGACGCTGCCGCACCCTCCGCGGGCGATCGGCGTCTTCCGGCGCGGCGACCTGCCCGCCGGTGCCCGCGACACGTGCCTCGCACTCTGGCAGCTCTCCGACCCCGGCAATGTCGGGACGCTGATCCGCTCTGCCGATGCGTTCGGCGCCTCCGTCTCGCTCTCGGAGGACTGTGCCGATCCGCTCTCCCAGAAGGCACTGCGGGCGAGCGCCGGCGCGATCTTCCGTGTGCCGCTCGTCCGGTGGGACGCGAGGCCGGGGCGTCAGGTGGGTCTCGACGCACGAGGCGAGTTGCCGCTCTCGAGCGTCGACCTGACCGCGCCGGTGACGATTCTGCTCGGCGCCGAGCGCGCAGGGCTCCCGGAGGAGATCCTCGGAGCGTGCGATGCCGTGGCATCGATCCCGATGCCGGGCGATGCGGAATCGCTCAACGTCGCTGCGGCGGGCGCGATCGCGCTCTACGAGCTGGCGCGGCGCTCGCCTGCGAGAGCCTTGTAGCGTTCGATCGCGGCTCGGAGCCTC
>JBBQRN010000045.1:0-16019 GCA_038214705.1 Gaiellales bacterium | reverse complement strand
GACGGGAAGCGCTCGACGTCCGACTCGTAGGCGTTCCCGGTGAAGACCTCGGGCGGCTCGAGGCTCGCCTCGATCCCGTGCAGCCCGGCGGCGAGCAGCGCTGCGAACGCGAGGTACGGGTTGACGTCCGCGCCGGGGATCCGCGTCTCGACCCGCGCACCGCCGCCGTGACCGACCACGCGGAACCCGCACGTCCTGTTGTCGTACCCCCAGGCCAGCGTCGTCGGCGCCCACGAGCCCGCCGCGTAGCGCTTGTACGAGTTGATGTTCGGCGCGAGGAACACTGCCAGCTCACGCGCGCACGCGATCCAACCCGCGAGGAAGTGGCGGAACGTCTCGCTCTCGCCGGCGAAGGCGTTCTCGCCGTCGCGCCACAGGCTGCCGTGCACGTGGCACGACGACCCGACCTCGTCGTGGTCGGGCTTGGACATGAACGTCAGCGAGCAGCCGTTCAGGTGCGCAATCTCCTTCGCGCCGTTCTTGTAGACGACGTGGTTGTCGGCCATCGTCAGCGCGTCGGCGTAGCGGAAATTGATCTCGTGCTGCCCGGCTCCGGCCTCGCCCTTCGACGACTCGACCTGCATCCCGGCCGCCTGCATCCCGTTCCGGATCTGCCGGAGCAGCGGCTCGTCGTAGGTCGAGGCCAGCACGTGGTAGTCGAGGATGTACGGCACCGACGGGGTCAGGCCGCGGTAGTGCTGCTCGTGCGCCTCCGCGTAGCTCTCCTTGAAGAGGAAGAACTCGAGCTCGGAGCCGAACATCGCCTCGAAGCCGAGCCCGCGCGCCCGCTCGACCTGCCGCGCGAGCACCTGCCGCGGAGACGGGCCGACCGGTGAGCCGTCGTGCCAGAGCACGTCGCAGAGGACCAGCGCCGTCGCCTCGAGCCACGGGATCCGCCGCAGCGTCGCCAGATCCGGCGCCAGCCGGAAGTCTCCATAGCCGCGCTCCCAGCTCGCGATCGCGTATCCGGGAACCGGGTCCATCTCCATCTCGAGCGCGAGCAGGTAGTTGCAGCCCTCCACGCCGTGCTCGACCGCCTCGTCGAGGAAAAACGCGGCATGCAGGCGTTTTCCCATCAGCCGGCCCTGCATGTCGGTGAAGGCGACGACGACGGTGTCGATCGCTTCCGACTCCACGTCTGCGCGGAGTTCTTCGAAGGTCAGCATCGAAGGGATCCTATTCCGTCCGAGGCCAAGAGGAGACTCGTGGACATCGGCGAGTTCACCGGAATCCCATGGCACTCCTTGACAAAGCCCGGTTCGGTGAGGGTGAATACGGGACGGAACCGACCCGACCGCCCGACGGCGACGGGCCGACTTGGACATCGATGAGGGAGGCGGCATGAGCGAGACAACACCACCCGGACCGGCGCCTGCTCCGATCCACACCTCGGAGGACGAGCAGATCCTCCACAAGCTCGGGTATGCCCAGGAGCTCTTCCGGGCGATGAGTGTGTTCCGCAACTTCGCAATCAGCTTCACGATCATCTCGATCCTTGCCGGGTGCCTCACGTCGTACTACCTCGCGTTCCAGTGGGGCGGGCCCGTCGCGGTTGAGTGGGGCTGGCTGATCGTCGGGTTCTTCACGACTTTCGTGGCGCTCTCGATGGCCGAGATCGCGTCTACCTATCCGACCGCCGGCGGCCTCTACTACTGGTCGTCGAAGCTCGGCAGCCCGGCCTGGGGCTGGTTCACGGGGTGGTTCAACCTGATCGGCCTGATCGGCATCATCGCGGCCGTCGGATACGGCCTCGCGATCTACGCCACATCGTTCTTCAACCTCCTCTGGGAATACCCGAACGACCGGCACCACATCTTCTACGTCTTTGTCGCGGCGATCGCGATCGGCGCAGTGTTCAACGTCTTCGATGTCCGCATCACGTCGCTGCTCAACGGCATCTCTGCCTACTGGCACGTGATCGGCACGATCATCATCGTCGCGGCGCTGATCATCGTCCCCGACCATCACCAGTCCGCGAGCTACGTGTTCACGCAGACGATCAACAACTCGGGCTTCTCGGGCCATGGCTGGAGCAGCCTCACGTTCTGGATGGTCTTCGCGATCGGCTCGATCGGGATGGCGCAGTACACGCTGACCGGGTACGACGCATCGGCGCACATGGCCGAGGAGACGCACAAGGCCTCGCGCAGCGCGGCCGTCGGCATGATCTGGGCCGTCATTCTGTCGGTCGTCGGCGGGTTCATTCTCCTGACCGCGATCACGTTCGCGATCCCGAACCAGACCGACGTGCAGGGTCAGTTCACCTACATCACGACCTACATCTGGCAGACCTCGATGAGCACCCGCTGGGCCGAGGTGCTGCTCTTCATCGTCGTCTGCGCACAGCTCTTCTGCCTGACGGCCTGCATCACGTCGGGCTCGCGGATGCTGTTCGCGTTCTCGCGCGACCGGGCCGTGCCGGGGCACAAGACGTGGCGCCACGTGTCGCGCCATCGTGTCCCCGTCGGAGCGGTCCTTGCAGTCTCCGTCGCCGGGCTCCTGCTGATGATCCCGACCTGGTGGAACAACCTGGCCGGCTACTACGTCGGCACGTCCGTCGGAACGACCGGCCTGTACATCGCGTTCATCCTCCCGGTCATCCTTCGCCTGCGGAAGGGCTCGAGCTTCGAGCGAGGTGCCTGGAGCCTCGGCAACCACTACAAGTGGATCAACCCGATCGCGATCGTCTGGGTCGTGTTCATCTCCGTGGTCTTCATGCTCCCGACCGCACCGACCGCCATTCCGTGGCGAACCGGGTTCACGTGGAACGCACTCAACTACGCGCCGCTGACTATCGGCGGGGCATTCATCCTCTTCGGCGGCTGGTGGGTGCTGTCCGCGAAGAACTGGTTCGTCGGCCCCGTGCGAATGGGCACTGAGGAGGAGCTCGAGCAGCTCGAGGCCAAGCAGGAGGCCGAGTTCGCGCTGCCGGCCGATACGTTGTACGAGACGTAGAGTCAACGGTTCGGACCAAACGCGAGGGGCGCCGACAGGCGCCCCTCGCGTTTGGTCTAGCCCATCCAGGCGCCGCCGTTCTGGTCGATCGCCTGGCCCGTGACGCCGCGGGCGTCGGGTGAGAGCAGCCACGCCACGGTGCCGGCGATGTCGTCGGCCTGCGACATCCGGCCCAGCGGCACGGCGTGCATAGCCTCGCGGTAGGCCTCCTCTCGCGTGCCGCCCGAGCCGGCAGCGATCTCATCGAGGCCGTCCCAGGTCATGTCGGTATCGACCCAGCCGGGGCAGACCGCGTTGACCTGGACGTTGTCGGCGGCGACCTCGGCCGCCAATGACCGAACAAGGCCGAGCAGGCCGGCCTTGCTGGCGCTGTAGCCCGTGTAGGCGGGCACAGCGATCCGGGCCAGGATCGACGAGATGACGACGAGGTGCCTCGCCTCCGGGCCCGATGCGAGGCTGGCGAGGGCAGCCCGGCAGCAGTAGTAGGTGCCGTTGAGGTTCGTCGCGACGATGTCGTCGAAGCGGTCATCCTTCGCCTCGCCGCCGTTCGCCCCGCCGATCCCGCTGCAGGCGACGAGCGCGTGGATCGGGCCGAGACGTTCGGCCGACTCGGCGAACGCCTTCTCGACCTTGCCCCGGTCACGGATGTCGCAGGCCGCAACGCGGGTCGCCCCGTCGATCGTCGAAGCCGTCTCTTCGAGTCGTGCGCGATCCCGGCCGACGAGGGTCAGCGATGCTCCGTCGGCGCCGAGGCGCCGGGCGATCGCGCGACCGATGCCGGTCCCTGCGCCGGTGACGACGATGTGCCTAGCGGTCATGGCTTCTCCAGACGGTCGCAATTTGCGGGAAGTCGGCCGGCCGAGGGCTTGATCCGACGGCCTCGTCCAGCATAGATTGCCTCCGGCGCGCGGCTCGCCCCTCGCCGCACGACGCAGCACTGCGAGGTGATCGACCCCGCAGTCGCGCACAATTCCTCACTAGAACACAAGGATTCCTCACTAGAGCACAAGGACAGAGGCGCAAATATATTCGTCTTGTAAAAAAAAGATCGCAAATTGCGGAAAACGACCTCGAACACTCTTGACGCACCACCACGCGTCCCCTAGGTTGGTGATTGCACCGAGTAAGGAGCACCCGAGGTTGATGGCTCCCCCACCGGCACTCGCTTCGGCGGAGGTCAGTAGGGAAGCCGGACGAAGGAGCAACCTGCCCGGTGCATTTTCTTTGGTCCGACGCCGCCGACCCGCGACCGCGTAGGCTCGCGCAGGTGCGGCGTCTCGTCATTCTCGTCAGCGTGGTCGTCTTCGCGGACACCGTGTTGTTCTCCGCGATCATCCCGCTTCTCCCCCACATCGTCGACGATCTCGACCTCAGCAAGCTTCAGGCGGGAATGCTGGTGGGCGCCTACGGGGCAGGAGCGATGATCGGCGGAATTCCCTCGGGGCTGCTCGCGACCCGGATCGGGCCCAAGCGCGCCGCCGTCGCCGGTCTGCTACTGCTGTCGCTCGCCACGATCGCGTTCGCGTTCAGCTCCTCGGGAGCGGCCCTCGGAGCTACCCGGTTCGTCCAGGGCCTGGCGAGCGCCATGACCTGGGCGGGCGCGCTTGCCTGGCTGACACTGTCGACTCCCCGAGAACAGAGGGGCAAGACCCTCGGCACCGTGTTCGGCTTTGCCGTTCTCGGATTCATCGTCGGCCCGGCGATCGGCGCCCTCGGGGAGCTCACCTCGATCAGGGGCGTCTTCGTTGCGATCGGTGTGACCGCCGCGCTCGTCGCGCTCGCCGCTGCCTCTTTCCCCGCAGGCGCGCGGGATGAGGTACGGCCGAGGGCGCTGCGGCGCGCACTCGGCGACACGCGCTTCCTTGCCGCGGTGTGGGTCACGCTCGTCCCGGCGCTCTTCTTCGGTGTCCTGGACGTGCTCGTGCCTCTCTCGCTCGGCGCGGCAGGCTGGGGGTCCGTCGCGATCGCCGCAGCGTTCGTCGCGGCGGGGTTCACAGAGGTTGGCCTGGCACCGGCGATCGGCAGCATCAGCGATCGCCGCGGCAGGCTCTATCCGATCCGGCTGGCGCTCCTCCTCCTGGCAATCGTCGCGGTGGTGTTCGCGGTCTCGACCGTGGCACTGCTCACAGCGGCGCTCGTGATTGGGGCCTCGATCGCGGCCAGCGGGATCTACTCGCCTGGCATCGCCCTCGTCTCCGATCGGGCGGAGGCGGACGGCATGGCACAGACGCTCGCGTTCGGAGTCATGAACACCTCCTGGGCCATAGGCGCAATGGCCGGGCCGCTCGTCGGCGGGGCCCTCGGCGAGGCGGTCGGGGATCCTGCGCCCTATCTGATGTGCGCCGCGTTAGCCGTGCTCACGGTGCCGATCGCCCGCTTCGGAGCCACGGGCCCAGTGCGTTCGGCCACGAGCTGACGACCGTCAGCGACGCTCGCGCAGACGCTCGAGCCATGATCCGCGCGGACGGTCTGTCTCGGCCGCAGGGGCGGCGGTAGACATTGGGACCTGCTCGGCCGCCGGCTGCAGGACCGTATCGCTCCGACCCTCGCGTCGGGCCCTGAGTCGCTCGAAGTCGCCGCGCAGGGCGGCTCGCATCTCGTGCTTGTGGCTCTGTTCATCCACGCTCGCCTCGTTCACCGCGCCGGCCGTGTCTCCTTCAGGCTCCTCAGGCCCGGGCGTGGGAGCGCAGCGTCAGGGCGGCGATGCCGCCGAGCACGAGCGTCGGCACGACCGTGAGGAAGCGGTAGATCAGAACCGCGGCGACGACTCCGGCGTTCGCGCCACCGAAGGCGACGAGTGCCGTCGTCAGACCGAGCTCCACGACCCCGAACCCCCCGGGCGTTATCGGGATCGCGCCGATGATTCGCACCAGCGACCAGGCGGCGAACACCTCGACGACGTCCACCTGCGAGGCGAGAACGCCTGCCGCGCGCAGGCTGAGGACGAGCAGGAGGAACACCGTCAGGCTGCCAGCGAGCGTCGCCAGCGTGAGGACGTGCCAGCGGCGTGCGAGCAGGTCGACGGCCTCGGCCCGGAAGCGGGCGAAGCTGTCGCCTCCCCACGCGACCGGCGCGCGACGGATGCGGGCGCGCGCCCAGGAGGCCAGGCGCGCGACCGCGTCGCCGACGTCCCGGGCCAGCGCGTCGGAGTAGAGGACGAGCACGAGCACGGCGATCACGATCCCGAGCACGACGACGCCGACGAACGCAGCGGTACCGAGAAGCGCCGTATCGCCTCCGTTCGCCTTCAGGAGAAAGAGCGCCACAACGGGAAAGAAGAGGTTCGCGAGCTGGTTCCAGACGCCGGTGAGGGTGACCGCCCGGGCCACCGGGCCCGACCTGAAGCCCCAGCTGCGGAGCATCCCGAAGGAGCCCGCCATGCCGACCGCCGCCCCTCCGGGCGCGACGATCGACAGCGCCGTCGAGGCCTGCGTCATCGCGAGAGCCTGGCGAAAGGACAGCCCGGACAGCGTCACCATCCACGGCGGCGGGAAGGTCGCGAGATTCAGCACTGTCGCCGCGAGGAGCACGACCACCCATTGCCAGGTGAGCGTCGTGACGACGTCCCAGACGTCGCGATAGTCGGCGATCTTCGGTAGGACGAGCGCGAACGTGACAACGACGATCGCCACCCCCACACCCGCAAGGGCGTAGCGCCTCCACCCCGCTCGCTTCCTGCGGCGGAACTCGGGTGCGCCGTCTGGTGTCTCCACGCTGCTCACGCGACCACGCTAGCGGGGCCGGTGGCGATCGGGATCCCGACCGGTGCTAACGTCCCGCCCATGGAGATGATGGGCAACGAAACGATGATCTGGGAGGGCCACCCGACCTGGCGCGCGATGCTGTCGTTCCATATCCGGGGCATCCTGATCACGCTCGGGATCTTCTTCTTCCTGATCCTGCTCCGCTGGCTCGGTGTGGGCTTCTCGTCGGCCTGGATCGGAGCGGTGCTCGTCGTCGGGCTCGCCCTCACGATCGCGGTCGGGTGGCTGCGGCGCTTCTTCACCGAGTACACGATCACGACGAAGCGGCTCAACCTCCGCATCGGCGTCCTCTCCAAGACGGAGAGCTCGACGAACGTCGACCGGATCCAGAACATCACCGTGCGCCAGACGGCCGTCGATCGCATGCTCAAGGTCGGCTCGATCGAGTTCGACACGGCGGGCGACGCCAACTCCGACCGGTTCAGCTTCATCGGCGTCAACGACCCGCAGGACCTGCGCGAGCGCATCATGCACGCCCGCGACGAAGAGAAGTCGGCGGCCGGTCGCGACGGCCAGGGTGGCCTTGCCTGACCTACGTGTGCGCCGTGCGCTCCTGATAGCACTCCTCGCTGCCTGCGTCGTTGCCACGTCCGCAGGGTCGGCCGGTCCGCGAGACCGCCGCGTCACCGTGATCGGTGACTCGATCCCGACGGCGATGCAGTACGACGAGCAGGCCCGAGCGATCCTGACAAGAGGCGTCGATATCGACCTCCAGCTGGCCGTCTGTCGGCGCCTCGTCGGCGACAGTTGCCCCTATGCCGGCTCGCGCCCGCTAACGCTCGTCGCCCTCCTCCCCACACTCCAGCTCGGCTCCACGGTTGTGGTCGCGGTGGGGTACAACGACTACGAGAGCAACTTTTCCGACTCCGTCGAGACGGTCCTGAAGGCATTGACGGCGGCTGGCGTCGAGCACGTCCTCTGGGTGACGCTGCGCGCCGAGCGGCAGTCGTACATCCACATGAACCAGATCGTGAGCGACGCCGCCGCGAAGCACCCCGAGCTGACCGTGGTGGACTGGAACCTCTACTCGCGCAGCCATCCCGACTGGTTCCAGGACGACGGCCTGCACCTGAACGGTGACGGCGCGGTTGCCATGGCAACCCTGCTCCACAAGGCTTTCGCCGGCCTCGGCCTGGTGGCTCCACCTCCGCCCAAGCTGGCGATCACGACGCGAGCGCTGCCGGAGGCCAGGGTCGGACGCGCCTACCGCGTTCGGCTGAAGGCGACCGGCGGCGCTCTCCCGCTTCGCTGGTCACGGCTAGGTGCCCTCCCGACCGGGCTTCGCCTCGAGTCGAGTGGAGTCATCGTGGGAACGCCGAAGACCGCGGGGACGAGCAGACTCGGCGCGCGCGTCACGGATGCGAAGGGCGTCCGCGAGGCGCGGCGGCTCGCAATCACCGTTCAGCCCGCCTGAGCGAGGTTCCGCCCCACCCCGGCGAAGCGGCTAGCATTGCCCGACATGCTTCTCGGTCTCAGCCTTCTCTTCTTCCTGCCGCTGATCATTCTCGGGGTCCTGCTGCTTCTGATGGGCGTTCTCTATCTGCTGGCGCGGATCAAGAACGGCCGCTACCTGAGGCCGACCGTGACGCAGCTCTCGAAGATCGGGTTCATGCGGCGCTGGTTCCAGAAGATGTCCGTCGCCGCGTACGAGCGCTCGAACCCCGAGCTCGCCGGCGCGATCAAGAAGATGCAGAGCTTCGGCGAGATCAAGTCGCCCGAGCAGGCCCAGCGGGCACTCACTGTGCTCACCCCGGCCGAGCGAAAGGCCTACATGGCGATGGCCGGCGAACAGGGACAGATGCCGGAGCCGGCCAACCGTGACCAGCGCCGGCGTGTCGAGCGTGGAGCCCAGGGAATGATCGTGCAGCAACGACCGGGCTCGGCCGGCCGCAAGGGCAAGAAGAAGTAGCGCAGCCCTACGAGTAGCGATAGGTGATCCGACGCGATCGAGGTCGCCAGATGTGACAACGGTCGTGCGCGGCCCCCGTACCGGACTGGCGGGGCGACAGGGGCCGCGGTTCCCGAAAACCTAGATCGCGACGACGTTCGTCGCCTCAGGGCCTTTCTCGCCTTCGCGGGCCTCGAACTCGACCTTTGCATTCTCGGCGAGGGTCTTGAACCCGTCGCCGGCGATGTTGCTGTGGTGGACGAAGAGATCCTTGCCTCCTTCGTCGGGCGCGATGAAGCCGTAGCCCTTCGCGTCGTTAAACCACTTCACGGTTCCTGTTGCCATGAATTACACACCTCCTCTCACCCATCGTCGAACGGGTGAAGGAGGCGTGCTGCCACCGGAACCGCGCTCTGATTGCGGATCGAAGGGTACCAACTGAGCATGGCGCGCGCGGCGATCCGGCGGCCCGACCCTCGTATGATCGTGACGGTGAAACCACGCATGGATCAGAGCTGGCTTGCAGTCGTCGGGGACGAGCTCGAGACGCCGGCGATGCGGGAGTTGCGCGCGTTTCTCGTTGCCGAGGTCGCCGCCGGGCGAAACTTCTATCCTCCCGGCCCGCGCGTCTTCGAGGCGCTCCGGCTGACGCCGTTCGACGACGTCCGAGTCGTCGTTCTCGGCCAGGATCCGTATCACGGGCGAGGCCAGGCGATGGGCCTCTCGTTCTCGGTACCGGCAGAGGTGACACCACCGCCGTCACTGCGCAACATCTTCACGGAGCTCGGCACCGATCTCGGGGTGCGAAGACCCGCGTCCGGCGACCTGACGGCGTGGGCGCGGCGAGGGGTACTGCTGCTGAACAGCGTGTTGACCGTGGCGCCCGGCGCTCCCGCGTCACACGCCGGAAAGGGATGGGAGACGTTCACCGACCGGGTGATCGCCGAGCTGTCGGCGCGGCGGGAGGGGATCATCTTTCTCCTCTGGGGCCGCTACGCGCAACAGAAGGGGGCGATCGTGGACACGTCGCGCCACCACGTCCTCACGGCTGCGCATCCGTCACCGTACTCGGCGAGCAACGGCTTCTTCGGCTGCCGCCACTTTTCCCGCGCGAATGCGCTGCTGGAACGCGCCGGGCTGGCGCCTGTGGATTGGGTGTTGTAGACGAGGGCGAAACAGGTGTCGCCCCTACAGGCGCCCGGTCGCGCCACGAGGTCCGCCAAGCTCATGCAATCGTGGGGGCCGAGACCTGCTCGCCCCTTCCACCGCAGCGGCTCAGTCCCAGGGCAGTGCGCTTCCGTCGAACAGGGGTACGGCGACGGCTTCTCCCAGGTGCTCACGCACGATGTCGTACGCGTCCGCCATCGCGGGCGGTCGCGAGGTCGTATGCCCGTCGGAGGCGACGAGTGCGACGACGCCCGCCTCGAGCAGCGTCCAGGCGGTTCGCTGCGCGGTCGCGCCGTGCCCGCCGGTGAGCGACGGGGCATTGAGACAGAGGAGTCTTCCGCGCTCTGCGAAGTCCGCGACCACGCCCGGCTCGGCGGCGACGGCACGGCAGCGCTCCGGGTGAGCCAGCACGGGCACGAGCCCCGCCGCCTCGATCTCGAGAGAGGCCCTTTCGATCTCGGCGATCGGATCGTCGAGATCGAGCCACGCGCCCGGGAACTCGACCAGTACGCCCTGTGTTCCCTCGAGCACGAGCTCGGCAATTGCACCCGAGCCGACGATACTGGGATACACCTCCCAGCCGCGACGGAGGTCGAGGCCCCAGGTCGCCACCTCGGCCTGCACGACGGGGAACGACTCGGCGTAGAGACGATCACGCTCGGGCGAGCGTGGGTAGGTGTCCCACGGCGCGTGAGCGTGCGGCGTCGCAAAGAGAATCGTTGTCCCGGCCTCGACTGCCAGCCGGCAGAGGGCGAGACCCTCCTCGATCGTCCGGGCTCCGTCATCTCCCGACGGCACGACATGGGAGTGGACGTCGACGAAACCGGGCACCCTCGGACAGTAGCGTCAGAGAGCGGCGACGAAACCGGCGATGCGCTCGACCGCCTGCTCGAGGCTCGGGAGCGAGGCGGCGTACGAGATGCGGAGGTGGCCGGTCGCGTGAACCCCGAAGGCGCTGCCCGCAAGGAGGGCCACACCGGCCTCGTCGAGCAGTCGCTGCGCGAGCTCATCTGCGCCGATCGGAAGCCCCGAGACGTTCGGGAACGCGTAGAACGCCCCGCCCGGCTCGATGCAGCCGATGCCGGGAATCCGGTTCAATGCGGGTACCAGGTAGTCACGCCGACGCCGGAACTCGGCCACCATCTCGTGAACCTGGTCCTGCGGGCCCTCGAGCGCGGCGACGCCCGCAAGCTGCACGAACGGGGGCACGCACGAGGTCGAGTTGACGATGAGCCGCGTCAGAGGGTCGACGAGGTCGGCAGGCACTGCTGCGTAGCCGAGCCGCCAGCCGGTCATCGAGAACGTCTTCGAGAATCCGTCGAGGAGAATCGTACGATCGAGCAGGCCCGGCAGGGACGCGATCGAGGGCGCCTCGACCCCGTAGGTGATCCGCGCGTACACCTCGTCGGTGAGAACCCATGCGGGCGTCTGCTCGATCGCGGCGGCGGCGCGCTCGAGGTCACCCCGGGGGATCACCCCGCCCGTCGGATTCTGCGGCGCATTGAGAATCACGAGTTTCGTCCTCTCGTTCAGCAACGCCTCCAGCTCGGCCGGGTCGAAGCTGAATCCCCGCTCCTCGCGCAGGGGAAGCGGAACCGGCGTCGCACCCGCGAAGCGAACCGCGGACTCGTAGATCGGGAAGCCGGGATCGGGGTAGATCACTTCGTCGCCGGGCCCACACGTAGCGAGCACGGTGAAGAAGAGGAACGGCTTGGCACCGTTCGCGACCAGCACATTGGCGGGATCGATGGCGACGTGGCGGGTGGCGGCGAGCTCCACCGCGGCCGCCTTGCGCAGGACGGGAAGGCCCGGCGTCTGGCAGTAGTGCGTCTCGCCGGCACGGATCGCGGCGATCCCGGCCTCCGCCACATGGGCCGGAGTCTCGAAGTCGGGCTCGCCGATCTCGAGATGGATCACGTCCTTCCCGGTCGCCTCGAGAGCCCGGGCTCGGGCGAGCACCGCAAAGGCGCCCTCGGTGCCGAGGCGCGACACCGCCTCCGCCAACGTGGGTCTCATCGGGGCCTCCGCATCACGACGACACTACATCGTGCTTGACTGCCAACGTGAGCCCTGAGACAGATCGACGTTCGACGAGGAGGGGCCGGGCAGCGATGCTCGTCGCCGCCGTGGCATGGTCATCCGCAGGCGTCGCCCAGCGCGGACTCGACGCGACTCCCGCGACCCAGATCTGGGGGCGCGCGCTCTTTGCCTTCCTCGCCCTGCTCGTCGTCGTGACGATCACCGAGCGAGGAGGCGCTGTCGCGTCACTACGGGCCCTCGGCCGTGACGGTGCCTGGCTGGCGTTCTTCCTGGCAATCTCCTCCGGGACGTTCTTCCTAGCGCTCAACTACACATCCGTCGCGAACGTGCTGTTCCTTCAGGCGGCGTCTCCCATGGCGGCTGCGCTCCTCGGCTGGCTCGTCCTGTCGGAGCGCATCTCGCGACGCACATGGGTCGCGATGGGGATGGCTGCCGTCGGGGTCGGAGCAATGGTGATCGGCGAATTCCACGCCGGCCCGACGGCCGTCGTACTCCCGATCGTGATGACGTTGTCGTTCGCCGCTGTGATCGTGATCGCACGTCACCGAAAGGACGTGTCGATGATGCCGGCGACGTGTGCCTCTCAGGCTCTCGTCCTCGTCGTCCTCGCGCCGTTCATCTCGCTCGGCTCGGCCACCGCATCCGACTGGCGCATATTTGCCGCCCTCGGCATCTTCCAGATGGGCTTCGGCCTGGCGCTTCTCACCGTCGGCGCACGACTGCTGCCCCCGGCCGAGGTCGCACTGCTCTCGCTGCTCGAGGTCGTACTCGGGCCGATCTGGGTGTGGCTCGCCTACTCCGAGCGACCGACCACGGCGACCCTGGTGGGCGGCGCGATCGTGACAGCGGCGATCGTCGTTCAGGCAACCGGCGGCGAGCCCCGGAAGCGGATCGCCGAGCCCACTGCCGTCCCGGTCACGAGCCCGGATTAGAAGCGTAACCCGGCTGACTCGCCCCGGATTTTGTGGCTCTGAGCCACTTGTCAGGGGTTGAGCTCACCCGCCGGCGGGCTTGGCTGCATACCCTCCCGCCCGCAACCGGGCGACGACCTTTTCGCGATGGTCACCCTGAATCTCGATCGTGCCGGCCTTCACCGAGCCGCCCGAGCCGCAGTGGCGCTTGAGGTCGCTCGCGAGCGCTGCAAGATCACCGCTCACGCCTCTGACGACCGTCACCGTCTTGCCGCTGCGTCCGCCCTTCTCACGGAAGACACGTGCGACGCCGTCCCGCGGCAGGGCCGGCCCTTCGTGCGACTGCTGCCGAGGCCGACGAGGCTTCTCACGCCTGTCGCCTTCATCCGACGAGTAGACGAGCCGGTGGTTCGACATCGGCCGATCGTAGTCGACGTTGCGGCGTGTCCCGTCCTGGAGAAGGCGCTCACAGGCCCCGATAGGCCTGCCCGTCACCCGGCGGGCTTCTAGCCCGGACGTGTCCAGGCCGCGGTGCGCCCTGCTCGAGCGTCGAGATGATTGTCTGCGAGAGCGAGATCTCCACCTCGGTGGCCTCCTCCCCAAACCGCTCGACAAACGCCGACCGGAGCGGGCCACGCAACCTCTCGAGCTCCGCCCGCGCCTCCCCGAGATACCACGGCTGACGGTCCTCGAGCTACGACCCCTTCGCCTCTTCGATCAGCCGAATCTGGGTGATCACGTCCTGGCCGGCGTAGAAGAGCGGCGAGAGCGCATGTCCTCCCGCTCCAAGCTCGTCCTGCGGGGCGGCTTCCCCTACGGTGCCGTCGGGAGTGACGGCGACGAACTGCGTCACGCCCTCGTCGGGTGGCTCGGGCTCCGAGTGGGTCGGTCCGAGGAGCCGGAGATCGGTCGCACATCGCTCGAGCCAGACCCGAGTCGCCTCGGCCACCGGGGCGTGCTCGCCCGAGCCGAGGATGCCGCCGCCGGTCGAGAAGTAGAGGCTCGTCGTCCCGTCGGCGACGCCGACGAGTGTGGCGACGGCCCGCGGATGCCCGGTCTCCAGCAGGAGCGCCAGCACCGGCGCGGCTGCCGCCTCCGGGCTGAGTTGGTGCGGTGTCAGCGAGAGGACGAGCCGTCGCAGGCCGAGATATGCGTCTGCGAGGTCGCCCCTGCCATCGTGACCCTCACTGCGGCGGAACCATGCCACCGTCCCCTCCTCCGGATTCGTGCTCTACGCCGTCAACGGCGGCAGGCCCTTGGCGATCAGGTCGGCGCCGAGAACGAGGAACAACACAGTCATCACGGCAGGGTTGTGAACGGCGAGAGAGCCCTTCAGATCGTCCAGCGTCGCCTTCGCCGAGGCGCCACCAACCAGGTAGTAGACGACCGGGCTCGCGATCGTGAGGCTCGCGACGACGACGAAAACCGCCATCGAGACGACGGCGTCCCCGGTCGAGATGCCGAGCTGGGCGAGCCCGACGGCGGCGCCGATCGTCAGGATCAGGTTCTTCGGGTTGACGCCGGCGAGGAGCAACCCGAGGCCGAGGGCCTTCGCAGGAGTGAGCGTGTCGATCCCCTTCATCCACTTGGGCATCTCGGACTCCACGCCTGGGGCTGGGCGCTTGTGCCATGTGCGCACGGCCAGCAGGAGGAGCAGCACGCCGAGGACGATCTTGCCCCACGACACCGTGTCCGAGGTGGTGCTGCTCGTCGAGGCGTTGCTCTGGTTAGCGATGGCGTAGGCGACGGTGCCGACCACGGCGAGCGCGCCGACCCAGCCGAGCAGGAACAACGGGCCGTTCACCCGGGCCCGCTGCGAGAAGAGCATCAGAATCACGGCGATGATCGGCACGGGGCTGATCGCCACGCCGATCGCGAACGTCAGTACTTCACCGATGCCCTGACCCATCAGTCCTATCCTAGAGCGCGCCGCGATTTTCCCTGCAGCTTCCGGGGCCGAAGGGGATAGAGTGGACGGATGATCGGCGTCACGATCTATCACAACCCGAACTGAAACAGCAGTCGCAATGCCGTGAGCACCGCGTGAGCGTAGGACGCGCGTGGACGCGAGAGGACGAATCGGCGCTGTAGAGCCGTTCTCGGCCTCCGGCGAGGCGGTCGAGTGGACGCCAGAGGACTCCACGACTTGCCCCGAACTTGCCCGCCGCTTGCCCACGCCCGGCTAGGTTTGGCGCGTGGCCGGATAGACGAGCGCGACGCCCGCGCCGATTCCGGCGACCGCGAGGAAGACCGCGAGCGGGTCTTGCCAGCCGTACTTGATGTCGTAGGCGACAGAGATGGTGTACCTCTCGGGAATATGCCTCAGTCTCGCGTCGTGAAGCCACAACGCCCCTCCGAGGGCGAGAGCGGTGATCAGGAAGCCGAGGAAGATCCTCATGACCTTCAGTCCCACCAGAAGTGACGCGAGCACGTCGTGGACGTGTCTGTTCGCGTCACTGGCCCCGAATCGGTTTGGGGCCGCGTGCTTCCGCTGTTTAGGCTGCTGTCCGCCCTGCCGTTGGTATTGCACGTCTCCGTCGAGGTCATGTAGCTCGTTGCCAGTGCCAGGGCGAGCGCCAACCCGACGACGGCTAGGACAAACCACCTCATCCCTACTGCCACCAGAAGCGACGAGCGCATGTCGTGTACGTCCCTGACGACTGTGTTGTCTCTCCCCGCACCAGCGGTTCCGCCACGCACGTCTGCTTCGAGGTCATGTAGCTCATGGCCAGCACAAGGGCGAGGGCGACAAGCACCTCCGCGACGACGGCTACGACAACCCACCTCACCGCCCGACTATGACAGGCCGGTGACCCGTTCGCCCTCCTGCTCCCACTCCTCGATGAGCCGCTGCCACTTGACCGGCAGGCGCTCCCAGGTGCCCGCCGCTTCCAGCGCATCGACGAACGCGCGGTACTCGTCCGTCGTCTGGTTGACGCCCGCGATGTTCTTCGCTCGGGCGGCACGTCGGCTGAGGTAGGGAGACATCCCTTTGCGGCTACCGGAGCTTGCCATCACATCAGCCCCCCGAACGCCGCATCCAACGCCGCCGTCGCCCGCTCATCATGCCGCTCCCGATCAAACAGATCCGCGTACACGTCCAGTGTGATCGACGGCGACGAATGACCCAACAGGCGACTGACGTACACGACGTCCAAGCCCTCCGCGATGAGGAGGCTCGCCGCCGTATGCCGCAAGTCATGCCAGACCGGCAACGGGTCGGCCAGACCCGCCGCGACCCGCACGCGCGCCCACATCCGCCCCACGTTCCGTTGATCGATCCAGCCGCCCGAA
>JBBQRN010000044.1:0-18548 GCA_038214705.1 Gaiellales bacterium | reverse complement strand
CATGCGGTACCGACCCGCGCATATGAGTCGCGACACAGACGTCGACGACAGCCGGTGCGCTCTCCCCGCCGAAACCCCAACCCCGCAAACAGCGGGGCCACCCACCCCTGCGCTATTGACACCGAACACTCCATATGAGTGTGCTGCAATGTCTTCAGAGTTCCCGGCAGCGTCCGAGTGCCTTGAGGACGAGCGCGATTCTTAAGATCGGAGGAACTACGAAGCCTCGACGAGGACTACCAACGTCTCGGGCAGGACTCCGTCATGCGCCATGGCCTCTCCAGCCGCTGGAGATTCCATCGCAGCCGCAAATGCATCCATGTCGGCCACGTCCATCATCACCGCCACGCGAACCGGATTTGTCGGGTCGATGAATGTCCGGATGTTCGTGACGCCGACCGTGCCGAAGAACTCCTCGCGCTTCGGCGAGGCAAGCCAGTGATCCCTGTCCTTCACGTCGTGATGGCCGATTATCGTTGGCATAGTGACTCCCTTCGTTCATGGGCCGGCCCTAGCCGGAACCGGTATCGCCGACCCTACCCGACGCGACTGTCATCAGCCGACGCCGCTGTCTGACGACCGTGCTCTCGACTGGGCCAGTGTGATCTACCCTGTCGAATTGGTGACCGGTTCGCCGAGACGCTGCTCAACGGCCGTGTGGATCTCGCTCACCCCGAATCGGTGTCCCTGCAAGCTCGAGAGCGCTCGTGACCGCCGCCAAGACTAATCCGTGACGGGGAGGAAGGCGTTGTGACGGACGATCTGGTGCCGCCTCGGGCAGTGACAACTTCCGCCTTTTTGGGCTCGATCTCGACCGTCGTGGCCGTCCGACCCTCATCGATCAACTTCCGCAGCGCGCTGTTTCTAACGCGGACGGCGCTAGAGCAACGTACCGCCGGCAAGCGCCACCGGCACCAGCGACGCGGACGCGTGCCCCGCCTCCCGCGTGCGAGCCGCCACCTCGTCGTACCAGTACACGGCAGGCGCTAGCGTCCCGCCGGCCAGCTCCTCCCACGTCCGCTCGCACGCTTCGGCCAGCCTGTCGCCGCGACCGTCGGCGAGCCAGCCGGCCGCGAGAGAGGCGAGACCCGCCTCGGCGAGCCTCCCGAGCCGGAGCGATGAGCTCACCTCGTGCGTCATCGGGACGACTGTCCCGCCCGCGTCCACGACGAGAACGGGAGCGGCGTCGGTGAGCCGCGCGACGGGCCGCTCGGGAACGAGGCTCCGACGGTGAGCGAGGAGCTGCTCCGCCGTGAGCGCGTCGACGTGCACTGTGACGCCCAGCTCATTGCCGAGCAGCGCCGCCTCGAAGAGCGCCGCCTCGAGCTCGAACCCATCCGGGCGAGACTCCGGCATCGTCGTCGCGGCCCGGCCGTCGAGGGTGAGCGGGTGCACCTGGACACTCCGGGCGCCCTCCTGTGCGGCGAGCCGGACGACGAACTCGAGGCTGTCGAGGTTGTGCTGGGTGAGCGTGAAGATGAAGCCGAACGCCGTCCCCGACGCGCGGACGACGCCGAGGTTACCCACGGTTCGTCGGAAGGCTCCGTCGCGGCCGCGCATCGCGTCGTGACCAGAAGGAGTGCCGTCGATCGAGATCGCGAGCACGTCCACGAGTGGGGCGAGCGGCTCCCACCGGGACGGGGTGAGGAGCATCCCGATCGAGGTCACCGTCGTCACCATTCCGAGCCCGCGCGCGCGGGCGAGCAACCCCGGTAGCGGGCGATAGAGGAGTGGTTCCCCGCCGGAGACCGCGAGCTGCCGGTACCCGAGGGCGGCAGCGTCCTCGAGGCACGTCGAGAGGAGCTCCGGTGGGAGCTCCTCTCGTGCCGTCGGTCCCGAGAGGGAGTAGCAGTGGGAGCAGGCGATGTTGCACCGTCGTGTCGGGTGTACCTGCAACACCGGCGCGATCCCGGTGGGACTGCCGTTGGTGCTCCTAGCCATGAATCCCGGCGGCGCCGATCTCCCCGGCGAGATCCTGAACGCCGGGCATCTGCTCTCCGACGTGGCCGAAGTCGAGCTCCATCCGGACGAGGTCGGGGAACGGCGTTCCGTTGATGATAATCCTCGGCGGACGAGGGTTCCCCCCGTGGCCCAGGTGCCACTTGAGCCAGAAGAGGACGTCGTTCCCGCACCACGGGCCGTCGTCGCCCTCGTAGCTGAGCGACAGGCTGAGCCCGGTCGAATGCTCACCTCCGTGGAAGGTCGCTCCCTCGATCGTGGCGGGGGATTTCTCGAACGAGGCTGCGATCTCGCGAATCGAGGCCTCGGTGAGCACGCGCGCCTTCCACGCCGCCATCACCTTGTCGGATCCGCGCTTCTCCTTCGTGGCCATGCGACCTCCTCTTGTTTGGTTGCTCGGCCGCACCGTTGTGCGGCCGACGGAGAACACCGGTGGAACGGTCAGAACCCGATCTCGATCGCCTCCCAGCCGGAGCCTCCATGGCCCCCGGACCAGGCGTTGTTGAGGACGGCGCGATCCCAGATGTCGATCCGCACGACGTAACAGCACGGAACGATCCGGGGATCGCTCCAGGGATCCCAGAGAAACGATGTCGGCACCGCATAGCCGGTGTCGGCGACGTTGCCGCTGTAGGTCTTCGAGAGCGGCACGGGCGGGCCGACCGACCCCTCGGGGACTGCGATCACCGGCACCGTCAGGCTCGAGTTCCCCTGCGCCGCGACCGAGAGCTGGCTGAAGTTGTCGTCGTGGGCCTCGACCGTGATCCGGATCAGCCCGTCACCTCGTCGCACCTTTCCGCATTTGAGGGGCTTCAGCTCGCCCGCCGGGGTCTTCAGCTCGAGCTTGATCACCGGGGTCGGCGGCGCGGTGTTGTCGACGCGCACGGCACGAGGTGCGCTCACCTTCTGCGAGGAGCCGTCGCGCACCCGCAGGCGCAGGTAGTAGAGCCCGTCGACCGGCGTCGACCAGTAGACGAGCGTCTTCTCGCCCGCGGTCGAATTGCCGCCGTCGGAGAGCGGGATGGCCGAGATGTCGTACCACCCCGGATCGGGCCCACCCGAGGGGAGCCGCGTGACCGGGATCAGCGGGAACGTGCTGACGTACCCCTTCACGGGCTCCGTGATCGGCGTCCACGGGCCGGCCGGGAACGCCGCGAACTCTAGCTTGTACTGGGTCGCCGAGGGGAAGTTGAACACCCCCATCAGCCAGGACGACGCGCCGATCGGATGGTCACCGACCCCCGCTGCCGGGTTCGGGGGCGACACCTGGAAAGGGGGCACGCTGGGGCCGCTGCCGAACCCCTGGGCGTCGAACTGCGCGGTCGGGATCGAGCTGATCCGGGTGATCAGGGGCCGTGCGCAGAGGTGCCGGCAGTTCCGCTTGCAGCGGGTGCGACAGACGAAGCGGCAGACCTGGTGGCAGAAGCGCGTCAGCTCGAGCTTCTTCAGCTCCGCCTGCCACGCTTTCACGTCCTCCTTCTCGGCGATCGCGAGCAGCCGCTCCAGCGTCCGCTTGTCCTTTGCCACCCGGGCCATCGCGTGCGTGAACTCGAGTACCTCCTTCGCGTCCACGGGGCGCGTCGGGCGCTCGGGGCACAAGCGGGCGCAGGTGCCGACGCAGCGCTTCTCGCAGAAGAAGACGCAGATCAGGTCGCACCGCTCCCCAAGCCCCGCCCGCTCGAGGGCGGCCTGGTAGCGGCCGGCGTCGGCGGCGGCATGGGCGTCGAACGCCTCGATGAACGACTCCTCGTCCGCGGCCAGCTTCTCGGCCGCCGCCACCATCTCCCGCAACCCGTCGAGCGGGTCGAGTTCGGTCGACTGCTCACTCATGCTGACTCCCTTCGGGCAGGCACCGGGACCTCGGTCTCGAGCCGTTGGAGCCGCAGAGCGCTTGTCGGCGAGACCGGCAGGCCGGTTCCCGTCGACCGAGCCACGCTATCGCGGGCCTGGAACCCGGAACGACACCCGAAAGGGTGACTTGCCTTCGCCGGAAGAGGGTGAGATCCGGGTTAGACTGGGCGGCGATGGGCGAAACCGTGCAGTTCGAAGTCGTGGGAGGCGCTGCCTCCGGCTATCTGGCGTCCCCTCCCCCGACGGCGGACGTTCGTGCCGGTGTCGTCGTCATCCAGGAATGGTGGGGGCTCGTGCCGCACATCCAGGACGTGGCAGAGCGCTTCGCGACCCTCGGGTACGTCGCTCTCGCGCCGGACCTGTACCACGGCAAGAGCACCGTCGAGGCAGAGGAGGCCCACCACCTGATGGATGGCCTCGACTGGGGGCGCGCCGCACAGGAGCTCGCCGGCGCCGTCGCATATCTGCGCGACGTCGCGGGCGTCGGCCGTGTCGGCGTGGTCGGCTTCTGTATGGGAGGCGCTCTCACGCTGATCGCAGCCGCCGATCCGGGTGTCGATGCGTATGCGTCCTTCTACGGTTTCCCTCCACCAGGGAGCGTGGATCTCGAGAGCATCGGCGCACCGGGGCTGATCTTCTTCGGCGAACGCGAGAACGCCTTCTCGGTGCCCGACGCGCAGGCCTTCGCCGAACAGCAGCGAGGACGTGGTAAGGACGCCGAAGTCGTCGTCTATCCCGGCGCCGGTCACGCCTTCTTCAACGACACCCGCCCTGAGGCCTACCGGCAGGCGGCAGCCGACGGGGCCTGGCGGCGGACGGTCGAGCTCTTCGCGCAGCAGCTTCGCAGCTAGAGCCGGTTGCTCGCATATGAGTTCGCCGATCCTGAGCGGTTCGAGCGCGTCGAGGCGCGGAAGATTGGGGGCTGACGTAGCTCGAGTCGGTGGAGTAGAGACTCCCTCCGGGTGGAAGTTGCAGCAGAAGCCCGCTGAAACAGCCGCGTGTCCGGGGTGCGGCGGGATACCGGTGTGGGAGTCGTTGTCGGACTCGATGGGGGAGAGGTGGCTCGCTTCCTGCCGCTGCGGCCGGATCAGCACCTTACTTCCCCGACCGGCCAGAGACGAGAGCCCCGATCACAGGGCTCTCCGTCGGCCGCTTGTCTCAGGTGGACGTGGGCGGCAGCCAGTCGTCCTGCGTGGGATCTGACAGGAGTTCGGCAGTGATGGCCCGTGCGGTGTCAACGAAATCGGGGCAGGTCGTGTTGGCGGTTAGAGCCAAGCTCCGCACTTTGCGATCCCGACCGTAGCGGGGCGACCAGCACAATCACGGCGATCACCACCCACAAGATCCAAGATTCCTTGGAGCACCTCGTTGTCGAAGTGCGTGACCTCGATCTGGAGCGACGTCGCGGCCTACCGTTTCCCGCCGGACGAGAACCAGAACGTGCTCATCGGCCTCGATCAACGACCCTGCTCGTCGATCCAGACACACCCCCGAAGAGGAGCTGTGGTTCTGAAGGAGTAGCGCTGAGATCTATCCTCGCTGGGTATACCGAAGCCACAGAGTGCCGAAGGCGCTCGTGTCGCGCGGAATCGGAGGGAACGTGAACGAGGATCAGGTTGAGGGGAAGGTCGAGCAGGTCGAGGGCAATCTGCAGGAGCTCTTGGGCGATGCGAAGGAGAAGGTGTCGGGTCTGCAGGAGAAGGCCGGGGACGCGTTGGAGGATGTGAAGGAGAAGTTCGAAGGGGCTCAGGATGAGCGCGAGGTTGTTCGCCGGAGCGAGGACGAAGCTGCCCGCCGCGAGACGGACCCGCCACCAGGCCCGGGTGCTTCGGTCATCACTCCCTGACAGAACCTGGGGACAGACGTAGCCGGGTACAGATAGACTCATGTTTCTCAACTGTTGGGAGAGCAACTGTTGGGAGAGCGTAGAAGTTGGACAAAAGCACGAAGTGCCTGCGAATAGGCACTATTTGGGCGCTTAGCTCAGTTGGGAGAGCACCAGCTCGACAAGCTGGGGGTCACTGGTTCGAGCCCAGTAGCGCCCACTCAGCAAGGCCCTGGAAACGGGGCCTTACTGTTGCTCGGGCTCAACGCGACTGCCGCGTTTGAGGGGTACACCCGGGCGGACGTCACCCGCGAGCGCCGCAGCACCCTCGACGACCGTTGCCGTAACGATTGTCTCGATCGCCGTGCTGGCGCCGATCCAGGCGGCGGTACCGTCGGCGACGTTCTTCGCCAGCCCGCCGGGTGGGCTCGTGGACGGCTCTGTGAGGAGGACGTAGTGACCCCGCCAGCCACCGTAGACGCCCCACAGCCACGTCGTCCGGAACAGCGCCGGGTCGAACGTGAGGGCGAGGCCGAGCGACTTCGATGGATGGCTGACTGCGCACCAGCCCTCGCGGAGCCCGAGGGTGTAGAGCCACTCGGTCAGTCCGGCGCCCGGGGGGAGCACGGCAGCGAGGTCGAGATCGCCGTGCAGTGGCCAATCGAGCGGCTCTGACGCCTCGTCAAAGCGCCCCGGCTGGTCGGGCACGGCGGCCAGTGCCTCCGCAGGCAGGTGGATACGCGAGTCCGAGTCGATCGCATGAGCGATATGCAAACTCCACGCGAACGGCACGGGCTGAGTGCCGAGGTTCGTGAGGCGGTGGCGGAAGCTCACCTCGAGGCCGTCCCGGCGCAGGGTCACCCATTTCTCCATCAGGCATGGGAGGGCAACCGTGAAGCGTCGCAGGGCGACCGTCGCCGTCTCGCCGTCGTCCTCCTCGATAGACCAGTCCCACGGACCGTGCCAGAGATCGCCGTGGTCGTGGAACGTGTTCCCGTCGAACTCGCACGGAGCATCGGTTGGGAAAAGCTCGTCCCAGCCGCCGCACCAGACGTCGTCGAATGCCGCGCCGGGATACGTTCGGCGCAGCGGCACGCGAGGGTTCTGCCACAGCAGGTTCACCCCCGTCGGCCGGTGCACGAGGTCGAGGATCTTCGCTCCTGCTTCGGGGAAGAGCGTCACGCGCAGGTGGTCGCCCTCGAGCGCGAGCCCGGGGACGCCCTCGTGCACGAGGGCCGTGTCGACGAGCGACCGGGAACTCATTCGCCCTTCACTGCCCCTGACACGAGACCACGTACGAAGTAGCGCTGACCGAAGATGTAGACCGCGACGATTGGAAGGGTTGCGAGCGTGAGCCCGGCCATGATCACGGGGACGTCGAGGCTGTAGCGGCTCTGAAACCCGGTGATGCCGATCATCAGCGTCTTCTTCGAGTCGTCCTGTAGGAAGACGAGTGCGATCAGCAGCTCGTTCCACACCCAGAGCAGGTTCACCACTCCGAGCGTCACGAGCGGGGCAGCCGACAGCGGCAGCACGATGCGCCGGAAGATACGCCACGAGGACGCTCCGTCGATCACGGCTGCTTCGATCATGCTCGCAGGAATCGTGCGGAAGAAGTTCGTGAGCATGTACACCGAGAACGGCAGCATCAGCCCGACGTAGATCAGGATCACGAGCCGGAACGTCGAGATTTGTCCGATCCGAACGCCGAACACGAACAGGGGCACGAGCAGGACGACGGGCGGCACCACCATCAACGAGACCAGAAGGCCGAGAAGTACGTCGCGTCCACGGAACGACCAGCGCGCGAACCCCCACCCCGCGAATGCCGCGACGACGAGCGTCACGGTCACAGCGGAGAATGAGAGGAACACCGTGTTCCCGAGCCATCGTGGGAACTGGTCGTTGAGTGCGGTGCGGAATCCGGCCAGCGTGGGGCCGGCGATCGGCGCCCAGGGATGTGCGAGGAAGCTCGCCTGGGTCTTGAACGCCGCCGAGATCATCACGTAGACCGGGAACAGCGCCACTGCGCTCGCGATGATCAGGGTGCCGTGCCTCGCCACCCGGCCCAGGAGACGCCTACTCATCGATCCCGAGCCCGGCGCGCCGCTGGATACGGAAGAAGATAGCGATGAGGACGAGCGTGACCCCGAACAGGGTGACCGCTGCCGCCGCGGCTATCTCCGGGGACTGGTACTGGAAGGCGGTCTGGTAGATGTAGAGCTCTGTCACCTGGGTTGCATCGCCAGGCCCGCCCTGCCCGTTGGTCATCACGTAGACGTAGTTGAAGACCCAGGAGACCATCGTGATCGCCTCGATCACGACGTAGAAGATGATCACGCCGGAGAGCTGAGGAATCGTGATGCGTCGGTGCAGCCGAAAGAAGCGGGCGCCGTCGACGCGTCCAGCCTCGAAGATGTCGGGTGGCACTGACAGCAACCGCGCGAGGAAGAGCACGATTCCGAAGCCGAGCTCTCGCCAGACGATCACGGCGGTCATCGTCCAGAGGGCCCAGCGCGGCTGGCCGAGCCAGTCCTGTGCGAGCCCGCCGAGCCCGGCGGCGCGGAGGAGTTGGTTGACGAGCCCGTTGAACTGGAGCAGCTGCCCGAAGACGACCCCGATCACCGGGATTGCGAGGACGTACGGGAGGAACAACGCCCACCGGTGGAATCGCCAGCCACGCAGGCCTTCGAAGAGGAGGATCGAGATGAGGAGCGAGGTCGCGACGAGGATCGGCACCGCGATCAGGAGGCGGGCGTTGTGGCCGAGCGCCGTACGGAACGTCGGGTCGCTCCAGGTGACGCGGAAGTTGTCGGTCGTCCACGCGCCGTCGAAGTGCAGCGACGTATTCACGAGCTCGACCATCGAGTAGCCGAACACGAACACGACGACAGCGATCGCGGGTGCGATCCACAGCAGCGGCTCGAACCGGCCGGGTCGGAAGCGCCGCCGCCGCGGGTGCGGGAGCGCGACGGTGTCGGGGGTCACGCGACCCCCGACACCGTGAACGGCGAGCGGCCTAGCGGTACGAGGCCGACCACGTCTTGAAGTTCGCCATCTGCTTTCGCTGCGTTAGCCGGATCCGCTGTGCGATCTTCTCGGTTGCTGCAGCGGCCTTTGCCGCGTCGGTGTTGCCACCGAGCAGGAGTTGGCTCTGTGCGAAGTAGGCCTTCGCGTCCAATTCCGGCGGGATGAAGTTCTCCAGGTATGGAGAGCCGTTCTTGACGAGGCCGAACAGCACTTTCTGCTGTGGGAGCGTGATCAGCTTCGTGTTGAAGCGGTTGTCGGCCGGGAACGCACCTGTCGTCTTGAACCAGGCCGCCATCCGCTCGGGTGTGTGCATGAACATGATGAAGTCCGCCGCCACCTCCGGATACTTCGTCCATGACGTGATTCCGACCGTCTGCGAGGTCGAGCCGAGCTTGCCGGCATACGGGCCGTTGCCCCACTTCGGCATTGCCATCACGCCGAGCTTGGCGACTCCGACCTGCTTCACGAACTTCTTCACGTCCGACCCGGCAGAAACCGTCATCGCCGCCTTGCCCTGAACCATGGCCTGCTGGGCCGTGTAGAGATCGAGCGAGTTGATGTCGTTGTTCCAGCACTTGTGGTCACGTAGCTCCTGCAAGCGTGTCCAGTAGGCCGCGAGCTTCGGATCGGTGAACTTCGCCTTCCCGGTCGTTGCATCGAGGACGTCGCTGATCGACGTGATGCCCTGCGCGCCGATGATCGAGAACAGCCAACCGCCGAACCAGCCGTCCTTGATGCCGCCGGCAAGGGGGGTGATCCCCTTGGCGTTCAGCTGGTCACAGGCCTTCAGCAGGCTGCTCCAGTTGGTCGGCGCTGCGACACCCGCCTTCGCCAGAACGTCCTTGCGATACAGCACGGGGAACGAGGGTTGCACGTACCACGGCGCAGTCCATACCTTGCCCCCGTAGGTGTCCTCGGACGCGTTCAGATAGTGCGCCAGCTCTGACTTCGGGATGTAATCCGACACCGCCTTCGTGTTGCCGCGCCAGGCGTCGTCAAGAGACCAGATGCCTCCCCAGAAGTACTGGATGTCGGGACCTTTCTTGGCGGCCGCGGCGGCCTTGAACGCCGGGATCAGGCCGTCCGTCGTCTGGAGCACGGTCTTGATCTTCACGTTCGGGTGCTTCCTCTGATACGCCGCGACTGTGTCGGCGAGCCAACCCTTGGCACCTGCTGCCTCCTGCTCGCCCCACCACGACATCGTCAGGTTGACCGGTCCTGTCGGATAGGCCTGTTGCGACGTCCCCGACGTACGGGACGCGAGACCCGCTGTGGCCAACACTGCCCCGACTAGGACAGCTACGGCCGCGATGACCCCAAGCCTGCGTTTCATCCTTCGACCTCCTTTGGATTCTGGGCTGTCAGGCACGCCGTCGTGCCGTCAACTACTGCGAGCACGGTCGGTGACCGCTCGGTGACCACTCGATCGCGATCGTGGCCAGCCCGTCGTGTACACCCACTGAGACGGCTCCTTCCGCACGAAGTTATCCCGAACGTTCGCGAGTATATCTCCGTCCATCGGCATGTCAAGATTCGGATCTAGATTCAAAATGATGAAAGCAACGAGGAACGCGCCTCGAGGCCGACTCCGTGCAAGAGGATGTCCGTCGAGTCCGCCGGCCACCTCGTCAGAGGGCGAGGTCGTGACCAGAGACAACCTCACAGCCCTCGGACGTCACGATCACGATCTGCTCAAGGCGCACGCCGACGCCCTTGTAGGCTCCGGGCTCGATCGCGATGACCATCCCCTCCTCGAGCACGGTCGTCGACCCTGGGATGATGCGCGGCTCCTCGTGCCACCCGGTGCCGAAGCCGTGTCCCGTGTGATGTGGGAACTCGAGTTGTGCTCGCGCCAGTGCGTCGAGCTCGCCCGTGATCGCTCCGGGTCGGACTGCCGCGATCACTTCCTCGAGCGTCGCCCAGACCCGCGCGTGGGCGGCGCGAGCGGCCTCGGACGGCTCGCCGATCGCGAACGTCGCGCACGAGTCGCCCCAGTAGCCTGCGACGCGGGGGACGAGGTCGCAGAGGACGAGGTCGCCCTCCGCCAACACCCTCGTGGTCGGAGGGCCGCCGACATCGGTCGTGCGCGGGCCCGAGACGAGATCGGCCAGCACGGGGAGCCGTGTCTGCGCAGCGCGTTCCATTGCTCCACGGACAGCCATCCACAGATCGAGCTCGGAGGCTCCGGCCGTTGCGTGGGTGCGGGCCGCCCTCTGCCCTTCGTCGCACACCGCGATCGCCGCCCGAATCAGCTCGATCTCGTCGGGATCCTTGACGGCGCGTGCCTTCGCGAGATCGTCACCGACGTCGATCCAGTCGTAGCCCGCCGCGAGCGCGGCGGGGAGAGTCCCGGCATCGATCGCGATGGAGGGGCTGTCGATCACTCCGGCGAGGGTTCGCGCAGCGGCCCCGATCGGGTCGACGGGGCCGATCCCGAACCCGGGATACACCGCGACCTCGCACCCCGTGGCCGCGGCGGCATCGGCCTCGTCCTCGCTGACGACGAGAACCGGGGTGCGGTCGGCCGCGAGGACGGCGATCGCCGAGAGCGCGAATGCGCTCGGGCCGGTCTCGATCTCCGGCGCGTATGCGGTCAGCCAGGTCACTGCTGAGGGGTGGGCGACGACGATGACGCCGGCTCCCGCCGCCTCGGCGATCGCGAGCGCTCTCTCCCGCCGCGATAGCATCAGAACGTCACCGTCAGCCCGCCGTCGACGGTGAGCACCTGCCCGGTCGTGTAGGTGTTGCGCTTGCTGCCGAGCCACGCGACATGCTCGGCGATCTCTTCGGGCATCGCGTAGCGGCGGATCGGGATTTTCCCGTGCTTGACGTAGATGTCGGTAAACCACTCGCTCTCGAGCTCGTCCTTGCCGTCGACGACGGACATACGGGTCGACACGAACCCGGGAGCAACCGCATTGACGAGCACACCGTGCCGTGAGAGCTCGACCGCCAGCGTCCGCGTTGCCTGCTCCAGACCGCCTTTCGCGACGTCGTACGAGAGTGCGAGCTCCTCGCCGAAGCGGCCGTGCACCGACGTGATGTTGACGATGCGGCCGTACCCTCGCGCGATCATGCCCCGTGCCGCACGGCTCGCGAGGAAGACGGGGGCGTCCAGGTTGACCGCGAGCACCCGCTGGTACGAGGCGAGCGTCAGGTCGATCGCGAGCGCGGGTTCGAACACGCCTGCGTTGTTGACGAGCACGTCGAGCGGGCCGACCGCCGCCTCGGCCGCGTCGAGCAACCCTTCGAGCGACTCGGTCTCCGCCAGGTCCCAGCGCAGCGCCTGGACCGACCGCCCGAGGTCGGGGACGTCCTCGATATCGACAGCCGCTACCCGCGCACCTTCGGCTGCGAGCCGTTCTGCGATCGCTCGGCCGATCCCGTTCGCAGCGCCTGTGACGAGCGCTGAGCGTCCCTCGAGAAGGGTCATCGCCACACCATTGCCTCTCCCCGGTTGCGTCGTCTCATAGCTCCCTCACTCGTTGTCGTTCGTCGTTTCCGGAGCGGCCGGATAGTGTCCGCCCATGATGCACTCTCCCGTCAAAGCGTCCCGGCGTCAACGACCATGAAGATCACAGACGTCGAGCCGATCGTCCTGCGGCTTGCGCAGGTCGATGCGACCCGCGCTGACGGAACGCAGGATGCATTTCTCGTCCGCATCCACACCGACGAAGGGATCGTAGGAGTCGGCGAGGCCGACACGGCGCCGATGCTCGCGCGGACGATTGTCGAGATGCCGTCGTCCCACTCGGTGGCTCGCGGCCTCCGGGAGGTGCTGATCGGCGAGGACCCACTCCAGATCGACCGCCTCTGGCAGCGGCTCTTCCACGCGAGCGACCACTACGGCCGTCGAGGTGCGGCGTTGCACGTGATCAGCGCGATCGACATCGCTCTCTGGGACCTGGCCGGGAAGGCCGCAGGCCGGCCGGTCTCCGAGCTGCTCGGCGGCCGGCGTCTCGACCGGATCCCGGTCTATGCGAGCGAGGTGATGCCGGAGACGACGGACGACGTGCGGCGCATCGCCGAGCGGGTGGTCGAGGCCGGCTACTCGGCGCTCAAGCTCGGCTGGGGGCCGCTCGGGCGGGACATCGCGTTCGACGAGCAGCTCGTGCGCACTGCGCGCCAGACGCTTGGTCCCGACCGGACGCTGATGCTCGACGGCGGCCGCGCCTACACCGTCAAGCGCGCCCTCGAGCTGCTGCGATTGGTGGAGGAGCATCGTCTGTACTGGTTCGAGGAGGCGCTCCAGCCCGACGATCTCGAGGGCTACCGACGACTTGCGGGACGCACCGACATTCGGATCGCGGCGGGTGAGGCAGACGAGACCTTCGCGCCGTTCCGCACGCTCGTCGAGCACGGCGGGGTCGACGTCCTTCAGCCCGACCTCGCCCGCTGCGGCGGATTCACCGTTGCCCGGCAGATCGCGCTGCTCGAGCGATCGTCGACGGTCGAGATCGTGCCCCACTGCTTTTCGACCGGCATTCTCGTCGCGGCATCGCTGCATTTCGTCGCGACGCTCGACCGTGCGACGTGGTCAGAGTACTCCGTCGCCGACTCGCCGCTCGTGAACGGGATCCTGCAGGAGCCGTTTGTGCTCGAGGACGCCGCGCTCGCCGTCCCAACAGGTCCCGGCCTCGGCGTCGAGCTCGACCCAGACGCGATCGCCCGCTTCAGAGTGCAGTAGATGGCTGCGATCGAGTTCCGCGGGGTCACGAAGCGGTTCCCAGACGGGACGATTGCGGTCGACGATCTTAAGCTCACGATCGAGGATGGGGAGTTCATGATCTTCGTCGGGCCGTCCGGTTGCGGCAAGACGACAGCTTTGCGGATGGTCGCTGGGCTCGAGCATCCGACCTCGGGCGAGATCCTGATCGGCGACCGCGTCGTCAACGACCTCGACCCCGTTGATCGCGACATCGCGATGGTGTTCCAGAACTACGCTCTCTACCCCCACATGACGGTGCGTGGGAACATTGGTTTCCCGCTCGAGACACAGCGGCTTCCGAAGGCCGACCGGGAGAAGCGCATCGCGGAGGCTGCCTCGCTGCTCGGCCTTGAAGATCTGCTCGAGCGCAAGCCGGGGGCCCTCTCCGGAGGGCAGCGCCAGCGCGTCGCTATGGGTCGCGCGATCGTTCGTCATCCGCGGTCGTTCCTGATGGATGAGCCGCTCTCCAACCTGGATGCCAAGCTGCGGGTGCAGATGCGCGCCGAGCTCGTCAAGCTGCACCAGCGCCTCGGCGTCACAACGCTGTACGTCACTCACGACCAGGTCGAGGCAATGACGCTCGGTCAGCGCGTCGCCGTGCTCGATCACGGGGTCGTGCAGCAGGTCGACCCACCCGACGTTCTCTACAACCGGCCGGCGAACATGTTCGTCGCATCGTTCATCGGCAGCCCGTCGATGAACTTCCTCCGGGCACGAATCGACGGCGGAAGGATCTCGTTCGGCGAGTTCAGTCTGCATCTTCCGGAGACGGTCGCTGCGAGACTCCGTCGCAGCGACGGGGAGCTGATAGTCGGGCTCCGCCCCGAGTATTTCTCGGACGCACATCTCGCTGACGGCGGCGAGGCGATCCCGGTCACGGTCGAGATCACGGAGCAGCTCGGCTCTGAAACCCTCGTCTACTTCCGGATCGACGGGGTCACCGCGGAGAGCTCCGGGGACGATCAGGCGGAGCTCGGGGGAGCGTTCGTCGCCAGGCTCGACCCGCGAACCCGCCCGGTGCCCGGCGAGCAACTGCACCTGGCTGTCGACGTCGAGCGGGCCCACTTCTTCGATCCGGCCGGCGGAGCTACGCTGAGAATCGACGGCGCCTGAGCGCCACGTGCCGGACGGCTGATCGTCTTCGGTCACGAGGTTATACTCGCCCCGCATCCAGAACAACGCGGCCCGAAAGGAAATTCATATGGGCATGCTCGACGGGAAGGTGGCGATCGTGACGGGGGCCGGGACAGGCCTCGGCCGGGGCATTGCGCAGGAGCTCGCCGACGCGGGCGCCTCGATCGCGGTGCTCGAGATCGACGGGGACGCGGCAGCGGTCGCTGCCGATGAGATCGCCCAGGCGGGGGTCGAAGCTCGCGCCTATCCCACCGACGTGTCGGTGAGCAAGCAGGTCGACGATGCCTTCGCGGCGGCGGCGAGGGACTTCGGTCGCCTCGACATCGTGGTCAACAACGCCGGGATCAGTCGCGTCGGACCTCACACGCAGGACGTGACCGACGAGGACTGGCTCGAGTCGATCGCCGTCATGCAGACCGGCGTCTTTTATTGCATGCGTGCGGCCGGCCGGATCATGCTGCCGCAGAAGTCCGGCTCGATCGTGAACATCTCTTCGATCCGCGGGTTCTCGCCGAATCCCGGTCGGATGACGTACTGCGCGCCGAAGGCCGCCGTGATCATGATGACGAGCGTTGCGGCAGGCGAGTGGGCCCCGCACGGCATCCGGGTGAACGCGATCGCGCCCGGCGTCCTGCGTACGCCGATGTGGGATGCGGACGTCGCCCGCGGCGCAATCGACGAGCAGCACTACATCGACACCGTCCCGGCGCACCGGCTTGGGCTCCCGACCGAAGTAGGGAAGCTCGTCGTCTTCCTCTCCTCGGACGACGCGTCGTACATCACCGGCGGCGTGCACACGATCGACGGCGCTCTGACCTCGATCCCCGCCGGCTGAAGACGGCAGGAGCCGACGCGTGTTCCTCCCGCTCGTCGACGTCTTCGGCGACGACGAGACCACGAGCCTGTTCTCCGAAGAGTCGTACGTCGCCGTCTGGCTCGAGGTCGAGCGCGCCCTCGGGCGGGTGCAGGCGCGTCTAGGGATCATCCCTGCCGAAGCCGCCGCCGCGATCGACCGCGCGGCGCTCCCGGGCGCCGTCGACCTCGCGGCGCTCCGCGAGCGGTCACTCGTCGTCGGCTACCCGATCCTGCCGCTCCTCGAGCAGATCGAGCGCGCCTCGCCGGACGCCGCTCGGCATGTCCACTGGGGGGCGACGACCCAGGACATCATGGATACCGGTCTCGCCCTCCTCGTCGGGCGTGCACTCGACAGGATCGAGGCGCTCGCATGTGGGTTCGGTGACGCGTTGGCGCGAACGGCCGAGGAGCACCGGAGAACGGTCATGCCCGGCCGGACGCACGCGCAACCCGCCGTCCCGATCACCTTCGGCGGCAAGGTCGCCGTCTGGCTGGCGGAGCTCACCCGTCACGTCGAGCGGCTCCGCGCGGCTCGCAACAGGGTGGTCGTCGTCCAGCTCTTCGGTGCTGCGGGCACGGCTGCGGCCCTCGGGCCGCAGAGCGGGGACGTCCGCCGCGAGGTTGCCGCGGAACTCGGCCTCGGCACCGTCGACGTCCCGTGGCACACAGCACGCGACGGCCTCGCGGAGGTGGCGTTCGTCCTCGCGGCACTGGCCTCGACGTGTGGCAAGCTCGCACGCGAGGTCGTGGATCTCTCGCGCCCCGAGATCGGCGAGGTGCGCGAGGAGGGCGGCGACCACCGAGGCGCCTCGTCGACGATGCCCCAGAAGGCGAACCCGATCGGAAGCGAGGCGATCGTCGGTCTCAGCCTTCTGGCGGCACAATACGCGGGCACGATGCTCCCCGCGATGCACGCAGCACACGAGCGTGCCGCCGGCGATTGGCAGGCCGAATGGGACGCCGTGCCCCTGGTCTGCGCTACCGCCGCGGGTGCGGTCGCGGGCGCTCAGCGCGTTCTTGCCGGCCTCAGCGTCTTCCCCGAGCGGATGCGGGCGAACCTCTCGGTCGAAGGCGGCGCGATCATGGCCGAGGCGGCCATGATGGCGATCGCTGGCATCGGTGGCCGGGCCGACGCTCACGCGCTCGTTTCGGAGGCGTCGTCCTTCGCCCGCCGTGAAGGGCTTACGCTCCGTGAAGCCCTCGAGCGGACGCTTGCTCCTGAGGTTCTCGCGACGATGCCGCCCCTCGACCGTGTCCTCGACCCCAGCTCATACCTCGGCGAGAGTGATGCGATCGTCGCTGTGGCGCTCGCCGCCTGGGAGCCCGTCAGGCGCGATGGGGGGGCTGAAAGATCTCGACCGTGATGCCGTCGGGATCCCGCAGGTACACGCCGAATCCGCCGGTGTTGATACCGGTGTCGACCTCGACGGGAGGCGAGACGAACGACGTCACGCCTTGCGCGACGAGCTGCTCGTAGACGCTCTGGAGGTTGTCGACAAGAAAACAGAGGTGGGAGGCGCCGACGTTCCGTGGCTCGACGTCGGCACGTGTCCCGGCAGGGACGAGGTATTGGAACAGCTCGATCACGTGCTCACTCCCGGGGACGCGAAGGTGCGCCATGCGGACGTGGGCGTCGGGGTAGCCGACGATTGCCGCCAGGTATCCACCCTGCTTCTCCTGCGTCGCGATGACCTCACACCCGAGGACGTCGCGGTAGAAGGCAAGCGAGCGATCGAGGTCGGAGACCGTGTAGCCGGTGTGATGAAGGCCGGTGGCCTTCACGCGCCTGCCCCGATCACGTCTCGAAGCTCGACGCCTCCCTCGGGCGTGACAACGAACACGTTCTCGACCCGTGCCCCGTAGCGGCCGGGGAAGTACACGCCGGGCTCGACAGCCAACACCATCCAGGGCTCGAACGGCATCGTGTCCGACGGGATCAAATGCGGGTCCTCGAACGACGTCAGTCCGAGCGCATGCCCTCCGTGATGGGGGAGCTCGCCTCCGGGCAGGGAGCTCAGCACACGTGCGTGCATGTTCGCGAAAACCTCAGCGCCTGTCCCGCCGGGAACGAGCTCTTTCCGCGACTGCTCGAGGATGCCGAGGAGGGTCGCTCGGGCCGCTTCGACCTCGGCATTCTCCCCGACGACGTGCGTCTCGGCGGAGTCACCCCAGTAGCCGGCGGTGCGGACGACGACGTCGGCGATCACCGGGTCGCCTGCCTCGACCATCCGGGGGCCGGCGACGTGAATCGGGCAGCACACCTCGGCGGAACTCGGGCCCGAGAGGAGGTCGCAGAGGAACTCGATCGGTCCTCCTGACGCGATCTGCGCCGTTGACTGCGCCGCGGTGAACAACTCGATCTCGGACGCTCCGGGCGTCGCGCCCTTCGAGACGGCATCCTGGCCGAGCCAGCAGAGATCGTAAGCGGTGTGAATCTTGACGATCTCGTCCCAGTCCTTGATCAGCCTGATCCGGTGGAGTGCAGTGTCTGCGGCGACGGCCTCAGCGGACACCGCGGCGACAAGTGCGGCATCGGCCCCGGGGATCTCGGACGCGAGCCCGAGGCGACGCGCTCGGGCCACACCGGGCACGGCGGCGACCACGGCGACAAGCTCGGTTATGGGATTGAGGTTGATCCCGAATCCGCGCTCCCCGTAGCCGAGCACCTCATCTCCCTCCGACAACGCATGGGCGATCGGCACCTCGTCGCGCATCACGACTAACGTGCGCTCTCCGTCCGACCCGACGACGAGAGCGGAGGGGCCGCCGTAGTACCGCCAGTAGGAGGACAGGTGGTTGACGTTGTCGGCCCCGAAAACAACAGTAGCCTCGATGTGATCGTCGGCCATCCACGCACGAAGGCGTTCGAGCCGGTGGGGTGGCCTCGTGAATGAGAGAGTCATCGCATCTCCTTGCAGGGGAAACAGCGGTCAGTCCGGTTGGGCGAGTATGTCATACTGGCCTCGAACTGACCGATAGGAGGGCCTCGATTTCAGATCGTGAAAGTCAACGGAAGATGACAATGACCGGCAGCCGACCGGGGCCTCCTCGGCGATGACCACGATTCGCTCCGTCGCGCGGGCATCGCGGATCCTCGTGCAGCTAGGCGAGCAGCCCGACGGACGCACGGCGAAGGAGGTCGCTGTCGCTCTCGAGCTGCCGCTCCCGACCACGTACCACCTCCTC
>JBBQRN010000043.1:0-22505 GCA_038214705.1 Gaiellales bacterium | reverse complement strand
GCGGCTCCAGCAGCTGCCACAACCCCTCCGGCACATCCCACGGCCTCGAAGTAGCCATCGACATCCCCTCCAGCTTGACAACGGATGCCGACGACTTCGTCAGCCACCAACGGGTCCCTTCATTTTGATTCGAGTTCTAAGAGAGCTGCCAGTCGTTGCCGCGGAGGATCGGCACCGCCGCACCACCAGGCTCGATCCCGTCGACTTCGACCTCGGGGCCGCCGATCATGAAGTCCGTGTGGACGATCGAGTCGTTGCAACCACGCTCGAGGAGCTCGTCCGTTGGTGTCGATCCGCTCGCGCCGATTCCAGCCGCAAAACCCCGGCCGTAGGCGATGTGGCAAGCGGCGTTCTCGTCGAACAACGTGTCGAAGAAGATCACTCCCGTCTTTCCGACCCTGGAGTCCCCGTCGACGAGCGCCACCTCGCCGAGATAGGACGCACCCTCGTCGGTCAGCATCTCCTGGCGGACGACATCGGCTCCGGTCGTCGCACTGACCTCGACCATCCGGCCGGCCTCGAACCGCATCGCGAGATCGCGAACGAGAGTCCCGTTGACCGCGAGCGGCATCGTCGAGCGCACCACTCCCTCGGTGCGCAATCGGTGCGGCGTCGTGAACACCTCCTCGGTCGGCATGTTGACGACATGATCGACACCTGCGGCGGTTCGCTCGGCGGCTGTCTGCCAGCGTGACGTCGGCGTGAGCCCGACGATCAGATCGGTGCCCGGCCCGCGGAACCGGATCACGTCGAACCGGCGCTCGTCGAGCAGCGCCGCTCGCTGCTGCAGCCGTGCCACGTGGGCCCGCCAGACGGCGACCGGGTCGTTTTCGTCGAGACGCGTGGCAGTTGCGACGGCGTCCCAGAGTCGCTCCACATCAGGCTCGCCGAAGATCGTCTCCGCCCAGCCTGGATTGGGATACGCGACGATCGCCCACGCGATTCGCCTCGACTCGGTCGCCGCCTTCATCCGCTCGGCGACGAGCCGGGCCCGGGTTCCTGCGATGCGTGCCGGGTCGAGATCGGCGAGCAGCTCCGGCTCGGGGTCTCCCGTGACCGCGATGTACGCGCCGTCCGTGGCTGCGAGCTCGTCGATCAGAGCCAGTGTCCAGGGTGGTGACCAGTCGAGGCCCTCTCCCGGCGCGTGAAGGATGCGAGATCGCCGAACGTGCGGATCGGCGTACTGCACCTCGACGAACCGGGCCCCTGCCGCGTAGCCCGCCTCGGCGAGGGCGCGGGTAAACGTCAGGTGCGCCGGATCCCCGTTGATGCGCAGAAGCTGGCCGGGCTGGAGGTTGACTCCGACCTCGACCACGAGGCGGGCATAGCGGGCGACTCGCTCCTCTGCGATCACGGGAGGAGGGTAGCGCCAGCGGCGGTGCGCGTTGACCGTGAACTCGTCCGGGGAGCCGTGGTAGCGTCCCTGCCGTGCTGCTCACGATCACGACGACGGGCAAGGTGACGCTGATAATCGTTGCCGGGGCGTTCATCGCCTGGGCGCTGATCACAGCGATCTGGATCCCGAAGCGGAATCCGGATTTTCCCGCGACCCTGACCGGCTTCATGCTGTTCTCCTCGGTGTTCCTCGTCCTTCAGCTCGGGGCGGTCTACTGGGTCACATCCACCCAGGAGGTTGCGAAGGAGACGGCCCCTGCCGAGACGACTCCTGCGGAGACGACGCCGACGACAACGACGACCACGACTACGACGACCACGACGCCGGCCCCCGGCGGCGGTGGCGACGCGACTGCCGGCAAGGCGGTCTTCGCCTCGGCCGGGTGTGGGTCGTGCCACACGCTCGCCGATGCGGGCGCCGCCGGGCAGGTCGGCCCCAATCTCGACCAGAAGAAGCCCGACGCCGCCCTCGTCGTCGACCGGGTCACGAACGGAAAGGGCGTGATGCCGCCGTTCAAGGGTCAGCTCACCGAGCAGCAGATCAACGATGTGGCGGCGTACGTCTCGTCCGTTGCCGGCTCCTGACCAGAGCCCGTTGCTGCACCGTGACCTATACCGCCGCTGAGGGTACGCTTTCGGCGTACGGAGAGGTGTCCGAGCGGCCGAAGGAGCGCGACTGGAAATCGCGTAAGTGCTGAAAAGTGCTTCGCGGGTTCAAATCCCGCTCTCTCCGCTTGAAAGGGGCCCGCGCGGGCCTCTTTCGCTTGCAGGAACTACGAGACCGAGGAGACGTTGACCGGAATGAGCGCCAATCACACCCAGCGCCACGCGAACGTGGGGGTCGTCTCGGTCGAGGCGGTCGAGGCTCCGGAGGTCGTCACCTCGGCCTGGATCGACGAGCAGCTCGCGGACGTCTTCGAGCGCTGTGACGTGCGCCCGGGCCTGCTCGAGTCGCTGGCCGGGATCACCGAGCGCCGCTGGTGGCCGGAGGGGGCGCGCTTCGACGAGGTTGCCGCTCTGGCGGGGGAGAAGGCAATCGTTGCCGCGGGGATCGACCGGTCCGAGATCGGCATGCTCATCTCCACCTCCGTCTGTCGGCACCACCTCGAGCCGTCCGTCGCCTGCGCCGTCCACCACCACCTAGGGCTCGCGCCGGGGTGTCTCAACTTCGACCTCGGCAACGCGTGTCTCGGGTTCGTCAACGCGATCCACCTCGCCGCGACGGCGATCGACGCGGGCCAGATCCCGTATGCGCTGATCGTCGACGGGGAGGGCGCGCGCCACACCCACCTCACCACGATCGCGCGGCTGCAGGCGGAGGCGCACGACGTGGCCGACGTCTATGGCGAGTTCGCGAGCCTCACGCTCGGTTCGGGGTCGGCTGCGATGGTGCTCGGGAGCCTCGACCGGAGCCCGCAGGCGCATCGTCTTGTCGGCGGCATGTCTCGCGCTGCCACGAAGTACCACCAGGTCTGCATCGGCGACCTCGACCGGATGACGACCGACACGAAGGCTTTGCTCGAGGGGGGTCTGGAGCTCGCCGGTGAGGCGTGGGGCGAGTCGGCCGCCGAGTTCGGCTGGAACGATGGGATCGGCTGGTACGTCCTCCACCAGGTCAGCTCGGTGCACACGAGCACGCTCTGCGCGACGCTCGGGATCGATGAGTCGCGCGCGCCGCTCACCTTCCCGACCCAGGGGAACATCGGCCCGGCGTCGATCCCGTTCACCCTGGCCGGGGTGCAGGAGCAGATCAAGCCCGGCGAGCGCGTGTTGTGCATGGGCATGGGCTCCGGCCTCAACGCAAGCGTCGTCGAGATCGTCTGGTGAGCCCGGCGCCCGCTGCGTTCGACGCGGGCCGACTGGAGCGCCTGGGCCTCGACCCGGCGTGGTCGCGGATCGCCGAGGTCGAGCTCGCAGACGGGGCGAGCGCGCGGGTTCACGCGCTCGACATCTTGCCGACCGTCACGCCACCCCCGTTGACCGTGGTCTGCGTCCACGGCAACCCGACCTGGTCATTCCTCTGGCGCTCGTTCCACCGTCGCCTCGGCGACCGCTACCGCGTAATCGCCGTCGACCAGCTCTCGATGGGCCTGTCGCAGCGCGTTGCTCCACGGCGGTTCGCCCAGCGGGTCGACGACCTCGGTCGGATCCTGGACGCGTTCGGCGTGGAGGGACCCATCGTGCTTGCGGCGCACGACTGGGGCGGGCCGATCGCGCTCGGCTGGGCGGTCGAACACCGGGAGCGGGTGGCCGGGATCCTGCTCGGCAACACGGGCGTCTCCCTGCCCGCTGGTGGAGTGCCGCTGCCGATTCGCCTCGCCGGATCGGAGGTGCTCCGAGACCTCGGCTGCCGGCGAACGTCGGCGTTCATCGACGTCACGCTCGCCACGGGTCACGGTCGGATCGATCGTGGTGCCCGGCGCGGCTACCGCGCCCCGTACCGGTCGAGCGCCAACCGGAGGGCGATCGCCGACTTCGTGGAGGACATCCCGACCACGCCCGAGCACCCCTCGTTCGCCGCCCTCGCCGCGATGACGGAGCGGCTGCCGGAGCTCGACGTCCCGGTGCTGCTCGCCTGGGGTGAGAACGACCCAGTCTTCCACCTCGAGTTTGCCGCCGACCTGCGATGCCGGCTGCCGCAGGCGGAGCTACACCGCTTCCCGCTCGCCGGGCATCTCGTGATCGAAGAGGAGGACGTCGCAGCCGTGGCGGATGCGTGGATCGGGCGGCTGCTCGAGCCCGGCGACCAGACAACGGCAGGGCCGGCGCTGTCACCCGTGTCGACGGAGCCGCTCTGGGGTGCGCTCCTCGCACGGGAAGCCGACCAAGCGATCGCGGTCGCCGTCGGCGGCGGTTCAACTCTCACCTTCGCCGAGCTTGCGCGACGGGTCGCCGGTCTTGCCTGCGCCCTGCGCGAGGCCGGGGTCGTCGAGGGCGACCGCGTCGCGCTCCTCGCGCCCGACCCACAGGACTTCATCGCCGCCGCCTATGCCTGCTGGGTAATCGGCGCCGTCACGGTTGTCGTCGATCGTGGCCTCGGGTTGAAGGGACTGCGGCGCGCTCTTCGCAGCTCCGAGCCCGCTTGGCTGGTTGGGACGCGCAAGACGCTCGGCGTCGCGCGGGTGCTCCGCTGGGCGTCGTCGGCCCGGCGGCTCGAGGTCGAGGCCCTCGACCGTTGCGGGGCGACACTCTCGGCCGTCGTCGCAGAAACGGCGCTCGCCGCCGATGTGCCTGCGGCCGTCGTCTACACCTCCGGCGCGACGGGCCCGCCGAAGGGAGTCCTCTACGACCAGTGCCAGATGGCGGCGCAGTTTCTCGCCGTGCGGGAGTGCTATGCAATCGGCTCCGGCGACCGTCTCGTGGCCGCGTTCGCACCGTTCGCCCTCTACGGGCCGGCGCTCGGGATCCCGGTGGCAGTGCCCGACTGCGACATCACGAGGCCGGGGTCGCTCCGTGCCGACCGGCTCGCGGAAGCGTGCGCTGCGATCGACGCCACGATCGTCTTCGCTGCTCCGGCTGCACTCGAGGGTGTGATCGCGACCGCGGAGAGCCTCTCCCGAGAAGGACGGACGGCGCTCGCTGCACTCCGGCTCGTGCTCTCCGCGGGTGCTCCTGTTTCGCCGAGAACGCTGCGTTCGTTCGCCGCGCTCGCTCCCGCTTCCGAGCTTCACACTCCCTACGGGATGACGGAGGTGCTCTCGGTGGCAGATATCGACCTCGCGGCGCTCGAGGCGATCGGCCCGGGTCGCGGCGTTTGCGTCGGCCACCCGCTGTCCGGGGTGGAGGTGCGGATCGAGCCGCTCGCGGGCGGGGGCGGCGGCGGGAGCGGCGAGATCGTGGTCAGCGCACCCTGGCTCTCTACCGGATACGACGGCCTCTGGGCGGCCACCAACCGCGCCCGTTCGGTCGACTCCCACGGGACGGAGTGGCATCGCACCGGCGACGTGGGGCATCTCGACGAGGCCGGACGTCTCTGGGTCGAGGGGCGGATGGCGCACGTCGTGCGAACGGCTGCCGGCCCGGTGACCTCCGTGCCACTCGAGGTGGCGATCGAGACGGCGCTCGGTCTCCGCAGCGCCGTCAGCGGCGTCGGCCCCGACTCCTGCGCGCAGGTCGTCGTGGTCGTCGAGCAGGCTGGCAAGGCCGGGCTTGCAGACGGCGAGCTCGACGGGAAAGTGCGCACCGCGGTCGCACCGCAGGCGATCGCAGCCGTATTGACCGTGCCGGCGCTCCCGGTCGATCGCCGCCACAACTCGAAGATCGACCGCACCCGCCTCGGGCTCTGGGCCGACGCGCTGCTCTCCGGCGGCAAGGCGCCGGGGCGACCCTGATGCGCGTGCTCGTGACAGGCGGCTCTGGCCTCCTGGGGCGAACGACCGTCGCAGCGCTCGAAGGGCGCGGTCACGAGGTTGTCGCGCTGCAGCGCCGCCCGAGCAGCGAGCTCCGGTGCGAACAGGTGCTCGCGGATATCTCCGATGTGAGGGCAGTCTCCGCGGCGGCAGCAGGGTGCGACGCCGTGATCCACGGTGCCGCGCGCGTCGGCGTCGTCGGCACCCGGGAGGAGTTCAGGTACGCGAACGTCGGTGGTACGGAGGCGGTGGTCGAGGCGTGCTCCGCGGCGGAAGTCGGGCGCCTCGTGCTCGTCTCCTCGCCGTCGGTCGGTTACGAGTCGGCGCCGACCGCAGGCGCCGCTGCGGCGCCGCCGATCACAGTGCGTCACGATCGTTCGTGGTACTCCGAGTCGAAGGCCGAGGCGGAGCTCCTGGCGCTCGCCGCCGACGGCCCGGCGACGGCGGTGACGGCGATCCGCCCGCACGCGGTCTGGGGGCCCGGCGACACGCAGCTGATCGGCCGGATCGTCGAGCGGGCAAGGGCTGGGCGCCTGTTCGTCGTGGCCGGCGGCACCGCGCTGATCGACACCACCTACGTCGACAACGCCGCGGAAGCGCTCGTCGTCGCGGCCGAGCAGCTCATCCCGGGAAGCCCTCTCGCCGGGAAGGCTTTCGTGGTCTCGAACGGCGAGCCGCTTCCCGTGCGCGTCCTGCTCGAGTGGATCTGCGCCGCTGCCGGAGCGCCGCCACCGAAGCGCGATGTGCCGCTCGTGCTCGCCCGTGCGATGGGCACCGCGGCCGAGCGGGCCTGGGCACTGGTGCGGCCCGGAGCCGAGCCGCCGGCGACGCGATTTCTCGTCGACCAATTAGGGCTCGCGCACTGGTTCGACCCGCGACCGTTCCGCGAGGCGACAGGCTGGCGGCCGGCGACCACCGTGGCCGACGGGATGGAGCGGCTGGCGGAGTGGTACGCGAGAGGATAGCGACGGCGGACGATGCGGCTCGGTCAGCTGGCCGCCCTTTGACTCGTGAGGCTCGTCCGCCCCGCCGTCGTGGATCCGCTTCGATTCGCTTCGCGAGACCTGACTCCTGCCCGCCGACACCAACGGAGGGAGTCGGCCGTGAAAGTCGCAAGAGGGCACCTAGGAGAAGCTCAGCCGGAACCGGATCGACGCGATCCGGCTGTCGTCGGGGGTGTGATCTCACGCCCCGGGTCGGTTACCGTCACTGCCGCGGCGGGCCGACACGAGGAAGCCGAGACACCAACGCTCCTGTCCGACGAACAGCCGATCCAGCTGGAGCGCGATCCGAAGCGCGCCTACGGCGATCCGCTTGCACAGGGACGGGTTTTCGAGTGTTGCCGACTCGGAGAGCCGGGCCGCGCGCTTGTCGAAATACAGGCGATGGTAGAGCGACGAGATTGGGAACCCCCACCCTCTGCAGGAGACGACAGCGAGTCCACCTCCGGTGATGGTGTCCTCGAGGGCCTCGCGCGTGTATCGGCGCGCATGACCTGCCCACTCGTCGCTTGCCCCGTACCAGTTCGGGTGCGCAGGCACAGAGCCGGTGAACATCCCGCCCGGGACGAGGACTCGTGCAATTTCCCTCATCGCGCCGACGTCGTCGGCGACGTGCTCCAACACCTCGCCCGCCACGACCGCATCGAATGACGCATCGGGGAACGGGAGCGAGCGAACGTCGGCGAGGATCACCTCGCCCGGAACGCGGCGTCGGAGCACCGCGCAGGACTCCTCTGTTACGTCTGTGCTCACGACCTCGAAGCGCCTTTCGGCCAGGAGAAGCGTGAACGAACCCGCACCCGCGCCGACGTTGAGCACCCGCCTGCCTGGAGCAAGACGGAGGAACTCCCGCAGGAGCAGCCGCTCCCTCAGTTCGTGGCGGGGCCCGGTGAAGTCCGGCGAGGTACCCCAGACATGCTCCATTGGCCAACTCTCGCTGCGGCGAGTGCCAGGCGCAAGGGAACGCGCCTCCCTAAGGCGTTCTCCAGCTGTGTCAGGCGGTCACGGGGCCCTCGAGGTCGAACTTGGTGTTGCCCCGGCGGGATGCGCGGTTAGGTCGACGGCACCCCCTGAGAAATGCCGCCGACCCGTCTTCGATATCGGCAGCTTCGTCCGGTCGCTTGAAGGATCCTGAGCGAGGCGACAGAACGAGTTCATGGCTGGGGCCTCCTGGCATTTGGCGTCCGCATCCTCTCCTCCCCTGAGGGGTGCGGTGCGTTGTCGGAGGCCCCGGCCATCTCAGCGTCGAGCTAGCACCCCACGCCGTACCCTGCCCGCCGTCCGGTCGCCCTCGCTGCGCGCCAGTTGCTCCGCCCCAGATTGCGCGTCGCGCCTCTGGCTCCCTCGCCGTTCAGGACCGGAGTCAGCGTGATGGCGGCATCCATGCCGATGCTCTATTCGGTTGGTTTTCCCCAGACATGGGCTCCGCCCCAGTCGATTGCGACGGCGGGGTCGTCGCCGATGACCCAGGCGTCATGGCCGGAGGGCAGCAGGTTGACCTCGCCGCCCTTCACCTCGAACTCCGATCCGTCAGTCATCCGTACGCCGATCGTGCCGGAGATCAGGTACTGGAAATGTGGCGCCTCGCAGAGATCGGTACCGGCGACCGGCTTGACATGTTCGGACCAACGCCAGCCCGGCTCAAGAGTCATCCGCATTACCTGACCGCCGCCGATCTCGACGACATCGGCGCGCCCGAAGGGGAACTCGCGCACCTCGTCGGGACTATCGAAGCCTTTGACTTCGGCACTGGCCATGTGGGCCTCCTTTGCTCGTAGCGGTTGCGACAAACCCTGAGGGTAGACCATCCGCTCGCGATGGGCAAGCGCGGGATCGTCCGCAGTTCTCCTGTGTCTCGACTTACGGCTTGGCCCGCATGAAAGCGGCGCGGAACGGTCCGGCGAGCTGACCCGAATAGATGCCGGTGAGATGGTTGGTGTCCATCCAGACGATCGTGTGACCGACGACGGCTGGGCACCGCTGTTCCCAGCAGATGAAGCCTCGGGTTGGTAGAAAGCTGGCGCCCAGCGACTTCGTCCCGCGCGCAACTTGGTCGTATGCTGCGAGCGCCGAGGATTGCCACGTCGTCATGCAGCTTGCGAGCGACGCATGAGCTGTGCTGAGGCACGACTCGCTGTTTACGGTCAGCCCCTTCGGGTCACCGATCACGACGACGGGGCTCAGGAGCTTGAGGGTCCGAACCGCCGTGATCATCCCCGCCGCCGCGGCGGTCGTCTGCGTCGACGGCGTCTCGCCGACGCTTCCTCCGAGCAACGTGACGGTCGGGTGGAGTCTTCGGATCTCCCCCGTAGCCCAGTGGAGCCATGCCCAGCAGATTGGGCCGTCCGGCCCCATATGTGTGAACCACTTTTCCGGTGTGCAGCCGAACCGCATGACGGGAACGACGGTCCAGTGGTCTCGTTTCGCCATGACGAGGACCGCGGGCAGCCACATGTAGGCATGGGAGTCGCCGAACAGCACGAGAAGCTTCTTGCTCGAGGTATCTCCTACACGGCAGTGCATGATCGGAGCCACCCTCGTGTTGCGATGGGGCAGGCAGGCTCGCGGGATCCTGTACCGCTGTGGGAAGAGCTTGATCGTCGCAAACGGCGGCGTCAGGCGGGCTGGGACCTGCTCCCCGCGGAGAGCGTCCTAGACGGCGTTGACAACTGACGGAAGGGACGCTGCCGAGACGCCTTGGTCCGTCGACGCCGCGACGCCGACGACGGCACACGACGCGGCGGTCGCTGCGAGGGCAATGCTGTAGATCGCCAACTGGGTGGGCCATCCACGCGGCTTCTTCATGCGCCGACCATATCGGGCCGGACGACTTGGGGAAACGGAGTCGTCACCACCCCGAGCAACACAATGGCTCCTCGTCCTCTCCGGTCAGGGTCTCCGCGTAACGCTCGGTCACGCCCGCCGGGCGCGGCTGAGCGTTTGTGTCACTGATCCACGGCGGAGACCGACCTCCGTGTGTGCGCCTACGCGATCAGGAGAAGCGCAACACGTTGGGGGTGTCGTTCGCTCCAAACCGTATCGTCGGTCACACGAACGGACCTGACGGACCTCAAGCCGCAAGCGCGATTGGTGCATGACTGCGCAGCAGTTTGAAAGGAGCCATTCACTTCCAAGTTCGCAGCGACGGATACCACCGGTCGCACCTCGCTCATCGTCTTCTGCGCGCTCACGCACGGCTGATAGGGCTCGGTATTTTGGGGCAGGCGAGATCAGTCGGCGCGGAGGTTTCTGGATCGTCGCCGGCGCTGGGCGCCAGTTGGGCTTCCCTACGGCGGTCTCCAGCGGTCTCAGGCGGTCGTCGCCGCGTGGCGCACGAACTACCCCACGAACCGCGAAACCCGAGCGTGGGGCCGGGTTCCAACCTGTTCACATCGATAAAGAGACCCCATCATCCTCGCTGAGAGCAGTTGGGTGGATGGCGGCGCGCTCACGACGTCACTGCGTGTTCGGCTGCTTGCCGGAGCTACGCTCGGTGGATGTCTGACAGCGTTCTCGGCCGCGAGAAGGAACTGGAGAGAATCGTACGGTTCCTCGACGCCGTGACTACAGGTCCGGCGGCGTGTGTGCTCGAGGGCAAGGCCGGGATCGGCAAGACGGCACTTTGGCGCCACGCGGTGACGAGTGCGCGGCAAGCCTCGTTCTGTGTGCTGTTCTCGACGCCCGCCGAGGTGGAGGTGGCCTTCTCGTATTCATCGCTCGCGGATCTGCTCGCGCGAGTCGAGCCGGGTGCTCTGGACGCACTTCCAACCCCTCAGCGTGAGGCACTCGAGGTTGCGCTGCTGCGGGCCGGCCCCGGAGACGCGGTCGCCCGACCGCACGCAGTCGCGATGGCCGTCGTCACCCTCCTCGACCACCTCGCGTCCGTGGCGCCGGTCGTCGTTGCGATCGACGACGCACAATGGCTCGACCGACCGTCGGCTCGCGTGCTCGAGTTCGCTGCTCGTCGACTCGAGCGTCGGCCTGTCGGCTTCCTGCTCTCGGTGCGGACGCCGGCCGACAACGCCGCGCTGTTGGGTCTCGACCGGTTGCCCGGAGACGTACCGCTGGAGCGGATCTCGATTCGTGCCCTCAGCGCGGGGGCGCTACACCAGGTGATCAAGGGAAGGTTCGGCGCAACGTTCAACCGGGCCGCGCTCCTGCGGATCCATCGTGCGACGGGCGGCAATCCGTTCTTCGCGCTGGAGCTCGCCGCGTCCCTCTTGCAGGCCGGCCTGCCACCGGCGGGGCAGGCGCTTCCCGTTCCGGATGACATCCGCGATGTAATCACGCGCAGTCTAACGGCGCTGCCCGAGGCGACTCGGGAGATGCTGCTCTTTGCCGCGGCGGCTCCGAACCCCACGGTCGATTCCTTGAGCGCCGCTCTGCAGGCGTCGCCCGAACATGTCCTCGACCACCTCGTAGGGGCGGACGCCGCGGGCGTGATCGCAGTCGAAGGCGAGTCAGTACGTTTCCGGCACCCACTGTTCTCCTCGGCGATCTACGGCGCCGCTACGGGTGAGCAGCGACGGCAGGCGCATCGCCGGCTCGCGGAGCTGGCCATGACCACCGAGCAGCGTGCCCGGCACCTGGCGCTCAGCATCGATGAGGCTGACGGCACCATCGCTCGGACGGTGGCGGACGCTGCACGCGAGGTTCGGATGCGGGGCGCACCGGACGCAGCCGCCGACCTCGTAGAGCTGGCGATCCGGTTGACTCCGGCGAGCGCCGCCGACGAGTACGACCAGCGCGCGCTCGATCTCGGCTACTTCCTCGTCGAGGCGGGCGACCCGGACAAGGCCCGCGACGTCGTCCTGGCCGTCGCAGTCCGTCCCGGCCGGCTGCAGGCCAGGGCACTCCTCGATCTTGCCGGCCTCGACTACTGGGGGGACGGAAGCAGACCGGCCATCGCCCGGTGCGAGCAGGCCCTGAAGGCGGCATCCGGGGACACTGCCCTCGAGGCCGCTTGCCATGCCGAGCTTGCGATCTACTGCGACTTCGATGCCTCTCGCTCGGAACGCCACGCCGAGGCGGCGCTCCGGCTGCTGGACGCAGCGGGCGTCGAGGCCGACCCCGATGCTCGGATCGACGCCCTGCTCGCAGCAACGAGAGCCGGTCTTCTACTCGGGCGAGGCCTGTCGTTCGATGCGGTCGAGCAGGCCTACGAATCCGAGTCCCGAGCATTGGCGAGCATCCATCGATCTCGTGTCGGGGCTCAGCTCGGCCAGTGGCTGAAATACGTCGACGACTTCGACGGCTCTCGGGCGAAGCTCGAGGAAGCCGTTTCACAGGCGATCCAAGAGGGGGACGAGAGCTCGATTCCGAATCAGCTCATGCACCTCGCGCAGGTCGAATGCTGGAGCGGCAACTGGCCGCTTGCCTTACGCTACGCCGAGGAGAGCTTCGAGCTTGCAGAACAGGTAGGGCAGAGCTTTGGAGGCCCACCCGCCATTCGTGCGCTGGTCGACGCGCATCTCGGAGATGTGGAGCGCGCACGGACGACCGTCGAGGAGCGCCTCGACGCAGCGGCCGACCAACCGTTGGCGGTCCCGCTCTACCTCCGGGTGCTCGGCTTCCTGCAGCTCTCGTTGGGGGACGCGCCCGGTGCTGCGCGGCATCTGTCCCGCGCGGTCGAGCTGGCGGAGGGCTTCGGCATCCGCGAGCCCGCCGTCTTTCGGGTGCACGCCGATCTGATCGAAGCGTTGATCGGTACAGGCGAGCTCGACCGCGCCGAAGAGGTGCTCGGCGTCCTCGAGAGTCGGGGTCGTTTGAGCCCTGTGCCGTGGTCTCTGGCGACGGGGAGGCGCTGCCGTGGACTGCTACTCGCGGCTCGCGGTGAGCTCGAGGCGGCCGAGCTAGCGTTCGAGGACGCCCTCCGTGAGCACGAGCACTCGCCCGTGCCGTTCGAACGAGGGCGTACGCTGCTGGCGCTCGGGCTCCTGCAGCGCCGGAGGAACGAGCGGCGCCTCGGCCAGGAGTCGCTCGCCCAGGCACTCGCGATCTTCGAGGAGCTCGGGGCACCGCTCTGGGCTGGGCGTGCGAAGCGCGAGATGCGACCGGTCGGCGGCCGGCCGACGAGCCGCGACACGCTGACGGCAGCCGAGCAACATGTCGCCGAGCTGGCGGCGAGCGGGCTCACGAACCGCGAGGTAGCCGCCGCTCTGTCAATCAGCCCGAAGACGGTCGAGGCGGCTCTCTCTCGCACCTACAGGAAGCTCGAGATCCACTCCCGCGCCGAGCTTGGCGCCCGGATCGCCGTCACTCGACCGCGAGACCTAGCGTCGGCTCCAGACCCACTCGTTCAGCAGTAGCCGTTCGCCAGCGGCCCGCAAAGAGAGGGAACCGGGTAGGAGTTATCGAGGGAAACACCCGCTGCGGCCCAGCGCCTGACCTCCTAGCGTGCTCTGAGTGTGGATCGAGACAACCGAGGGCAACCCGCTGACGACGTTCATGGCCGAGTGCTTCTGGCCCGGCGTCGACCAGCAGCAGCTCGTCGCCGCCGGAGCGCGGGCACGGCGGGCCGCCCACGCGATAACTGCTGAAGGAACCTTCGCGCGCTATCTCGGGTCGATCCTCGTTCCGGCCGACGAGATCGCATTCTGTTTCCTCGAGACGGCGTCGATCGATGCCGCGGTCGACGTCAACCGGCGTGCCGCGATTCCGTCCGAGCGGATTCTCGAGATCGTCCAACTGGGCTTTGAGCGCCCGGGCGGTCACATCCCACAGTCAACTCCGTCAAAGGAGCTTCGATGAACCGCACCATTGGAACCGCACGGCCAGCTCGCGGAAGAGCACTCCAAATCGCCGCCGTCGGGGCGCTGACGGTAGCGCTCGTCTTCAGCACCGCAGCTCTGGCACGGCCCCAGGCATCGACGCCGGCACCACCATGCGGCGGGACCGCGCACGGTGCCCCCTGGAACTACAAGGGTCAGCACGGCACGGCGTACACGTATCTCGGTGTGAGCGGGGCGTCTTGCTCAATCGGCTCCAAGTACATGCCGAAATGGACGCGTGTGCACGCGGCCTACGACGTCAAGCCAGTCCCTGCCGGCTGGCACTGCTCGTCGATCGGGAGCTACACGGGTCTCGCAAAGCTCGGCCAATGCACAACGACCAAGGGTGGCATCTTCGAGTGGCTGCCCAAGCTGAAGAACTAGCGGCTTGACGCTCCATCGCGGCGGAACACACCTCCCGTTGACGCCGGCGACCCAACAAAGCAAGGAGCTGACATGAAGGCCAAGAACTGGACGATCTGGGCGGCGGTTCTCGCGATGACGACCGTGGGGGTTGGACTGATTGCGTCTCCCGCGTCGGCTGCCGGCCCGAGCGTTGCGAGCATCTACACGTCGAAGAACCCCGCCTCGGCGGGTGAGGGAGTGACGTTGACGGTGGTAGTGACTGGGACGTTCCAGTCGCCGATCGGGTTCGTCCAGCTGTTCGACGCCCTTTCTCCTCTAGGGCCGCCGCTCGCATTGTCGCCAGACTTCGACACGTTCCTGGGGTGCACGTGCGTTCCCACCGACCACAGCACGGCGTCGTTGACGAGGAGCTTCTCGCGGGGGACACACCTGCTCACGGTCGACTACACCGGTGACGGGCCGTTGGGGAACCTCCCGATATTCGGCGGCGGGCTGGTTTCCCTCGTCATCAACGCTGCGCAATCGACGACCTCCGTCTCGTCGTCGATGAGCCCATCCGTGTTCGGGCAGGGCATCACGTTCACCGCCTCGGCGTCGAGTTCCGGGTCGCCTGCCTCTGGATCAATCCAATTCAGAGCAGATGGAGCACCACTCGGCACCCCCCAGACCGTCGATGCGAGCGGCCACGCTTCCATGGACACGTCGACGCTGGCTGTCGGCAACCATCCGGTCACCGCTAGCTTCACGAGCGACAACCCAAGTGTTCTGAACAGCAGCGATTCGCTCGCCGGCGGTCAACTCGTCAACCCTGCCGACACGACAACGGCTGTCTCTTCGGTACCGAATCCGTCCGAGTTCGGCGGAGGAGTGAACGTCACCGCGACCACGACGGTCAACGCTCCCGGTGCCGGGACACCAACCGGCACCGTGCAGTTCCGCGACAACGGGATAGATGTCGGCTTGCCGCAGAATGTCGGCAGCGGCGGCCGAGCCGCGATCACGACCGCCGGCTTCTCGGTGGGTAGCCACGTCGTCTCCGCGGTATACACGAGCGGCAGCTCGAACTTCAACAGCAGCAGTGGGAGCGCGACCCAGATCGTGAGCCGGGCCCACACAACGCTCGCCTACGACGGAGCAACGAGCGGGGACTTCAACGACCCCACAACCCTATCCGCCAGGCTGACACGAACGGCCGACTCCCTTCCGCTTGCGGGGCAAACCGTCACCTTCACAATGGGATCTGAGGGCTGTTCTCAGCTCACCGATGCGAGCGGCGCGGCCTCGTGCACGATCACCCCGAGCGAGGCTGCCGGCCCCCAAGTCGTGATGACCGTGTTCACCGGCGACGACAACTACCTGGCCAGCAGCGACAACCCGTCGTTCGCAGTCACGAAAGAGGAAACGACCACGACCTACACCGGCCCGACGGTGATCGCGCAGGGCAACCCAGTCGTGCTCTCGGGCCGACTGCTCGAGGACGGCACCACCCCGATCCAGGGGCGGACGCTGACCCTCACGCTCGGCAGCGGTGGCATCGGCAGCCAGACGTGCGCAACGGGCCCGACCGACATCGCCGGGAACGCTCGCTGCACCGTCGCGAGTGTTTCGGTCACGCAGGGCTCGCAGCCCGTAAAGGCCGACTTCGCCGGCAATGGCTACTACCTTCCGTCCAGCGACTCGAGCAAGAGCGTGATCATCTTCGCCTTCCCGAGTTCCGGCATCTTCGTCCTCGGCGACCGTACGAGCAGCGCCGCCGGCTCCTCGCCGGTGATGTTCTGGGGATCGCAATGGGCAAAACAGAACACGCTCAGCGGTGGGGGCGCACCATCCGCCTTCAAGGGCTTCGCGGACACGACGAGCTCGAGGCCCCCCGCCTGTGGCGGAACCTGGACGACCGCGCCCGGTAACAGCTCCGCCCCGGTCGATCCGCTCCCCGCCTATATGGGCACCGCCGTCACGACCGCGATCACCAAGAACGGCAGCACGATCGCGGGGAACATCACCAGGATCGTCGTCGTGGTTACCGCACCCGGCTACGAATCCAACCCGGGCCACCCTGGTACGGGCGTGATCATCGCCACCTACTGCTGACCGACAACTTCCTTGCCGTTTCGTCCGACCGAAGGAGACCACGATGAACCACGACCTCAGCTCCACCCTGCTGGTCGCAACCACGGCCATTCTCGTCGCTGCGGTGCTGGCACCGATCGGAGGCTCGACATCGGTCCGGGGCACGGCGGTCGTGCAATGCGGGAGCGTCAACGGTGCCTCATGGAAGATCAAGAGCGTCGGGGGCCACATCTCGGGGAGTCGGTACACGGTCACAGCCTCGGGCGTGTCCTGCTCGCTCGCACGACGATCCGTGCCCGGCCTCACGCGCCAGTCGAGTCACGGGACTGGTACAGCCGTCAGAGGCCCGATGGGCTTCACCTGCAAGTCCTGGTCGGTGGCCGCCTCCGAGGACAAGCTGGTGTACGCAGGAGTATGCTCACGGCCCCCGGGAGCCACCAGCTTCGCCTGGGCGGTGAAGTACAAATAGCGCCAGGTACAGGGCCGACCGCAAGTCGTATGGATCGCCGGGTCTGCGTTGGTCGTGCAAGTGTCAACCCCGGTCGAGATCACGCTCAAGCAGCCCGACGTTGCCGCCGACCCACCGCGCACCAACCCGCCTGAGCAGGCCGGAACCCCGCATCAGCTAGCGGGTTCCAGCCTGTTCAGCGGAGAGGGAGGGATTTGAACCCTCGATCCGCCGTTAAGACGGATAACGGTTTTCGAGACCGCCGCATTCGACCGCTCTGCCACCTCTCCGAGCGGATGGAAGCCTAGCGCGAGCGCTCAGGCTGCGGCGGAAGCGGCTGCCGTCGAGATCGTGCCGCTCACGGTGCCGTCCGTCACCGTCCAGTCCGCCTTGATGTTGCGCATCGCGCCGCCGGGCAGCGTGCACGTCCCGGCGAAGCCTCGCTCGTCGAGCGAGGTGAGCGTCCCCTCGCAGGTCGAGCCGCCCGCAAAGCGCACCTGCAGGGCACTGTCGGACACCCGTCCCTGGCCCGTGAGCAAATCGATCCGGAACGCCGAGGTTGAGGCAGCCGTGCCCTTGATCGAGACGATTCCGGAGCCGTCGTCGTTGCGAATCCTTCCGGTCAGCGGGCCGGCGATCTCGGGTACGGCCACGACGTGCGTCTTGGCGGCCGGCGCGGTCTGGGGGAGCGACGCCAGGCCGACGACGGCAGCGAGCGCACCACCGGCAGCGACGAGGCCCACCGCAACGCGGCGCCCCGCCGGCGCTCGCCCGAAGCGCATCGTCGCAGCGGCCACGATCATCGCGACAGTAAGGGAGTAGAGCCAGACGAGCCATGGCTGATCGCGATCGGTGCCGCTGAGGACGCCGTGCGTCGTCGCCAGCAGCCAGACGGCGATCGTGGCGTAGTGCGCCCGTCTCCAGATGCGATACGGCAGTCGCGAGCGGAGCCGGTTGGTGATCGAGACGGCGAGCAGGAGCTCGAGCGCGACGATGCCGAGCCCGGTGGCGAGCGGGCGGTAGCCGGCGGTGAACGGGACGACGAGCTGCGACAGCGAGAACGGCACCACCGAGTCGAGCGCGACCGAGCTGACGTGCATTGCGATGAACAGCGCGGCGAGCAGGCCGAGGAAGCGGTGCACGTCCTCGACCGCGAAGCGCGGGAGGCCCGGGACCTTCTTCTTGCCGGCGAGCACGACCCCGGCGAGCACGCAGGCAGAGACGAGGAGGTAGGCGACGACGCCGCCGGCGCGGGCCATATACCAGGTCGTCGAGGAGGCGACGACTAGGTGCAAAGCGCCGCCTCTGTGCTCTGGGGCCAGCCGCCGGCCAGCACGACCTCGCCGGCTGCCAGGAATCGCCCCTGGAGGCCGCGGCGCTCGAGCCACGCGGGCCCGTCGTCACCCAGCACGAAGGCCGTCTTGGCGGCGACGTCGGCGGCGAGGCAGTTCCCGGCGCACACGGTCACGCACTCCCAGCGCACGTCGGCCGGTGCTCCCGTGGCCGGATCGATCAGGTGGTGGCCGGTGTCGCCGTTGCCATACGTCCACGATCGAGTGGTCACGCCGCTCGTCGCGAGTGCGCCCGAGCGGAGCGTGACCGTGTCCTTGCCCGGCAGCGCAACGGTCAACTCGCCGCGGGTCGCGAGGTCGCCTCCTGCCGAGACGAAGCCGTCGCCCTCGATCAGGGCCAGGGCCTCATCCGCCGTGCGTCCCTTGACGACGCCGTTCAGGTCGAGCCGCAGCCCGGCGGGCCGGCGGACGAGGAAGCCGGTGAGGCGGATCTCCCTCCAGCGGCCGGCGGGGACGGGGGCTCCGGCCAGGCTCGGCTGCAGAGTCGGGAAATTGCGGTCGTAGCCCGCGGTCTGGAGCGCCTCGGCGATCGTCGGGTCGAAGACGCCGTCCGTCGCCACCGCAGCCCGCAGCGCGTCATCGAGCGCGGTCGCGAGGAGGGGAGAGACGATCACTGCATCGGCGCTCGAGCGGTTGAGCCGCTCCAGGTCGGAGTCGGGCCGAAACCGGCTCAGAGAGCGCTCGACGGCGGCGAAGAGCCGCTTGACCGCGCAGGCCTCGTCGGGCGTCGCGCCACCGACGACGACCTCGCACCCCATGGCGCGAAAGCGGGTGGTGCTCATGAGGTCTGGGTTGAGGCCTGAGCCCGGCTCGACGGCTGGGAGGGGGCGACCGAGCCGCCCGAGAAAAAGGTCCCGGCCTGTCGCGCCTCCTGGCTGATCCGCGTCGAGAGACCGAGATCGCTGCCGGTCAGCGCGTGGGCGGAGCCCGAGCTTCCGGGATGCGCGCCGCGCACGACCACGGAGAGGACGCCGAAGCCCGCCACGGCCACGCCCGCAGACGCGACCTTGAGAACCTTGGCGCGACGGCGGGCGGGAGCGAGGCGGGAGGAGGGAGTTGCCACACCCCCATGTAAGCCGCAGTCCCTGGGAGCCGCCTGTGATCGCGGTTGCGACTTCGTTAACCAAGGCAAAGCCGCGGCCAATTCACGGCTCGCGGCCCGCACGGGGCACTCCCGGGACGGAGAAGGAGGGATTCGAACCCTCGATGGAGGAGTTCACCCCCATAACGCCTTAGCAGGGCGCCGCCTTCAGCCACTCGGCCACTTCTCCCGATGATGATGGTGATGTCGCGAGAGGATATCGGACGAGGGGCCTACCGACCTGAGCTTCGGCGTGTTTGACCCCGGCTCGCCTAAGTGGGCCGTTGCGCGTACCGGCGGCCGCGCCAGACGACGCCGCCGCGGAGCCTGTCGGCCGAGCTGACGAGCGAGATCAGCGAGAGCGCGAGCGCGCCGGCGGGAAAGAGAGGCCAGGCCCGCCGGGGCGTTGGGCACACCTCGTCGGCGGCGGCCCGCGCGCCGAGCTGAAGCGCGAGGCCGAGAGCGCCGGCCAGTCGAGGCCCACGCACGAGCGCGACCGACGGCGCGACGGCCGACGCGACGCCTGCACCGGCCAGGAAGACTGCGACCGTGACGGAGTCGCCGAGCCCGGCCGAGGTGTTCTTTCGCCATCCCCGGAGCGTCTCCCGGGCGCCGACGTACATGCGGACGCGAACCCGGCCACCGGACCCCACCAGGGCGAGTGGCGTGCCCATCGCCTTCAGCCGGATGGCGAGCATCTGATCGTCGACGAGCTCGTGTCGCATCGCCTCGTGCCCGCCCACCTGCTCGTAGGCGGCACGCGAGACGAGAATGAAACCGCCTGCGGCGATCGCGATCGGCGTGCGCGGTGAGCGCACGAGTGGGCCGGGTGCGACGAACGAGCGGATCAGGACAGCCGCGGCGGGTTGAACGGCCTGCTCTACGAGCCCTGCGGTCTCGAGCAGCGGCAGCACCGTGACTCCGGCGAAGCCCCGGCCGAGCGCCAGGGCAAGCGCCCGGCCAACGGTGTCGGGAGCGTGCCGGACGTCGGCGTCGGCAAACAGGAGCCATTCTCCACCGGAACGCTCGTAGCCCTGGTGGCAGGCCCAGGACTTCCCGACCCAACCGGTTGGCACGGGGTTGCCCGCGAGCACCGACACGCGGTCGGTTGCAGCTGCACGGGCCTCCGCCGCTGTCGAGTCCGACGACTCGTCGTCGACGACGATCACCTCGAGGTGGGGGTACTCCTGGGTCGCAAGTGAGGCGACCGCGGCGCGAATGCCCCGCGCCTCGTCACGGGCCGGCACGACGACAGACACGAAAGGGCCGTCACGTGCGGGCTCTACGTCATCGAGCGACAGCGAGTGGCGCCGGTCGAGTACCGCGACGAAGACACACCACGCCCACGGTACGACGGCGAGGAGTGTGATGACCCGGCGCACCGACCGAATCTAGCCGCAGGAGCACCGCAGGCGCCGTCGCTTGTCGAGGTGTTCGGCGCCGGGGGAATAGGCCGGAAGAGAGAGTCGTTCTCTCTTGTGTCTATGTTTTGTCCAGATAATCAATCACCGCGAGACGTCCTCTCCGCGGGCGCCCAACTACCCCGGACGATCGGCGCCGTGCTTGCGCTCGCCGCCGGTTCGCCGCTGCAGGCGCTCCACGCCCACGCGACTCTCCTCCGCGGCCCCCGGGCCGGCGCCTCCGAGGAGGCCGTTCTGCAGTTCCTTCTCCATTCGGGTGACCTTCTCGCCCGTGGGCTCGCAATTCGGCCGCTCGCGCGGAGCGCTGGAAGCGACTTCGATCACGCCCTCCACGGCCTCGTTCGGAGTGACGAGCTGCTGCTCCGCGAGCAGGCCGTCTGGGCGCTCGGTGATCGCCCGGCCACCGCCGCGGGGATCGTCGCTGTGGTGGGTGCAGTCACCGAGGGCGGGCATGCTGCGACGATCGCGCAGCTCGCGATCGAGCGCTGGCCCGATGCCTTCGCCGACGTCGTGGCAGCGATCTCCGCCGACCTCGAGCGTACGGGTGACGAGGGTGCGCGCGTTCGCCTGACCGAGACCGCGAGCATCGGACACCATTCCGATGCCGGTCTGCTGCTCGCCCGCCTCCTTCGCTCCGACGACGAGGGCGAGGCCGTTCGGGCTGCCGCGGCACGTGGACTCGCAGCCAGCCCCGCCGCCGGCGTGTTCGACGACCTCCGGCGTGCAGCCGCCGACGGTGGCCCCGAGTTGCGTTTCGCCTGCACGCGGGCGTTGCTCGCGCTCCGGAGCGCGCGTGGAGGTGAGGCCGCTGCGAAGCTTGCGACCTCGGTGATGGGATCCCACGAGCCGTTCGACAGGCTGCTCGTGGCGCTCGTGCGAGGCCGGTCAGCGGTTCCGCGCAGGCGCCAGGGCCTGCACATCGCCCAGATCTTCGTGCAGGGCCGGCTTGACGGAGAGCTCACCTACGCCGGCGCCGGGGACGACGGCGGCATCTCGACGCTGCTCGTGCAGCTGGGGCAAGCCTTCGGAGCGGAGCCGGAGATCGGCCGGGTGACGACGATCGCGAGAGCCCTCGCCGAGCCCGAGAGCGGCTGGCGTCATGTCGGCCTGAGCGAGGTTCAGCTCGCGGGCGTCTCGGTCGAGCGGATTCCCTTCGGTCCCGCCGGCTACCTGCCGGCACCGAGTCTCTGGGCGCATCGGCTCGAGCTTGAGCGCGCGCTGGAGACGGCAATCTCGGAGCTCGAGCCGGTCGACCTCGTCCATTTGCGCTTCGCCGACGCCGGCGCGTTCGCCGCCGCCCGCGTCTGCCGTCGACTCGGGATCCCGGTGGTCTTCACGGCTGCGCCCGACCCACACGGCGTGATCGCGAGCGGTGAGGAGTCCGGCGCGTTGACGCGCGAGACGTTCCCGGCGGCCGAGCTCCGCGAGCACTACCTGCAGCGCGCCCAGCTCGTCGAGAGCCTGCTCGATCAGGCCGACGCCGTCGTCGTGCTGCCGCGGCCCAACGTGCGGGCGACGCTTGGCGCCTTGATCGGAGACCCGTTCACCCGGATCGACGAGCGACGGATACGGACGATTGGCGAGGGCATCTCGATCGAGCAGGTCGACGGAGCGGCATCAGACCTCGAGCGAGCAGCGGGCGATCGTGAGCTCCCGCCGGTCGCAGCCGATCTTATGGATGAGATCACCGCGCTGGAACCGCTGCGGCAAGGCCTTCCCCTGCTCCTTAGCGTCGGCCGCCTTCACCGGGTAAAGGGCCTGCCGCTGCTGCTCGAAGCCTGGGCGGGCGATGACGATCTCTTCGGCTCCCTCAACCTCGTCATCGTCGGCGGAAACCTCGCTCTGCCCACTCCGGAGGAGGAGATCGTGCTGGGTCAGTTCGACGAGGTGTGCGCTCGGTTCCCCCGGGCGCGGGAAGGTCTCGTGCTGCTCGGCCACCGGCCGAACCACGAGGTCGCGACGGTGCTCCAGATTGCCAGGGGAGGTCTCTCCGGGGTGATCGAACCGAACGGCGTCTACGCCTGCACGAGTCAGAAGGAGGAGTTCGGTGTCGCGCTGCTCGAGGCGATGGCAACCGGGCTTGCGGTGGTAGCGCCGGGATCCGGAGGGCCTGCCGTCTACGTCCAGGAAGGGCAAACGGGCTACCTGGCCGACACGACATCGATCGAAAGCGTCACGGCCGCACTTCACCGGGCTGCCGATGCCCGACGCGACGAACCGCGCGCCCGGCGCACCTCGAACCTCGTTCGCTC
>JBBQRN010000042.1:0-22588 GCA_038214705.1 Gaiellales bacterium | reverse complement strand
AGCGGGCCCTCGGTCATCCCGAGGAAGAGCTCCTCGAGACTCGTCGTCTGCGGCACGAGCGCCGTGAACCCGATTCGGGCCTGGCCGAGTGCGACCGAGAGCGCCGCGACCGCGTCCTCGCTTCCCCGAAAAACGACGTCGGTTCCCTCGAGCGTGACGGAGTCGAGGCCCGCTTGCCCGAGGCAGAGAATCCGAGCCCGCTCGGGCTCGACGGCGCGCAGTCGGTAGCTCTCGGTGGCACGTGCGAGCAGCCCGTCGAGTTCGCCCTCGTAGATGATCCGACCCTTGCGGATGATCGCGACACGGTTGCACAGCTCCTCGACCTCGGTGAGGAGGTGGCTGGAGAGCAGCACCGTGATGCCCTCCCCGGCGAGGCGCCGGATCAGGTCGCGCATGTCCCGCATTCCGGCCGGGTCGAGACCTGTCGCTGGCTCGTCGAGCAGGAGCAGCCGCGGGCTGCGGATCAGCGACGCGGCGATGCCGAGCCGCTGCCGCATTCCGTGCGAGTAGCCGCCGACCCGGTGCTTGGCGCGGTCGCGCAGCTCGACGAGGTCGAGCATCTCGTCGATGCGGGTGCGGGCGTCTCCACCGTCGTAGTCGGCAAGCAGCTGGAGGTTCTTGCGCCCGCTGAGGTAGGGGTAGAACCGGGGGCCCTCCACGAAGCCGGCGACGCCCTCGAGGGCGCGGGCGCCCTCGACGAGCGGGTCGCGGCCGAAGAGCTTCGCCGAGCCGCTCGTCGGGCGGATCAGCCCGAGCAGCATGCGCAGCGACGTCGTCTTCCCGGCCCCGTTCGGCCCGAGGTAGCCGAACACGTCGCCCGGCTCGACGGTCAGGTCGACGTGATCGACGGCGAGCACGTCGTCGTACCGTTTGACCAGCCCGCGTGCAACGACGGGCCGGTCGTCCGTCATCGCAGCTCCCGCGCGGCCGCCTCTGCGGCCGCCGTCGGGATCGACCCTGCGAGCGTCGTCGCAACGCCCTTGCTCTCCCACGAGACGATCGTGCCGAGCTGGGTTGCGAGCTCGTGCGCCTGGGTGCCGTCGAGCGAGATCGTCGGGAGGCTCCCGAGCGGGCCGTTCGAGCCGCTGCCGGCCTTTGCCTGGCGCTCGACGACGACGATCGCGCCGAGCCCCTGGCCGTAGGTGACGACGACGGTCGGAGCATCCGAGGCGCCGATCAGCCGCACGTCCTGTCGCGGCAGGCCCACGAGCGTGTCGGGGGCGGTGACGGGGAAGCCGGCCGCCGCCTGAACGGCCGCGAGGCCGGTCACCGTTGCGTGGTCACCGCCGGTCGTGCCTCCGCCCGGCGTCAGCTGGCCGAGGTCGACGGCCTTGGCATTCGCCGGGGGCGCGACGTCGATCGCCGACGAGGCGACGGCGCCGTACGAGATGTCGGCGGTCGTCAGCTCGAGCACCGGCGAGGTCGCACCCTGCGCGTAGACCGCAAGGCGGAGCGGCACAGCGTGGCTCGCGTCCCAGGAGACCTCGACCGAGCCGAGCAGCCCGCCGTCGTGCTTGGGCGAGGCGGCCACCGTGAACGCCTCGGTACCCCCGACGTTCGCGGGCTGCGCTCCAGAAAGCGCGACATCCACGCCGACCCTGGTCAGCAGGTCCGTGATCTCGGCCAGGGTCGGAGGCGTCTCCGTCGAGGAGGCACTGTCCTTCTGCGCCGGGAGCGTCGCATGATAGGCGGTGTTCGACGAGGCGTCGTAGATGGTCACGTCGGTCGGGCTCCACACGATCTGGGCGTCGCCGGCGGTCGACTGGAGCTCGATCCGGCCGTGGCCGTCGCCGGTCATCCAGAGCCGCCCGGAGCCGCCGGACATCAACACCGGCCCGGCGCTTCCGATCAGGGCGCCCGAGGGGAACAGCTTGTTCGTGAAGGTCACCCGTGCCGTGACGCCGTCGACCTTCGGCGCGGTCAGCGAGTCGTGGACGGCCTGCGCGAGCGGCTTGGCGGGCGGCTTGGAACCGCCTCCGCCCGAGGCCGTCACGGCGAGCATAGCGACGGCGACAAGGAGTGCCACGACAAGGACGCCGAGGCCGACGAGACGGGATGTGGGAAGCGTGCGCAGGAATCTCATGGTGGTCCTTTCTTCAGGGGAGCTCCCTGTCAGGTGTAGCAACGGACCTGGAGAGATCTCTGAGAGCGGGAAGCTCGATCGTGACGCACGATCCCTCCGCGTACGCGCGCCCGCCGTGCCGCTCCGCGGTGGCGCGGACGATCGCCAGCCCGAGCCCCGAGCCTGAGTCGTCGTGACTCGACCGCCAGAACCGCTCGAACGCGCGCTCCGCGTCGGCCGGTGCGATGCCGGAGCCCTCGTCGGCCACGCTCACGACCGCAGCCGCTCCCTTCTGTCCCACGGAGACGGTGATCAGTCCTCCCGCCGGGCCGTGGAGGGCGGCGTTCTGTACGAGGTTCGCGAGCGCGCGCTCGAGCGCCGCCGGGTCGCCGAGCACGCGCACGGGCAGCGCCTCGACGCGAACGCGTGGGTCGCCGCTGACGGCCGCCTCCACGAGCTCGTCGAGCTCGACTTCGGTCGTCGGCGGTGCCGCAGCCTCCTCCCGGCTCACGGCGATCAGGTCGTCGGCCAGCCGCGCCAGCCTCGAGGCGTCGCGTTCGAGGTCTGCGACGACCGCGGGCGTGGCGCCGTGACGTGCCAGGAACTCGACATTTCCGCGCAGTGCCGTCAGCGGCGTGCGGAGCTCGTGGGACGCGTCGGCGACGAAACGCCGCTCGGCCTCCCGTGAGCGCTCGAGACTGCCGAGCATCTCATTGAGCGTGGCTGCGAGTCGCCCGACCTCGTCGTCGACGCCGGTCTCCGGCAGGCGCCGGCCGGAATCGCCGGTGCGGCCGATCTCGCCCGCTGCGGTGGCGAGCCGTCCGAGCGGACGGAACGCTCTCCCGAGCAGCAGCGCGACGGCGGCCGCGCCGGCGACCGCTGCCGCGAGCGCCGAGAGAACGACGCCGACGTGGAGTGCGTGGATCGTCTCGGCGACGTCCGTCGTGGAGGCCGCAACCGCGACGGCTCCGCCCGAGGCCGCGCCGCGGATGTCTGCGAGGGGAGCCACGTAGATCCGCAGCCCCTCGCCCGCGTCGAGGCCGTTGCCGTAGGCGGGGCGACCGGTCGCGATCACGCGGTTGACCAGGTCGGCAGCCGGCAGCACCCTGCCGCCGAGACCGAGCGACCGCGCCACGAGGTTGCCGCGACGATCTAGCACCTCGACGCTCGCATCGGTCCCCCCGATCGGTGCCTCGAGTGCCGCCGGGGTCGTCAGCAGGGCGGGCGCCGACGCGCTCAGCTGGGCAACGGCGACGGCGCGGCGGCGCAGCGACGCATCGAGAGACCGGTGCAGGTGCCGTCCCACGACCACATCGACTCCGATGCCCAGCGTGACGACGCTGAGCAGGATCGCCAGCGCCGCGGCGACGACCGCGCGTGACCTGATCGAGCGCAGCATCAGCGGCCGAGCACGAATCCGACGCCCCGCACGGTCTCGATCACCGGTGGGTCTCCCAGCTTCTGCCGGAGGTAGGAGATGTAGCGGTCGACGACGTTGAGGCTTGCCGACGCGGGGCCTCCCCAGACCCGGTCGAGAGCCAGCTCACGGGGAACGACCCGTCGCGGGCTGCGAAGCAACAGCTCTAGAAGGTCTGCCTCGCGGGCACTCAGCTCGAGGTCGCGTCCCGCGCGCCGGGCGACGCGCGCGGGCACGTCGAGCACGATGTCCCCGATCGCGAGGGTCTCCTCCGGCTCGTGCCCACGACGCAACAGTGCTCTCACGCGGGCCAGTAGCTCCGAGACGGCGAAGGGCTTGACGAGGTAGTCGTCGGCGCCGGCATCGAGGCCGGCAACCCGGTCGTCCACGGCGTCGCGCGCCGTGAGCAGGAGGATCGGGAGCGCAAGGCCCTTGTCTCGAAGCCGCCGGCACATCGCGAGCCCGTCCAGGCCCGGCATCGCGACGTCGAGGACGAGCAGGTCGGGCACGGAGCGCTCGGCGGCCACGAGGCCGGCGCCTGCGTCGGCGGCCGTCTCGACGCTGTAGCCCTCCGCAGCGAGCGTTCGCTCGAGCATGCGCCGGATGGGAGCGTCGTCGTCGACGACGAGGATTGCGGCTGTCGCCACGGCTCCCAGGGTAGCCGTGGGCCGCCGGGCCGCCGCGTCGGCGTTCAGGCGGGAGTCAGGTGGCTCGCTCGATGATGGGGATCGTGGATTCGATCCTCGCCCTTGCCGTCGGCGCCGCGCACACTCTCGCCGGAGCCTCGCTGGGCGCTCTCCTCGTCGCGGTCGTTCTGCACCTCGGGAAGGTCGCGGCCGAGGCACGCTCGTGGCACGGGATCGTCAGCTACGCGCACCCGGCCGGCCGCATCCGCTACCTCACGTCCCTCGGCGCCTTCGCGGGAGCGATCGGCGCCAACGCTGTCCTGCCCGCGCGGGTGGGGGAGGCGTTGCGCCTCGGGATCATGCGCCGACGCGTTCCCGGCGCGACCGTGGCGTCGATCGCGGGCACGATCGTGCTCGAGACCTCGATCGAGATCGTCTTCGGGCTCGCCGTCCTCGGCGGCATCCTGCTTGCCGGACGCTCGGTCGGAGGCCTCGGCTCCCCGCTCGTGCTCGTCTCGTCGCATCCCCTCGTGGCCGGTGGGGTCGCTGTCGCCGCACTTGCTCTCGGGATCGCCGGATCGCTGATGCGAGGGCGAGTCGTCGGGATCGCCCGCTCGCTCGCACAGGGAATGTCGGTCGCCCGCGCACCGCGGCCGCTCCTCGGCGGCGTGATGGCGTGGAAGCTCCTCGCCTGGACGCTACGGTTCGCCGCCGTCTACTTCTTCCTCGTCGCGTTCCACATCGGCGGCGGCATCTGGATCGTGCTGCTCGTCGTCGCGGCCCAGAATCTCGCCGGGCTGCTGCCCCTCGCGCCCGGCGGCGCGGGCACCCAGCAGGCGGCACTCGCGCTGGCTCTGGTGGGGACCGTGAGCGCCGGCGCAGTCGTCGGCTTCGGCGTCGGCATGCAGCTCGCCACCGCCCTTTCCGACGTCGTCGTCGGGATCGTGGCGGTCGCGCTCATCTCTTCCTGGTCGGATGTCGGCGATGCGCTTCGACCGTCGCGGCGGCGGCTGGCTCCAGCCGCCTAGCATTCAGGCGACGATCAGGCGGTAGGTCATAGCGTGCCTGCCATGATCACCATGCGCACCTCCTCGATCGCGGCGGCTGCCGCTGCTTTCTCGCTGCTGGGAGCGGTGCCTGCCACCGCTCTCGCCCAGAATGGCCCTCCCGGAGACATTCCGGACAACCAGGCCTTCGTCACCTTCCACGGCGCCGGTTACTCGCTGAAAGTGCCGGAAGGCTGGCAGCGAACGCAGAAGGCTGCCCGGATCACGTTTACGGACAAGTACAACTCGATCCGGGTCGAAATGTTCAGGTCGGCGAAGCGCCCCACGGTGGGCTCGGTAGAGACCGCTGAGCTCCCGCGGCTCCGGGCAACCGTGAAGGGCTTTTCCGCCCCGGTGGTCACGAGGCTGTCGCGCCCCGCCGGCGCCGCGATCGTCGTCGGCTATCGGGCCACGAGCGCACCGAGCGCCGTCACCGGGAAGACCATCACGAACGACGTTCAGCGGTTCGAGTTCTGGAGGCGTGGCAGGCTCGTCGTCCTGACGCTCCAGGCTCCACATGGTTCCGACAACGTCGATCCGTGGAGGATCGTGACGAACTCGTTCGCGTGGGCGTAGGGCTCCCTCCGGCTCTTGAAGCACGGGAGCTCTATCGCTTCTACCACGCCGGAGACGACGAGACGCAAGCCCTGCGGGGTGTCTCGCTCACCGTAGAGGCGGGTGAGGTCGTAGCAATCGTGGGGCCTTCGGGCTCGGGCAAGTCGACGCTGCTTGCCTGCCTCGCCGGGCTCGACGAGCCGGACGGCGGCATGGTGCGTGTCGCAGGCGCCCGACTGTCTCGGCGCTCCGAGCAAGAGCGAGCCCGCGTCCGCTCGCTGTCCATCGGGATGCTGTTCCAGACGGTCAACCTGATCCAGCACCTGACCGTCGTCGGGAACGTTCTGCTCGCCCAGCGCCTTGCCCGGGAGAAGGACACTGCGCGAGCGGCGAGACTGATCGACAGCGTCGGGCTGGGCGACAGGGCGCGTGCCTATCCGTCGATGCTCAGCGGCGGTGAGGCCGCACGCGCTGGGCTCGCCGTGGCACTCGCCAACGATCCGCCGGTGCTGCTGGCAGACGAGCCGACCGGTGAGATCGACGCGGAGACCTCGCAGATGGTGATCAGCCTTCTCCGGGCTCGCGCTTCGGAGGGTGGGGCCGTCGTGATCGTGACCCACAACCAGGCGGTCGCAGCGTCCGCGGATCGCATCGTGCAACTGGTCGACGGGCAGATCGTGGCGTGAACACCCTCGTCTCCTGCCGTGCGGTCTCGCGAACCTACGGGAAGGGCGCGGCGGCTACCCCCGCCCTGTACGCGACCTCATGCGATGTCGATCCGGGAGCGCGCATCGTGCTCACGGGACCGTCCGGCTCGGGCAAGAGCACGCTGTTGCACCTGCTCGCAGGTCTCGACGATCCATCGAGTGGGGTGGTGTCGTGGCCCGCGATCGGCCCGCGCTCGGCCCTGCGGCCCGGCCCGGTCGCGATCGTCTTCCAGGGCCCGAGCCTGCTGCCCCCGCTCAGCGTGATCGAGAATGTCGCCCTTCCCCGACAGCTGGCCGGAGTTTCCGCGGAGGTGGCGATCGAGGAAGCACGGCGAGCGTTGGCCGTTCTCGATCTCGACGAGTTGGCCGACAAGCTGCCCGACGAGATCTCCGGTGGGCAGGCGCAGCGCGTCGCGGTCGCACGGGTGCTCTCCTCGCATCCCGCGTTGATCCTCGCTGACGAACCGACGAGCCAGCTCGACCGCGAAAGCGGGCGGCACCTGATCGACATCCTGCTGGCAGCCGCCGACACGACCGGAGCAGGGCTTGTCGTCGCCACGCACGATCACGAGGTCGCAGTCCGTTTCGCCACCCACTGGACCGTCGCCGACGGCGTCGTGAAGACGGGTTAGGGAGATGCTCTCGCTGCTCTGGCTCCGCGGCCTCCTTGCTCGTCGGCGCGGCCGTCTGCTCGGGACCGCGGCGGGGGTGGCCGTGGCAGTAGCGCTGCTCGCCTCACTCGGAGCCTTCCTCTCGGGAACGACAGCGTCCATGACTGCGCGTGCGATCGCCCGAGTGCCGCTCGACTGGCAGGTCGAGGCGCAACCGGGAAGTAACCCTGCGCGGATCCTGAAAGCCGTGCGCGCCTACCCGGCCGTGACCTCGGCCCTCCCGGTCGGATATGCCGAAGTGGCCGGCTATTCCGCTCGGTCGCGGGGCACGACGACGACCACGGGGCCGGGAGTCGTGCTCGGGGTTCCCGGCAACTACTGGCACACGTACCCCGGCGAGATCAGCCAGCTGATCGGTTCAGATCACGGCGCGCTGATTGCCCAGCAGCTCGCGGCGAATCTCGGTGTCGGTCTGGGCGACCGTATCGCGGTGCGGCGCCCAGGTCTGGCGGACGCGAGGGTGCGAATCGACGGCGTGATCGACCTTCCAGCCGCGGCGTCGTTGTTCCAGAAGGTGGGAGCGCCCGCCGGGGCCGTCCAGCAACCGCCGCCGGACAACGTGCTCGTGCTTCCTCTCACCCTCTGGCACGCCCTCTTCGTTCCTCTTGCCGCGATCCGGCCCGGTCTGGTGCACACCCAGATCCATGCAGGCCTTGCCCGGACCGGGCTTCCTCCTGATCCCGTTCTGGCCTCGGTGCGGGTCGCCGGTCTGGCGCGGAATCTCGAGACGAAGCTCCAGGGGAGCGGGATCGTCGGCAACAACCTTGCAGATGCGCTCGCGCAGGCGCGCGCCGACAGCCTCTACGCACGCCTCGTCTTCCTGTTCCTCGGTCTCCCGGGCGCCGTGCTCGCCGGTCTCGTGACGGCAGCGATCGCCGCTGCCGGTTCGGGTCGTCGCAGGCGCGAGCAGGCACTGCTCCGCACGCGCGGCGCCACAGCCGCGCAACTCCTCCGCCTCGCCCTGCCTGAGACCGTGCTGGTCGCATTCGTCGGCGGAACCCTCGGGATCCTTGCCGCGCTCCTGATCGGCAGGTCGGCGTTCGGGGCGGGCGGATTCGGCCCAACCACACGCGACTCGTACGTCTGGGGAGCCGGCGCTGTTTGCACGGGCGCGATCATCGCCACCGCTGCCATCCTGCTCCCAGCGTGGCGCGACGCCCGCTCGCTCACGGTCAGCGCCGCGAGCCGGTCCGTCGGAGCAGTGCGACGGCCGCTCTGGGCCCGGCTCTGGCTCGACGTCCTTGCCCTTGTCGGCTCCGCCCTGGTCTTCTGGCGAACCGGTAGTTCCGGATACACGCTCGTGCTCGCCGTCGAGGGCACGCCTCAGGTCTCCGTCGACTACTACTCCTTCCTGGCCCCTTTCCTGCTCTGGATGGGGCTTGGCCTGCTCGCCTTGAGACTCGCCGAGTTGTTTCTTCGCCGCGGAAGAGGGCTTCTGCTCGGGCTCGTCAGCCCCCTCTCGGGCAGTCTCGCGCCAACGGTTGCAGCAACGATGACCCGCGAACGTGGACGCCTCGCGTCTGCGCTCACGCTCGTGGCGCTCACGGTTGCCTTCGCGGCCTCGACCGCCGCGTTCAACGCAACGTACAAGCAGCAGGCCGAAGCAGATGCGCGGCTCAGCAACGGTGCGGATGTCGTCGTCACCGAGGCGCCAGGGTCGAGCGTGGGGCCGGAGGCCGCCGCGACGCTCGCGCGCGTTCCCGGCGTCAGGGTCGTCGAACCGCTGTTGCACCGATTCGCGTATATCGGGGCGGACCTCCAGGATCTCTACGGCGTCGATGCGACTCGCATCGTCCGAAGCGGGCAGCTGCAGGACGGTTTCTTCAAGGGCGGGACCGCGAAGCAGCTGTTCGCAACGTTGGCGTCGCACCCCGACGCGATCCTCGTCAGCCAGGAGGCCGTGACCGACTACCAGCTGAAACGGGGAGACCGGATCAATCTGCGTCTCGTAAACGGGAGGACGCACCAACGGATCGCGGTCCCCTTCAGGTATGCCGGCATCGCGCTCGAGTTTCCGACGGCGCCGCACGACAGCTTCTTCGTCGCGAACGCCGGCTATGTGGCGGCGAGGACAGGCTCGGACGCCGTCGGGACGTTCCTGATCCAGACCGGTGCCAGCCCGCCGGACGGCGTTGCCAAGCTCGTGGCGGCACGGGTCGGAACGAGCGCGCGCGTCACCGACATCACGATGCAGCGACGCGACGTCTCCGGCAGCATTACGGCCGTCGAGCTCGCGGGCCTGACGCGCGTCGAGCTCGCGTTCGCGCTCGCTCTGGCAGCGGCCGCCACGGGGCTCCTCCTCTGGCTCGGGCTCGCCGAGCGACGTCGCACGTTCGCCATCGCGCAGGCGCTTGGCGCGTCGCCGCGCCAGGTCGGTAGCTTCATCTGGAGTGAGACGCTCTATGTGACGCTCGGCGGCATCCTGCTCGGTGCCGCAGGCGCAACGGCGCTCGCGCTGATGCTCGTCAAGGTTCTCACCGGCGTCTTCGACCCGCCGCCGACAAGTCTCGCCGTACCGTGGACGTACCTGATCGAAGTCGCTGCGGTCGCTATCGCAGCCGTCGGGATCGCAGCCAGTATCGCGATTCGCTCGGTACGGCGACCGCTTGCATCGGATCTCAGGGAGCTGTGACGGGGCTCCGGCCAGGCGCGATACTGGGGAGGCAATGATGGCTTCCCATGTCGTCGTCCTCGAAGACGATCTCGAGCTTCGCTCGCTCCTCGTGCGCGGCCTGCGCGAGGAAGGGTTCGACGTGAGCGCGGCAGGCACCGCCTCCGAGGTCTTCGAGGTCGTCGATCGCCGGCAGCCGGACGCGCTCGTCGTGGATATCGGGCTGCCGGATTCCGACGGCCGTGACGTCGTCCAGGCACTCCGGGCCCAGGGCGAGGGGGCGCCGGTCATCTTTCTCACCGCTCGCGACGCGCTGACGGATCGACTCTCCGGTTTCGCCGCGGGCGGCGACGACTACCTGACCAAGCCCTTCGCCTTTGCCGAGCTCGTCGCGCGACTACGAGCCCTGCTGAAGCGCGGCGGCGGTGACCTCGCCGCACGGGTCGGTGGGCTCCGGCTGGACCCCGGTACCCACGCGGCCTCATGTGGAGGCAAGGTCGCGGACCTTACTCCGACGGAGTTCCGAATCCTCGCTCGGCTCGCGGCCGGGCCCGGCGACGCCGTGCGGCGGCGCCAGCTCGTCGAGGCCGGCTGGGCGCACGGAGCGATCGTTCACGACAACACGCTCGACGTGTACATCGCGCGGCTGCGCCGCAAGCTGGAGGCGCTACCCGGGGCACCGGAGATCGCCACCGTGCACGGGGTTGGCTACTCCCTCCGATGAGCTGGCCGTTGCGGCTCGGCGTTCGCACCCGGCTCCTGATCGCAGTCGTCGGTGCCGTCGCGCTGGCGCTCCTGATCGGCGTCGCGGCCTTCAACATCTTCCTCGGCGAACGTCTCACGGCCAGCGCCATCTCGCTGGCGCGAGCCCAGGCGGCAGCGGAGCTCACCTCGCTCGAGGTCGTTGACGGGAAGCTCGTCTCGCCGGAGGGCCTGAACGAGGGGACGCCGGTGGGAAGCCCGGTCTGGGTGTTCGCAGACGCCACGATCGTCGAGAAGCCGCGTGTCCCTCGGGCGTTGACTGCGAAGGCGGCGTCGCTCGCGGCCGGGCCCGAGGGGACGGCTCGCTACAAGCAGACGCTTCGCATCTATGCGCTACCGGTGACGCACGGCGGGCGTCGGGTCGGGACTGTCGTCGCGGGTGTTCCGCTCGCGCCGTATGACGAGACCGCGACGATCGCGTTCGTCGGGTCGGTCGCCCTCGCGATCGCGCTCCTCATTGCCGTGACGCTCCTGACGCACTGGATCCTCGGCAAGGCGCTCCTGCCCGTCAAGCGCATGACCGACGACGCGGCCGCCTGGAGCGATCACGACCTCGGGCGCCGCTTCGACCGGGGCGAGCCGTACGACGAGCTGACGCAGCTCGCGGCCACGCTCGACGCGCTCCTCGAACGGCTCTCGGCGAGCCTTCGGCATGAGCAGCGATTCACTGCGGAGCTGTCCCACGAGCTGCGGACGCCGCTCGCGAAGATTGCTGCCGAGACCGAGCTCGCGCTTCGCCGGGAGCGCACGAGCGACGACTATCGCGGAAGCCTCGAGGCTGTTCACCGCAACGCGGAGCAGATGACGCGCACGGTCGAAGCGCTCGTCTCCGCTGCCCGCCAGGAGGCGGGCGGCCAGCGAGCGCCGAGCGATGCTCGCGAGGGCGTCGAGGCTGCCGTCGCGGCTGTCCGCGAGGAAGCGGCAGCCGGTGGGATCGAGATAGCTCTTTCGCTACCGCCTGGTTCCGTCCGCGTGGCGATCGAGGAGGATCTGCTGGAGCGAATCGTCCACCCGCTCCTCGACAATGCGCTCCGCTATGGCCGTTCGCGGGTCTCCGTCACGCTTCGCACAGCCGGGATGGCGGCCCTGGTCGAGGTAACAGACGACGGTCCCGGCCTCGCTCCGACCGAGGGAGAGCTCATCTTCGAGCCCGGTGTCCGCGGCGCCGCCGCCTCCGATGGCCCCCGCGGAGCAGGTCTCGGGCTCGCGCTGGCCCGCCGGCTCGCCCGCAGCGCCGGCGGCGAGGTTCTCGCCGAAGCCAGAGCTTCTGGTGGCCACTTCGACGTCCGGCTGCCGCTCGCATGATCACTAACTGGCTCCTGGGACTGCCGCCACTGCTCGTCTACGTCGGCCTTTTCGCCGTCGTCGCTGCCGAGTCGTCGGGGTTGCCGCTGCCGGGCGAGACGAGCCTGGTCGCCGCCGCGATCCTCGCCTCGCAGCACGCCGGGCTCTCGATCGAGGTGGTCATCGCGACCGCCGCGCTCGCCGCCATCGTCGGTGACAACGTCGGATATCTCCTCGGGCGGCACGCCGGCCGCCGTCTGCTGATGCGCGACGGGCGTTGGCTGGAGCGACGCAGGCGGTTCCTCGTCCAGGGCGAGGCGTTCTTCGAGAAACACGGGCCACGGGCGGTATTCCTCGCCCGCTGGCTGCCCGGCCTCCGCATCGTCGGTGCTTGGCTCGCCGGCGCCCATCACATGCGCTGGCGTACGTTCCTGCTCTGGAACGCGCTCGGCGGGATCGCCTGGGCAACCTCGATCGGGCTCGCCGCGTATCTCCTCGGGCACGTGGCGGTGACGATCTTCCGCACCTTCGGGCTCGTCGGCGTGGCCGTCGTCGTGATCGCCGCGGTCGGGATCTACCTCGTGCACCGGCGGCGCCACCGGCGCCGAGAAAGGGCTGCGTCGCCGCTCGAGCCCGGCAGCTGACGCGCCATCCGGGCGTTCAGGCCGCCTTCAGGCAGCGCGCCGTATCGTCAAAGCGTGCGTGTCAGCTCCGATCGCACGGGCCGGTCGCTCCTGCGCGCCACCGTGGCTGCTGCGACGGTCGCCGTCGCTACCGTCACGGCTGCCACCGTGCTCTCCGCACGGTCGGGCGGCGGGCCCCACCCTCGCGTCGTTCCCGGGGCCCCGGCAGTCGCGAACCGCATCCTCCGCGAGCTGGTTCCGTTTCGCGTCAGGTATCGGGATCTCCTGCGGGCGCACCCGGAGCTCATCCGGACGAAGCGGTTCACCTACGTCGCGAACGACGGCCGGCACAGAACGGCGTACGTCGTGCTGCCGAGTTGGTACGACCGGCGCCGTCACCCGCCGATCCCGCTCGTGATCGCGCCGCACGGGCGCGGCCTCTCGGCCCGGACGAATCTCCGCTTCTGGGGTGCGCTTCCCGCATTCGGCCCCTTCGCCGTCGTCGATCCAGAGGGACAAGGCCGCCGCCTGATGCATTACTCGTGGGGCTGGCACGGGCAGGTCGACGACCTCGCCCGCATGCCCGCCCTCGTCGAGAAGGCCATTCCCGGGCTACGGATCGATCGCTCCAGGATCTACGCGATCGGGAGCAGCATGGGAGGGCAGGAGACGCTCTTGCTGGTCGCCCGTCACCCGCACCTGCTGGCCGGCGCCGCCGCCCTCGATTCCGCAACAGACATGGCGGCGCGCTACCGAGCCTTCGCCGAGCTGCGCGGGGGCCTGCGCCTGCAACGTCTCGCGCGCTTCGAGATCGGAGGCACCCCCGCACAGGTGCCGCGCGCGTATTCCGAGCGGAGCCCGATCGCGTTCGCGCGCGCGATCGCGGACTCCGGCGTGCCGTTGCATCTATGGTGGAGCCTGCGGGACAGGATCGTGCGGAAACAGAACAGGGAGTCCGGAGCGCTCTACCGTGCGATCAAGCGGATCAATCCGAAAGCCCCGGTGTCGAGGTACGTCGGCCGCTGGGCGCACAGCCGCGAGATGCATCCACTCACGCGGCTGCCGCTCGTCCTCGTCCGCTTCGGGCTGATCGAGCTCGACGAGCCTCTGCCGACGGCGATAACTGCAGCCGGTCGCGCGTCGCGGCTGCCACGGGGTCGTTCAGGCACCGTTCAGGATGCGGGCGGCAGGGTGACGTCGTGAAGTTGCCTCCTCGCCCGGACCGCGATACGGCGTCCGCGCCGGAGCGTGGACGGGAGTCACCGATCGTTCCCCCGACGGAGCGCCGCCTCCACGCGCGTGCCGCCCGGCGTCGGCGCCGGCACATTGTCGCGGCTACGGCCGCCGGGCTCGTGGTCGTAGCGGGCATCGGTGCGTGGGCGCTCACCGCACCGGACACGACCAGGCGGCCCGCACGGCCGGCCGGCAAGAAGTCTTCGACGCCCCTCGCTGCCGACGCCGCAGCCCATCGGCCGCCGACGACGAGGCAGATCCGTCTCGTCGCAACTCCTTCGGGCCGTCTCCCGAGCCCCGTCCAGGACGCTGCTGCAGCTCCGCTCGCAGGAGCCTCCGTCCTGCTGCTCGGCGGCCTGACGGCGGCCGACACCTCGATGAGCGACATCGTCCGGGTCGGGCAGACCGGCTCGAGGAGAACGGGAACGCTTGACACTGCCGTGCATGATGCGGCGGCGGCCTCGGTCGCAGGTTCCGTCTTCCTCTTCGGCGGCGGGGACGGCGTCAACCAGCATGCCGAGATCGCCAGGGTCGACCCGGCGAGCGGCCGGACCACCATTGTCGGCAGGCTGCCCGCCCCGAGTTCTGACCAGGCTGCGGCGACGCTCGGCGGCACCGCCTACGTCGTCGGCGGCTACACCGGCACGCGCTGGCTCGACACGATCGTCGCGTGGCGGCCGGGGTCCACGGCCCGGGTCGTCGCACACATGCCGTCGCCGCTCCGCTACGCGGCTGTCACCGTCGCCGGCGGCCGACTCGTGATCGCCGGTGGATCGCGCCCCGACGGCTCGGCGACCGATGCGGTGCTGGAATACGTCCCAGGCGGCGGCGTCTCCATCGTCGGCCGGATGGCCGCACCTGTCACTCATGGCGCGGCCGCGACGCTCGGCGGCACCGCGTACGTGATCGGCGGTCGCGGCCCCTCGACGGGTACGCCGACGGCGGCGATCCTCGCCGTCGACCTCGCTCACCGGCGCCTTCGCGCGGTGGGGAGGTTGCCCGAGCCGCTCAGCGACCTCGCGGCCGTCGGCCTGGGCGACCGGATCGTGATCGCGGGTGGTCGGAGCCGCAGCGGCACCGTCGATCGGGTCAGCGTGCTGCGGCGCGTCTCCGTGACCGTGAAGGTCGCGCCGCCGGCGCGCACGCCGGCCCTCGTGGACACGGCCAACGTCTACGCAGCGGACGCGGCGGACCAGCTCCACGGCGCTGCACGGCTCGCCCTTTCCCGGATCTACGTCCCGAACTCGAAATCGGACACGGTCGACGTGATCGACCCCAAGACGTTCCGGATCGTCGATCACTTCGCAGTCGGCGGGCTGCCGCAGCACGTCGTTCCCGCGTACGACCTGAAGACGCTGTACGTGACGAACGACACCGGCAACAGCCTCACGCCGATCGATCCGCGCACCGGCAAGCCAGGGACGCCGATCCCCGTCGACGACCCCTACAACATGTACTTCACGCCCGACGGCCGGTTTGCCATCGTGGTCGCCGAGGCGCTGCACCGCCTCGACTTCCGCGACGCCCACACGTTCCGGCTTCGCCACTCGGTGCCCGTCGCGTGCTCGGGGATCGACCACATCGACTACTCCGCCGACGGTCGCTACCTCCTCGCGAGCTGCGAGTTCTCGGGGCAGGTGATCAAGGTGGACGTCCGGCGGCAGAAGGTCGTCGGCACCCTGACGCTACGTGCCGGCGCGATGCCGCAGGACGTGAAGCTCTCGCCCGACGGGAAGGTGTTCTACGTCGCGGACATGATGTCCGACGGGGTCTGGAAGGTCGACGGCGTCAGGCTGAAGGTGATCGGGTTCCTCCCCACCGGCGCCGGTGCCCACGGCCTCTACCCGAGCCGAGACGCCCGCTTCCTCTACGTCTCGAACCGTGGGGCCGGCACGATCTCGGTCGTCAGTTTTGCCACCCGCAAGATCGTTGCGACGTGGACGATCCCGGGCGGCAGCCCGGACATGGGGGGCGTCTCGGCGGATGGGAAGACGCTCTGGCTGTCCGGGCGCTACGACGGCGAGATCTACGCCATCGACACGCGCAACGGCCACCTGATCCGGCGGATCCCGGTCGGCGCGGGCCCGCACGGCCTTGCGGTCTGGCCCCAGCCGGGCCGCTACTCGCTCGGCCACACGGGGATCATGCGCTGAGCACTAGTGCGTCGCGGCGACGGTGCGCAACGGGTAGCCGAGCTCGGCGATGCGCTGCGCGAGGTCGACGTGCAGCCAGTGGGAGACGTGGTTCGGGGGCGTCTCCAGGATGATCTCCGAGTACGCGCCGGATTCGAGCTCGGCCACGATGTCGTCGTAGGCGTTCGGGCTCTTCGCCACGCGGCCCTCGACGGTCCCTCCGGCCACCTGCTCGAGTAGGGGGAGCGCCTCCGCGAGCATCTGCTGCCCTTCGTTACCGTCGACGTGGACGCGGTCGAAGGCCGGGTGGCCGGGGTTCGGCACGAGCATGAAGAAGTCGACCGGCCCGGCAGCGGCCCGCTCCCGCACGGCATCCACGAGCGCGGGAGTCGCGGCGACCTTGTTCAGCACGACGAGAACGAGAGATCCGGTCGCCGTCGGCGAGCGGTCGCCGCTCGCGACATCGCCCTCGATCACGTCGACCCTGCTCATGCTCAGGTAGACGACCACTGCGAGGATCGTGAGCAGGAAGATGACGCTTGTCACCGTCGTGCCGAGACCGAGCCCGCCGTCCGCCTTGGGCTGTGAGAGGTAGTCGCCGATTGACGCTCCGAGCGGGCGCGTCAGAATATAAGCGATCCAGAACGAGAGAATCGCGTTCAGCCCGAACTTTCGGTGGAGGAAGAAGACGACGCCGATCATGGCTGCGAAGAGCAGCGCGGACTTCCAGTAGCCGACCGCGAGGCGCTCCGCGGTCAGGTCTCCCGCAGCCGTGCCGAGCGCGAAGGTGAAGAGAACGGTGAGCCAGTAGAAGCCCTCGCGCCTCGTCGTGACGATCGTGTGGATCGAGAGCGTCTTCTCGCTCGCGAACCAGGCCCCGAACGTCGCGGCGAGAGCGATGCTGAACGCGATCGTGGTCATCACGAGCGTGACGCCGAAGTTGTCCACAAGGTTGTCCGTGATCAGCGTGCCGACCACGGAGATCAACACGACGGCAACCCAGTAGACACTCGGGACGTAGCGGCGGAGTCGGAACTGGATCACGAGCGCGGCGATGAGGAACACCGTCGTCAGGAGCGTCGTCTTGGTCAGTCCGAAGCCCAGGTTGCTGTTCAGGAAGTCGGCAGCAGTCTCACCGACGGTCGTGCACAGGACCTTGATGATCCAGAAGTAGAGAGTGACCTCCGGGACCTTGTTCAGCATCTGGCGGGCGGTGGCCCGGCGCACGATCGGCTCGTTCGCGAAAGTTGACGTCATGAGCTCCAACCTCGCGGCAGGACCCTGAACACCGCCTGAACGAAACCGCCATCGGCGGCGACGCATTCCGGGCCAGGCGGTAGCGTTGGCACTCGACCGCGTCACCACTTTCCGAGAATGGGAGAATTCATGAACACCAAGAGCCCCGCGCTGACCTGGGGGGCAGTCGTTGTCGGCGTCTTGCTGATCGTCCTCGCCGTCGTCTACTGGATCGAGCCCGCTAGCTCGCTGCCGTCGTTCATCCCGGGCCATGAGGCTGGCTCGGCTCACCACCACGTCAAGCACGGGATCGCCGCCTTCTTCGTCGGCGTTGCGCTGCTCGTCTACGCCTGGTTCCAGACCGGGGGGAGCAAGAACGAGAAGCCGGAGCTTCCCGCCTCGTGATCGCCGAGACCGTGATCACCTACGCGCAGGCGATCATCCTCGGCCTGCTGCAGGGTGTGACAGAGCTCTTCCCGATCTCGAGCCTCGGGCACAGCGTCATCCTCCCGAAGCTCTTCGGCTGGGATATCCACCAGAACGACGACTACTTCATCACCTTCCTCGTCGCCACCCATCTGGCGACCGCGATCGTGCTGTTCCTCTTCTTCCTCAAGGACTGGGTCAGGATCCTCAAAGGGATCGGCCGGAGCCTGCGCGATCGCGGGATCGCGCCAGATGACACCGATGCCAAGCTCGGCTGGCTGCTCGTCGTGGGCACGATCCCGGCCGGCGTCCTCGGCCTGCTGCTCGAGCACTCGCTGCGGGGCGCCTTCGCCTCGGCCCAGTCGGCCGCGTTCTTCCTGATCCTCAACGGCCTGCTGCTCTTCGGCGCCGAGGCGCTGCGCCGCCGGGCGCCCCAGACGGCCGACGACGACGACACCCGGATCGCGCGTCAGATGAGCTTCGTGCAGTCGTTCGGTGTCGGCGCAGCCCAGGCGATCGCCCTGATCCCGGGCTTCTCGCGGTCCGGCGCGACGATGGCCGGCGGCCTCCTCGTCGGACTCTCCCACAAGGACGCAGCGCGCTTCGCGTTCCTGCTCGCGACGCCGATCATCGGCGCCGCAGCGCTGTTGAAGCTGCCGGAGCTGGTCGGGTCCCGGGGCGACGGGATCCGCGGACAGGCGCTCGTCGCCTCGCTCTGCTCGGCGCTGACCGCATACCTCGCGGTGAAGTTCCTGATGCGCTACTTCGAGACGCGCACCCTGATCCCGTTTGCCGTGTGGAGCGTCGCCTTCGGGATCGCCTGCTCGGTCTACTTCCTCGCGAACTAGTGGAGCGCGAGCCCCCGGGCCCCGAGTCCCGCATTCCCGTCGTCGGCTCCCACCTCGTGGAGACGGCCGAGCATGGGGAGTCGAGCCTCCTCCCGGCGGCTGCCGTGCTCGCCGCCGCCGGCCTCTACGCGACCCTGCCGGCAAGCTTCATCGTCAACTCGGGCGGTGTGATCCTGGCCGCGCGCCTCTTCATCCCGGGCGTCGCGGTCGTCCTCGTCCTGGCGCTCGTGCTTGCGGCGCCGGGCCGAGGCTTCACCACGCTCGTCGGCCGTCGCACGCTGATGCAGATCGCGATCGGGCTGCTGGCCGCAGCCAACATCGCGTCGATCTACCTCCTCGTCCACCTCGTTGTGAACGGGAATCAGGTGGACGGGCACCAGCTGATCCGGGCCGCGATCCACATCTGGTGCACGAACGTGATCGTCTTCGGCCTCGTCTACTGGCAGCTCGACGGCGGCGGGCCGCGCGCCCGTCGCGACGAGCCCGAACAGCCTCCCGACTTCCTCTTCCCCCAGATGACGGAGCCGGGGTTCGCCGGTCCGGGGTGGAGGACGATGTTCCTCGACTACCTCTACGTCTCGTTCACGAACGCGATCGCCTTCAGCCCTACTGACACGATGCCCCTGACCAAGCGGGCGAAAATGATGATGCTCTTCCAGTCGTCGGCCAGCCTGCTGCTGCTCGCGATGGTGGCGGCGCGCGCCGTCAACATCCTCAAATAGTCAGCGCAGGAGCCGCGACAGACGCCGGTCCTTGAGCTCCTTGCCGCCCGTCTGGCACGTCGGGCAGTACGTGATCGTGTGCTCCTCGAAGTCGACGCGCCGCAGCGTGTCGTGGCCGAGCGGGCACGGCTCGCCGAAGTGGCCGTGGACCCTGTAGACGTCGGCGTCTCCCTTGCCCGCCTCCCGCAGCACGAGCGCCCGCGTGAGGTCGTCCTCGATCGCGGCCGCGAGGCGCGCCGTCTCCTCGGCCGAGAGGTCGGTCGAGAGCTTGAAGGGCGAGAGCTTCGTGAGCCAGAGGATCTCGTTCGCGTGAGCGCGGCCGATCCCCGCGAGTGCCCGCTGGTCGCGGAGCAGCGGATGGAGCTGGCGCCGCTCACGGCCGAGGATCTCCGACAGCTGCTCCGCCGGCAGCCCGAGCGCGTCAGGCCCGAGATGAGCGAGCTCGGCGGCGAGCGATTCCGGGGTGAAGAGCCAGATTCCGGCGCGCTTCTTCTTGCCGCCCTCGGTGAGCACGAGCTCGCCACCGTCGCCGAACGTGAGCCTGAACATCGGCGTCTTCGGTGTCTTCGCGCCGGGCAGGTGATACCGCAGCCTGCCGGCGCTCATCAGGTGGACACGAAGCACGAGCTCTCCGTCGGAGGTGGGGAAAAGAATGTTCTTGCCACGGCGGCGTGCGCCGGAGAAGGTGAGCCCCTCGAGCCGCGAGAGTGGGGGGTCGAAGGTCTTCACGGTCGCGATGTGCGCTGGCCCGGCGCGCTTGATGGGGCAGCGCGAGACGAGCGGGTCGAGCTCGCGCACCCACGCCTCCACTTCCGGTAGCTCGGGCATGGGGGTAGTTTCCCGCTTATGGCCGAGCCGATCCAGGTCGAGGTGACGCGCGGCGACGTCGTCGAGGCGGTTCACACGGTGCATGCGGTTGCGGTGCGCGACGGCCGCATCGTCGCCGAGGCCGGCGATCCCCGGCTCGTGACCTTCCTTCGCTCCTCTGCGAAGCCGATCCAGGCACTGCCGCTCGTGCGCGCGCGGCCCGACCTCGACGACCGCGAGATCGCGATCGCCTGCGCGTCGCACCTCGTCAGCCCGGAGCAGATCGACGCGGTCCGCACGCTTCTCGCCGCCGCACCCGCGACCGAGGACGAGCTCGAGACCGGCCCCGAGCCGACCCGGATCGCCCACAACTGCTCCGGCAAGCACGCCGGGTTCCTTGCCGTCTGTCGGGCTCGTGGATTCGCGACACCCGGCTACCGCTTTCTCGACCACCCCCTCCAGCAGGAGGTGCTCGCCGAGGTCGCCGCGGCCGCGGAGGTCGACCCTGCCTCGATGCCCGTGGCGGTCGACGGTTGTGGTGTCCCGACCTTCGCCCTCCCGCTCGACCGGTGCGCGCACGCGTTCAGCCGGCTGCCGCTCCTCGACGGTGGGCCGCGCGTGATCGGCGCCATGCGCGCACATCCCGAGATGCTCCGCGGGCCGGTCGCCGCCGACGCAATGGCGATCCGCGAGCTCGACGGCTGGGCCGCGAAGGGCGGAGCGGAAGGCCTCTTTTGCGCCACTTCTTCCGACGGTCTCGGCATCGCACTCAAGGTCGAGGACGGAGCCTTCAGAGGTATTCGTCCTGCACTTGCGTTATTTCTGGAGTGGCTCGGCTTCGATCCCGGGGAGCTCGGTTTCGTCACGGTGGAAAACAGCCACGGCGAGACCGTCGGGGAGCTTCGCGTGCGCTACGCAAGTCATGTCCCAAAACCCCGATCTCACGTATAGGATTCGCCGCCTGCAATGGGGATGGGCCGGTCGGGGAGACCGGCATGCGGTTGCACAGGGATCCAGGGCTCGTGTTCGTCAACCCACGAGAAGAAGGGGTTCATGCTCTCCGTCGAAATCGCTTTGCCGGATGTCGAGGAACTGCACAAGCTCGTAGAGCACGGGCAGGAGAAGGGGTTCCTCACCTACGACGAGATCGTCAACGCGCTCGAGGACGTCGAGTTGACGAAGGAGCAGTTGGAGGAGTTCACCACCTACGCGATCGACCACTCGATCGAGCTCGTCGAAGGCGAGCAGCACAAGCGGCTGCCGCACGAGCCGGTACCGGTGGAGGACGAGAAGGCAGCACCGAAGCTCGACCTCAGCGTCGAGCCGTCGCTCGATTCGCTTCGGCTCTATCTACGTGAGATCGGCAAGGTGCCGCTCCTCACCGCCGACCAGGAGGTGTCGCTCGCCAAGCGCATCGAGCGAGGCGACATGTCCGCCAAGCAGCACATGATCGAGGCCAACCTGAGGCTCGTCGTATCGATCGCGAAGGGTTACCTGGGGCGGGGGCTCTCGTTCCTCGACCTGATCCAGGAGGGGTCGCTCGGCCTGATTCGCGCGGTCGAGAAGTTCGACTATCGCAAGGGCTACAAGTTCTCGACCTACGCGACCTGGTGGATTCGCCAGGCGGTCACCCGGGCGATCGCCGACAAGGCACGCACGATCCGGATCCCGGTGCACATGGTCGAGAAGCTGAACAAGGTGGTGCACATCGAGCGGCAACTCGTCCAGCGCCTCGGCCGCGAGCCTCGGCCGGAGGAGATCGCCGAGGAGCTCGAGATTCCCACCGAGGAGGTGCGCGAGATCCTCCGGATGGCGCAGTTGCCGGTGTCGCTCGAGAAGCCGATCGGCGAGGAGGAGGATTCCTCGCTCGGCGACTTCGTCCCGGACGACTCGGCCGAGTCGCCGTTCGACACGGCGTCGCTGTCGCTCCGTCGCGAGGACATCGACCTCGCCCTCTCGTCGCTGCCGGAGCGCGAGCGGCGCGTGATCGAGCTTCGCTTCGGGCTCTGCGGCACACAGCCGTACACGCTGGAGGAGGTCGGCCGGGCCTTCGGTGTCACCCGCGAGCGGATCCGTCAGATCGAGAACAACACGCTGAAGAAGCTCGAGGGCCTGCCCGAGGCCCAGGCTCTGCGCGACTGCATGTAAGCCGGTTTCCCGGACGAGACCTGGGGTCTCACCCGGGAAACCGGCGTTAGATGGGGCGACGTACGTGACTGGAGTTCCCCTGGTCGGTTAGCGCCGCGGCCGTAGCGTCGCCACGAAAAACAGACCGAGATCCCCCACCAGCGCGATCGTCAGGTTCGTCGGGATCAGTTGTTCAACCGCCGCTCTCGCCGCGGCGAACCCGAGTCCCTGTATCGAGATCAGGCCCGAGGCGTTGATCGCCATGGCGCGGCCGAGGAGTGGCTCCGGCGCCACGTGGCGCAGCATCGCGTCCGAAGCCGAGCGCGCTCGAGCCGCCGGCGACGGCTGATCCGTACCGAGTGATCCGATCCGGGGCGAGCGCGGTATCACGCCTAGTTCGACAAAAGAAAGACAAACCCGAATCGAAAGGAGCGCAACCCAATGCGCAAAGCACTCGCTCTTCTGGCCCTTTCGGCCATCGTCGTCGTCGCGGTGATCGCCCCCACCGCAGGCGCATCCAAGCAGGCCAACAAGGACATCGTCGCCACCGCTGTCGCGGCCGGTCAGTTCAAGACGCTCGCGTCGCTGCTGACGAAGGCGGGGCTCGTGAAGACGCTGCAGGGTAAGGGCCCGTTCACCGTCTTTGCCCCGACTGACGCGGCGTTCGCGAAGGTTCCGAAGGCGACGCTGGCC
>JBBQRN010000041.1:0-24642 GCA_038214705.1 Gaiellales bacterium | reverse complement strand
GCTCACGCTCGGAGACCAGGATCGATTCGACGCCGAGCGTGCGGCTGCTCGACGTGCTCGACGCCGTCAAGGACAAGGAGGACGGCACGCTCGCCTATCGCAAGAGCTGCCGGATGGCGGTCTGCGGGTCGTGCGGCATGCGCATGGACGGCGCCGCCGTTCTCGCGTGCAAGATCGGGATGAAGCCGCTCGTCGAGGCCGGCAGGGTGGTCACGTTCGCGCCCATGGGCAACCTGCCCGTGATCAAGGACCTCGTCGTCGACATGGAGCCGTTCTGGGCCAAGGTGCGCGCCGTGAAGCCGTACCTGGACGACGCCGACCGCGACCAGCCCGCGAAGGAGCACCTCATCGACCCGCAGGTGCAGCAACAGCAGGTCGGGCGCGAGGCGCTCTGCATCATGTGTGGCTGCTGCGTCAGCGAGTGCAACTCGATGGAGGCCGACCCCGACTTCCTCGGCCCGGCCGCGCTCGCGAAGGGGATGCGCTTCGTCGGCGACCCGCGCGACGGCGCCACGATCGACCGGCTCGAGAAGTACTCCGAGCCGCACGGCCTCTGGGACTGCACGCGCTGCTACTTCTGCAACGAGCGCTGCCCGAAGGGCGTCGACCCGCGTGACGCTATCGCGAAGCTGGGCGCCGAGGCGATGAAGAACGGGATCGACCGCGACATGGGCGCCAAGCACGCGAAGTGGTTCGTGACGTCGGCCAAGACGACCGGCTGGCTCCGCGAGACCGAGCTCGTACCGAAGACGCAGGGGATCCTCGCTTCGGTCAAGGAGATGAAGTTCGCGATGGGCCTCGCCGTCAAGGGCAAGGTGCCGCCGCCTTTCCCGCAGCACGTCGCCGCCGAGGTGCACGAGTCCCGGGCCCTCTACGACCTCGTCAAGACGCAGGGCCGTGACGGTGCCGCCGGCATCGTCCAGGGCGAAAAGGCGCTCGGCCGGATCGAGGCGCACCACGCGGCCTCCGAGGGGCGCGATCCCTACACCGAGGCCGATTCCGCACCACGCCCGTTCCTGCCGAGCGAGCGCGAAGAGACCACCGAGGGAGTCACACCGTGAAGAAGCTCGCCTACTACAAGGGGTGCCTTGCGTCGCTGTCGGCGAAGGAGCTCGACATCTCGACGCGCGCGCTAGCACCGAAGGTCGGCTACGAGCTGATCGAGCTCGAGTCGGTTACCTGCTGCGGGGCCGGTGACATCCACGAGGCGGAGCCCGACTACTACCTGCACCTCAACGCGCGGATCCTCTCCTACGCCGAGGCGACGGGTTGCGACACGCTGATGACGGTGTGCAACGTCTGCACGCTCAACCTGCGGCAGGCGAACTACCAGCTCCAGATCGACGAGGATCTCCGCAACCGGATCAACGACAACCTGGAACAGGTCGGTGTGCCGCGCTACGACGGCACGGTCGAGGTGAAGCACTTCCTCTGGCTGATCGCCGGCGAGTCGTTCGGCACGCTTCAGACTGTCGCCCACAAGGGTCTCAAGGGGCTGAAGATCGCGCCGTTCTACGGTTGCCAGATCCTGCGGCCGTCGAAGCTGATGGGCTTCGAGGATCCCGACAAGCCGAGCTCGCTGGAGCGGATCATCGAGGCGTGTGGCGGCGAGGCGATCGACTATCCCGCCAAGATCAAGTGCTGCGGCTTCCCGATCATCCAGGCGCGCGAGGAGACGGCGCTGGCGGAGCTGATCCAGCCAATCGAGCAGGCGATGGAGGCCGGCGCCGACGCGATGGTGACGCCGTGCCCGCTCTGTCACCTCTCGCTCGACGCCTGGCAGTCGAAGCTGAAGAAGCAGACGGGCAGGGACTTCGCGATGCCGATCCTGCACCTCTCCCAGCTCGTCGGCGTCGCCGCCGGCCTGACCGACTCGGAGCTGAAGTTCAAGCGCCATGTCGTTTCTGTGGATCCGGTCATCGAGAAGCTGTCGGTGTAGCGCATCCGCTTCGCGGCTGCGCTAATGGGTGCATGAAGGTTCTGCCCAGGGTTGGTGCCGTTGCGGTTGGCCTGCTCCTGTACGGGTGGTTCGAGGCAGGGTGGCTTCGGACCAAGGTGGTGGAGGTCGAGATCGCAGGGCTGCCGGCCGAGCTGGACGGGTTCCGGATCGCGCACCTGTCGGACTTCCACCTCGGCGTGCGGTCGCGGGGGCGTGGTGCGACCGAGCGCGCTGTGGCGTGGGTGGCGGCGCGGAAGCCGGATCTCGTCTGCATCACGGGTGACCTCATCTCGCATCCACGCGGCGTACCGCTTCTTCGGCGGCTGCTCGCCTCGCTCACGGATCCGCTCGTCGTGCTCGGGAACCATGACGTGGCCGTTACGCGCGATCCGTTCTCTCGCGCCGCCGAACTCGACGGCCTTCAGGGCGTTGCGACGCTCCTGCGAGACGAGGCCACGGTCGTCGAGCGGGCCGGTCTTCGGATCCAGGTAGTCGGCTGCGACCCCGAGAGCCGCATGGATCCGACTTCTCGGCCATCGCCCCTCGCCGACGGTGCCGCCGACCTGCGCCTCCTGCTCAGCCATTTCCCCGACGTCGTGCGCGACCTCCCGGCCGGCGCATTTCACCTCGTGCTTGCGGGGCACCTGCACGCAGGCCAGATCGTGTTGCCCTACCCCGGTGGGCGACTGACACTTGCGCATCCACAGGCCCGGTTTCGGACAGGCGTTTACAATCCGGGTACCACCGTCCTGCACATCTCGTCGGGCACCGGGACGACGTTCGTGCCGTTCCGGTTCTTTGCACGCCCAGACGTCACCGAGATCGTTCTCCGCTCGACCATGCCGCGAGTGCAACAATCCTTCTGATGGAAGGCCACTCGCTGATCTCGCCCGACATCCTCGCGAGCTACGCCGCCGACGCGGCGCTCGAGATCGACGGCGTCAGCGGCCTCGTCGACGGAGCGCGCCCCCGACACCGGGGCGTCCGAGTGATCAACGAGGAGGGCGCCGTGGCGTTCGAGCTGCACCTCGCGTTGGACTGGGGTGTGAACGCCCCGGCGGTCGGCGATGCGGTGCAGGCGCGCGTGGCCGAGTTCCTCGGCCGGATGGCCGACCTCAGCCCGTCCCGGGTCGACGTGATCGTCGACGAGGTGGGCCCGCCGCCGAAGGGCGTCTAGTAGTGCCCTCCCGTGTCGCCGGGTTGACGAGGGGTACGATCGCGACGGCGCCGTCCGTGTGTCGTGACTGCGTGTGGTGGCAGTCACGAGGCAACCGACTAGCGTCCAAGGAGCGCTGGATCGAGCGCGCCGAGGAGGAGTTCGGCGAGTGGGGGACGATCTACTACGACGACGACGGTTCGGTGCTCGGGTCGATGCAGTATGGGCCCTCGGGCTTCTTCCCGCGCGCGGCCGACCTGCCGGCCGGGCCGCCCTCCGACGACGCGATGCTCGTCACCTGCGCCTACCTGACCGGCGAGGGCGCGGACTGGGTCGAGAAGTCGCTCTTCCTGGCGGCGATCGGGGAGGCCCGAGACCAGGGGGCAAAGGCGCTCGAGGCGTTCGCCTACCGCTACCCGGAGCGTGAGACGGCGTCGACGAGGTTCCTCGTCCACCGCACGATCTTCCCGCGCGACTTCCTCGATGACTTCGGCTTCGTCACCCTGCGTGCACAGGGCCGGGTCGAGCTTTGCCGGCTCGAGCTAACGGGTCTCGCGCCGGTCGAGGAGGGCCGCCGCGCCAGAGTGCTGCGCGTCGTTCAGGAGGCGTTCACTCCGGCCGGCGCACCGGTCCCGCGCCCCTAACCTAACGACACACGCCGCTGCCGACGTCGGTGAACGTCCCGCCCGCGACGGGAACGAACTCCCAGTTGAAACCGGTCGCCTTCAGCGTCAGCCGCAGCACCCCGAACGTGTTCGCGTTCCGCACGACGCTGCCGGCCCGGGGGAGGAGAAACGGGTAGTGGCTCCTGCCGCCGGTGCCGACGACGAAAGACCTGATCCCCCGGATCGGCGCGAAGCGCTCGTAGTCGTGGTCGTGACCCTGGAGGACGAGATCGGCCTTCGCCCGGGCGAGGAGATCCCAGAACGGCGCCACCGTCGTGTCGGAGCCGTGTAGGCCAGAGCTGAAGCGCGGGTGGTGCCAGTACGCGAGCGTGCAAAGGGCCGGGTGGGCGGCGAGGTCGGCCTTGAGCCATTGCCACTGGGGCGACCCGCGCTCGCAGCCCCCGATCTGGCCGCAGTTCGAGTTGAGCACGACGACGTGCCACGCGCCGAGGGTGTAGCTGTACCAGCCGTTCGGCGGCAACCCGAAGAGTCTGATCGCGACGGCCGCCGTACCGGTGTTGTACTCGTGGTTCCCGAGCGCGGCCTTGATGCGGGGCACGAGCAGGCCCCAGCCCGGCTGGAAGCAGTTCGCGAAGTCGGCTTCGCTGCCCATCTCGTAGGCGATGTCGCCGAGGACGGCGATCGTCCCGGGTAGCTTCGAGACGAGGGCCGCGGTCTGCTCATCGCCGTTCGAGGAGCAGGAGGCGATGTCGCCGACTGCGAGCAGCGTGCGGGCAGGGGTGGGAGCGGCGGCGACGCTTCCTCCGAGCGCAAGGGCGCAGACGACGACCGCAGCGGCTGCGCTACGCGGCAGCAACACGGGAGAGCAGCACCTCGGCGATCTGGATCGCGTTGAGGGCCGCTCCCTTGCGGAGGTTGTCGCACGAGAGGAACAGGGCGAGCCCGTTCACGGACCCCTCGTCCTTGCGGATCCGGCCCACGAGCACCTCGTCGCCGCCCGCCGCGTCCGCGGGGGTCGGGAACTCGGGGATTCGCAGCACCCGCACGCTCGGCGCCTCGCTCAGGATCGCCGTTGCGTCCGCGGGCGAGAGCGGCTCTGCGAACTCGACCCAGATCGCCTCCGAGTGGCCGACGAGCACCGGCACCCGCACGCACGTGGCGCTGATCGCGAGGTCGGGAAGCTCCATGATCTTGCGCGTCTCGGCACGGAGCTTCGACTCCTCATCGGACTCGTCGCCCTCCCAGCTCCAGTCCATCAGAAGGTTGTGCTCGGCGGACGGCTCGGCGCGAAGCTGCTCCATGCGCTGTGCGCCCGCGCCCGAGACCGACTGGTAGGTGGCGACGTGCACGCGCTCGAGCGGCACGACGTCGTGGAGCGGCTTGAGGACGCAGGTGAGCGGGATCGTGCAGCAGTTCGGGTTGGCGACGATCCGGTCGCGCTCGAGCGCCTCGAGGGCGCGGTGCGCGTTGACCTCGGGCACGACGAGCGGGTAGCCGTCCACGAGCCTGTAGGCCGAGGACTTGTCGACGCAGATCGCGCCGGCCGCGGAGGCGATCGGGACGAGCTCGCGGCTCGCGCCCGTCCCCACCGAGAAGAGGAAGAGGTCGACGTCACCGGCCGAGAGCGCTTCGGGCGTCGCCTCCTCGACGAGGATCTCGTCGTCGCCGAAAGGAAGCCGCGACCCGGCCGAGCGCGCCGAGGCGAAGGCGCGCACGTCGTATCCGCGCTCGGCGAGCAATTCGAGGGTGATCGTGCCGACTGCGCCGGTGGCGCCGACGACGCCTATCCGGGGCCCGGGCATGGGCGGATTCTACCGAGACGACCTGGTGGACCGAGCCGGACAGGCATCCGCCTGCCCCCTACGACAAGGGTGCACCCGTAGGGGTGGGCGATGCCCACCTCGGGGCGTGGCTCAACTCACGCCTTGAAGAACCGCGCGTTCTCCTCCGGCTCGAGCTCCGAGCCCTCCAGGTCGAGCGTCACCTCTTCCTCCGGATGAGCCTGTCGCCACTCCCGGAACCACGCGACGCTGCGCTCGATCCCGTCGTCGAGCGGGACAGAGGGCTCCCAGTCGAGCAGGCCGCGCGCCCGGCCGATATCGGCGACGTAGCGCGTCACCTCACCGAGCAGCGGCGGAGCGAGCGTCACGTCCGGCTCCTTGCCCGTCGCCTCGCCGATCAGCTCGGCCACGCGCACGAGTGTGTTGCCCTGCCCGTAGGCGAGGTTGATCGTCTCGTTGCGCACCGACCCGTCGGCGAGCCCGGCGATTCCGCGCGCGATTCCCTCGACGCAGTCGTCCACGTAGGTGAAGTCGAGCACCTTGTCGTTGCCGCCGAAGACGGTGATCGGCTCGCCTCGCAGGATCCGGTGCGTGAAGAGTGGGATCACCCGGATCATCCGCGCCAGGTCGTTGTCGAAGCGGCCGTAGACGTTCGAGAAGCGGAAGACGATGTACGGAAGCTGGTAACAGCGCGCGTAGGCGTAGACGAGCGCCTCACCCGCGATCTTCGAGGCCGAGTACGTGCTTTCGGCATAGGCGAAGTCTGCGGTCGCCTCCTCGGTCTGGAAGCGATGCACGTCGCCGTAGACCTCGCGGCTGGAGCTGAAGATGATCGGCGTCTGCGTCTGGCGGCAGTGCTCGAGCACGTTGAACGTCATCGTCATGTTCTCGAGCGCGCGGGCGGGCTCGCGCACGAGCTGGTGCACCTTGGCGTGCGCGGCGAGGTGGACGACCACGTCCACGGCGGGATACTCGACGCCACCGATGCCGCCCTGCGTCGGCGCGTAGTGGCCGGAAAGGTCCTGCAGCATGTAGCGGAAATCGTCCGTCCAGCCGTTCAGCCGCTTGTCGACCCCGAACACCTCGTGCCCGTCGGCGAGCAGGCGCAGGGCGAGATTGGTGCCGATCTGGCCGCTCGAGCCGGTGATCAGAACGCGCATCGAGCGAGGATATCGGCCGCGGAGGAAGGCGGCGTCGCCGTCGTCCGGGCGGCGGCACTACCGCGGCCGAATCTTGCTACCCTCGCCGCGGATGCCCCGCCGTCGGCACTCGCTTTCGTCGCTGCTGCTCGCCGCGCTCACGCTCGTGGCGTTGGCGGCCGTTGCCGCATCGGCCCGGCCTGCAGCTGCTGCGCCGGCAGCCGTGCCCGCCGGGACGCCCGACCTCGCACTGATCGCGCTCGGGCCTGCCGACATTTCCGGTGCTGTCGTCGCCCGCCAGCGCTACGTCAAGGACCCCGACTTCGTCGCCTCGTACAGCCGCGTGTTCAAGTCCGGCGCCTCCCTCGGCCACGGCATCGAGCTCTCGCTCGAGAACGACATCGACGTCGCAACGAGCAGCGCTGCTGCGCACGCGGACTTCGTCGACTCCAGGGTCTTCATTTCCTCGAAGCAGGGCCGGGCGTTTCTCTCGAAGTCCGTGCTCGCGAACCTCAAGAAGGACAAGCTGTTCGGGAAGGCGACGAAGGTGACCTTCGGCCCGATTCGCACGCTGGGTGTCGGCGCCGAGACGTTCGTGCAACCCGTGAGCGTGGCCCTGGGCGGCGTGATCCGCGTTCCCTTCGTCCTCAGCCAGACCCGCGTCGACAGAGTGCTCTCGTGGCTGATCGTCGTCGGGCAACCGGCAGGCAAGATCACAACGGAGGACATCGGCCGTCTGCAGCGTGCCGTCGCCGGGCGCATCACGACGGCGCTGCTACCGGCGATCACCGCTCTGCCTGCCGTGACGGGAGCGGCGGTGCAGGGCCAGATCCTGACGGGCAGCGACGGCACCTGGACGAACACGCCGACGAGCTTCACGCGCGAGTGGCAGCGCTGCGATGCCGCCGGCGCCAATTGCGCCGCGCTCGCCGGAGCGACCGGCACGACGTACACGCTTGCGCCCGGCGACGTCGGCTTCACGATTCGCTTTGCGGTGGCGGCGACGAACGCCTCCGGTTCGTCGGCCCCGGTCGTCTCTGCTCCGACCGCCGTCGTCACCGCTGCGCCGCCGACGCCCTAGCCTCGGCTACGCAGGCCGGCGGCCCGAGAGGGCGCGGCCCAGCGTGACCTCATCCGCGTACTCGAGATCGCCGCCGACGGGAAGGCCGCTCGCGAGTCGTGTCACGCGCACCCGGTCGCGCAGCCGATCGGCGAGATAGGCGGCCGTCGCTTCGCCGGACATGTTCGGATTGGTTGCAAGCACGACCTCCTCGATCCCGCCCTGCTCGACGCGGTGGAGCAGCTGCCCGATGCGCAGGTCGGACGGATCCACGCCGTCGAGAGGGGAGAGTGAGCCGCCGAGCACGTGGTAGAGCCCGCGATACTCGTGCGTCCGCTCGAGCGAGACGACGTCAACCGGCTGCTCGACCACACACACGATCGTGCGGTCGCGCCGCGGGTCGGTGCAGACGACGCAGAGCTCCTCCTCGGTCAGGTTGCCGCAGGCGCGGCAGAATCGGACGCGCTCTTTCATCTCGGCGATCGCGGCACCGAGCGCGAGCGCCTCCTCCGGCGGCACCGAGAGCAGATGGAAGGTCAGCCGCTGCGCCGTGCGCGTGCCGATCCCGGGCAGCCGGGTCAGCTGCGCCACGAGGTTGTCGACGGCAGGACTGAGCACGGGAGTGAGGTTACTGATCCGTCTCGGACGTGCCCGTCGCGTACAGGGCCGCTTCGGCCACCCGTTCGAGTCGGCGCTCGACGATCTCGATGAAGGCCCGCGTCGCCGGCGAGAGCGGGGCGTCCGAGCGGGCGATGAACGCGAACGTGTCGTAGAGCGGGTCCTCGAACGAAGCGTAGTGGAGCCCGCGCGCGCCCTGGCGGCCGATCGCGGCCCGCGGCACGATCGTGTCGCCGAGGCCGCGCCGGGCAAGCCCCACGGCCGCCTCGATGCTCTCGACCTCGATCACCGGTCGCAGCGTCACGCCGGCCCGCTGTGCCCGGTCGACGAGCTGGCGCCGCATCGGATCGTGGGCGCCGTACTGCGCGTCGTAGAGGATCAGCGGCGCCTTGGCGAGCTCCTCGATCGTCACCGGCCTGTCGGCACGGCCGGGCTCGCGGCTGACGACGACGAGCTCCTCCAGCCGGGCCACGCGAAGCTCGAGCCCTGCGTCGTCGACCGGGAGCACGACGAGCCCTGCCTCGAGCGTCGCGTCGCGCACCTGATCGGCTACCTCCGACGAGTTGAGGCCGACGAGCCGCAGTCGCACGTCGGGGTACTTCCGCCGGAAGTCGGCTGCCAGATCCGCGATCAGATAGGCCGACGCGGTGCCGAACATGCCGAAGCCGAGCGTGCCGCCACGGAGGTCGCGCACCTCGGCCACGGCGTCACGGGCGCGCTCGACGTCGGCGAGCACCCGTTCCGCCTCGGGGCGGAAGCGGCGGCCGGCCTCCGTCAGCACGAGCCCGCGACCCGCGCGGGCGAAGAGCGAGATCCCGAGCTCGTCCTCGAGTTGACGCACCTGCTCGGAGATCGACGGCTGGGTGAGGTAGAGCGAACGCGCGGCGCCGCTGAAGGAACCATGCTCGACGGTTGCCAGGAAGTAGGTGAGCTGCTGGATTGTCATATAGGAAAAAACTTGATGTAGAGAAGATAACTCAGGTGAGGCTTTTTGTTCAACCATCCGTACATTTGAAGGTATGGCCCGTCTGCGCGCACCCGGTTTCCGCGGCACTCTCCTCTGCCTCGCGGCAGGGGTGGCGTTCTCGGTCTCGCCGATCCTGATTCAAGTCGCCTACGCCCACGGCGCGGCCGTGACCGGTGTGCTCGCCTGGCGCTATCTTGCGGCGACCGCGCTGCTCGTCGGCGTCGCCGGCCGGAAGATCCTCCTGGTTCCGCCGAAGGCTGCGATTGGCGCCTTCATCCTCGGTGCCGTCGTGTACGCGGGCGATGCGGCGCTCTTCTTCGGCTCGCTGGAGCGCATCTCGGCGCCGCTCGCTTCACTCGTCCACTACGCCCACCTCGTCCTCGTCGTCGGCGTCGCCGCGATGGTCGGCCGTGAGCGGCTGACGCGGCGCAGGCTCTTCGCGCTCGTCGGGATCTTCGGTGGCGTCGCACTCGTCGGTGGTGCCGCCGTCAACCCCGACCGCGCCGGCATCGCGATGGCGCTCGGCTCGGCGGCCGCATACGCCCTCTACATCCTGTTCTCGGATCGCATGCTGCGCGACACCGACCCGATCGCGCTCGCTGCTTATCTGACCGCCGGTGCCGCGACGTCGTTCATCGTCGCGGGAACCGCTCTGGGAACGCTCTCGCGCGTGGGTGGCCCGGCCGGGCTCGCATGTCTCGTCGGTGCGGCGCTCGTCGGATCGGTCTTCGCCGTCACCTCGTTCCTCAAGGGTGTCCGCCTCGTCGGCCCCTCGACGGCGTCGTTGCTCGTTACCGTCGAGGTGCCGGTGACGATCGCCCTCGCCGCGGTCGTGCTGGGCCAGCACATGACGCCGCCGCAGCTTCTCGGCGCGGCGGTCGTGGTGTCGGCGATCGTCGGGATGCAGCTACGCCGGCGGCCACGCCGGCGCCTCGCGGTCTAGGGGCGAGAACGGTCTCGCCCCTAGACCTCCGCCTACATCCCGGGCAGCCCGAGCGCGCCGAGATCGGGCATCTGGCCGCGGATCTTCGACTCGACGAGCTCGGCGGCCGAACGCAGCGCCTCGTTCGCGGCCGCCATCACGATGTCGGCCAGCATCTCCGGATCGTCCGGGTCGATCGCTCTGGGATCGATCGTGATCTCGACGATCTCGCCGCCCCCGTTTGCCTTCACAGTGACCATGCCGCCGCCGGCCGAGGCCTCCACGACTTCCAGGCGCGCCTGCTCCTGCGCCTCCAGCATCTGGGCCTGCATCTGCTGGGCCTGCTTCAGCATCGCGTTCATGTCGAACTTCGCCATCAGTGCTCCTCCACTTCCTCGGCATCGAATGTGTCCTTGAGCAGCGAGATCACGTCCTCTTCGGAGAGCTCGCGCGGATCCTCGGCGTCCTCCGGCTCGGGCGCGGCGCCGATCGTCGTCTGGATCGTGAGCCTGCGGCCGGTGACCTCGTAGAGGGCTTCGCGCAGCATCGCGAGCGTCGTCGGCTCCTCGATCTGGGCGCGGTGAAAGGCAGCCGCGGGAGCGAACTCGATCGTCAGCAGGTCGCCGCTGAGCTCGACGGGGCGCGCCTCGGTGAGCAGGGTGGAGATCGGGATCGAACGCGACCTCACCGCCTCAACGACGTCGCGGCCCCAGGCATCCCGCAGCTGGTCGAGCTCGAGCGCCGGCGGGGCGGCGGCGGCCGCTGCCGGCTCGGCGACCTCCGGCGCGGGCGGAGGCACCTCGGTGGGCGCGGGGACGAGTCTGACCGGTGGCTGCGTCGGAGCTCCGACGGCGGCGTGAGGCCGCGACTCGAGCAGCTCCAGCCGGTGCGCCAGCGACTCGCGCGAGAGGTCGGCCTGCGGCCGAGTGACTTTGACGAGCGCGAGCTCGAGCGGCAGGCGGGGGTCGCCCCCCTGGCGCATGTCGTCAACCGCGACCGCGAGCAGGTCGATCAGCCGCACCAGGGTCGGCTCGGGGAGCTGGTTCGCCTGCTCGCGCAGGCGCTCTCGATCGTCCTCGGTGACGGGAAGCGACTCGGGGACATGGCCGACGTGCTGGACGAGCAGGAGGTGGCGGAGGTGCTCGATCAGGTCGACCACGAGCCGACCGATGTCCTGGCCCTGCTCGGCGAGCTCCTCGATCTGGACGAGCGCGCCTGCCGTGTCGCGGTCGACGATCGTGTCGCAGAGTCGGAAGAGGGAGCCGTCGTCGATGCCGCCGACGAGCTGGAGCACGTCCTGGACCGAGATCGCGCTGCCCGTCGCGGCAGCGAGCTGGTCGAGGGTCGATACCGCATCGCGAAACGAGCCCTGGGCGCCACGGGCGATCAGGGCGAGGGCCGCGTCGGGTGCGTCGATCCCCTCTCCTTCGCACACACGCCGCAGCACCGCCACGAGCTCCTGCAGGCGGGGCCGCTGGAAGACGAAGGTCTGGCAGCGAGAACGCACGGTCGTGAGCACGCTCGAGAGGTCGGTGGTGCAAAAGACGAAGACGAGGTGGGGTGGAGGCTCCTCGATCAGCTTCAGCAGCGCCTGCCAGGCCTGGCTCGTGAGCTGGTGCGCCTCGTCGACGATGTAGACCTTGGAGCCGCCCTCGACGGGCTGCAGAACGGCGCGCTCGCGGATCTCGCGGGCGTCGTCGATGCCCCGATTCGAGGCACCGTCGATCTCGACCACGTCGAGTGAGCTACCGTTCGCGATCGCCTGAGCGATCGCGGCGTCGGGGTCGAAGTCGGCGTTCGGGCCGCCGGCGGCGTTGAGCGCCTTGGCAAAGATCCGCGCCATCGACGTCTTCCCGGTCCCGCGCGGGCCGGCGAAGATGTAGGCCTGTCGCACCTGGCCGTGCTCGATCGCGTTCCGCAGCGTCCGAACGACCGCCTCCTGGCCCACCACGTCACCGAACCCGAGCGGGCGGTATGTCCTGTAGAGCGCGGTCAAAGCGTTTCAGTCCCTTCGGGCCTGAAACGCGTTAGACAGGACGACGAACGGGGGCGGTTGTCGATCATGGGTCTGTGATTGCTTTGGCTCAAAGTGGACACACTCTTCCGGGCACGATGACCCTTGGCGTGGACAGCTTGACGATAACGGTTGATGTACGCGAGCGGCGATCGGAGGTTCCCACATCGCTCGAGGCACTGGGGATGGATCTCGTGTTCGTCACTCTCGCGGTGGGCGACTATGCGGTTGGGGAAAGGGTTGTCGAGAGAAAGGCCGTCGCAGATCTTCACGCGTCGCTCGAGTCGGACAGGATCTGGGGCCAGGTCGGCGCCTTGCGCCGTGATCCGAGGCGTGCCTACCTGATCGTGGAGGGCCATGATCTCGATGCCGGGCCGGTCGCTCCTCGAGCGCTCAGGGGCGCTCTCTTCAAGATTGCCGACAACGGGATTCGGTTATTGCGGACGGCATCGTCGGAGGACTCGGCGCTGTGGTTGAGCGTTCTCGCTCGTCCAGGAGCATCGTCGTCAGACAGCGAGCTTCGCGCCCAAGGTCGGACGCCGGACGATCGTCGCATCGCCGGTGGGGCTTCTCTCGGCGATCCCAGGTATCGGTCGGGAGCAGGCGAAACACCTGATCGCCCGCTTCGGTTCCATCGCAGCGATCTCGACAGCATCGACGAGCGATATCCAGTCGATCCCGGGAATAGGCCCCGAACGAGCGAAAGCGCTGATGCGGGCGCTGAAGACCTGATGACCGGGAACCAAACGCAAGTTCGCCCCATCTAACGCTTCTCCGCGCCAGCGGAGAAGCTTCGCCCGATCGCGCGCTCCGTCATCGAAACGGGCTTCCCCGGAGGAACCTGCGTCGCCGGCTCGGGCCGGGCGGAACCGCGGCACCTGAGAGGGAGTCCTTAGCGCTGCTTCCTTCCGGACCTGACGCGGTTCGAACGCTCCCAGTGCGCGGGACCCGACCTGTCAACACCTCGTGCGCAGACCCAATCCCGATGAAGCCGTCCCTCGGACGGCGTTCGGTCCCGCTGGAGCGGATGTCGGGTTCAGGGAACCGCTACCTCCCCACCTAGCGCGACCGGGCCCAGGGAGGGTAGCACCGGGACTGGCGGGAATCGTCTGGGACTGATTCGATGGAGCCGTGGAGACGAGTCGCCTCGACGAGATCGCAGGCCAGCGCGCCCAGTGGGAGAACGCACTCGCCTCCGTTCCCGACCGATATGGCACCGACCCGAGTGACCCGGGCCGGGCTGCCCTGGCGGCGTTCGCGGAGGCCGGAGCGCACGAGATCCTCGAGCTCGGCGGAGGCCAGGGCCGCGACACGCTCCTGTTCGCCCGGGCAGGACTGCGCGTCACGACGACGGACTTCGCCAAGCCGGCGATCGCGACGATCAGGGAGAAGGCGGAGGCACACGGCCTCCGGGAATGGATCGAGGCCGTGGAGCTCGACGTTCGCGAGCCGCTGCCGTTCGCCGACGCGAGCTTTGACGGCTGCTTCTCGCACATGCTCTTCAACATGGCCCTGACCGGCCGGGAGCTCGTGACGCTCGCCGCCGAGGTCCGGCGCGTTCTCCGGCCCCCAGGCCTCTGCGTATACACGGCACGCACGACGGACGACGTCGACTGCGGCCGCGGCACGCACCTGGGCGAGAACCTGTACGCGCTCGACGGCTTCGGCGTTCACTTCTTCGACGAGGCGCTGATGGGGCGACTTGCGGCCGGTTACGAGCTACTCGCGGTCGAACCGTTCGAGGAAGGCGCGTTGCCGCGTCGGCTCGTACGCGTGACGATGCGGCGCGCCGACCCCTTGCCGGAGTGTTAACGATGCCGCGGCGATACGACCGCTCCTGATAAGAACCGATGGGATGAGCCGCCTACGCCTACTCCAACGCGACGAGGCACCGTTGCCGGCCCGGGCGATCTACGCCGACGACGGCTCGGCCTCTCCACTCAAGCGCTCACTCGCCAACGCTCCCGATCTGCTCGAGACGTTGCTGCCCTTCCTCGGCCAGGTCTTCGACGAGGGCGCCGTCGACCTCGCAACCAAGGAGCTCGTCGTCGTGCGCGTCTCGCAGCTCAACGCGTGCCGCTACTGCCTCGCCGCGCACCGACCGCTTGCGCTCGAGAGCGGTGTCACGACCGAGCAGCTCGCTGCGGTCTGTGACGAGGTTCCACTCCAGCTGCTCGGAGCGCGTGAGGCGACGATCGTCGAGTGGGCCGATCGCTACGTCCTCGATCCGGGGGGAATCACCGACGAGCTCGTGGCCCGCGTGCTCGACTACCTCCGCGACGACCAGATGGTCGAGCTGGCGCTCCTGATCGGGGCAACGCAGATGCTCAACCACTACTGCACCGCCTTCGACGTTCCGCCGACCGCATGAGCAGTCTCGAGACGTTCGAGGGCGCCGTCGCCGACGGTCGCTGCGGTGACCGGCTCTGGCTCTACGCGACCTACCACTGCAACCTGACGTGCGTCTACTGCCTGACGGAGTCCCGTCCGGGGATCGCCGACCGCAGAACCCTGCCGGACGAGACGATGATCCGGCTCGCCCACGAGGCCCGGGAGCTCGGCTTCCGGAATCTCGGCATCACCGGGGGAGAGCTGTTCATGCTCAAGGACGCGCCCGAGACGCTGGCCGAGCTCGCGAGCATCCTGCCGACGGTGGCGCTGACGAACGCGACGCTCTTCACCGACCGCATGCTCGACCGGCTCCAACCGCTGGCCGGCCTCGACGTCTCACTCCAGATCTCGCTCGACTCCGACCAGCCGGTGCGCAACGACACCTTCCGCGGTCCCGAGAATTTCGCGAAGGTCGAGCAGGCGATTCCGGCGTTGCTCGAGCGCGGGATCACGGTCCGCATCGCGACGACGGTCGCCGACCAGGACGAGGACGAGCTGGCCCGCCTCTGCGAACTGCACCGCAGCTGGGGCGTCTCCGACGACGATCACATCGTTCGCGGCATCGTGCGGCGCGGCCGGGCCGAGCTGGAGGAGATGGGCGTCGTCCCCGGGCAGACGGACATCCTCCCGGAGCTGACGATCACGGCCGACGGTGCATTCCTCCACCCGTTCGGCCCGACGGTGAGGCACGGCGTCACCGATCTCGACCTGCTCGTCTCCCGGCAGGTGCTGCCGCTCGCGCGAGCCTTCGAGCGCTTCCTCAGGATCGTCGCCGACCAGCCGGTCGGAACCGACGTCGCGCGCAATATCCGGTGAGCGTGAGCGAGGCCCCGCGGTCGCGGGGCGCAGAGATCAGCCTCTCCGGAATGCGGATCCTCCTCGGGCTGCTCTTTCTCTCGGTCTTGGCCTCCAACCTTCACAAGGGCCTGTACGGGCCCGAGTCCTACGCCGGGCTGATCAGGGGATACGCGGCCGGCGGCGACGCGCCGGGGCTCTGGAAGGAGATGATGCGATTCATTGCCGATCACGCGGCCGTGTTCGCACGCCTGCAGTTCGCGGGCGAGCTGGCGCTCGGCGTCCTCCTTGTTGTCGGTCTCTGGCTTCGGGTCACCGGCGTGCTGGCCTGGGCCTTCCTTCTTGGTCTCTGGATCAGTGAGATCGGCGCACCGGGAGAGTGGGCGTGGTCGCTCGTCTTCCCGGCTGTCGTCGCGCTCACCGTTGCGTTCGTTCCCGAGGCACGACGCTGGTCGCTCGACGCGAGACGTCACCCATGAGACGCGCGGCAGCGGCCGCGGCGCTCGGGATCGCGATCGCCGTGCTGGAGCTGCGGCTGCGTGGCGAGACCGACGTCGCCACCCAGGTGAAAGGGCAGCTGCTCGCGTTCGCCCTCTTCCTGCCGGCGGCCTGGCTGTGCTGGCGGGGTCTCGGGATCGGGCGGGGCGGCGTTGTGCTCGTGCTCGCACTCGCCGTCGTGATGCGGGTGCTCGCGTTCGACCCGTCGACGCCGCCGCCGCTGACGACCGACACGTATCGGTACGCCTGGGACGCCCGGCTGCAGGCTGCGGGAGTCAACCCGTATCGGTTCGTCCCGAACGATCGTCGTGTCGCACGGTTCCGTGACGCCACGATCTGGCCGAACATCAACCGCAAGGACTGGCGCACTGTGTACCCACCCGGCGCGCAGGGCTCGTTCCTCGCGGCGAGGACGCTGTTCGGCAACGGCGTGCGGGCGACCACCTGGCTGTTCCTCGTCGCAGAGGCTGCCGCACTGGGACTGCTCGTCGTCGTGCTCTTCCGGATGCGCGCTCCGCCCGAGCGGGTCGCGCTCGCCGCCTGGCACCCGCTCGCGATCAGCGAGATCGCCGCGAACGGCCATGTGGACTCGCTGATGCTGCTCGTCGGTGCCGTCCTGCTCGCCGCCTGGCAGGGACGCCACCGCGCTCTCGCCGGTGGCGCCGTGGCGCTTGGCGCCTTGCTCAAGCTCGGTCCGATATTGCTCGTACCGGCACTCGGACGGCGAGGCGGGCGCCGGTTCATCCTGGCCGCGACGATCCCATGCGCGCTCGCATATCTCCCGTATCTCGCCGCCGGCAAGCATGTGATCGGGAGCCTCCCGCGCTTCGTCCGGCGTGAGGAGCTCGGCTCGCTCGCCTGGACGGCGCTGCACCAGCACCTGCGCTGGGAGGAGTCGCTCTGGGTGTTGACCTTGATTCTGCTCGCGGTCGTCGCGGTGCTCGCGCTGCGCCGCCACGACGAGCTCGATCAGGTCGCTCGCACCTGCCTGCTCGTGCTCGGCGGTCTGATGCTCGCCGGGGCCCACCTGCAACCCTGGTACGCCCTCTGGCTGCTGCCGTTCCTCGTGATCACGCCCGCCCCTGCCTGGCTGTGGTTCTCGGGGACGCTGCCCGTGCTCTACGTCTACTCGCTCCATCACGGGCTGCCCTGGTGGACGCGTGTCGTGATCTACGGGCCGTTCCTCGCTCTCTCGCTCCGGCATCTCGTCGTCCCGCGCAGGAGCGCCCAGCGCGAGCTTCTTCCCCTCGCGGCGAGCAGCCGCGTGGTGGCGGTGATCCCGGTGATCGACGAGATCGAAAGCCTTCCGTCCGTGCTTGCCGAATTCCGACACGGCACCGTGGACGAGGTCGTCGTCGTGGACGGCGGCTCAACCGACGGGACGCCAGCGGCGGCGCTTGCTGCCGGCGCGACGGTCGTGACCGAGCTGCGTCGGGGCTACGGCCGCGCCTGTCACGAGGGAGCGCAGCTGACGGATGCGGACGTGATTGTCTTCCTCGACGGCGACGGGAGCGACGACCCGGCCGCGATCGCCACGCTCGTCGAGCCCGTTCGCAGCGGCCGGGCTGCGCTCGTCCTCGGAACCAGGGCCGATCCCGAGCAAGGGGCGCTGCACTGGCATCAGCGGCTCGGGAACGAGTTCGTCTCGCTGCTCGTCCGCATCGTCTACGGGGTGCGGGTGCGTGATATTCCGCCGATGCGGGCGGTCCGGCGGGACGTTCTCGACGCGCTCGAGATGACCGAGATGACCTACGGCTGGCCGACCGAGATGATCGTCAAGGCGGCGCGGGCCGGGTATCCGATCCTGGAGGTCGAGGTGCCGTCGCGGCACCGTCGCGGCGGCGAGTCGAAGGTTTCGGGCCGGCTCGGGCCGTCTCTGCGCGCGGGTGCGCGGATGCTCACGGTCGTCGTGCGGTACAGCTGAGCCGATCGGGCGTCAGATCCTGTTAAGGATTCGGCCCTTGACGGTGCGGGGGCGGGAACACGTAGGCTGGTGGCTTGCGACTCTCTGCCAAAACCCTGGTCGTGCTTGCCGCTTCGATCGGGATGGGGCTGCTGGTGACCGCGTGCGGCGGCAAGGGCAACACCGTCGCCTACTCGCAGGTCCAGTCCGTCTTCACGAGGAACGGCTGCACCGGCTGCCACCCGGGCGTCAACCCGTCGCTCAACCTGCAGGCAGGCAAGTCGTACGCCAATCTCGTCGGTATCCGCGCGCTCGAGGATCCCGACCTCTACCGCGTCGTCGCCGGTGACCCCGACCGGAGCTTCCTCTACCTCAAGGTCGGCGGCAACCCCGTGATCGCGGACATCCCCGCCGTCGGCTCTCGCATGCCGCCCGAATCGCCGCCCATCTCAAAAGAGGACATGAAACTGATCCACGACTGGATCTCGCAGGGAGCCAAAGGTGCGGACGGCAAGACGGGTGGGCCCCAGGTGACGACGCCGGGGACACCGCCCGCAAGCGTCGAGGGCACCGCGGGAGCCAAGGTGCCGGCGGGCACGGGATCCGTCACGGGCACCGTGATCGACCAGCAACGCAAGCCGATCGCGGGCGCGCTCGTTACGCTCCTGCTCCAGGGCGCCTCGCTCGAAGGTGGCGAGGAGCACTACCGAGTCGCCCAGACCGACTCGAGCGGCCACTTCACCCTCGGCCAGGCGCCGACCGGCCGCTTCCTGATGAAGACGTACGCTCCGAAGACGATCTATGTGACCCGGATCGTGGCGCTCAAGGATGGCGAGACACAGACGCTCAACGTGGGGCTGCCGAACCGAGTGATTCCGAATCCGACGATCTCGAAGCCTTCGGTCGCCGGCAAGGAGCTCTCGCTCATCGTGGCCGGCTCGAACATCGACGGCAACTACGTCCTCGCCCTCAACCCCGGAGCCGGCGTCGCAGTCGAGCTGCACAACGCGGGCAACGCACCCGGCCGCTGGACTGCGACGGCGCCCTCGGCGCTCCCCGGGCCCTGGGTCTTCATGGCGGTCGACAAGCAGTGCGACGTCTCGAGCTTCCTCACCGTCGCTGGCTGATCGCTCTCCTCGCCGTGGCCGTCGCCGCCGCGGCAGCGGGATCGATCGTCCTGCTCGGCACCGCAGGGGCGGGCACGCCACGGTTCGGTGCCGATGTGCAGCCGATCTTCGACGCGAAGTGCATCGCGTGTCACCCGGTGGCCTATCCGTACCTCGACCTCCGGCGTGGCCGCTCCTACGGTGATCTCGTCCGGGTGTCGGCGGCCACGCGTCCCGCCTTCGAGCGGGTCGTCCCCGGCAGGCCCGACGTCTCCTACCTTCTGACCCACCCGCCCGATCCGTCGCTGCGTGGAGTGCTGACGAAGGATGACCGTGCCACGATCACCGCCTGGATCAAGGCGGGTGCGCGGAATGACTGAGCTCGTCCTGGTCGTCGCCAAGGCGCCTGCCGGCGGCCGGTCGAAGACCCGCCTGGTGCCGCCGCTCACGCCCGCCGATGCGGCCGCGCTGCACGAGGCGCTGCTGCTCGACACGATCGATGCCTGCCGGCGCGAGGTCGTGGACGTCCGGATCCTCCATGCCGACCCCGCCGACGAGGCGCCGCTCGCGGAGCTCTCGCCGGGAATCGGCCTCGTCCGCCAGGAAGGGCGGGGGCTTGCAGACGCGCTTCGGCTCGGCATCGCGAATCATGTCGAGGACGGCCCGGTCGCGATCGTCTCGTCAGACGTGCCCGGCCTACCTCCCGGCTCGCTTGCAACGGCGTTTGCGGCACTCGCCGACGGCGCCGACGTGGTGCTCGGGCCCGCGGTCGACGGCGGCTACTGGCTGATCGCGATGCGCGAGGCCCACGCCGCTCCGTTCGAGGGCATCCCGTGGTCGACCCCGGCCGTCCACGCCGTCACGCGCCGGCGCTCCGAGGATGCAGGGCTCAGCGTCGTGGAGCTCCCGCTCTGGCGGGACATCGACACTCTCGTCGATCTCTCGTTCGCGCGAGAGGAGGTCAGAGTCGAGCAGGCTCCCCGCACAGCCCTCTTGCTCGACCGGCTGGGAGCGTCGATCCCGGCACCACCGCCGCTCGAACCCGGGCCGAGCGAGCTCCTTTCCGGGTCGCCGTGGCGTGACGTCATCGCAGACCGGTTTCGCTGGCAGGGGCGCGAGACGACGTACACGTACCTCGGCGCGCCGCGGGCCGTCTTCGTCGCGGCCTTGACGGCCGACGACGATCTGCTGCTCGTCCGCCAGTACCGGCATCCAGTCCGGGACTGGACGCTCGAGGTGCCTGCCGGATCGGTCGTCGACGGCGAGTCGTCGCTCGAGGCGGCGCAGCGGGAGCTTCGCGAGGAAGTCGGCGGTGAGGCGGCCTCGTGGCAGCACCTGACGACGTTCTTCTCCTCCAGCGCGCACCTCAGCCTCCGCTCCGATGCCTGGCTCGCCACCGGGGTCTCCGTCGGTGCGGCCGATCCGGAGGAGGGTGAGGCCGTGACGCTCGTCCGGATGCCATCGTCCGAGGCGTTTGCGCTGGCCCGGCGGGGCGGCTTTGCCGAAGGCCAGACGGCGTTGGCGATCTTGCTTGCGGCCGAACGCCTCCTAGCCTCGTAGGGTGAGACGTCGGAGGCGGTACGGTCACGCAAGCCATGGCGCCCGCCCACCGATCGGTTCGCAGCGGTTTCGTCGCCCTGGCGTGTGTCGTCTACGCGGGCTGCGCGCTCTGGGCGACGTGGCCTGCGGTCGAGCACATCGACGGGCACTATCTGGCTCGTCCTTCGCGCGGTTTCGGCGAAGCCGCCGCGGGCGATCACCTTCAGCTCGCCTGGGCCTTCTGGCTCCCCGGTCACCAGCTTGCGCACGGCGCCGTCCCGTGGGCCGATCCGTACTCGTTCCGGCCCGAGGCTCACGCCGCGCCGAACCTGCAGGGCTGGTTGCTGGCGTCGCCCTACTGGGCGTTCGACCGACTCTTCGGCCACATCTGGGCGTACGACCTGGTCGTGTTGCTCTCGTTCGTCGCAGCCGGCGGCTTGACCTGCTGGTGGCTCCGCGCCCTCGACGTCGGCCGGGCGGCGGCCCTCGTCGGCGGGGTCGCATTCGCCCTCGCCCCCTACCGCGTCGGTCAGTCGACCGGGCATCTGCTCGGGCTGATCGCGTTCCTCCTGCCGGCCGTGCTTCTGGCGCTCGAGCGCCGACGATTCGCCTGGGCTGCGCTCGCGCTTGTTGCAATTCCACTCTCGGGCCAGATTCACCTCGCGATGGGTGCCGTCGTGCTCGCACTCGGTTACACCTGGGCGCGCGTTGCCCGGGCGGACTGGCCGCGAGCTGCGATCGCACCGGCCGTTGCCGTGGGTTGCGGGCTGCTCGTCCAGCGCGTCGTCGTCGCGAGCTCGGTCGCCGGCGACGGGCGTGACTTCGGCCAGGTGCGACGCTACTCGGCCGAGCTGTCGGACTTCTTCACCCGCGGAGTCGGATCGGGCGTGGAGGAGCTCGTCTTCGTCGGGTGGATGGTGCCGCTACTCGCCCTGGCGGGGCTCGTCGTCGTAGCGCGTCGTCGCGGCTTGGCGGTGTTCCTGGGACTCGCGGCGATCGTCCCCTCGGTGCTCGCGCTCGGAGCCAACACGCCGCTGTACAGGCTGCTCTGGCGTCTCCTGCCGCCGCTGCAATCGGCCCGCGTGCCCGAGCGGCTGCTGCCGATCGCGTGCCTGGCCGTCGCAGCGCTTGTCGCCCTGGCCGTCGATGCGCTGTGCAGGAGCCGGTTGCGAGTCCCTGCGGCAGCCGTTGCCGCGGTGGCCATCCTCGCCCTGGGTGTCGACCTGCGCGTACCCGTGTTCGGCGCCGTCGCGCCCGATCGAGCTAGCGCCGCCTACGCGGCGATCCGTGGCGAGGGGCGGATGTTCGAGCTTCCCGTGTTCAGGCCTGGGATTCACTTCGGCAGCGTCTATCTCGCGTACGCGCGGCAGTCGCCCCGCCAGCGACCTCAGGGGTATTCGACGACCGCCAGGCGTAGTGCCGAAGTGCTGGCGCGCGACCTGAGGGGCGTCTCGTGTGGTCGCGGCTCGATCCGACCGGCGCTCGGCGTGCGGTTCGTCGTCGTCCACCGGGGCCTCTACGCCCAGAGCGGTTGGTTCGCGCCGGGCTGCGGGGACGCCGCCGAGGCTGCGCTGCGCCGACAGGGGTGGGCGCTGCTCGCCCGGGACGGGCCGATCTCGAGCTGGCGGCGATGAAGCGCGGGCTCTCGTATCCGGTGGCGACGTTCCTGTGGACACGGGTTGCGCTCTTCGGGGTGGCGCTGCTCGCCCTCCTGCTGCCCGCTCACGAGCGTCTGGCGCGCGAGGGGGCGAGCCCGCTCCTCCACGACATCGGCCGCCCGATCGACGTCTGGGCTCGCTGGGACAGCGTGTGGTACCTGACGATCGCCGAGCACGGCTACCACGGCGCCGCACAGACCCTCGCGTTCTGGCCCCTCTACCCGCTGCTGATCGCCGGTCTCGGAACGCTCCTTGGCGGCCACGACCTCCTCGCGGGAGTCCTGATCTCGCTTGCCGCGGCGCTCGGCGCGCTCGTCATGCTCGAGCGGCTGGGCGCCCCGCTCGTCGGTCTGCCGGCCGCACGGCGAGCCGTGCTCTACCTCGCGCTGTTCCCGACGGCGTTCTTCCTGGGCGCCGTGTACAGCGAGTCGCTCTACCTCGCGCTCACGCTCGCCGCGTTCCTCGCTGCCGAGCGCGGCCGCTTCCTCGCCGCCGGGGGTGCGGCAGGGCTCGCGATCCTGACCCGGGTCGCCGGCGTTGCTCTGCTGCCCGCTCTCCTGCTGCTCGCCTGGCGCGCACCCGACCGTCGCCGGGCACTCCTCTCCCTTGCGCTCGCACCAGCGCTTGCGAGCTCGCACCTGCTCGTCGTGTGGAACTCGCGGGGCGGGCTCGGCGACCTCGTGCACGCCCAGGCTCTGTGGCAGCGGCACCTCTCGCCCGCCGGACCGCTCGGCGGCATCTGGCACGGCGTCGGCAAGGGCTGGACAACGATCACCGAGCTGGGCGACCCCGGCGGCCCGGATCTGCTCTGGCCGAGCGAGCTGCTCAACGTGGCCTTTCTGGTGCTGTTCCTCTGGCTCACGGTCGTTGCCTGGCGCCGGCTCGGCGCGCCGTACGGCCTCTTCGCGGCCGTCAGCCTGGCGTTGCCCCTGAGCTTCCCCGCCGGTCCCTCGCCGCTCCTCTCGCTGCCTCGCTTCGGGCTCGTCGTGTTCCCGTTCTTCCTCGCGCTCGGCACGATCGGCGACTCGCGGCGCGTGCATCGCGTGATCGTCGCGGTAAGCGCGGTCCTGCTCGTGCTCGCGACCGTCCAGTGGGTGCGCTGGGGCTGGATCGGATGAGAGGGCGTGTCCTGTTCGCCGGGGCGGGCGCGCTCGCTCTTCTCCTCGTCGCCGTCGCCGTCGCCGTGGGGTTCTGGACGCGTGGCCGGAACGACCCGGCACCGCAGGCGACCGGCTCCACGCTCACGGCCACGTGGGTCGACCGCAACGGCGACGGTGTCCTCGAGCGCGGGCCCGGCGAGCCCCTCCTGCCGCGCACCGAGCTTGCACCGGCGGCACCACGTGCCCGTCAGCTGGCGCTCTTCGCCCAGATCACCGATACGCATATTATCGACGAGGAGTCGCCCGCACGCGTCGAGTTCCTCGACCGCTTCGGCAAGCCCTTCACGTCGGCGTTCCGGCCCCAGGAAGCGCTTACGACGCAGGTGCTGGCGGCTGCCGTCCGGTCGTTGAACCGCGTGCCGCTGCAGGCGGTCGTCGTGACGGGCGACATTGTCGACAACACGCAGCAGAACGAGCTCGCCGCGGCGCTCGGCGTGCTCGCCGGTGGGTGGGTCGACCCGGGTAGCGGCGCCCGGCGCTACGAAGGCGTGCAACGCAACGCAAACCCGGATCCTTTCTACTACCGCCCCGGGGTCGACCCGCCGCGCCACCCGGGCCTCCTGGAGGCTGCCCAACAGCCATTCTCGGCTCCCGGCCTGCGCGCACCCTGGTTCCCGCTCGTTGGCAACCATGACCTCCTCGTCCAGGGGAACCTGGCATCCACCCCACGGATCCGCTCGTTCGCCCTCGGCCGACGCAAGCTCGTTGCTCTCGATCCGAACACGGTGGCCGACGCGCGTGTGCTCGGCCTCGCTCCCGACTTCATCGATCTTCTCCTCGCCAACGGCCTCCCCGGGCCCTCGGTCGCCGTGACACCCGATCCACGGCGGGCCCCGCTCGCTACGTCCGCGGTTCTGTCACGTCTCCGACACGCGAGCGGAGTGGGCGGCAGCGGCCGACTGCTCGACTATCGCTTCCGCATCGCGCCCGGTGTGACCGGGATTGCGCTCGACACCGTTCGCCGTGACGCAGGCGCCTCGGGGCTCGTTCGGCCGGCGCAGGTCGGGTGGCTGCGGTCCGCGCTCGCAGCCGCAGGACGGGATCGCGTCGTCGTCTTCTCTCACGGCCCGCTGACCAGCGCAGTGGGCGGGGAAGCCACCCTGGCGGTGCTCGACGGCGACCCCGACGTCGTCGCCGCGATCTCGGGAGACACTCATCGCAACCGGATCACCCCTCGACCCACCGCCGTGGGCGGCTACTGGCTGATCGGAACCTCCTCGCTCGTGGACTTTCCGCAGCAGACCCGCATCTTGCGCCTCTCTGAGACAGCGAACGGGGGTCTCGTGCTGGACACCTGGATGATCGACCACGACGATGCGCCGCTCGCTCGCCTCTCGCGCGATCTCGCGTTCCTCGACTACCAGGGTGGC
>JBBQRN010000040.1:0-25120 GCA_038214705.1 Gaiellales bacterium | reverse complement strand
ACGACGGCGACACGCAGCGGCGCGCTCATCGCGTTGCCTTCGGACGGAAAACCTGCACGGGCGTCTGCAGCAGCAGCATGACGTCGCGCCCGAACGACCAGCTGCGGGCGTAGAGCACGTCCATTTCGAGCGCCTCGATGAACGGCGAGCGGGCGCGCGCCTTCACCTGCCAGAGGCCCGTGATCCCGGCCGGCACGGAGAACCGCTCGAAGTGGTGCGGCCGGAAGTGCTCGGTCTCGTACGGGATGCACGGGCGCGGGCCGACGAGTGACATGTCGCCGCGCAGGACGTTGAAGAGCTGTGGCAGCTCGTCGAGGCTCGTCTTGCGAAGCCAGCGGCCCGAGCGCGTGACCACGTCGCCGCGCTCGAGCTTGAACACCCCGTTGTCCTCGGACGAGGCCTCCGTGTCCATGGCACGCCGGATGTAGTCGCGATGCTCGTCCTGCGAGGTGTCGGCTCGCATCGTCCTGAACTTGAAGGCGCGAAACGGGCGCTGATCGAGGCCCAGGCGTGTCTGCGTGAAGAGCACCGGCCCAGGCGAGTCACGCTTGACCCACAGCGCTATCACGAGAAGCACGGGCCAGAGGAAGAGAAGCAGGATCGATGCGACGACCACGTCGAAGACGCGCTTGAGCAGCAGGGCGCCGCGGCTCAGGTGCGTGGGCGGCATGCTGACGAGCTGGACGCCCTCGAGTGACGTCAGGCTTGTGTTCGGCCCGAGCGCCTCGAAGAATCGCGGCACGATGTCCACCTGCACGCCGAGAGCCGGAAGTCGCCGTGCAAGCTGCATCATCTCCCGCTCGGTAGGACCGGAGAACGCAAAGACGACACGGTCGAGGTCGTAGCGGTCGATGAGCTCGAAGATCTCGGTTGCATCACCAACGACGGGAAGGTGCTCGACGTCCGGGCGGAGCGTGCGCGGCGTCCCGTCGACGAAGCCCACCACGTTGATCCGGAACTCCGGATGCTGCATGAGCTTGCGCGCGATGATCTGTCCGGTGCGATCGGTACCGACGATGACGGCGTTCTGGATGTACTCGGAGCTGCGCCGGGCAATGAACCGTGCGCCGGATCGTGCGAAGGCCACGAACGCAATTGCGAGCGCCCAGAAGTAGATCCACTTCTCGAGGTCAGGAGTGGTGAGCCCGGTGGCGTAAGCAGCGACGAAGTTCAGCCACACGCCCATCGTCACGAGCATGAAGACGCCGACGAGATCGTCGACCGTCGTGTGCTCCGGCCGCTCCTCGTCGCGGTTGTACAACCCCATTGCCTGTGCAAGCACGAGCCAGACGGGCAGGAGACAGGCGAACACGAGCAGCTCTCCGTCGAGCGTCACCCGGCCGCTGTTGTTCGACGACGAGCCGAGCAGCACCTGGAGCAGCAGAAACGCTCCCGCGAGGCCGAGCAGGTCGGCGGCAATCAGCTTCCGGCGGACGACCCAGCCTCGCCGGTGTCGCTGCCGCGGTGACGAAGCGGCGTCGTATGGCTTTCTCGGCGTAGCAAGCGGTTCGTCCCCGGAAGGTTCGGGGGCGTCGACGGGCATCTGCTCGGCAACCGGGTCGATGACGGAACCGGGCACCTAGTGGCCTGCCCTCGCCGGGCTACCCCACAGGTTGGTGAGCCGTCCGAGCATCAGACCTTCGTCTCGCTCTGTGTCGGAAGAGGAAGGTTGACGTCGTAGCCGTCGGCGCGATCGTAGTACTGATACCCCGTTCCCTCGTAACCCGGCTCCGATTCGGCACCGGTGACGATGTAGCCGAGCTTAAGCGAGGGGCAGGTCGCGAGCGCGCGGGAGAGCTCCTGCAACACGGGCCGCTTGAGCAGCTCGAGGCGGGCGACGGCGATCATCCCGTCGACGTGCGCGCTGAGGGTCATCGCGTCTCCGACCGAGAGCAGCGGGGGCGTGTCGATCAGGACGACGTCGAAGCGCACGGCGAGTTCCGCGAGCAGCCGGGACAGCCGCGGCGAGCCGACGAACTCGCCCGGGTCGGGGGGCGAGGCTCCTGCGACGAGGACGGCGAGAACACCATCTGCACCCTCGTCCGCATGCGAACCGTTCCCGTTCGACGGAGGGTGATCCATGTAGTCGACGCCGCCACCCGCCTCTGAGTGGAACACCTCGACAAGGGCCTGTTCGATGGTCTCCTGGCCGAGCACGACGTTTGTGACCCCGGGATGTGCGGCGTCGATACCGAAGAACTGGCGTATCGCCGGGCGTCGGAGGTCGAGATCGACGAGCGCAACGCGTTTTCCTGCGCGGGCAAGGGTGACGGCGAGGTTGGAGACGGTGGTCGATTTGCCTTCCTTCTCGAGGGCGCTCGTGACGAGGATCGTGCGGGCGCCGCGGTCGAGGTTGACGAACTCGAGGTTGGAACGGAGCATCCGGAACGCTTCCGACTGGTGCCCGCGCGGGTCGGCCATCATCACGAGGGTGTTCGTCGTGCGGAGGTTTTTCCGCGGGGCCGGCAGCCGCGCGAGCAGCGGGACTCCGAGCTCGTCACCGACGTCGTCGGCGGAGCGCACGCGGGTATCGAACGCGTCCCGCGCAAACGCGAGGCCGATTCCGAGCATGAACCCGAGGATGACCCCGAGCACCGCGTTGCGAACCGGCTTCGGCTGCACCTGCACGGCGCCGCTCGCTGGTCTCAGGAGCGACGCGTTGGCTGTTTGCAGGGCTTCCAGTGTCTGCAGCTCCTGCTCGCGCGCGAGGAGCGGCGTGAGCAGCGCCGGATCGCTCCCGGGCGTCCCGCGAAGAGCGTCAATTCGCTGCTGCAGCACCTTCCGCGCGGCCGCGAGAGCGCTCGTGTCCAGCTGCTGGCGCGACGCGATGTACGCACGGGCGTGCAGATTCGCGAGGTCGGCAGCGAGGCTCGGCTCGGAGTAGGTGACCTGGAAGTTGAGCGTGTCGGAGTTACTGCCGGCGGTGACCGCCGCCGCGCTCAGGAAACCCCCGGTGGTCAGGCCTGCGACATCCGCCTTCTCGACCACACGCCGGGCGACGGCGGGCGACATTGCGATCTGGGTTTGGGTCGCCGCGGCACGAACGGGATCCTGGCCCTGCGCGCGTAGGTCCTGGACTCCCGCGAAGCCGGTCGCGAGGTTCTGGTAGTTCAGGAGCACCTGCGCGGAGGCCTGATAGGAGGGAGCCTGGCGGAGCGAGAAGACGATCGAGAGCGCCGTGACGATGAGGGTCGTCAGAACGACGATCCATACATTTCTTCTTAGGATCCGACCGGCATTGATCGCGGTCGGGTTTCCGTGGCTTCCGGCGACGGTCACAACTGATTCCCCCTAGCGATCCCCCGAGACCGAAGACGTTCCCCCGGAAACGGGAGTTTAACAGTCCGCCCAAAGACGGAGTCGAACGGCTGCTCCATCATACGGCTCCGTACCTGTTTGTGTAACCCCTCGAACGAGCCACCTGATTGCTAGCCGAGCGCTTCGTGCGTACCGTGGATGGATGGCAGCGGACCCACTCGAGCATCCCGAGGAGGCAATCCGCCGTCTCTACGGCTACGTCGCCTACCGGATCGGCCCCGGGCCCGACGCCGAGGACGTCGTCTCGGAGACGATCGAACGGGCGCTCAAGTACCGCTCGTCCTACGACCCGCGACGGGGAACCGCGGCCGCCTGGCTGGCGGGGATCGCGAACCGATGCATTGCGGACCAGTTCGGCAGCGCCGCAAAGACGGACCTTTACGGGCTCGACGCGCCCGCAGGTTATGCCGACGGGCTCGCAGCCGGCAGCGAGATTCGCGTCGACCTGGCGGTGGCACTCGCCACGCTCGACGACCGAAGCCGCGAGCTGATCGCGCTGCGCTTTGGTGGCGACTTCTCGTCGAAGGAGATCGGCCGGATTCTCGACCTCAGGCCGGGTGCGGTGGACGTCGCCGTCCACCGTGCGCTCGGCCGGCTACGGGCGTCGCTCGAGAAGCCGGAGGGCGGCGCGGCTGCCGGCGGCTGACGCCCTACGGCTGGGGGCCGAGAACACAGCGCCCGAGCGTTCCGGGCGGCACGAAGTAGCCGAGGAAGAGCCGCGGGACAACGATGGTGCGGTAGAAGGTGCGGTTCCTGAACCGGAACGGGTAGCAGATGACCACGTACCGCGAATACTGGTGCATCCACGGGGGCGAGTGGTTATCCTCGTCATCATCACCCCGGCCGCTGAAACGGGCTGCGTCCGCGCTGTTCCCGCCGCCGGTGTCACTGCTCTGGCCCTGGTTCTCGGATCCGTTGCCATTGTCGGCCGGTTTGTCGCTCCGACCTGCATTGCCACGCTGACGGAAGTTCTGCTTCCCGTCGCCCCCGTTGACCATTACGGTCACAACGTGTCCGGAGCTCCTTGCAGCGGAGACGAGCGACGACTTCGCGTAGCCGACGCCGCCGAACGCTGCGAGTGCAACGAGGACGACAACGGAGAACACGAGTGCGGCCGCGAACCGCGGGCGCCTTCTGGTCGGAACACGGGTCGGGACGCGCTGGACGCGGGAGACGAGCTCGTCGAGAAGCTCCTCGCGCGGCTCGGGACGGCTCTCTCGGAGCTCGGACTCGAGATCGGAGAAGTCGTCACGGTTGAAAAATCGGATCATCTACAACTACTACCGTCCTGCCGGCGGATTTCTTACAGTCGGGTGTTCACGGCTTTTTCACCGGAGGCGTCGCGAGCGCCTCCTGCAGCTGTTTCAGCTCCGACTCGAGTGGGTTCAGCGCCCGCGCCCGACGCAGGGCGACGCGGGCCTGCGCGGTCGGCGCGGCGGCGGCCAGGTCGCGCCATAGCACCCAGTTGTTCGGGCTCTTCTCGACGGTACGCCGGAAGGAAGCGCGCGCCTCGACCAGCTGCCCCTCGGCGAGCTGGGAGCGGCCGAGAACGTCGAGCGCCTCCGACGACCACGGCGCCCAGTCTGACGCCGTCTGAGCCTGTTTGGCAGCCTCCCTGAAATCGAGCCGGTCGTAGGCGGCGTTGGCACGCGCAAGCGGCACGGTCGACAGCACCGCCGCCAAGGCCAGGAGCGCCAACACTCCCGTGGCGGCGGGCAGGGCCACACGGGCGACTCTCCGCGGCTCCACGTCGGCGTCGTCACCGCGCGCGGACACGACAATGCCGACCGCTGCCAGCAGCCCGACCACCGTGACGCCTGCAAGCTGCCAGTCCCAGTCGACGGCTGCGACGGCGAGAAATGCCACGTACGCCGCGAGCGCCGGGGCCGCGTAGGTTGCGCTGCGGGCGCGGACGGCTGCTACGAGCGGAACGCCGAGCGCCGACACGAGCAACACGAGCCCGACGATGCCGAGCTCGCCGAGCACCTCGAGGTAGAGGCTATGCGCGTTGCGGGCGATGCCCTCGGCCGGCCGGCGCTGGTTCCAGGCAGCTTCGTAGCTCCCTGCCCCTTCGCCCCGCACGGGATGTTGCTTGAACTGGTGGATCGAGACGTGCCAGAGCACGACGCGGCCGTTCGAGGACACGCTGAACAGCCGGGCCGTTGCGTTGCCTTCTCTCCCCGACCCCGACGTGAACGAGTCGGCGGCCCTGTGCACGAGCGTCCAGGGCGCTCCGTACGTTGCGAAAACCACGATCGCCCCGACCGCTGCCACGGCCAGCACCGTCGCTCCGATCATCCGATGGACGGATGCCGACAGCCGCACACGACCGCAGGCGACCCGAAACGCGACGGCCGCGGCCGCGGAGACGAGCGAGAGCGCCAGGATCCAGCCGATCAGGGGGCCTCCCTCCGCCGAGGCCTGTGAGAGCGTAATCGCTCGCTCCGTGAGGTGGTCGGACCTCGAGACAGCGAGCAGCACCGCTGCGGGCCAGGGCGCCAGAACGAGTGCAGCTGCCGCGAGCTGCAGCCGGCGGGGGTCGACGACGATTGCCGCCACGAGGCCGACGGTGAGGGCGAGCCAGGCGCCACGGCTGAAGGTGAACAGAATCGTCGGCACGAGCAGCACGGGCACGGCGCCCGCGACCGCTTGAACGACACGACTCGGCGAACGCGCGACCAGGCCGAGTGCCAGCAGAACACCCATCGCCGAGTACAGACCGAGCGCGTTCCAGTAGCCGACAGGTCCCGAGAGCCTGTACCCCTCGGACAGTGCCACCGGATCCCAGTTGCCGACCCAGTCGGGATGCAGGCGCGTCAGCAGCGAGTAGCTCGCGACGACCGTCACCCCGAGCAGGGCGCCGAAGAGCAACGCGCCCACCGTGCGCCGCCGGACGAGAAGCAACAGCGCGAGCACAACAGCGGCGTACGAGGCATCGAGGAGCGTCGCGTCGAGGGCCGGCGTCGCCGCCGGAGCCCGGAGGGTGGAGAGTGCGACCCAGGCCGCGAACGCGCCCAGGCCGCCCGCGAAGGCCCAGTCGAGCCGGCGCAGCCGCAGAGCCGGGGCGAGAATCAGGCGCAGCGTGGCGAGGGTGAGCGAGACGAATGCGAGCCACGCCCACGAGTCGGAGAAGTAGCCGCCGTCAGAAGCCGCCAGGACCGATGCGAGCAAGAACCCGGCGAGGCCGACGAGTGCCGGTTCTGCGGATGCCGCGAGAGAAAGTCGTGTTCCGACCGCGAGCTCGGGGACGGCGCCTCGCTGGATCAACTCCGTCTGCTCGGACACCGTCCCATTGTGGACGAAAGCCGGCAGAGGGTGGAGAATTGGTTCAAGCGCCCTGGTCTCGAAGTGGGATCGTCGAAACGACGCTCCCGTCGGCGCAGCGTTCGCTCAGCCCGCGCCGACGGCCGAGGCAACCGCACGCGGCTCCACCTCGATCTCGTCTCGCCCCTCTGTCTGGCTCGCTCCCGACGCCACCCGCGAAGAGCCCTTGGCATGGCCGGGCACGGGTGCCGCCTGCGATCCGGCAACGACGCGCGCACGGTCTCGCTGCGCCTGGGCCTCCAAGCGCATCCGGTTCATGAACGCTTCGAAGAAGATGCTGCGCTTCTGTGCGGCGGCCGCGACCGCTTCATCAACCTCGCGGCGCACACGTTCTGCAACGACCCGACGGTCGGCCAACAATCCCTCGCGATCGAGCCGGTGGGACTCGGGTTCCATCCCCGGAGTATGGCCGAGGCGGGAGCGGAGGTTTCCGGAGCCCGAGACCGGGGTCAGCCGGCAGCCGGGTCGATTTCCTCCTTTGCCCTACACCCAACGTGCCAAAGTGTGCTGACACGAACGATCGCATCAGGCGCTCCCTGCGGTCGCTCCAGCAGTTTCCACGGCTCGGCCCGGAGCTCGAAGGTGAGGAGTGGGCGGGCTTTCGCTTCGTCCTCGGCCCCTGGAGATGGATGGTGATCGTCTACGAGATCGACGACGGCGATGATCGCGTAGTCATCGTCACCGCGCAGGAGGGACTATCCTCGAACGCCGCGGCAGCCCCGCGCTAGCTCGTGTGGTGGCGCGTCCGCCGCGGATCGAGCATGCCGGCGGTCGATTCGATCGCCATCGCAGTAGGCGAAGCTCAGCTTCGAAGCAGGTGCTCCGATCAGGCTGGCGTCGGGTTTGTTTTCTCCTCGAGGCGAGCCCCGAGGTCGGCCAGGAGATCGCCGGGCGGGATCTGGTCGAGCTCGGCATCGAGCGAGGTCAGCATCCCGGTCAGGAGGTCGCGCACCCGGTTCCGCTCGTTCTCGGCGTGCGCGGCGAACCGGGCGGCCGCTGCGTGGGCGCGAGTGACACTCTCATCCAGCTCCTGCTGCGCCTGTTCGCGGCGGGTCTCGAGCTCGACAAGCTCCGTCTGCTCCCGCTCCGTCTGGGCGTGGACGAGGGCGGAGAGCTCACGTGCCTTCGTCAATGTCCGTAACGCACGCGCCCGGGCCGCCTGACGGACGTCTTCCGCCGCGCGGGTGGCGGCGATCAGGAGCTCTGCGGCGTCGCTCTCTGTCGCTCGGACAGGCGCAGGCGCCTGGGGCTCGGCGGGCGGCGTGTCGATCTCACGCAGTCGAGCCTGGAGCTCGCTCACCCGCTCGGACTCCGCCGTGAGCTCGGTGAGGGCTCGGTCGCGCTCCTGCCGGGCGAGCTCCTGGCGGCCGTCGAAATCGTCGGTGTCCGATCGCGTCGGCTGGTTGGCCTGTGTCGAAGGGCCCCGCATCAGCTCGGCGACCGCTCTGGCACTCGCTGCGGCTTCGGCCTCAGCGGCGGCGACCTCGGCCTCGAGCGAGCGCAATTGCTCACGGAGCGCAGTGTTCTGCAGTCGGGTCGTGGCGTACTCCTCGGCGACGCGCGCGAGCAGCCGATCGACCTTGTCCCTGTCGTACCCGCGCACGGTCACCGGGAGGCCGTGACTCGTCACGTCCTCCGGTCGAAGGGTTCTCGCGGTGAACTCGTCCTGGGCCATATGCAGACGGTACTCGTCTTTCCACCGTTCGCCAAGAGCTGCGTCGGCGCCGCTTCGGATCAGGCGCCGACCGCCCAGCCGAGAGAGGCTCCCCTTCAATGCCTGCGTCCGGCCACGCATCCGGGGCGACCGCGGTAGCCCCGGTGCGTGGTTTCGGGTCGTGACGTGCCGCGCGTTCTTGCTCGAACCGGGCTTCGGCGCGGAGCCGGAGGATTCGTTCGGTCGAGGGGCTTTCCGGGGCGTGGCGCCGCTTCGCAGTACTGTTGGGCGGAGATTGAAGGCTGAAGCTGCACACGCGACCCCCGGGTTGCAGGAGGGGACAGGGTCGGCCCATCTGCGCCGCGGGCTCGTGCGCGCGCTCGTGGTTGTGGCGACCGTTGTCGCGCTGGCGTCTGTCCTGGCGGTGTGGGTGCAACGCCAGGTGCTCGATACGAATGTCTATGCGCAGACGAGCGGGAAGCTGCTTCAGGATCCCGCGGTTCGCACGGCTGTGACGAACTATGCGGTCGATGAGCTCTATCGCCGCGTCGATGTCTCGGCGGAGCTGAAGAAGGTGCTGCCAACGGCGGCTGACCCCTATTCCAACCTGGCGGCCGCAGCGCTCCGCCAGGGTGCCTATCAGGCGCTCGACCGTGCGCTGCGTACGCCGTTCCTCGAGAGCCTTTGGGTAGGCGCCAACCGACAAGCACACAAGCAGTTCGTGAGCGCGGTCGTGAAGGGTGGTGGAAGCGGCGTCACGACCGAGGGAGGAGTCGTCCGACTCGAGCTGCGCCCGATTCTCGAGGAGGCGACCTCGCGGATCGGGCTTGGCGCCGGTCTTGCGGCGCAGATCCCGGCCGATGCGGGCAGCATCGAGGTTGTCCGCTCCGGCCAGCTCGGCGTCGTACAGCGCGCATTGCGGTGGCTCGACGCTGCCGGTTGGTTCTTGCCGCTGCTCGCACTCGCTCTCTACACCGTGGCGATCTGGCAGGCCCGCGACGGCAGGCGCAAAGCGGTGCGGGACATCGGCATCGGCCTTGCCGTGGGAGCCGGGATCCTGCTCCTGCTCGTGGGCGTTGTCCGCGGCGTCGTGCTCGACCGTCTCGTGATCCAACCCGACGCGCGGGATGCAGCGGCCGCCGCCTGGCGGATCCTCACGGAGCCCCTGCGTGCCGCGCTGTGGGTCGTCCTCGCGATCGGCGCTGTCGTCTTGCTGTGGGCGGCTCTGATGGGGGCCGGCAACCGGGCGAAGGCGGTGCGGCGATCGATCGCCTCATACCTCCAGTCGCAGGGCTTCGTGATCGGAGTGGCGGTAGCGGTCGTTCTCGTCCTGTTGCTCGCCGGCGTGATCGACTCGCTGACGAGCTTCGCCGCGTTCGTGTTCCTCGCCGCCATTGCCGGCTTCCTGATCGTGGCCCTTCGTCGACAGACGCTGCGCGAGTTCCCGGATGCCGAGCGCCCGCCGCTCGGCCACTGGCTCCACGAGCGATGGGGCCGCGTCAGCGCCCGCGGACGGGCTGCCTCGGAGGCGGCCGTTGCCGCACATGCGAACCGCACCGGGCGCTCGAAGCACGCGGAGCACGAGCACCGCTCCCACATTCCGCGACCCGGCCCGCGATCGCAACCCACGCGCACGGCGGGGGAGGCACCCCAGACGGCCCCCTCGCAGCAGCCGGCGTCGGCATCCCACGACGACCTCGACCGCCTGGAGCGTCTGTCCGAACTCCACCAGAAGCACGTGCTCACAGACGAGGAATTCACGGCAGCCAAGGCCAAGCTGCTCGGCCTGTAAGAGCTGCTTGGCGTCCTTGACCCGGGTCACTTCAATTTGACTCGAGTTCTAAGGCGGTGTCGCCGGGGCGATAGGAGCCGGCCATGGAAGATCCGCGGCACGCCCAACGGTCACGAGCCGACGCTCGAGACGTGCATCCTTTGCTCCATCGACACGGCATGGTCTTCCGACGCGCGCTCGATGTCCCGCATGCCCGGCAGAAGGAGCGCTGCGAGGGTGATCGCTCCGCCGAGCACGGCCGACCCGACGAGCGTGGCTCGAACACCGAACGCGCCCGCAACGGGTGCGGTCAGGGCGAAAGAGAGCGGAAGGAGTCCGATGGAGATCAGCCAGTCAAGGCTCGACACGCGGCCGAGCATCGAGGCAGGTACATGGCGCTGCTTCAGCGTCGCCCAGACGATGGTTCCCGCCGTCTCGAATGCGTTGAAGGCGAGACAGGCAACCATCAGTTGCCATGCAGCCGTCGCGAGCCCATACCCGGCGACCGCGAGCGTGGCAAGCGTCCAGGTCACGTACATGAACGTGACGTTCCGTCGTGGCTCTCTGCTTTGGCCCATGCAGATCGCTGCGCCGACCGCACCGAGTCCGCCCGCGGCGAACACGAGCCCGAGCGCGCCGGCCGAAGCATGCAGGTCGTTCTTGACGACGTACGGCAGCAACACCTCGGCAGGTCCGAGAAAGACGAGATACGCGAGGGCGGCCGACAGCAACGTGCCCCACAGCCACACGCGTCGCCGGACGAATCGCAGCCCCGACTTCATCGCAACGAGGGCAGGCTCGGGGCTCTCGCGCCATGGGCTGGCCGGTGGGTGCATCATCATCACGGCGACGGCAGAAGCCGCAAACGTGAAAGCATCGACGGCGAATGCGATCCCCGTTCCGAGCGCGACGAGCACGCCGCCCAGAGCAGGGCCTGCGAGCCGAAGCGCGATCGGTCGGACGAACTGGTCGAGAGAGTTCGCAGCGGCGAGGTCCTCCGCGGGCAGGAGATCGGGAACGACGGCATCGAACGCGGGGATAAAGAACGCGCTCGCGGATCCGTAAACCGCCACGAGCGCCACGAGTTCCCAGAACCGCAACGAGCCTGCGAGACCGAGCCAGGCGAGGATCCCGACCGCCGCAGCGCGGACGAGATCGGCGACGAGCATGACGCGTCGGCGGTCGAAACGGTCGCTCGCGACCCCGCCGGGCAGGAGAAAGATGATCGTCGGGACGGTCATGCCGATGCCGACGAGTGCGAGAGCCGCCGGCGCATTCCACAGGGAGTACGCCTCCCACGCCATCGCGATCAGGAAGATCCCATCGCCGAGAAGCGATACGGCCATCCCCGTCCAGAGGACGCGGAAGTCCCGATGGCGGAGTGGTGACAGCAGCTTGGCTCGGGCAAGGCCTCCTGGGCGGTCGAGCGCGTCGTAACTATGCTGCATCGGACTGGGGCTGCACGGTGAACCCGCCCGATGCCGCTTCATTCTTCTCGATCAGGAACTCGTAGAGCGCGTGATCCGCCATGGGCCGCGCGAAGTGGAAGCCCTGGCCAAGCTCGCACCCCTGGTTGGTCAGCCACGACGCCTGGTCGGCGTGCTCGATGCCCTCGGCGACCACGTCGAGTGCGAGGTTCTCTCCCAGCGAGATGATCGCGGAGGCGAGAGCATCGTTGTCGCGGGATGCCAGGAACGAGCGATCCATCTTGAGGATCTCGACCGGGAACTTGCCGAGGTAGCTCAGCGACGAGTAGCCCGTGCCGAAGTCGTCCATCGCGAGACGAACACCGAGCTCCTTGAGATCCTGGAGACGACGCACGGCGAGATCCGTGTCGGCCAGCATGACCGACTCCGTGATCTCGAGGATCAGCGCAGACGGAGGGAGCCCGCTCGAGACGAGAGCCTCGTTCACGTCCTCGACGATGGTCTCGGACTGGAGCTGCCTGACCGAGAGATTGACGCTGATCGTGAGCTGACGCTCGCGAGGGAACCGTTCGTGCATGATCGCGCCGTCGCGACACGCCACCTGGAGCACCCAGCGACCAATGGGGATGATCAAGCCGCTCTCCTCGGCGAGCGGGATGAACTGGTCGGGCGTGATGTTGCCGCGCGTCGGGTGCACCCACCGGAGCAGCGCCTCGACCCCGTAGATCTCGGCCTCGCGCAGACGCACGATCGGCTGATAGTGAACGGCGAGCTGGTTCAGCCCGATCGCCTTCTGCAGGTCCGAGCGCAGCTCGAGGCGTTCGAGCACCCGCTCGTGCATCGCGGGCTCGAAGACCCGGTAGCTGCCCTTGCAATCACGCTTCGCCATGTACATCGCCACATCCGCGTTTCGGAGCAGCTCCTCGGCGGTCGTCGTCGGCCCCCCGGGCTCGACCAGGCAGATGCCGATGCTCGCGCGCGGGAACACCTGCTTGCCGTCGATCTCGAGCTCGGCCTCGACGGCTCGCAGCAGCCGGGCGGCTGCATCGGCCGCGTCCGGGAGATCGAGAACGCCGTCGAGAAGAACCGCGAACTCGTCACCACCGAAACGGGCCACAGTGTCGGTCGGCCGGACGGCCGTGTCCAGCCGAGACGCGACCTCGCGGAGGACGCTGTCCCCCGCTGGGTGACCGAGACTGTCGTTGACGGTCTTGAAATCATCCAGGTCGATGAACATGACGGCGACCGTGGCTCCCGATCGTTGTGCGCGGGCGAGCGCATGCTGAACTCGATCCGAGAAGAGCGGGCGATTGGCGAGCTTCGTGACCGGATCGTGGAACGCCTGATGCGCGAGCTGTTCCTCGAACGCCTTGCGCTCACTGACGTCGCGGCTGTTGAGGACGATGCCTCGAATGTGCTCGTCTGCGAGGAGGTCCGCATGCTGAACCTCGAACTGGAGCGACGTCCCGTCGCGATGCCGCAACGAGCAATCGATGACATGTGCTTCCATTCCCTCGCGAGAAGCTCCGGTGATGACCTGGGCCAGACCAGGCCGGTCGGCCTCGACCAGAAGGTCTTCGAAGCGGGTGCCCTCGATCTTGTCGACCGTGTATCCGAGCACACGCTCGATCGACGGGCTCTGATACGTGACGATCCCGTCCGCGTCGAGGACAGTGATGAGGTCGCTCGAATGGGCCACGAGTGACCTGAACCGCGCTTCGCTCTGGCGGCGGTGGAGATCTTCGGTCAGTGATGCAGCTTCGAGCGCGAGCGAGATCTGCGTAGCGAGGCTCTCCAGGGAGTCGACCAGTTCGGGTGGCGCGGTGCCGGGAGAGCAGATCACGAGGTGTCCGCGAACCTCGTCCCGCATGGACAGAGGGAGCCGCAGCAACGTGTCGTCATCGGGAACGCGAAGCTCGCTGCGAACCCAGATCGGAACATCTCGGAAGGCCACCTGCAACCTAGGCGGGGTCGTTTCGAGCCACTCCCACGTCTCGTCGGGCAGTGGTCTGTCCTCACCGCCGTCCGTCGCCGCTACCACGGCGGGGCCTGCGGTCGAGGCGAACGCGAGCCTCACGCCGGCGCCGAGGCCGAGGAGCCGCTGCACCGCCGAGATCGCCGCCTCGTAGATCTGCTCGTGTCCGGCGGCTGCGACCAGCTGGCCGCCCGCATTCCGTAGCGCGACCTCCCGGCTCGCTGCTCGCTCCTCCTGGCGGACGACACCGGCCATGCGGGCGAGTACGAGCAGGAACAACGCAGCGGACGCGACGACGAGGACGATCACGTCCGCGTTCCCGTAGTCCTCCACGAAGCGGATGCCGGGTGCGATCAGGCAGGCACCGGCGAGGAGCCCGAGCCTGGGCGTCGTCAGTCGCGCCCGCACCTCGGCGGACGGTTGCTCGAGGGTGCGCATCGACGGGTGCAGCGCGGCTGCGCCCCAGAGCACGTAGTACGCGATCCAGCCGGCGTCGTAGATCAGCTGGTGCTGGTACGTCCCCTTCAGCAGCGCGTACCCGTACAGCGAGTCGGTGACGAAGAGGCAGACGATGCTCGAGATCAGCAGGTAGAAGGCGGGAGCTCGCTTGCCCGTGTCCACGGCAAGCCGAATTGCCGCTGCAAGAAGCAGGAGATCGCCGAGCGGGTACGCAATCGAGACTCCTGTCGCGAGCAGCGAGAGCCCCGAGACGTGGAGGTTCGGTGCGATCAGAAACACCCATGAGAACAGTCCGACGCCGATCGTGAGGATGAGCGAGTCGATCACGCCGGCCCAGTCGCGACGCGGGTTCCGGTGGCTCACGAGGATCAACAACCCGGCCATCAACGCCGGATAGACGAGAAGGTAGATCGCATCCCCGGGCGAGGGGAACGGCACATCTGCACCGAGGAGCTTCGGGTAGCTGTACGTATAGAGATCGCCGGCGAAGAACAGGAACTGCCCGACCGCGAAGAGGCACCATGCTGCGACCACCTTCGGGCGGTGAAGGACGATCCCGATCACGATCGCGACGGGCGAGGAGAGACCGAGCAGGTTGATCAGGGGCCCGTTGCCGGCAAGCGGTGAGGCGAAGAGGTAGAGCGCGGCGAGGATTCCGGAGACGCCGAGGTACACCGCCCAGATGCCGCCTCGCAACGACCAGATGCCGACCCGCCCAGCTCCGAAAGTGTTGTCGCGATCGTGGGTTGCTGCAGTCGGTAGAGCTTGCCAGCTCATGCCGCCCGCTCCTCGCGACGAGCGGGCTGCAGGTCGAAGCGATCCGCCAGCATTCCGAGCACCTCGACCAACCGCTCGATCTCGCCGTCGGTGTTCGCAGCGGTCGGCTGGATCCGGAAGCCGACTTCGGCCTTGGGAACGAGCGGATACGCGGCCAATGTGACGTAGATCCCGTTGTCGAAGAGGAAGCGGCCGACAGCGTCGATCTCCTCGTGCCGCGCGAGCGGCACCTCGATCACCGGGAGTCCCGATCGGTTCGGAGTGTGCGCTCCCAGCCTGTCGAGGCAATCGAGCACCTTCTCGGTCTTGCGCCAGAGATCGGCTCGGATGCACTCCCCGCGCTTTGCGTTCACGTCGAAGCCGGCCAGCACCGTGGCGAGCGACGCAACCGGAGACGGACCGGAATAGAGGTACGGCGAGGCGGCAGTCTTGAGCAGCCGTTTCAGCTCGGTCGGGCACGCGATGAAAGCGGCGAGCGACGAGTACGATTTCGAGAATCCCGACACGAGGACGATGTGGTCGTAGCTCTCGTCAAAGTGACGCACGATGCTGTTCCCACGCAGGCCGTACGGCGTCGGCTCGTCCGGAGCTCGTTCGCCGATCACCCCGAACCCGTGCGCGTCGTCCACGTACAAGATGGCATCGTAGGATCGCGCCAACCGGGCAAGGGCGGGGAGGTCGGGCATGTTGCCCGTCATGCTGTTGACGCCGTCGATGCAGACGAGCCGAGGCCCCGACGAGCTCCCTCGAAGGAGCTGCTCGAGCCCATCGAGGTCGTCGATCCGGAATTTCTCGATCGAGGCGCCGCGCGCGGCCGCGAACTGGCAGCCTTCGTAGATCGTCTTGTGCGCGCGATGCTCCATGAAGATCGTCCCACCGCCTGCGAGCACCGGAATCACCGACATGTGGATCAGCGTGATGGTCGGCAGGACGAGCGTGTCCTCGCACCCGAGCAGCTCGGTGAGTTGTTCCTCGATCTGCTCGTACAGCACCGGGCTGCCGAGCAGGCGCGACCAGCTCGGATGCGTTCCCCACTTCTGCAGAAAGGCCGGAACGACATCGATGATCTCCTGCTCCAGGTCGAACCCGAGGTAGTTGCACGAGGCGAAGTCGGCGAGCCACTTGTCTCCGACCCGGATCATGCGTCCGTCGATCTCGTCGATCACAGCGTCGGTCATCGGGTGCGTCCGCTCGAGCTCTGCGAGATCTCCACACGCAGCGAGCCAGCGATCGATCCAGGAACGCCCAGCTCCGGGCGACGACAGGGGAACGAACGGATGCGCAGTCATACGGGCATGCATCGTCACGTCACGGCCCGAGCTTGAGCGAAAATGGTGGCGAATCTGCCGCGTGCGTCGACTGGGGAACGCGTGGGTGACCTGGAGGAGCCGCCGCCGGTCGTCATCGCGTTTCCCCCACAGTAGAAATCGCCCAATACGAGTCACATCGAATGCACTGCGGCCGCGCGAAGCCCCGGAAGGGGAAGGTGTCCGCACGGCGCCGAGCGTGCGGCGCTCCTCAGCTTGGGTGCTGTCGCGAGCCCGGTTCGACCGCGACGTCGACGAGTGCCCGTCCGTCGTCGTCGGTCGTGTGGAAGTTGACGACGCAAGGTCTCAGGCCGACCTTGTCTTTGATCGCCGTGGGAGCCACCCAGACGCGACCGTCGTCCGGGAGCGCCCGCAAGAGACGGGCGTTGGCGTCATTCAGGTGAGCGGCCGTATCCGCCGGAGTCGGTCGCCGCTGATCCCGCCGCTGCGAACTACCGAACGGTCGGCCGTGCCAGCGTGAGGAGCTCGTTGCCCGGCGTCGACCAGTTGGTGGATTCCGAGAAGTCGCCAGACGAGGATGAGACAGTCAAACGCACACACCACCTGACGAGACGTGACGAGATCAGGCTTCCGCTTCCTCCGTTGTTGTTACAAGGTCTGCAACCGGAATGTCGGACGGATCGACCCAATAGTCGCCCATGACATTTCTGAGTTCGTCGGCAGGGGGACTATCAGCGTGTGCGACGACCTTCTCGTATTTCACGATCCATCGGTGCGGCAGACGGTCATATTCGATCCAACCAAGCGCGTCGATCGCGGCAGCTTTCACGCTGATCTCGAGAAGCGGTGTCTCCTCGAAGCTCACCACCGCCAACGCATTCGTGATCTCAGACGCCAATCGAGTCCACCCTCTCGAACGCTTGCGGTTCTTCTGATCCGCTCATCGAAAACGATTTCCCGGTGTCGGACACTCTGTGTGTCGCGGCCTGGCTCAGCAGCGTTTCGTGCATAGTCACCGGAGGGGGTTGCGGATCATGCTCAGGGCAGGACCCTCGTCCGAACACGACCTTGGTGCAGTGCCTCTCCGTGCAGATGCTCAGCATCGGGCTGAGACGGGTGCTCCGACCGGATCCACTGATCATCGGACGAGCCTACAACCCCGCAAAGCCGGATGCGAGTGGCAAGGCCCAATTTTCGTTCTCCGTTGCCGAAGGCCAGACCGCTCGCTGGGCCGTCAAGGGGCAGGGAGCGGCGGGCTGACTCCTGCGTCATAGACACGGCTAGACGCACCATTCACCCACCGGCGCTACCGTGCAGGATTCGGCACGGTTTGGAGCCACGCCACGCGCACGTCGACACCTGGCGAGCAGAGCGCATGCGGCTCTCCGATCGGGGCGGTGAGTCCGGCGGCTTCGATGACGTTCTGGCTCACCACCACGTCGTCGACGCGGTGCAGCGGCCATCGCTGGTGATGCACCCGCCCGTAGCGCAGACGGCCTCGCCGCTGGGTGAGTAGTGCCCATCGGGCGGTCAGGAAGTGATCGAGGGGCGTCACGTCCTCGACGTCGAGTCGATCGCCGACCGTGAAAGCCATGTCGGCCATCGCCGGACCCCTTCCAGGCCATCGCCGATCGATCCTGTACCGGTGGTGCAAGTCGTCGACTTCGTGGTCGGCGTACGCCCAGCAGTACGGCAGCGCGAACACCGACCGAGCGACTGCGACGATGGCCGAGCGGGGTACGTCGAGCGAGAAGAACCACACCGCCCGACGGCCGTTCGGGTCGGTGACGTAGGTGCGGACGTTGACCTCGATGAAGCTGCCGAGCCACGGAATCGGTGGCGTCGGGCCGACACGCACCCTGCGCATCTCGAAGGGGATCAGCCCGACCCAGGCCGCTCCGTCGAAGGTGTCGACGGTGACCCCTGGCGGGAGCAACGTCTGCACAGCGTGGGGTTCATAGGGCCAGTGGAAGTACGCCAGTTCGTGCCACTGTTGGCGGAGCACGGTTGGTGCATTCCAGAGAGGTGGGTCAGCCCTGATGCCCTGGAGAGCAGCAAACGGGCCGCCCGTTGCGGAAGGTCGACGCTTCGTCACCTCGTCAACCTACGGCCACATCCCTGTCACGACCTCCCAGCATACTCGACCGTCGAGGAAACGAAGGCGGGCGTGATGAAGCAGGCATCGAGATGCGTCGGGTACGGCGAGCTCGGCCGGTTCACTCGGTAGAGCGATTCCATTTGCGGTGGCGAGGAGAGATACTTCACGCTCCGTGGCGCCTCTTCTTTGGACGCAGAAGCAAGATGTCGGCCCGCGGCCGCGGGCCGGGGCTGCGGCCGCGTACGACGTCGCGCGAGGGCGGGTTGTGCTCTTCGGCGGCACGACGCTTGCGGGTGCCGTGTTCGGCGACACGTGGGAGTGGGACGGCACGGACTGGACTCAGCTCGAGGACACCGGTCCGGTCGCGCGGTCGGGCCACGCGCTCGCGTACGATTCGAATCGGTCGCGGATCGTCCTCTTCGGCGGCGCGATCTCGGACGGGACGCCGAGGGGCGACACCTGGGAGTGGGACGGCGCAACCTGGATGCAGGTCGAGGACACCGGCCCGGATCCGCGCACGGATCTGCAGATCGCGTTCGATGCGAACGCGACGAAGTGCGTTCTCTTCGGCGGCCTCGCCGCGGCGAGCGCGCTTCGCGGCGACACCTGGCTCTGGGACGGGACGACGTGGACGCAGGCGCAAGACACCGGCCCGAGCGCGCGTCGTTCGCACGCCCAGGTGTGCGACACGGTGCGGAGCGAGGTCGTCCTCTTCGGTGGCGATACCGGCTCCGGCGCCGTCGGAGACACGTGGGCGTGGGACGGCGCGATGTGGACGCAGCGGGCACATTTCGGACCGCCTCCCTCGGCGTCGGCGGCTCTCGTCTTCGACGGGACGGTCGCGCTCCTCTACGGCGGAGTCGACTCGCTCAGCGACCCGAACGCCAAGGTCTTCGCCGGGACGTGGCAGTGGGATGGCGCTCACTGGGCGCAGCGCCAGGACATCGGGCCGGGTCCCCGGTCGTCGATCGCGATGGCCTTCGATACGGCGAGAGGTTGCGCCATGCTCTTTGGCGGGGTTGCGGTTCCGCAAGCGAGCAAGACAGCGTCGAGCCATCTGCTCGGCGACACGTGGGAGGACCAAGGCTCCGGCCCTCCGGCCCAGCTGACCGCGCTGACGATCAACCCTGCGACCGTCGCGGCGGGCGAAACGACGACAATTGAGGCGGACCTCTCCCAGCGCACTCCAGCCGGTGGAGCCGTCGTCGTGGTGACCGCTGCGGGGGCAGCGGGCGTGCCGAACGTCGATGTTCCCGGCGGCGCCACGTCGGCGAGCGCTCCGTACGCCGTTCCGGCCGACACTCCCCCGGGCGACGTAACGCTCACGGGCCGGCTCGCCGGCAGCTCGCAGACGGCAACGCTACACGTCACCGGCGCGGGTGGCGGCGCGACGATGGCAGCGTTCACGATCACCCCGCCGACGATGCTGAGCTCGCAGGCAACAAACCTCGTCTTCCAGGTCGACCTCACGGCCCCCGCGCCACAAGGCGGCATCGGGGTGGCCGTCACGTATCAGGCGAGCAGCGTGAGCACGATCTCGATCGCCGCTGGCTCGACGTCCGGGCAGACCACACTCTCCGTTGGAGCGGGATTGCCAGCCGGCCAGTACCAGTTCGACGCAGCGCTCGGCAGCCAAACGCTCTCGGCGACGCTCACGTCGGTCTAGTCGAGCCTCGAATCCGCTCTCATCCGCCGAAGTCCGCCCGAGCGTGGGATCGTCGCGAACCTGATCCCGGACGGCCAGCGACGAGGAGTGAACAGAGGACTCGCAGCCGGAGATGGCGTATGTCGCGCTTCAGGAAATCTGGCAGGGCGGCGTTGGCGCTGGATGTGACTCCTGAGCCGGCGAGCGTCTTGCGCATCGGTGGGAACCGCATGAGAAGGCGGATTCCGACTTGGTTCACGGAACTGTTCTTGGAACCCGCCTGATGGGCGCACCTGGGATCGAAGCGGGTGAAGGGGTTCCCGGGCCAACCGGAGATATCCGCTGTTTTCAGCTCTGAGCAGGGATTTCATGGCACCTGAGGTTCCCGGGATCCCGTGTCGGCAGGCCCCCTCATGGCTGCTCGTGCGGGATCAGTGCGGGATCGGCAAGCGCTACGACAAGACGCAGTGATCGCACGCCGCGAGGTCGGCGGCTAGCAGGATCACTACCGCTAGAAACGGCTATCGTGAGCCAGCGGCGACGAGCGGCGCATGGGTCGAGAACACCTAGACTGGCGTTTTGATCCACCTGGCAGGGCGGACTTTCGAGACGTTCATAGGCTAGAGGAGAATGGCGATGGCTGAGCCGTTTGGGGGCACGATCAATGTGGACGTCCGGGATTCGGTGCCGGACTGGGCGTCGTTCGAGCCCGCGGGAAGCGTCGCACTCGTCACCGGCGCGTCGAGCGGTATCGGACGTGCCATTGCCCAGGAGCTTGCCGCCGCGGGTGTGCTCGTCGCGCTCGTCGCTCGCGACGCGGCTCGCCTGGCTGCGGCTGCGGCGTCGATCGAAAACGCGGTGGCCTTTGTCGGAGATGTCGGCGACGGCTCGTCAGCGGAGGAACTCGTCGGGCAAATCCATGATCGGTTCGGCCGCATCGACATTCTCGTCAACAACGCGGGTCGCGGCATGAGCTCGAGAGTTGAGGCTCTCGACATCGTCGCCATGCGAGCACTCTTCGATCTCAACGTTTTCGGGGCGGTGGCGCTGATGCAGGCGGTGATTCCGGGCATGCGCGAACGAGGCCGCGGAGCGATCCTGAACGTTTCGAGCGGCACCAGTCTCGAGCGCTACCCCGGCCTGGGTGCCTACGCAGCGTCCAAGTCGGCCCTGAACGCGCTCACATTCGCTGCTCGCGCCGAGCTCGCGGCGGACGGGATCACGGTCGGACTTGTCTATCCCGGTCCGACCGCGACCTCGTTCGAGGTGAACGCGAGTCGCGACCCGGCACCGACCGCGCAGCCAACCGGATCGGGTGCTGCGTCCGCCTCGGCGCACCCCGATGTCGAGGAGCCCTCCGCCGTCGCAGCGACGGTGATGGATGCGCTCCGCTCGGGCAGGGCTGAGACCCTGACGGGAAATCTTCTGCGCTTCGGTGCGACGCTCCCAACCCCGAACGAAGGAACCCCGTAACCGTGCAGAGTCGCCGTCTCTCGAATGACCCCTACGCAGACGTTCAGGAAGCGACACGACGCCACCGCGCCGAGCACGGCTGCGGCGCCTACACGTACTCCGACGGCCGCCTTCTCGGCGTGCTCTCAGCTGCAGTCGGGGCTCGTCGTGTGATCGAGGTCGGCACGGCGCTCGGGTACACCGCGCTCTGGCTCGGCCACGCGGGCGCGCACGTCGACACTGTCGAGGCGGACGCAGAGCACGTTCGCCTGGCCCGCAACGTGATCGCCGGCCACAGCGCCGAGGAACGCATTTTCGTCCACGCGGGGAACGCAGGCGACGTGCTCGAAGAGCTTGAGTTCGGCGCCTATGACCTCGCGTTCTTTGACGGCTTCGCGCCCACCACCGAGCTTCTGAACCAACTGCACAAGCTGCTACGGCCGGCGGGCACCTTGGTCTGCGCGAACCTTCAGCTCACGGATGATGAAAGCGTAAGGCGAGAACTCGACGATCCAGGCCGATGGCTCACAGCACGATGGGGCGAAAACGCACTCGCCATACGGCTGGAGGGCGACACCTAGCCTGCCTCAGGCCCTCCCTGCCCTCCCCGTGGTGTTCTCGGAGATAGAGGCGCGTGTCCGAGGCTTCGAGGAGAGTCCGGGCAATTGGAGATGGCGCGCGGCCGACGAATCACCGTGGCTTCGACGTGTCCTGGTGTGTGACCCAATCTCTGGGCGCCTTCGGATCGTAAGCGTCTGCGGGCACTCGACGCGTCCCGTCGCCGGGTTCAGGATGGTCGTGGTCACGTGCAGCGCCCGCGAGGGGATGGTGCATCCCCTGTGTTCGGCTCATGCGCACGTTGCAGCTCATGACGGGGCTGCGGCCGGTTGTACTACTCGCCGGCCGCGACCAACGTCGCGCTTGTTTGAGCGCTGCGCCACACTCGCACGCTTCGAGCTCATCCACGCGGAAAAGGCACTTGCGACAGCTAGGCAGGCGGCGGTTCGGGATCAATCTCTCCCCGGTGAGCTCGCGCACCGTCCGGACAGAGCACAGGAGGCAGGTTGCCACTTCTGGCGTGATGAGGTAGAGGCTGCCCTGCATGGTTGTACCTCCTCGTTCGGGGCTTCGCGTGACCCGGCAGCCCTCGGCCTGCCGATCTGACCACATCCCTTTGGAGAAGGGGTCACGGAGATCGCCGCGGTCCGCAAACCCAGGCAGGGCCGCAAGCGCAGACACCCCGTTTACCATGGAGATTCCTTGGCAAGAACGGGGTCGTGCAGAGTTGCCCTTGGTCGTTCAAACGGCTCAGATCTGCGACCTTAACTGTCGTCGGGACTACGCCACGCGACTCGCTTCTACGGCGGGTGTCCACATTCTGATCACATGCCGAGCCGAACGTCGCCAGTCGGTTCAACGTAGTGCTCTCGCTGTGGCGCCTGGACGAGCACGGCGATGAAGATCGTCGCCTGGAACTGCGGCATGGCGTTCCGTGCCGCAAGGCGGATCGTCTGTCCTCGCTCAAAGCAGATATCGCTGTCGTGTCCGAGTGCTCCGGCGCTGACGCCAAGACGTTCTCAGAGCGGCACGGTTTGTCATTCGTCTGGGACGACGGTCGAGAGGGTCACCAATGGCAGCACAAGGATCTTGCGGTGTTCGTAACCGCTGGCGCCCTGAGGTCGGAGTCGACCTGCCAGGGCTGTGAAACCATGGCATGTTCGCCTCGCACGAGCTGCGCGATCGGCGTCCCGAGAGCTGGCCCGTTTCGGTTGAAGCCCTCCATCGGCTCCGTGCGACCTGCCCGCTGCATGTACGCGTCATTTCAGGCGGGCTTCGAGCCCCCGAAACATGACGACGATCGTGACGAGGTCGATGAGCCCAAACAGCGGCGCCGCCAGGCGCACGGCACGATGCTTGAATGGCCGCATCCGCAGGCGGATATGGAGCCGACGCTAGATGCACGCGCGGACTCGGCAGAGGCCCGTGGCGGATAGAGAAACACGAAGGGCGCGGATTGCTCCGCGCCCCAAGTGTGCGTGTTCCCCGCCGTAGCAAGGAATCACTCTCGTACTTCGGCACGCGACCGGGAATCCTTTAGCGCGAAACGAAAGAGGGGGAGCGACATGCGCCCCCCCTCTCTTTACAGCACTGTCGGTCGTGTCTTACGGGCACGCACCAGCAGCCACAGCGATGGTGCCGCCAGGGCCCGCAACGGACGCTTTATAACCTCCGGACTGGGCGCAGAGCGCGTAGGTGGTGGCCGTTCCAGTCGCGGTAGTGAGGCCCAAGCCTGCGTCGATGAGCTTCAGGTTCGCGATGGTGAACGACGGCGTGCCGCCCGTGAGGTAGTTGCCGTTGTCGGAGTAGAACGCCTCGACTGCAGGAATGGCCGAGCGAACGTTGGCCTGCGCCGCTGTCTTGTTGGCGCGATCCTTGAAGCCGAGGTACGACGGAACCGCGATCGCGAGCAGGATGCCGATGATCACGAGCACGATCAGGAGTTCGATGAGCGTGAAGCCCGACTCCTCTTTCGCGATCCGCTTCTGCAGTTTGTTAAGCACGAGCACTCCTTCGTGAGATGGGGTGGGACCAGCACCCTCACCATCGGAACGAGTCACTAGGACCTCTACCCCCGATTGGGTGATCACTCGGGGAGCGGCTCACCCATAGTGGGTGAATGTCGGGGTGCGCCCGTGCCGTGCTTGGGGGCTATTCCAGATCCTCTCCCAGCATGTCGAACTTTGATTCGAGGGGAGCACCGGGGGGAGCACGCCACGCGATTTCGTGACGTTCCCGACACCGATGAGCAGACGCTCGAACGGGCCGCAATCCCTCTAGATACCCCGAAACCCGCCGTTTCAGCGGGTTTGCGGTTCTTCCAGAATGTACCGCTCTATGGGCGCACCTGGGATCGAACCAGGGACCTCTCGCGTGTGAAGCGAGCGCTCTCCCGCTGAGCTATGCGCCCTCGGGCCTGATTGTAAGCCAAGAACGACGAAGGACCGCGTGCGCGGCTCTTCGTGGTCAGACCTTTGGTCAGAGCTCACCCGAGTGGGGCGGCGTCGGCGTGCACCCGCCTGGTTGAGACGTCTCACGCTCGGCGAATGAAGTAGATGAGCGCGAAAATGATGAGAGCGAGGATCAGAAACGCAACGATTCCGCTGGTTCCGAAGAGTGTGAAAGCGAGCATGGCCATGGGCCTTTCTGGGTAGCCGGGTCGCTTCTGCTGGGTGCGACCGGGTGGGTCGTTTCTAACGTCTGCTGAAGCGGAATCCGCCGAGAGCGATGAGGACGAGAGCTACGATCGGGATGACGAGCTAGATCGATATACGGGTCTTCTGTGTTCGTCATACAGGGATAGCGGCGGTCGTTCGTAGAGCGGTTCGCTCGAGAACCGGTCTGTGCCTGGTCGGTCGAGCAGGTCAGGGCTGCGTTGACCGTCGGGTGGGTTCCGAGCACGGTCGCGAGGCCGACGGCGTCGAGGATTCGCAAGAGGCACGGTTCACGGGCAACGAGCAGGACGGGGGCAGCTCCGGGGGCGCGCAACGCGAAGCGCTTGAGAGCTTCGACGCCGTCCGCCGAGATCGAGCACGACGTGAGGTCGACGATCAGGCGATGCGATCCCGCCAGTCCCTTTGCAAGCCCCTGCTCGAACGCGCCGACGGTGGTTTCGTCGATGCCGCCTTCGATGCTGAGTATGCAGGCGCCGTCTGCACGTCGTATCTGCTGGAGGTCGAGCACGCTCATGGTCTCTCCGATGTGGTCGGATGGGCCGCCGGCCGGGATTCAGCGGGCCGGCGGCCCTGGCTGCTTTGGGGTTAGCCGTTGAGGTTGACGGGGACCGAGAACAGGCGGCGCGTGGAGATGCCGCCGAGGGTGTTCTCGCCTGATTTGCGGGCGCGGACGAACACTGCGATCAGCCCTTGTTGGCCGCTGATCGGGAAGCCGGACA
>JBBQRN010000039.1:0-25695 GCA_038214705.1 Gaiellales bacterium | reverse complement strand
ATGAGCCGGCGCAGGAGCCGCACCTGCTCGGGCAGCTCGATCCCACAGACGGCCTCCATGGCGTTGCTCGAGCTGGCGATGTAGGCGATCGGGCAGATCCCGCAGATCCGCGCGGTGATGTCCGGGGCCTCCGTGAACTGCCTACCGCGGAGCAGCGCCTCGAAGAAGCGCGGCGGCTCGAAGATCTTGAACTGCACCTCCTCGACCTGGTCGCCGCGCACGCGCACGAACATCGCACCCTCGCCCTCGACCCGCGCGAGGTAGTCGGTGCGGATCTCTCGCGTCGTCGATCCGTCAGGCTCGCTCATTGCTCGCCTCCTTGAACGCCGGAGCGTTCGCGTTGAAAGTGCGCAGCGCCCGCACGATGCCGTCGTCGTCCACGCCGAGCGCCTGCCACTGGGCCGCGAGGGCGGGGACGTTCGGGCTCTCCATCGGGCCGAAACAGCCGTAGCAGCCGCGGTTGTAGGCCGGGCAGATTGCGCCGCAGCCCGACTGCGTGACCGGCCCGAGACACGGCGTCCCGTTCGCGACCATCACACAGGTGGTGCCACGCGCCTTGCACTCGAAACAGACGCTCGTCGACGGCAGCCGTGGCGGGCGGCCGTTGAGGAGCGCGAGCACTGTCTCGACGAGCTGTTCCTTCGAGATCGGGCAGCCGCGCAACTCGAGGTCGACGTCGACGTGGTCGGCGATCGGGGTCGAGGTTTCGAGCGTGGAGATGAACTCCGGGCTCGCGTAGACGAGCGGGATCCAGTCCTTCACGTTGGCGAAGTTGCGCAGCGCCTGGATCCCGCCTGAGGTCGCGCAGGCGCCGATCGTGATGAGCAGGCCCGACTGCTCGCGGATTTCGTGGATCCGCTCGACGTCGTGCGGCGTCGTGACCGAGCCCTCGACGAGCGAGATGTCGTAAGGGCCGGCGAGCGCGGCGCTCGTCGCCTCGGGGAAGTAGGCGATCTCGATCGCCCCTGCAATCGCGAGCAGCTCGTCCTCGCAGTCCAGCAGCGACAGCTGACAGCCGTCACAGGAGGAGAACTTCCAGACTGCGAGAGTCGGGCGGGTCACAGCTCCTCGATCCCCATCAGCGCCTCCATCTCATCGAACCGGAAGACGGGGCCGTCCCGGCAGATCAGGACGGGCCCGAGTTGGCAGTGGCCACAGTGGCCGAGCCCGCATTGCATGTTGCGCTCCATCGAGATGTAGATGCTGTCCTTCGGCATGCCCCGCTCGGTCAGTGCCCTGGCGGCGAAGGTCATCATCAATTCCGGCCCGCAGACGAGCGCCACGGCAGTTGCCGGGTCGAAGGATGCCCGCGGCACGAGCTGGGTGACGACGCCGACGCGGCCATGCCAGTCCTCGCCTGCGTGATCGACCGTGACGCCTACCTCGATGTCGAAGCGCGCACGCCATTCCTCGAGCTCGTGCAGGAAGAGAAGCTCGGCCGGGCTGCGCGCGCCGACGAGGACGGAGACCGAGGCGAACTGATCACGGTTGCCGAGAGCGTGGTAGACCGCGGGCCGAAGCGGCGCCAGGCCGATCCCGCCGGCGACGATCACGAGATCGCGGCCGCGGGCCGTCTCAAGCGGCCACGTCGTTCCGAACGGCCCGCGCACGCCGATCACCGAGCCCGGCTCGGCGGCGGCGAGTGCGTGCGAGACCGCGCCGACGTCACGGATCGTGTGCACGAGCGCGCCACCCGCTTCCGGGCCGGAGCTTGTCGAGATCGGCACCTCACCGACCCCGAACGCGTAGAGCATGTTGAACTGGCCCGGTGTGGGAATGACCGGCTCGGCGAGCGGCTCGAGCGTCAGCGTCCAGGTATCCGCGGTTTCCGGGGAGCGAGCGAGGACCCGGTAGGGCACCGGAGTCATCGGCCCGCGGGCCGGCGCTTCAGTTGCCGCCACTGTTCCCATACAGATCCAGGAGCCGGAGGCGCGTGTGCTGGAGCCGGTCGATCATCACCGAGGCGAAGCGGCCCATCAGTGCGTAGCCGAGGGCGGGGTCGGCCTCGCACTTGCCGCGCAGGCACGCACCGTCGAAGGAGACTGCGCGCACCTCGTCGACCGCGCTTGCGTCGAAGTGCCAGACATAGGGCGGGAAGAGCCACGACCAGCCGGCGACCTCGCCGGGGTCGAGAGTCTCGATCACGATGACGCCGCGTCCAGGGGCGTGGGCCGACAGCGAGACGCGGCCCTTGCGCACGAGGTAGAAGGTGTCCGCCGGCTCGCCCTCGCGGAACAGGCGGGCGCCCGGTTCGAAGCCGACGTTCTGCGCACAGCCCGCGATCAGCTCGAGCTGGTCACGGCTCAGCCCCTGGAAGACGGGGCTCTCGGCGACGATCTCGTCAAGCGTTTGCATGGTTGACCTCCCCGTCGGTTGCTCTGATCACGGCGAGCTCCTCGGTCACGTCGATCCCGACCGGGCACCACGTGATGCAGCGCCCGCATCCGACGCAGCCGGACGTGCCGAACTGGTCGATCCACGTGCCGAACTTGTGCGTCAACCACTGGCGGTAGCGGGCGCTCGGCGAGGGCCGCACGCTGCCACCGTGGATGTGCGAGTAGTCCTGCGAGTAGCAGGAGTCCCAGCTACGCCACCGCTCTGCTGCACCGTCGGTGAGGACGTTGACGTCGTCGACCGAGGTGCAGAAGCAGGTCGGGCAGACGAGCGTGCAGTTGCCGCAGGTGAGACAGCGCTCGGACGTCGCAGAGAAGCGTGGGTGCTCGACGTTCCGGGCCAGCAGATCGCGCAGGTCGAACGACTCGAGGTGCCGGCCCATCTTCCCGATCGCCTCGTGTGTGACGCGCAGAGCGCCGTCGATGTCTGCCTGGGTCGCGGGCTGTGCCAGCAGGTCGGCCAGTACCTCCGCCCCACGCTCCGAGCCGGTCTCGATGACGAACCGATGCTCCTCCCCGACGAGCTCGGTGAGCGCCAGGTCGAACCCGCTCTCCGCCCGCGGCCCCGTTCCCATCGAGGCGCAGAAACACGTGCCCCCCGGCACCCCGCAGTTCACGGCAACGAGGAACGCTCCCTCCCGCCGCGACGAATAATCACGATCGACGTAGGCACCCTCGAGGAAGATCCTGTCCTGAGCCGCGATCGCGTGGAGATCGCACGAGCGGACGCCGATGAACGCGAACGGCCGCTCGGGAGGCGGCTCCTCGACGAACTCCGTCCGGTCACCGTCGCTGCGGCGCGCCTGCCAGAGGCGCACGCGCGCCGGCAGAAGCCAACGCTTCCACGACTGAGGACCGACCGGGTAGCCGAATCGCGCGTCGTCGTCGCGGCGCTCGAGCCGATAGGTCGCGGCCTCCTGCACCTCGGTCCAGCCGGCCGGGAGCTCGTCCGCCGAGGCAATCTCCTCGTAGACGATGGCGCCGTCGCCTCGCGTGGGGCCGACGACGCAGTAACCGCGCTCGCGCAACACCCCGATCAGGGCATGGAGGCCATCGAGATCGATGACCGCCGGCGCCGGATGCGTGATAAGAGCTGCGTCTTCCACCCACGGCAAGCCTGAAGGCTCGGCTCGAGCAATGCAACGGTGTGCCCTACGGGTCGGGGTGCGGGATTCCCGCAGCCCCCTGGGGGAACGACCTCTTGCGCGGAGCGTCGCGAAAGTGCAGCCTGGGTGGATGAGCGGAGCCATCGCCGTCGAGCGCCTCCGCCTCCGTGTGACCGGCGTCGTCCAGGGTGTCGGCTTTCGCCCGTTCGTCTTCCGGCTCGCAGAGCGCTACGGGATCGCCGGATTCGTGCTCAACGACACAGACGGTGTCCTCGTCGAGGCAGAGGGCGAGGGCGAGGTGCTCGCGGCTTTCGCGGCCGCAATCGAGACCGAGGCGCCACCGCTTGCGCGCGTAACGGGAGTTAGCGCCGTGCCCTGCCCACCGCTTCGGGAGGCCGGCTTCAGGATCGCCTCGAGCGAGAAGGGAGCCCGGGCGCGAACGGCCCTGATCGCGCCCGATGCCGCGACGTGCGACGACTGCCTGCGCGAGCTGTTCGACCCGACCGACCGGCGCTACCGCTATCCGTTCCTCAACTGCACGAACTGCGGCCCGCGCTTCACGATCGTGAGGTCGACGCCCTACGACCGGCCGAATACGACGATGGCGGGCTTCCCGCTCTGCGCCGCCTGCCGGCGCGAGTACGAGGATCCTGCCGACCGCCGCTTCCACGCCGAGCCGATCGCGTGCGCCGACTGCGGGCCCCACCTCTCGCTGCCACTCGAGGAAGCAGTCGGGCTCCTGCTCACGGGCCGAATTGTCGCGGTGAAGGGTCTCGGCGGCTACCACCTCGCGTGCGACGCGACCGACGAGGACGCCGTGGCGCGCCTCCGGGCCCGGAAGCTGCGCGAGGAGAAGCCGCTTGCCGTGATGACGGCGACGCCGCACGAGCTCGCGGACCTGACCTCCGAGGACGAGCCGCTCCTGCGTAGCCCCGCCCGGCCGATCGTGCTCGTGCGAGGGCCCGAGGATTCCCCGCTCGCAGCCTCGGTCGCTGCCGGCTCGCCGTGGCTCGGACTGATGCTGCCGTACACGCCGCTGCATCACCTGCTCTGCCACGACGTCGGCAGGCCGATCGTCCTGACGAGCGGCAACCACTCCGACGAGCCGATCGCGATCACCGACGACGATGCACGTCGTCGGCTTGGTGGGATCGCGGACGCGTTCCTCTCCCACGACAGGCCGATCCACCGGCGTTGCGAGGACTCCGTCGTCCGCCCGGCGTTCCCACTGCGACGATCGCGGGGGTATGCGCCGGGACCCGTGCCGCTGCCTCTGCCGACGCCGGGCGCGATCGTTGCGGCGGGAGCAGAGCTGAAGAGCACGTTCTGCGTTGCCCGCGGGGCGGAGGCGTTCCTCTCGCCCCATCTCGGCGACCTCGACAGCGAGGCCGCGTTCGCAAGCTTCCGCACCGATCTCGCGCTCTACCTCGAGATGCTCGACGTGCAACCGGTGGCCGTCGCCTGTGATCTCCACCCGGGCTACCTCTCCACCGCGTGGGCGCACGAGCAGGGGTTGCCGCTCGTCGAGGTGCAACACCACCACGCCCACGCGGCGGCATGTCTTGCAGAGCACGGCGAGACCGGCCGGGCGCTGGCGGTCGTGCTCGACGGCACCGGCTACGGCACGGACGGCATGCTCTGGGGCGGTGAGCTCCTGCGCTGCGACCTCGCCTCGTTCGAGCGTCTGACCCACCTCGAGCCGGTGCCCCTCCCCGGCGGGGAGGCGGCGATCCGGGAGCCCTGGCGGCTCGCCGCCGCCTGGCTCGAGCGCGCGGGTCATCCGGTCCCGTACGAGACCTGGCCGCTCGTGCGCGAGAGCCTCAAGGTCAACGCACCGGTCTCCTCCGGCGCCGGCCGCCTGTTCGACACCGTCGCCGCCCTGCTCGGTGTGCGTGAGCGGGTGAGCTACGAGGGCCAGGCCGCGATCGAGCTCGAGCACCTTGCCGGCGACGTTGCAGCCGAGCCGTACCCCTGCGCGCTCGCCGGCGCGACGATCCGCGGCTCGGATCTCGTCGCCTCCTGTCACGACGACCTGGTGGCCGGCCGGCCCCGGGCCGAGATCGCGGCGGCGTTCCACGAGGGAGTCGCCGCCGCGTTCGCCGCAGCGTGCATCGCGGCCGGCCCGCCGGGCACGGTCGCCCTCTCCGGTGGCAGCTTCCAGAACCTGCGCCTGCTCGGCTCGCTCCGGAACCGTCTCGAGGCGGAAGGCTTCCGCGTCCTCTCGCATCGTCTGGTTCCGCCGAACGACGGCGGCGTCAGTTACGGTCAGGCGGCAGTCACAGCCGCAACGCTAGGAGCCGTCTGATGTGCCTCGGAATTCCCGGACGGGTGATCGAGATCGTCGACCGTTACGGGGGCCTCGCGAAGGTTGACATCTCCGGCGTGCGCCGTGACGTGAGCGTTGCGCTCGTGGACGAGCCGGCTGCGCCGATCAAGATCGGCGACTGGGTGCTGATCCACGTCGGCTTCGCGCTCGCACGCATCGACGAGGACGACGCGCGCGCGACCCTGGAGCTGCTCGAGCGCGGCGCCGAGCTGCAGCGTGAGCTCGACGAGCTGAGGCAGGGGACGGTATGAGCGAGATCACGAGCGAGCGCTGCATCACCTGCTCCGACGAGGCGATCGAGGCCGTCGTCGTCGCCGTCGAGGGCGACTCGGCCGTGGTTCGGGTCGGCAACTCGGAGCAACGGGTGGCGATCGACCTCGTTCCGGACGCGAGGCCCGGCGACGTTCTCCTCTGTCATGCCGGCATCGCGCTCGAGCCGGTGCGGTCGTGAAGTACGTCGACGAGTTCCGCTCGCCCGACCTTGCGCGCGGGCTGTCCGGCGAGATCGCGTCGCTCGTGCGGCCCGGCGAGACGGTACGGATCATGGAGGTCTGCGGCGGCCACACGCACACGATCTACCGCCACGGCCTGGAGGACCTGTTGCCGCCGGAGGTCGAGCTCGTGCACGGGCCGGGGTGCCCGGTCTGCGTGATTCCGATGGGCCGCGTCGACGACGCGATTGCGATCGCCGAGGAGCCGGGCGTCACGCTCGCCACCTTCGGCGACATGATGAGGGTTCCGGGAGGGCGGGGCTCGCTGCTCGAGGCAAAGGCCCGCGGCGCCGACGTGCGGATGGTCTACTCGCCGCTCGACGCCCTCGCACTAGCCGGGAAGCTGCCGGAGCGCCGCGTGGTGTTCTTCGCGATCGGCTTCGAGACGACTGCGCCGGCAACCGCCGTCACGCTGCTGCGGGCCCGTGCCGCCGGGACGCCGAACTTCGCCGTCTTCTGCAACCACGTCACGATCGAGCCGCCGCTGCGGGCGATCCTCGAGACGCCCGGACTCCAGGTGGATGCCTTCATCGGGCCAGGGCACGTCTCCACGGTGATCGGCACCGATGCCTACCGCTTCATCCCGAAGGAGTACGGACGCCCGGTCGCCGTCTCGGCGTTCGAGCCGGTCGACCTGCTGCAGTCGATCGCCATGCTCCTGCGCCAGCGCGCCGAAGGGCGCTGCGAGGTCGAGAACCAGTACACCCGGGTCGTGCGACCCGAGGGCAACGCGAGAGCGCTCGCTGCGATCGACGAGACGATGGAGCTCCGCGAGGAGTTCGAATGGCGCGGCCTCGGCACCATCCCCCGCAGCGCCATGCGCCTGCGCCCCGCGTTCGCCGCCTGGGACGCCGAGGAGCTGTATGCCCTGCCCGGCGTGCGCATCGAGGATCCGAAGGCCTGCCGCTGCGGCGAGGTGCTGACCGGGCAGATCAAGCCCTGGGAGTGCGGCGTGTTCGGCACCGCCTGCACACCGGAGCGCCCGCTCGGGACGTGCATGGTCTCGAGCGAGGGCGCGTGCGCCGCGTTCTACGCCTACGGCCGCCAGCGCCGACCGGCGGAGGAGCCGGTTGAGGCGTAGGCGACCCGTCCTACGGGACGAGCTGATCACGCTCGCGCACGGCGCCGGCGGGAAGGCGACGCGCGACCTCGTCGAGACGCTGTTCCTCGCGGAGCTGGGAAACGACGTCCTCTCGGCCCTCGGCGACGCAGCCGTCGTCCCGGGTGCGGTCCGGCTGGCACTTTCCACGGACTCCTACGTCGTGCACCCGCTCGAGTTCCCGGGCGGCGATATTGGCGAGCTCGCGGTGAACGGCACCGTCAACGACCTCGCGATGTCCGGTGCGACACCGCACTGGCTGACAGCGGGCTTCGTGATCGAGGAGGGCCTCCCGGTCGTCCAGCTTCGGCGCATCGTCGCATCGATGGGTGCCGCAGCCCGGGCGGCCGGAGTCGCGGTGGTTGCCGGCGATACGAAGGTCGTCGAGCGCGGCAAGGCCGACGGGCTCTACGTGACGACGTCCGGCGTCGGATCGCTCCCCGACGGCGTCGACCTCGGGCCGGTGCGGGTACGCGAGGGCGACCGCGTCCTGCTCTCCGGCACGCTCGCCGATCATGGCATGGCGGTGATGGTCGCCCGCGGCGATCTCCAGCTCGAGGCCGAGATCGAGAGCGACACAGCGCCGCTGCACGAGCTCGCGGCCGGGCTCGTCTCGCTCGGCCCCGCCCTTCGCTTCATGCGCGACCCCACCCGGGGCGGGATCGCAACCGCACTCAACGAGCTCGCGGAGGCGGCGGCGGTTGCCATCGTGCTCGACGAAGCGGCGCTCCCCGTCGGCCCTGCAGTGGCTGCAGCGTGCGAGATCCTCGGCATCGATCCGCTCTACGTCGCTAACGAGGGCAAGCTGATCGCGATCGTCGCCGCCGAGGTCGCCGACGAGGCGCTCGCGATCCTCCGCGCGCACCCGCTCGGTGTCGATGCAGTGGCCCTGGGAGAGATCCGGGCCGAGCCGGAGGGCCTCGTCCTCCTCGATACCGCCCTCGGCGGGAGCCGCATCGTCGACATGCTGGTCGGTGACCCACTTCCCCGAATCTGCTGACGGAGCGAAACGCCGCTGGCCGGCCGAAGCCGACACCGCGCACGCCCACTATGCTCCACCCATGCCAGACGACTGGAGAGTGAGGGTGGAGCTCGCCGACGCGGAGACCCGGCGGGCGTTCACGGCCCTCCTGCAGGACGGGCTGAGCCCGCTCGGCACCGATCTCGCCCAGGAGCTCGCCGGCGGGCACGTGTCGATCTCGGGCGACGACGAGAACCTCTTCATCTACGCCAACTCGTCCGCCGCCGCCCTGCGGGCGCACGCGGTCATCGTCACCGAGCTCGAGCACCACGGCATCACCGGCACGACAAGCGGCGTGGAGCACTGGCTCGCCGACGAGGAACGCTGGGACAACGAGCCCGCCGGCGAGTCGTGGGAGGAAGAGGTCGCCGAGAAGGGCTACGCCCCCTGGGAGGTGCGCGCCACCTGCCGGTCGCGTCACGAGGCCGTCGCGCTCGAGCGACAGCTCGAGAGCGAGGGCTACCGTCCGGTCCGCCAGTGGAAGCACCTGGTGATCGGGGCCGACTCGCGCGAGGACGCCGACGCGCTCGCGGCGAGACTGGACGGCGAGGTCGAGGCGGGCGGCGGCGCAGTCTGGGAGACGGCTATCGACTCCGACGTCGTCCGTCCCTTCACGTTCTTCGGTTAGAGGCGCACCGGCGATGAGGCCCGACGACCTCGATCCGCTGGAACGGCACCTCCTCGACGCGATCGAAGCCCTGCCTCCGGCGAGCGCCCGAGGCACGGAGGCCACGGAGGCACCGGAGGCACGCGCGCTCTGGCAGGCGCAGGTCGCGAGCCGCCACTGCGACTTCGCGGCGCGGTGGCTCCAGAAGGAAGGGCGCAGCTTCTACACGATCGGCTCCGCGGGCCACGAGAGCAACGCGGCTGTCGCCCTCGCGCTCCGCCCGAGCGACCCGGCGCTCCTCCATTACCGCTCCGGCGCCTTCTACCTCGCGCGCGCCGGCCAGGTGGGCCGCGACGGCGTGCGCGATGTCATGCTTGGAGTCACCGCGGCCGCCGAGGAGCCGATCGCGGGTGGGCGGCACAAGGTGTTCGGCCACCACGACCTGGCCGTGATCCCCCAGACCTCCACGATCGCCTCGCACCTACCGCGAGCGGTCGGTGTCGCGATCGCGATCGACCGCGCGCGCAAGCTCGGTCTCGCATGCGCCTGGCCGACGGACGCAGTCGTCGTGTGCAGCTTCGGGGACGCCTCGCTCAACCACGCCACCGCCCAGGCGGCGCTCAACACGACCGCTCACGCGGCTCACCAGCACCTCCCCGTGCCCCTCCTCTTCATCTGTGAGGACAACGGGATCGGGATCAGCGTTCCCTCTCCGCCCGGATGGGCCGCGTCGGCGCTCGCGGGGCGTACCGACATCCGGTATGCGAGCGCGGACGGTGCCGACCCGCAGGGCCTGCTCGACGCCTCGTGCGAGATCACAGCCTGGGTGCGCGAGACGCGCCGGCCGGCAGTCCTGCACCTTCGCACTGTTCGCTACCTCGGGCACGCAGGCGCCGACGTCGAAACGGCTTACCGGGCACCGCAGGCGATCCGCGCCGACCTCGCCCGCGATCCGCTCCTCGCGACGGCCCGGTGGCTGGTCGAGGGCGGCGCGGCGACAGGCGGCCAACTCGTCGCCGACTACCTGGAGAGCCGCGAGCGGGTCCGCGGGGTGGCGCTGGAGGCGGCCCGGCTGCCCCAGCTCGCGACGGCGACGGACGTAATGCAACCGCTCGCCCCCCGCTCGCCCGGGGCCGTCGCCGCCCGCGCGCTCCCGGCCAAGGACGGCACTGAGCCCACGACCCTCGCTCTGGCGATCAACGGCGCCCTCGCGGACGTTCTCGACGGGACACCCGAGGCGCTCCTCTTCGGCGAGGACGTGGCTGTCAAGGGAGGCGTCTACGGGGTCACCCGCGGTCTCCACGCCCGCTTCGGCGCCGGCCGGGTCTTCGACACGCTCCTCGACGAGACCTCCATTCTCGGCCTCGCCCTCGGCGCCGCGGTCAGCGGGCTCGTTCCGATCCCGGAGATCCAGTATCTCGCCTACGTCCACAACGCCGAGGATCAGCTCCGCGGCGAGGCGGCAACGTTGCAGTTCTTCTCGCAGGGGCATTACCGAAACGGGATGGTGGTGCGAATCGCCGGCTACGGCTATCAGCGAGGCTTTGGTGGCCACTTCCACAACGACGACTCCGTCGCAGTGCTGCGGGACATCCCCGGCCTCGTGATCGCGTCGCCGGCCCGCCCCGACGACGCTGCCGCGATGCTGCGGACATGCGTCGCCGCCGCCCAGGTTGACGGCAGCGTCTGCGCCTTCCTCGAGCCGATCGCGCTCTACCACGCGCGCGACCTCTTCGACGACGGCGACGGGGAGTGGCTTGCTGCCCCGACGGCCGACCACGTCCCGCTCGGCTCCGCCCGCACCTACGGCGACGGGCGCGACCTGACGATTCTCACCTGGGGCAACGGCCTGCTCATGTCGCTTCGAGTGGCGCGGCGCCTCGAGGCTCGCGGCGTGGCGGCGCGCGTCGTCGACCTACGCTGGCTCGCCCCGCTCCCGATCGAGGACATCGCCCGAGAGGCGGTCGCGACACAGCGGGTGCTCGTCGTCGACGAAACCCGCCGCACCGGTGGCGTCTCAGAGGGCGTGATCGCCTCCCTGATCGACATCGGCTACGACGGCCAGCTGGCGCGGATCACGAGCAAGGACTCCTTCGTGCCGCTCGGCGATGCGGCCCGACTCGTGCTCGTCTCGGAAGACGAGATCGAAGTAGCGGCGCTCGCGCTCGTGTAGAGCACGGCTCCGGTCCGTCTCTGGTTTCATGGCGCAATGCGCTTCCGTAGGGATGCGAGGCTCGACAGCTCGCAGGTCGAGGACTACCGCGGGAGCTCGGGCCGCTGCGGTGGGATGCCCGGCGGGATGCCGGTGACGCTTGGCGGCGGCCTGATCGGCGTGATCGTGCTGGTGGCGTTCCTGCTGCTCGGCGGGGGAGGCGGAGTTGGCGATCTCGGCACCCTTGGAGGCCAGACCGTTGGTCCGGGAACAGCCTCGAGCAATCTCCAGACCGACTGCCGCACGGGCGCCGACGCGAACCAGCGTGACGACTGCCGCATCGTCGCGGTGATCAACAGCGTTCAGGCGTACTGGGGCAAGACGGTGCGCAACTACGAGCCGACGAGGACACGCTTCTTCACGGACAGCATCCAGACCGGCTGCGGAGCAGCGACCTCGGCCGTGGGACCGTTCTACTGCCCGCGCGACCGGTACGTCTACATCGACCTCGGGTTCTTCGGGGATCTCCAGTCGAAGCTCGGGGCGCGCGGCGGCCCCCTGGCCGAGGCGTACGTCCTCGCGCACGAGTACGGACACCACATCCAGAACCTGAGTCGGCAGCTGCAGGGCGGCTCACGCCCGGGCCCACAGGGCGGGCAGGTCCGCCTCGAGCTGCAGGCTGACTGCTACGCCGGCCTCTGGGTCGGCAACGCGCTCGACACCGGTTTCGTGGACGACATCACGCGTCAGGACGTGGCCGACGCGCTCGACGCTGCAGCTGCGGTGGGGGACGACCGGATCCAGGCGCGAACGGGTGGGCAGGTGCGCCGCGAGTCGTGGACGCACGGCTCGTCGGAGCAGCGCAAGGCGTGGTTCGTGCGCGGCATCGAGGGTGCCGGGCCCAGGAGCTGCGACACCTTCCGCGGGCGGGTCTGAGCGAGCCTACGTCGTGGCGGCGAGGTCGGCGAACTTGGCGTAGCGCTTCAGGAAGCTGAGCTTCACCGAGTCGGTCGGCCCGTTTCGGTGCTTGGCGAGGATCACCTCGGCGAGGCCCTGCGAGTCGGACTCCTCTCCGTTGTAGTACTCGTCTCGGTAGACGAAGGCGACGAGGTCGGCGTCCTGCTCTATCGATCCGGACTCGCGCAGATCCGACAGGATCGGCCGCTTGTCGTGGCGCTGCTCGACGGCCCGCGAGAGCTGGGAGAGCGCCAGGATCGGCACCTCGAGATCACGGGCCAGCACCTTGAGCTGGCGGGAGATCTGCGAGACCTCCTGAACGCGATTCTCGGGGTTGGAGCCCGAAGTCATCAGCTGCAAGTAGTCGACGATGATCATCCCGAGCTTCGGCTCGCGCGACTTGAGTCGACGCGCCTTCGAGCGGAGCTCCATCATCGTGATTGAGCCCGTGTCGTCGACGTAGATCGGCGCCTTCATCAGCTTGTCGCAGGCCGCAGTGAGCCGGGGCCAGTCGTCCTGGGCGAGGCGCCCGGACCGCAGGCGCTGCGACTCGACCTTCGCCTCGCTGCACATCAACCGCTGCGTCACCTCGGACTTCGACATCTCGAGCGTGAAGAGCGCGACGGGCGTCTCGTGGCGGACGGCAAGGTTGGCCGCGGTGCAGAGCGCGAGGGCCGACTTCCCCATCGAGGGCCGGGCGGCGATGATCACGAGGTTGCCGGGTTGGAAGCCCGACGTGAGCTTGTCGAGCTCGCGAAAGCCCGACGGGACGCCCGTGACGTCGACGCCGGCCTCGTAGAGGTGCATGATCCGCGCGAAGCTCTCGTTGAGGAGGTCGTGGATGTGGGCGAAGTCGCCAGTGACCCGCTCCTGCGCGAGCTCGAACACCATCTGCTCGGCCCGGTCGACGAGATCGGTTGTCTCGCCCGGACGGGTCTGGCCGAGCCGCTGGATCTCCTGGCCGACGCGCACGAGCCCGCGCAGCGTCGCCATCTCCTTGACGATACGCGCGTAGTGCTCGGCGTTCGAGGTGGCGGGGACGACGGCGGCGAGCTCGGCGATCTTGGCGGTGCCGCCGACCCGCTCCAGCTCGCTGCGCTCGTCGAGCTCGTTGGCGAGCGTGATCGCGTCGACCGGCTCGCCCTTGCCGTAGAGCGCGAGCGCGGCGCGGTAGATCGTGCCGTGCGACTCGCGGTAGAAGTCACCGGCTTCGAGCACCTCGGTGACGGCGCCGATAGCGGTCGCCGAGAGCAACATTGCCCCGAGGACGGACTCCTCGGCCTCGAGGTTCTGCGGCGGGACGATCGCCGACGGCGCGGTGGGTGCGACGGTCACGGCGCCAGTCAACCTGTCCCGCGAAGACACGGCAAGAAACGTCCATTCAGGAGGCCGGAGCAGGGAAAACAGAACATGTGTTCCTAGTCTATCCCCTGCGCCGGATGGCTTCTCCCCAGATGCGGCACAGGTTGTCCACCGGCAATTCCCGCTCCGAGCGGGAAGTACGGCGAACGCCCCACAGGGCTGTGGAGCGTTCGCCGGTGGGACGACCTACGCTTCGGGTTCGGCGGTCGCGAGCGCGGCGGCCTCGGGCTCGACAGCCTCGAGCTCCGTGGCCTCGGACCCGACAACCGCGTCCGAGACGACCGCCTCCGCTTCGACCGCCTCGTCGTAATCGAGGTATGTCTCGACCGGTGCCGGCGGCGCGGCAAGCGCGGCCGCCTCCGCTGCGGCAGCGACCTCGGCCGCCTCCATCGCCGCGAGCTCCTCCTCGGGCGGTAGCTCGCCACCCTCGGGAACGACCATCAGCTTGACGTCGGCAGAGACATCCTCGAACACGTCGATCGAGACGGTGTAGCGGCCGATCCGCTTGATACTGTCGATGCCGATCTTGCGACGATCGACCCGGATCTTGCGGATGCGCCAGATCTCGTCGGCGATGTCCGTCGTCGTGACGGAGCCGAAGAGCGACCCGGTCGGCCCGGACTTGACGTCGAAGCGAAGTACGAGCTTCGAGAGCGTCGCCGCGATCTCGGCCGCCTGCCCGGCGTTCCGGGCCTCGTGCCGTGCCTTCTGTTCGTCGATGCGCTTGACCTCGGCCACGCGCCCCTCCGTCGCCACCTCCGCGAGCTTGCGGGGCAGGAGGAAGTTCCGCGCGTAGCCGCGGGCAACGTTCACGACCTCACCACGGAGGCCGAGCTTCTCCACGTCCTTGAGCAGGATCACGTTCATCTCAGCCTCCTAGCTCGCGACGTAGGGCAGCAGCGCGACCTCGCGGGCCCGCTTGACCGCGACTGCGACCTGCCGCTGGTGGCGGCGGCACGCACCGGTGATCCGCCGGTTGCGGATCTTGCCCTTCTCGGAGATGTACCGCCGTAGCTGGTTGACATTCTTGTAGTCCACCTCTGTGATCTTGTCCTTGCAGAAGTGGCAGCTCTTGCGCCGCCCGGGGGCGGAGCTGGAGCTCGGGCGCTTGCGCGCCGGTGCTTTCTGAGCCATATCGTCAGATCTCCTGATCCTAGAACGGGATGTCGTCGTCGGTGGGCGAAGCGGGGAAGTCCGCGCCGCCGCCGCCGGCAGCTGCTGCGGCCGGAACGAACGAGCCGCCGCCTCCCTCGCCGTCACCACGGCTGCCGAGGAACTGGACGTTGTCGGCGACAATCTCGACCGCCTGACGCTTGCCGGAGCCGTCGGTGGCCTCCCACTCGCGCCATTCGAGCCGGCCGTCGATCGCGACCGGACGCCCCTTGGAGAGGTACTGCGCGCAGCTCTCCCCCTGGGCCCCCCAGACCGACACGTCGAAGTAGTTCGGCTTGTCCGTCCACTGACCCGACTCGTCCTTGCGGCGCGTGTTCACCGCGATGCGAAGCGAGCAAAGCGCCGTGCCGGACGGCAGGTGCTTCATCTCGGGGTCGCGGGTCAGGTTCCCGACCAGCACCACCCGGTTGATGTTTGCGGCCATCAGTCCTCATCCTCCTCTGCGAGATCGTCGATCACAGCATCGTGCACCGCCAGGGCTCCGACGGGAAGTGGCTCGCCGGGACCTCCCTGCGGACGACGTGTCGCAAGGTGACGCATCACGTTGTCGTCGATCTTCAGCACGCGCGAGATCTCGTCGAGCGTCGCCGGCGCAGCGGTGAAGAGCAGCAGGTGGTAGTTCCCGTCGGCCTTCTTGTTGATCTCGTAGGCGAGCTTGCGCTTGCCCCAGTTGTCGTGGCGCGTGAAGGTGCCGCCACCCTTCTCGATCAATTCGCGCACGCGCGCGACGACCTCCGCCTGGGGCTCCTCGGCGAGGTCTGGGTCCAGCAACAGCAGGATCTCGTAGTCGATCACGGGTTCCCTTTTCTCCTTCCTTCGGTCTTAGGCGGCCTCACCGGCAAGCACGAACGGGGAATGGCTCGTGCGTGGAGAGGCAGGAAGCGCCACGCAGGGTAGCTGACGGATACGATCGGCCCGATGAAACGCGCTCTCGCCTGGTTTGCCGGCCTGGTCGGCATCGCTGCCCTCGGACGCGCTCTCTCACGGCGCCGGCACGGACCGGCTCAGGTCGAGGAGATGCCGAGCCCCGACACACCGGACCTCGCCGAGGAGCTGCGGCGCAAGCTCGAGGCACAACGTGAGGCCGAGGCTGCCTCGGCGCCCTCGGAGGCGCCCGCAGAGCCGGAGCCCGAATCACTCGACGAGCGTCGCGCTCGCGTCCATGCGAAGGCACGCGAGGCGATCGAGTCGATGGGTGACGAAGGCCCGGCCGCGTGAGCGCCACCGAGCGTACCGCGCACGGGCGGCCGGAGGCCGAGACCGAGCTCGCGCCGCTCGTGCACGAGCTCTCCGATCGAATCGAGGCTCTTCAGGCCGACGTGCGCCGTCTCGGCGGGACAGGTCTTCCGCCGGCAGACCATGGCTGGAACGAGGAGGACGCCCTCCCGGCCGCAGCACCCTCGTACGCCTGGGTGAGCTCGATCGGTGCTCCCGCTCGCCGCCGGCCCGGCGTTCCGCGCGTCCTGCTGGAGGTTCTGTTCCTGGCGGGAGTCGCGACCGCGGCGGCCCTCGCCGAGCTCGACGCCCCGGTGATCGCGGGCGTCATGGCCGGCGCCTGGGTGCTCGTCGCCCTGATCGAGTGGGCGGCCTCCCGTGCCGCGCGACAGCGACACGTTGTTCCGATGCCGCCACCGATCGCACCGGCGCAGCCCCTGCCGGCAGATCCGTCGTGGTTCGTGCCGCCCGTCGAGCAGACGCTACTCGAGCCGGCCGGCGACTCTCCGACCGCTATGACGAAGCTGCCTCCCGCGCCGGACGAGCTCGACGCGACGGTCGAGCGCCCCGCAGGGCCCTAGTGCGTTATCTCGTACCGATGCGCCTGTTTGCCTCCGAGGAGGGTGGTGGTTGTGCTCGCTCCCGGGCGAGGCCCGCGCCTCGCCCGTACTGAGGGGGCGGAAGCGAGTCGAGGCATCGGTGGCGGAGCGGGAGGTAAGGCCCGGGTCGGGCGGAGCAGAACTCCGCCTCTGCGCACGACCGCTTGCCCGGCGGCGAGCAGCGGTACGCCCTCCACCCCGGCTGGCAGAATCCGACCGGTGACTGGGCTGTGGCGCACGCTGCTTGCACTAGCCGTCCTCGCGGTCGCAGTGCCGGGTGCGGCTGGAACCGCACCCCGGGCCAAGGCCGCCCCCACACGGGTCCTGGCGCCGTCCTTCGTTGCGATCGACGCTGCAACCGGTCGCGTGCTGGCAGGCAAGGGCGCGAGTACGCGGCGGCCGATTGCGTCACTGACGAAGGTAATGACCGCCCTCGTCGCGATCGAGCGGGGCAGCCTCGAGAGCCGCATCGTCGTCCCGCGCGAGGCGACCCAGGTGGAGCCTTTCGTCGAGGGGCTCGTGCCAGGGCGCTCCTACCGTCGCGAGACGCTGCTCTGGTCGGCGTTACTCGCGTCCAGCAACGACTCGGCCACGGCACTCGCGATCGATGCGGGTGGAGGCTCGCTCGCCGCGTACTACGGGCTCGCGAACGAGAAGGCCCGGGCTCTCGGGATGACCGCGACCACGTACGCGAGTGCCTCGGGGTTGAACGACGCCACCAACCTCTCGACCGCTCTCGACCAGGCCGTGCTCGCACGTGCCGCGTTGCAGAACCCAACCTTCGCGTACATCGTCTCGACCCGTTCGCACTGGACGAAATGGGCTGCGCCGACACGCGCCAAGCTGTGGGTCAATCACAACAAGATGCTCGGCACGACGCCGGGGACGTACGGGGTCAAGACCGGCTGGACGAGCCGGGCGGGCGGATGCCTGATCGCCGCCGTCCGTCGCGGCGACCGTGCCGTGATCGGCGTCGTCCTCGACTCGCCGAGCATCTGGACGGACATGGCGACTCTGCTCGACGTCGCCTTCAACCGGCTCGGCTGAGCCGAGCGGCGCACTAGGCTCCGCCGAATGCTGTTCCCGACCGCCACGTTCGCGATCTTCTTCCTGATCGTGCTGCCGCTGTCGTGGCTGGCGATGCCGAAGGTGCACCGCTGGCGGCCGTTCATCGTCGTCGCGAGCTACGTCTTCTACAGCTGGTGGGACTGGCGGTTCATCTTCCTGCTCGCGGGCTGCACAATCTGGAATCAGGTGCTTGCGGTGCGGATCCACCGGGCGACCTCGCAGGCACAGCGGAAGGCGCTGCTGTGGGTGGCGCTGGCCGGCGACATCGGCGTGCTCGGCTACTTCAAGTACTACGACTTCTTCGTCAACTCGTCGCAGAACATGGCGTCGATCGTCGGGCTCGATCTGCCGTTCTCCGTGCGCACGATCATCCTGCCGGTCGGGATCTCGTTCTACACGTTCATGGCGATCAGCTATGTGGTGGACACCTACCGGGGCGATTTCGTGCCGACGACGCTGGAGAAGTTCGCCGTTTACCTCTCGTTCTTTCCGCACCTCGTCGCCGGGCCGATCGTCCGCCCCGGCGAGCTGATCCCCCAGCTCGAAGTCCCGCGCGACCCGCGCCGGGTCGACACGAGCCGGGCCTTCTACCTGATCGCCACGGGCCTGTTCAAGAAGGTGGTGATCGCGAACTATCTCGCCTCGCACATCGTCGACCAGGTATTCGGCGCCCCGGGCCAGCACTCGTCGCTCGAGCTCCTGATCGGGATCTACGCCTATGCCGTGCAGATCTACGCCGACTTCTCGGGCTACACCGATATCGCGATCGGGCTCGCACTCCTGCTCGGATTCACCTTCCCGCGCAACTTCGACTCTCCCTACGCCGCCGTGTCGCTGCAGGACTTCTGGCGCCGCTGGCACATGACGCTCTCCCGCTTCCTGCGCGACTACGTCTACATCCCTCTTGGTGGCAGCCGCAAGGGCTCGATCATCACCTACCGCAACCTGATGCTGACGATGCTGATCGGCGGCCTCTGGCACGGTGCCGGCTGGACGTTCATCGTCTGGGGTGGGATCCACGGGGTCGGCCTCGCGGCCGAGCGCTGGCGGCGGGAACGACCTGGCTTCGTCGAGCCGGCGAACACCCTGCGCCGACGGGTCGTGGCACGGCTGATCACGTTCAACCTCGTCTGCCTGGCGTGGGTGTTCTTCCGCGCCGACAGCTTCGCGACGGCCCGCACAATCCTCACCGGCCTCTTCACCGACTGGGGCGGCCCCTCGCCGCTCGTCACCGGCGGAGTGCTGCTCGCGATCGCCGTTGGCATCGGCTCCCAGTACCTGCCGGCCCGGATCCCCTACGCGATCATGGAGCGATTTGGCCGCCTGCCGGTGGCCGGCCAGGCACTCGTGCTCGCGTTCGCGCTAATGCTGACCAACACGATGGGGCCCGAGGGAGTGGCACCATTCATCTACTTCCGCTTCTGATGACACCTACCGACCCACCGAAGCTACCCCGCCTGCCGCCGATCCGGGAGTCGGCCGAGCACGTGAATCCCCATGCGAGCGACGAGCGCGAGCGCCCACCGGACCCCGTCGCCCCGCCGCAACGGCCGCCCCGACAACGAACCGCACGAAGCGGAGAGCATCCCAATCCGGCGGCGGAGCCGTCACGCGGCGACAGGCGCAACCCGCGAGCCGACGACGGCCGGAGGCTCTCGACCGCCGGCCATGGGCTGATCGTCGCGCTCCTCGCGCTCGTTTTTGGCTCTCTGCTGATGGCGCCTGGAATGCACAAGGCGTCCTTCAACGCGCAGCCCGGGACGAAGCGTGACGTCACGCTCGCGCTGACCGGTGGCCTTGCCAGCATCAGCAGCACGCTCCTGCTCGACCGGCCGCGGAAGGCAGTCCAGGACGCGATGGGACGCGGCGACGCCGACGTGATCGACGTAGCGATCGTGGCTCCGCCGATCACCGTGACGCCCAAGCCGGGTCGGAAGCCCGTCAAGAAGCCTGTCGGCGAGCCGACGACGAAGCCTCCGGGCAAGGTCGCATTCACGCCGAAGAGGAAGTTGCGGCTCTGGGTCGCGGGCGACTCCCTGGTGATCACACCGGGGTACGCGATCGTCCGGGCAGCCGGTGGGAGCCCGGTGATCCAGTCGGTCGGAGGCGTGGACGGCCACGTCGCCACCGGGCTGACTCGGCCTGACGTCTTCAACTGGTTCGAGGAGATCCAGGCCCAGATGAAGACGCTGAAGCCGAAGGTGGTCGTGCTCAACTTTGGCGCCAACGACGATCACGGCTACATGACGGGCCTCCCGGACGGCACCTCGATCGGCGACTTCGCGAGCCCGAGCTGGACGGCCGAGTACCGACGCCGCGTCCAGATCGTGATGGACACGGTCAACAAGGCGGGCGGCGTCGTCGTCTGGGTCGGCCTCCCGATCACCCGCAGCGAGGCGCAGACGCAGCGCTTCGACACGATGAACGCGATCGTCCAGAAGATCGCCAAAGCGCGCCCCGGCAAGGCGATCTTCGTCGACACCTACACGATGTTCGCGGGCACCGACGGCGGCTTCACGGAATACCTGGACAGCGCCGGCGGAGACAACCAGAAGGTCCGCACCGGCGACGGCGTCCACTTCGAGCCTGCGGGCGGCGACATCATCGCGCGCGAGGTGCTGCGGCAGCTGAACAGGCTCTTCGACCTGACCAGCTGGCGCAACAAGCCCGCCGCCTGAGCTCGCTCAGTGACGCTCGCCGGCGCGACCCGCTATCTCAAGCCGGTTCGCGGGAGGCGCAAGCGGGCAAACCCAGCGGTCGTCGTACGAGCACGACCCGTCGTAGGCGAAGTTGAAGTCGACGACGAGCCGGCCGCCGCCGCCATCGAGATCGGCACCCTTGACCGTGTCGAGCAGTAGCGCCCGGCAAGCAAGTCAGTTTGCCCCGGCGCGCGAGGCTACGCTGCCCATGATGACGGGCCATGTCGTCCTCCTGCGCGCGATCAACGTGGGTGGCAAGAACCGGTTGCCGATGGCCGAGCTTCGCAACGCCTTGACAGCGGCGGGTCTGCAATCGGTCTCGACGTATGTTCAGAGCGGAAACGTTCTTCTGAGCTCGGACGAAACCGAGCTAGCGATCGTCTCGAGAATCCACGCAGTCGTGGCGGAGAGGTTCGCTCTCGACATCGATGTCATCGTGCGGTCAGCAGTCGAACTCGCCGAGATCGCCCGCCGGAACCCGTTCCTCGAGACCGACTCGACGCGTGATCCGGCAACGCTCCACGTCGCGTTCCTCGCCGAGCGCCCAACGGACGCAGCCGTCACGGCGCTCGACCCGGATCGCTCGCCGCCCGATGCGTGCATCGTCGACGGCCGCGAGGTCTACCTCAGCTACCCGAATGGCTCGGGTCGCTCGCGATTGACGCTCGACTACCTCGAACGGACTCTCGGCTGTCGTGGCACGGCCCGGAACTGGAGGACGGTGCAGCGGCTCGTGTCGCTGTTGGAAGAGAGATGAGGCACGACCTCACGCAGGACCTTTCGTAGGAGTCGAACAGTGGAAGGTAGAGGTGCGCCTCGACCTCGACCTCGACCTCGACCTCGAGGCTGCATCGCAGCGCATCGCACCTCACTCGCGGAACGTGTGGGCGACGAGGAAGGAACGGTGCTCCGGACGGGGGTGAATTCACTCGACTGGATGGCGGGCGTGCTCCCCGGCCTCGAGTGCATTCACGATCCTGCGCCCCGACCAGCTGCGCGTCGCCGTACGCGCGGTGGCTGAGCGGCTCGCTGCTCTGGTTCCCGCATGAGGCGAATCCCAACGCTCAGAATCCCCACCTGTTCGCTCTGACCGGTGCTCCCGGTGCTCATACATTTACTCGCTACCCGCCCGTCAGCCCACCCCCTTTGTCTCGAGCCAGGCGTGGACATCGGCGAAGCGACGCACGGCCAGCGATCCGAACAGGCTCACACGCGTCAGCTTCGCCCGCGATGTTGCCGGGCTTGTGATGCCGCACAGGAAGCGCGCTTGCTGACGAGCATTGCGAAGCGCATCGGGATGGACGGCGGCCAGGGCGATGAGCGCGTTCAGGTCGACTGCACTGTCGAGGGAGGGCGGGACCGCAGCCTCCGGAAGTCGCACCGCGGCTCCACCGAGGCAGTGGCTGCAGTGACCACACGGCGCATCGCGTGCCTCTCCGAAGTAGCCGACAAAGGCGTTCACCTGACAGCCATCGCTTGTAACGAGCGCGATGACCCGCCGGATCCGATCCACCTCGGCCTGCTCGCGCCGCTCGAAACGGTCGAGGAGCACGGCGAGTAGCTCCGCCTTGGACGACGGTCGCTCGAGCACCGTGTACCGCTGACGCGTATCGCTGGCACGCAGTTCGATGAGCCCCGTCTGCTCGAGGTGCGTCAGCGCAGAGACAATCCTGCCCCGCTCCGCACCGATAGCGAGTGCAGCCTCGTCGGGGTCGAGGGTTGTCCAACTGAGCCCCGTCTTGCCGCTCGCGACGAGCCGACGCAAGAAGTCCACCCGACCCTCGTCGAAATGGCCGTAGACGTCCGCGAAGCTGTCAGCCAGGGGGCGAAAGCTATAGCCCGCATAGAACGGCGTCCCCTCCCGGATGAGCCCCTCGAGCTCGAGGTAGGTGAGGATCGTCTTCAACACCAGCGGGCGGACGTCGAACTGCGCCGAGAGCTGGTACTCGGAGACGGAGAACGTCGCGCCGACCTCGTTCGCAAAAACGGTGTCGAGCAGACCCTCGAGAGCCTCGACCGTTGGCGTGTCGCCGAAGGCGAAGTTCTCGAGCGTCGGGACGTCGTCGGTGCTGGCAAGGAGCTCACAGATGCTCTCCCTCCCGTCTCGACCGGCGCGCCCGATCTCCTGGGAGTACGACTCCAGACCCTTCGGCAGGTTGAGGTGGTAGACGTAGCGAACGTCAGCCTTGTCGATGCCCATGCCGAAGGCGATCGTCGCGACAACGATCTTCTCAGGAGATCCAGTCCACCAATCCTGGACGGCGACCCTGTCCTCGGGGCTCATGCCGGCGTGGTAGGCGCGGGCCGGGAGACCGGCGGCCACGAGGAGTGAGGCAACCCGCATGGCGGTCCGCTGCAGCGTGACGTACACGATGGTCGCACCGGGTGCCCGCTCGCGGAGGCGGTCGATGAGCAGCTGGTCGCGCTCGTCGGAGCGCACCGGGGTGGTGAGCAGCGTCAGGTTCGGGCGATAGAACCCTGTCACGACGGCGTCCGCGCGCGCGATCTCGAACCCGGCGCAGATGTCCTTGACGACGGCCGGCGTCGCCGTGGCGGTGAGCGCGAGCACACGTTCGGCGCCAAGTTCCCGCGCCCGAGCGGCGAGCTTGAGATAGTCCGGCCGGAAGTTGTGTCCCCACTCCGAGATGCAATGCGCTTCATCGACCGCGAACAACGAGACCGTGGTATGCCGGAGCTCGGCGAGGAAGCGCTCGTTGTTGAAGCGCTCGGGCGCCACGTAGAGGAGACGGAGATCTCCGGTGCGGAGCCGAGCTGTCACGTCGCGCATCGTCGCCTGGTCGAGGCTTGAATCGAGCCGAGCGGCATCGATTCCCAAGGCGACGAGCGCATCGATCTGGTCCTTCATCAATGCGATCAGCGGAGAGACGACGACCGTAAGGCCCTCGAGGATCAGCGCCGGCAGCTGGTAGCAGAGGCTCTTTCCGGCGCCCGTCGGAAACACGGCGAGAGCCGAGCGGCCATCGAGCAGCGCCTCCACGACCTGCTTCTGGCCGGGTCGGAAGTCGGCGAAACCGAACCGGGCGGAGAGGACATCCTGCGCGGAGAGGGTGTGTGTCCACGGGTCAGGTGTTGTTCTCATTATAGACAACATACAGAAGGTGTCGGACGACACAGCCGACATGACCAACCGGGGAGGCGGCAGTGGAGACCGCTGGGATCGAGCAGACCTTCAGCGGTGACTCCTCTCGAGCAGCACGAAGTCGACGTCGAGCGCGCAATACACCTCAACCGCTCGTCTGTCACAGATAGCAAGCATCAGACGATTGCCGGCGGCCACCGCGCCGACGAGGGCGTCAACCACCGAGGCCCCCCGCGATACCAAGCTCGGCCAGTCGCGCGAACACGGCGGACACGGCGTGGGCGTCGAGGAATCGGGTCGCCAGGAACCCCGCGCGGAGAGGTAGATCTACAACGGCCCGCTCCGTCCTGCAGACTGCGAGCGCAGCTATCGCCTCTCTCACCGCCGTCAGGTCGCCTGCATCGAGTGACCCTTGGCTGACGAGCTGGTGCACGCCATCGTCGACGACGCGCTGGCCCAAGGCGGCACGTGCACCGGTGAGCACGGGGTCGGGATGAGCAAGGTCGACGCGCTCGAGCAGGAGCAGGGCGACCTGATGCCGCTGATGCGGGCGATCAAGGCGAGCTTCGACCCGAATCGGATCCTCAATCCCGGCAAGGCGTTGCGCCCGGCTTGACCGACCGAATCGCGCTTGTGCGATACGGCGACCGTACCCCAACATCTCGATCGGCTAGGGGAAGCTGGCCAGTCACCAGGGGAGGCGAAATTGCCGGCCAGCTTCCCCACAACTCAGCTTGCCGGGCGAAAATGCCAGATTCGTTACGCAACGACGGCCACTTGTATGCGTACGATCCCAGAACGTTAAGGGTTGGTTTGCGAGCAACTAGTCTGGGTCGACCAGGGCAGCGGAAGCGTGCCCTGAGATTCGGGAAGCTGCATGTCCTTGCTGCCTGAACCGATCGGGCGATCTCGCCGCCACGAACGACCGAACTCCCGTTGCCATCACTCCGGGCAGAACAGACTCCACCACAATGGAACAGCCGCTTCACAGCACTTCGACCGCCTCGCCTTCTAGGATCGTTTTGCCTCGCCGGATTCAGGGGGCGGTGCGGGGCAGATGTCGGACTCGCGACGCGGTAGCGGCGGCGGCGCCTTCCTGGTCGGGAGGGGCGCCGCTGTCACCGCCACATGGTTGCTTGCCGCCCGCCCCCGGACTGGCGCCGCCAGCACTCCGGGCAGAACACGTTGAAGCTCGCTCAGTCCGTCTGGATCGAAGCGCCAGTCGTCCGCGGGGTTCTCGCCGGGGCCTGGCTCGCGTCCGCGGTTCGTGCAGACGACCGTGGCGCTGTCGTCACCCTGGCTCGCCACCCGATCAGGCGGTTTAGGCTCACTCCTTGAGGCAGCATCACGTGTTCGAAACAGATCTCGGTCTTGTCGAGGGTGCTCTTGAAAAAGACCGACGAGGATGCCGGCGAAGCGCTCCTGCTGGATGAACCGACTGCGTTGCTTCTCGATTGGCTCGATGCGCAGGGTGTGCTCTCCATCGAGGAGACCGTGAACCAGGAAGCGACCGATCCGCGAAGCTCTTGATTCGGCTCCGCGGCCAGCACCGTGGGCCTGAACGTCCCCGTCCGCCCAGGGGCTCGATCCGAACCGTGAGCTTGCCGCCGTTCCGCGCATCCCCGTTGAGCGAGCGCATGGCCGGATTACGCTCGCCATTCGCGCCGAAGTCCGTCAAGACTCGCCACACCGTTGCCGGGGGTATCTCCCCAGCGCGCCCACCTAGCCCCTGTCCACCTGCCGTCCGCCACTGAGGCCCAGGATTGAGGCGATTTGACGGGCCTCGAACAGATTCAGAGCATGGCGAAGAGTCTTCCCTCGAGTACGCCGAAACCCGCCGATTGAAGCGGGTTCCGGCTCAACGGAGCGGCGCCGGATCGAGCCGACCGAGCGTGGGGTTACCACACCGCACAGGTCTTGAAGACCCGCTGTGGTTGCGCCAGAAACGTCTCTAAACAGACGGTTGAACCGCTCCGGGAATGTTGCAGGCTGCATGAAACCCGGAGCGGTTCAGTTTACGAGGTGTTGGCGGCCGAGTGCGATCCTGTTAGCGACAGTCCCGTCAAGAATCGGGGACGACCACGTTCAGTGAGAGCACCGTCGCGCAAGCTAGGGCACTCGGTCATTCGACGTGGGTCACGGCCGACAGGGGCCACGGCGGTGCTGTCGATTGGCTGGCGCCGGGGTTGTCAATAGCAGTTAGTGGTAGTGCAAGCCGGTGGCAGCTGTCGTTTTGGCTCGCGTACTTGGCTGACGCGGGTTGTTGGGGTCCAGGTGGGGCGTGCGCTGCCGTATACTCCGGTCCCCGTTTGGCGTGTGATTCGGTG
>JBBQRN010000038.1:0-26228 GCA_038214705.1 Gaiellales bacterium | reverse complement strand
GGTACCGACCCGCGCATATGAGTCGCGACACAGACGTCGACGACAGCCGGTGCGCTCTCCCCGCCGAAACCCCAACCCCGCAAACAGCGGGGCCACCCACCCCTGCGCTATTGACACCGAACACTCCATATGAGTGCTCGGGAATGACACCCGAGTAGCGCTTGCATCTCAGGGAAGAACATCGAGATGCATCCGGTCGGCTGGCCCGAAACGTGTCTGCTCGATCCCGTCGAGAATGAAGCAAACCGTGTCGTAGAAGTCGCGCGCGTGACCGTTCGCGGTCACCTCGATCCGCGTCACGCCCTGTGCTCGCGCGTTGGCGACCGTGTCCTGCACGAGTGTTCGGGCGACTCCGCGGCGCATCCAGTCTGGGTCGACGAACAGGTCTTCGATCAGTGCGGGAACGACGCTTGGTGGTTTGGGGCCGACCTGAGCATCGCGCGTGCGGCAGATCGGGCGCGGCCCGGACCTGCTGACCTTGACTCACCCGTTGTCAGCGGGTTATGATCGCCCTGTCAGCGGGGCGGTCATGCTCGCTAGCTGTGGAGGGCAATGCGGTGATGAGAGCGTGACTTCTCGACGATCTGGCTCGCGTACCCGCGTCGTCTCGGTGTCGCTGACCCTGGCCGTTGTGACGCTCGCGGTCGTTGGCGCGACCTCGTCGGCGCTTGCTGACGGCACCGCCAAGGGGTTCACCGTCACATCGACGCTCGACCGCAAGACAGTGCTACCGCACCGGATCCACTGGCTCGCCTTCCCAAAACCTACGTCGGCAAGTATCCAGAACGTCGAGTTCCTGATCGACGGGAAGGTACGCTGGATCGAGCGAACTCAGCCCTACAGCTACAGCGACGATGGCGGCTACCTCGTCACCTCCTGGCTTGCGCCCGGCCTACACCGCTTCACCGTTCGTGCGAGAACAACTAGCGGTCGCACGGCGACTGACACCGTGCTGGCGCGGGTCGTGGCAGCCCCGGAGCCGCCTGCGGAGCTGGCCGGAAAGTGGCAGCGAGACGTCGCGCAGGAGGTTCCCGGCCCGGCCGACCCACGTTGCGCACCCGATCCGGTTCCCGCGGGTCGGTGGACGCTCGTTTTCGAATCTCGCTGGCTCGATACGGTGTATCCCGGTGCGTTTGACCCGGTGCAGAGCAAGACGACCCTCGCCGGCTACATCATCGACAACGACTGGGTTCCCGGACAGACGACGTTCGAGGTAGCCGGCTCGGTCACGACCCACGTCGACAGTGACGCGGATCCGCACGGCGGCTGGTGGTGCCTGCCGTGGGGGCCGCCCGCGACCTACTCCTGGTCGGTGAACGGCGACACCCTGTCGCTCGCCCCCGAGGGCGGCACCGACCGCAACGAGCAACGCGGTGCCATCTTCACCGGAACCTGGAAACGCGTCGGCTAACACCTGCTTGGAAAGTCCGCCGGGTGGCGGGCCCTCCTGCTACCCCAGCCCCGCACCTTCGCGGCGCCCTTCCTGGCGCACTACGCCGACCGAAGGAGCTGGCGAGACCACAACAGACTGCGCCAGCGTTCGCGAATGTCGCCCGGGCAGTTAGGGTGTTCGCTTGGTGGCGGTCAAGCGGATCAAGCCGAACATCCTGTCGGAGCGCTTCGACGAGAGCCGGTCGTTCTACAATCATGTGATCGGCCTCGACGGCGGGGATGGCCTCGACTGGATCTTGTTCTTCGGGACGGATCGGCGGGAAGTTCAGCTGAGCGTCATGAAGCTCGACGTCAAGGCTCATGTCCATCCGGACGTCTCGATCGAGGTCGACGACCTCGATGCTGTGTATGAGCGGGCCTGCCGAGCAGGCGCGGAGATCGTCTACCCGGTCACCGACGAAGAGTGGGGTCTACGGCGGTTCTTCGTCCGCGATCCCAACGGCGCAGTCATCAACGTGACCGAGCATCGCGAATAGTCGCGAACCTCACCTCGTGCAGAAGGGGCCCCTCATGCATTCATCTCAGCCGCGCTCGCGGCCTGTCACCTGCAGCATCGGCGCGCTACGCTCCCGCTATGGCGAGAACGCTGGTCCGTCGTATCCACAACCCGCACAATCGAGGTTGCGGCTGCGACGTCGACTGCTGGTGCAACCGCACGAAAGTCGGTAGAGCGGTCAAGTGGTGGTTCCCCGCTCGCTGGTTCGGGATCCACCACAAGACGACATTTATCCACAGCATGACCGCCGACGAACGTGCCGAGTGGAAACGTCAACAGGACGCTGGGCCTTTCGCCAATCCCTCCTAGACCACCGTCCCGTGCGGCAGCGTTCAGCAGTGTCACCCGAGAAACGTCTACCTGGCTTAGGATTCGGGCGATAACCGGCGCGCCTGTTCTCGCTGCAATTGAGTTCGATAGACGCGCTTCGCCAGAATCCGCGAGGCCACCCGACCTACGGCTAAAGGAGCTTCGTTGGCAACCGAAAACCCCCTGGCAGGAGCATGCGAGTGCGGAGCGGTTCGCTATCAGGTGGCAGACGCGTTTCGGTACGCCGCGAACTGCCACTGCTCACGGTGCCGCGCCGCAACCGGCACCGCATTCAAGGCGTTCGCCGGGATTGAGCGTGACAAGCTCGCGATCACCGAAGGATCGAACCGGCTGCTGATCGTCGGAGACGACGACGAGAACCACACGCGGTGCGGCGCCTGTGGGTCGTTGCTCTTCTCTGTCGTGCGGGACGGGGAGTTCGTTCACGTTGCAATGGGCTCGCTCGTTGACGCCCCATCAATCAAACCGACCGAGCACATCTTCGTCGCCTCGAAAGCGCCCTGGTTCGACATCACAGATGACCTCCCCCAACATCTGCAGTTGGACTAGAGCAGCGTCCGTGGTTTGCGCGAGTGTTCGGGAATGACACCCGAACTGCTCGTCAATAGGATCGATCTATCGTGGCGAAACGTGGTTGGGGAACTACTGGGCTGGTAGTCGTCGCGGCTATTGGCGGAGTTGTGTTGGGCGTAGTCGTGTTCGTTCTGATCTTCGTGGGGGTGGTCTGGTTTCTGGCCGATAGCCCGAGCGAGCACGCCCAAAAGAAGATCGACTCCGCGTTCGTCAACCTGGCCGGGAACTCGACGGCGAAGGTGACGAACTGCAAAGAGGTTCTGCGCTACTCCGACCAAGACGCCAGGGTGTTTCGTTGCTGGGTGGACGCGGAGGGCTGCCGCCGTAGCTATCTGTTCAGCGCGTACCGGCAGTACCTGTACGGGATCCAACCGTATGCGGTCTCAACTGAAGTATTCGAACACCCGTGCCGGTTTTCCAGCGATCCACCCGAGTGACACTTCGCTTGAGAACAGCGGAGACCGTCGGATGGGCCAGCGTTCGGGAATGTCACCCGAACGGTCCGCGCTGAATCCAGACCGTAAGCTCACTCTGAAAGTCCGACGAGGCGACATGCTCGTGCCGGTCGCTGGAATCACCGAGAAGTACGTCGAGCGTGTCTCGAAGCTCACGAGCCTCCGCTTCGGTGAGACCCAGTCCGACGTGAGTTAGCTTCTGGCCGTTGGCAGTGTCATCAATGCGCATGGGTGCATTCTGGCGGCTCTGGCACTGGCTAGCTAGACGACGCACGCCTGCGCCAGAGTTCGGGAATGACCCCTGAGCGAGGCGCATAGAGTCTCGCCATGGAGCAGCACGATTCCGGCACGGCTCAGGCACTGCGTGTCGTGGAGGACGTTGCAAGCGATGCCGTCCAGGATGGCCGGGCGCGAATCGTTGTTGAGCCTTCCGAGGACGGCGTCGTAGGCGGATTGCGGATCTGCCTGATACCGGCGAACGCTCGCGCCTGCGCCGTCTCCCTGACGGCTGATCATCCGCCGCACATCGACCTGTTCCTCGGCCCGGAGCCGACTATCACGAGGTGTGAGTTCTGGCGCGATGATTTCGCCGAGAACCTGTTGCTACTCCGTGAACGGCTTGAGGCGGTCGTGGCTGGCCGTTACGCGCAGACAATCGAGACGCACAAGCGGAACGGCATCGAGGTGACGAGCCGATTCGATCTTCCGGGTGGCGTAAAGACTTACAAGGAGGCGACGAGGGCGTCAGCCGCCGTGCAGCCCGGTGAGAAATACACGCTGCGGTTCGAGGCGTACTAGCGGACAAAGGCAAAGTGGCTTGTGCCAGCGCTCGGCAATGTCACTCGACCGCTGCCCCTAGGAGGCGCGTTGGTCGCCGACCGTCACGCATCCTCGAGCGGGCATCCCAGCGACGGGGTTCGCCACAAGCCAGCAGTTGCCCGAGCGCCTGAGCTTGAACGGGAAGTTGTTGGGCCCACTGCCTGGGTCGAGTTCAAGATTGCAAGAGTAGACCGTGTCCGTTACCGCGGTGCATTGGCCGTTGATCGCGTCGTTAGCACGTTCGAACGATTGTGCGATGGCGGCGGTCGAGGCTATTCCGACCGCAGGTGCGCTCGGGTCAGAATGGTTATCTCGGACTGCCAGGAACGCGGCGATGACAACCGAGCCCACGACGACAACTGTCCCAAGAAGCCACAGACGACGACGAAATCGCTGGCCGACGCGGTCGATGACCCTCATTCAGTGAGGCTAACCGGATTGTCGCCTGGGCGAGTGTCTGACTCGCGTGGTTGGGCCTTCGCCCAGGCGCCCGCCCGCTGATCCTGTGGCGAGTCGGGGGTTGGCCCCGAGGCTCGTCGCGTTCGAGCGGGTTTTGCTCGGACGTGATGAGTGGGCCTTCCCCCGAGGTCAGTGGGTGGGCGCCGTCGCCGTTGGGTGCGCTTGCGCCCCGGGTCGGGGCGCCGCTTTCGCCGGGCTCGTAGCGCCCGGCTTCTTTTCTTGTATTAGCAACGTAACTCGTCGGGGTTTGAGGCCGTCCGTCGTAGTCGCTAGGATGAGACTGCATGACTGATTTTCGGTCTGATCGCATGGAGTCGCCGGAGGGTCGTGGCATCGCTCGGCGGGCCTGGGAGGGCTACACGGGGGCGATCGGGAAGGTCGCGACTCCGGCGCTTCGGCCGTTGGTGCGGTTGTACGCGGCGGGGAGCATCGTCGACTTGATCGGCTTCTGGGCGGTCTGGCATCTGGAGGGCGGGTTTGAGGGGTTGCAGAAGATGGGGATGAGCCGGGCGAGCATCTACCGGCGCGTGAAGCTGTTCCGGATCGCGTTCAACGCGCATCCGGACGAGTTCGTGATGCCCGGGATCACGCTCGACCTTGAGGCGTACCGCGACGGCTGGGCGGCGTGGTCGAAAGCGAAGGCCGAAGCGGACAAGGAGAAGCGGCACCCCACTCCGTAGTTGCGTTTGTGAGACTGTCCGTCCGACCCTCTCGGCATAGTCTCTCGAATGAGATTAGGTCGGAGTGCTCGTTGGACGTTGAATCTGATCCCCGATGCCGGGGAAGGTGGCGGCTGTTTCCAGTCGGCGGCGCCTCGCGCTCGTCCGGTTGGTGGTGGTGCTCCGGACGTGGAGCGGGCGCAGGCGGAGGCCGGTCGGCGGGCGCGGGGCAAGGTTCGCCGTTTCTGCGTGGCGAATCGGCTCAACCGGCTCGGCACGCTGACTTATGCGGGTGAGGGTTGTCACGATCCGCTCGAGCTGCGGGATCATGTGGCGGCGTTCTTCAAGTCGCTGCGGGTTGAGGTGGGTGAGTTGCCGTATCTGTGGGTGCCGGAGTGGCATCCGGGCGGCCACGGTCTCCATCTCCATTTCGCGGTGGGCCGCTACGTGAGTCAGCCGTTGATCCGTGACGTGTGGGGTCACGGTTTCGTGAATATCAAGTTGCTCGGGAATCTTCCGGTCGGGTCGGGCGTGTTCGAGGAGGCCAGGTTGGCTGCCCGGTATCTGTCGAAGTACGTGACCAAGAACGTGGGCGAGGAACGCGTCTCGGGGCTGCACCGGTACGAGGTCGCACAGGGGTTCCAGCCTCAGGCGGTGCCGCTGCTTGGGCGGTCGATGGACGACCTGGTCGAGCAGGCATCAGAGCGGATGGGCGCCGCCCCCGAGTTCGTGTGGCGGTCGTCGGAGCAGGATGGGTGGCAGGGGCCACCCGCGTACTGGCTTGCCTGGTCAGGCTGACGAACTCAAAGAGAAGGCCCGAGCGTGGGTCGAGCGCTCCTGCCTGGACCAACAGATAGCAACGAAAGTCGCCGATCCGAAAGCCCTGGATGATGTCGCTGCGATCGTGCACGCACAGTCGCCGGATCGGGAGGGGGCTGGTTTCCGTGGGGGCGGGGCCGGCGGCGGCGGGCGCCCCGTCAGGGGTGGCTGACGCCGGCGCCGCCCACGGGGTCAGACGCGCCAGACCGGCTGCAGGCGGGTCTCGTCGAAGCGGTTGTAGCCCGGTCTGCCCGGTGCGACAACGACGTGATCGAGCACGGCGGCGATGATCGCGTGCTGGCGGGTCAGATCGAGCTTCCCCCACCGCTCCCGCAACCCCGAGTCGGCGCCGACGTTGCCATCGAGCACCGTCGTTCGGGTCGAGTTCGCGAGCTGCTTGCGGGCCACGGTCAGCCTCGCTTCGATCGGTTTGCGGGCGGCGAGCCATTCAGTCATCCCGATCGCCTTATTGCCGTAGGCGTCGGCCAGCTCGGCGAGGTGCGTCTGGGCCTCGTCGGCCTCGCGCTGGTAGCGCTCCGCGTCAGGCTGTGCTCGCTGCTTCCCGTTCAGGGCGGCGGCGAACGCGGGCGAGTCAAGCCGGTAGAGCACGGCCTCGGTCACGAACGCCTCGACATCGTCGGCACCGAGGTACATATGGCCGCAGCCGCTCAGCCCCGGCCCCTTCGCGCACGCATAGCGCCTCTGGCCACCACTGCGGGGGCGGGCCACCATCGGCTCGCCGCACAGGCCGCAACGCACGAGCCGCGTCAACAGGTAGCGGCGGGCGGTCTTGTTCGTCCGCCGGGCCGGGTCATCGAGCGTCGCCCGGATCGTCGCGCTCTCGGCCGCAGTGATGATCGCCTCCCACTCCGCCGTCGCGACGATCTCGCCCTTGCGCTCCCGCTGCCCCGCGATCCGGCCCGAATGAAGCATCCGGCGCAACGTCTGCGGCGCCCACTCAGCACCACTCGCCGCCACGATCCCGCGCTCGTTCAGATCCGAACAGATCGCCCGAATCGACTCCCCCGCCATAAACCGCCGCGCACAGTCCCGCACAACCTCGGCCTCCTCCGGCCGGATCGTGAGCCGATCCTCCGCGTACCCATACGGTCGGCTGCCGCCGCCCGAGAGCTTGCCGCTCTCAGCGAGCTCCTCATGCTTGCGCTGAATCCGACGGCTCTTATCGTCACTCTCCTTCGCTGCCACCGCACCCAGGATACGCGCCTGGAAACGGCCATCCGATCTCGTCAAATCGATATCGCCCGAGACCGAAGCCACGCTCGTCACCCCGTGCCGCTCACACAGATCGATGAACGCCTCCAACTCACGCGGCTGCCGATGCAAACGATCAAGGTCATAGACCAACAACCCATCGATAACCCCCGCCGCCAGATCATCAAGACAACGGGCGTACTCCGGACGCGAACGGCCACTCCAAGCGCTTACATCGTCATCGACATACCGCTCGACAACGTGCCAGCCCTTCCGCTCGGCCAGCCGCTCGCAATCCTCCCGCTGTCGCTGCACCCCAAGCGCCTCGCCCTCACGATCAGACGAAATCCGGGCATAGATCCCAGCACGAACAGGACCAGACACCACTCAGGGAACATACACGAACACTCGGATGGGCCAGTGCCCTCCCGCCTGACATCGACTCCACCTCATGCGCCCGGAAGGATTCGAACCTTCGACCTCGCGCTCCGGAGGCGCGCGCTCTATCCCCTGAGCTACGGGCGCTCGAGGGGCCAGTGTACTGACGGTCACGTAGGATCGGCTCGTGGGCCTGCTGCTCTACGACAATCCCGTCTCCTCGAACGCGCTCAAGGTGCGGTTCATGCTCGCGGAGCTCGGGCTCGACTACGAGCGGCGCACGGTCTCGTTCGACGTGCCTCGCCCGGACTGGTACCTCGCCGTGAATTCGATCGGCGGGATCCCGGCGCTCGACGACGGCGGCCACGTGCTTGCGGAGTCGCATGCGATCCTGCGGTACCTCGCAGCCCGTGAGGGGCGTGACGATCTCTACCCGGCCGGCCTCCATTCCCGCGCGGCCGTCGACGAGTTCCTCGATCGCTGGGCGCTGACCTTCCGGCCAGCCTTCTTCCGCCACGAGTCGCCCGCCCTCGGCTTCGTGCCGGGAAAAGGGATGCTCGGTGGCGACCCGCGCCCGGACGAATTGCCGGCCGTCGTAGAGGCAATCACCCCCACGCTGACGTTGATCGACGGCCTCGTGGGCTCGTCGGGCTACGCGCTCGGATCCTTCACGATCGCCGACATCGCCGCCGCTCCGATCCTCTTCCGCACCACCAGGACCGGTCTCGACCTGGCGCCGTACCCGAACCTCGTCCGCTGGCGCGACACACTGCTCGCCCGGCCTGCGTTCTCCGCCGCCGGCCCCGTCACCTGACGAACCGGCGATATGCCCTTTTTGCAGGCATGACGGCTACAATGACGAACATGATGCTCGCGATCGATGAACCCCTCAGTACCGATGCCGAGCCTGCCCCGCATCAGTCGCCGGACCCGCGGCCGTGGCACGACCGAGGCTGTCGCACGGACCTCGCCGGTCCGCGAGCTCACCGCTAGCGGCCTCACCTGGGTCAACGTCGTCGGGCCCGACCTCGAGACGGCGAACATGCTGTCCGAGCGCTTCGGCTGGCACCCACTCGACATCGAGGACATCATGTCGAAGCGCCAGCGGCCGAAGGTCGACGACTACGAGGACGACGGCTACCTCTTCATCGTCCTTCATTTCCCGATCTACGACAAAGCGATCCAGCGACTGAACGCGGCCGAGATCGACGTCTTCATCGGGCCCGACTACCTCGTCACGATCCCGAACCGCGAGCTGCTCCCCGTCACCCGCTTGTTCGCGCGCTGTGAGAACGACGACGAGCTGCGCGAGCAGCTGTTCGCCAAGGGCACGGGCCGGCTGCTCTACGAGGTGCTCGACGATCTCTTCGACTACTGCTTCCCGATCCTCGACAAGATCGGCCACAAGCTGGACTCGATCGAGGACGATATGTTCGAGGGCTACGCCGAGGACGTCGTGCGCGACATCTCGAACGTCAAGCAGGAGATCATCTCCTACCGCAAGGTCGTCAAGCCGGGCCGCAGCACGCTGAGGGTGCTCGAACGGCGCGTGGACAAGTTCCTGCCCGAGGAGCTCGACCTCTACTTCGACGACATCGTCGACTCGGCCGAGCGGATCTGGGACCAGCTCGACAACTACAAGGAGGTCGTAGACGGCCTCGAGTCGACGAACGAGTCGGTGATCTCGCATCGGCAGAACGACGTGCTCCGCGTCCTCACGGTCTTCAGCGTGATCATCCTGCCGCTGACCCTGATCTCGGGGATCTTCGGGATGAACGTCGACTTCCCGGGCTTCGGTTCCCCGGCAGCGTTCTGGGTGATCGCAGTGCTTATGGCAGCCGTAATCGGGGGCATGGTGGGCTTCTTCCGCCTCAAGCGCTGGCTCTGACGTCTCCCTGAAACTGCACTCAGGCTGACGGCACTTCCTGCCGATACGTCCTGGCATGACGGCGGTACAGTTCGAAGAGCTCGAGACACCGGTGGTCGAGGTAGTTCTGCGCTGGCGCTTCGAGGAGCTGCTCCGAGCCGGTTACGACGCGGGCAGCGCGATGATCCTGGCGAGCCACGTCGAGGTCGACCTGCACGCCGCCACGAGCCTACTCGCACGTGGCTGCCCGCCGGAAACAGCCATGCAGATCGTTCTCTAGCCAGAACTTCCCTCGATCCAGGGATCGGTCTCCCCCTCCCCGGGTGATAGCACCCTCCCCGCCGCGGATGAACACTGTCATCCATAGGAATGCGGCAATGGAGGAGGAACGAAGATGACTGCGGCACAGTTCGAGATGCTCGAGATTTCCGAGGCGGAAGAGCTCCTGCGGGCCCGCTTCGAGAGCCTCACCTGGCACGGCTGCCCACCTGGCAATGCACTCGTGATCGCCAGCCACCTCGACGTGGAGCTGCTCGACGCGATCTCGCTCCTGAACAGAGGCTGCCCTGCCCACCTGATCCTGCCCCTGCTTGGCTAGCGGGGGCTCAATCCACGAGGAGACGTCATGACTGCGGCACAGCTCCAGACGCTCGATGCGGTTGCAGAACACGAGGAATTGCGGTACAGGCTCGTTCAGGCGCGCTACGAGGCCCTGGCGGAGTGGGGTATTCCGCTCGCGGATGCCCGCCGGGTCGCAGAAGCGGTGCAGGTCGACATCCTCGAGGCGGTGGAGCTGCTGCGCGACGGCTGCCCCTCCCACCTCCTGCTGCCGATCCTCCGGTAACGGCGAGACCGGGTCACTCGATCACGATCCCTTCGAGCCCATCCTCGGGCTCGGGTGGCTCAGGGTCGATCTGCTCGAGCGCGTCGAGGAGCAACTCGGCGACGACCAGCGACTTGACCCAGTTGTGATCGGCCGGAACCACGTACCACGGTGCGTGCTTCGTCGAGGTCTGCTCGATCACGTCGTCGTAGGCAGCGATGTACTCGTCGAAGCGCCTGCGCACGTCGAGGTCGGCCTTACGGAACTTCCAGCGCTTCGCGGGATCGTCGATCCGTTGCTGCAGCCGAACCCGCTGCTCATCCCGGGAGACATTGAGAAACGTCTTCACGATCGTCGTCCCCTCGTCCACGAGCAGCCGCTCCCAGTCGACGATGTGGCCTGGCCGGCGCTGCCAGACGCTCTTCGGCGCGAGCTCGAGCATTCTCACCGCGACGACGTCTTCGTAGTGGGACCGGTTGAAGATGCCGATCTCGCCGCGGGCCGGCAACGCCGCGTGCACCCGCCAGAGGTAGTCGTGAGCGAGCTCGGTGGAGGTCGGCGCCTTGAACGAGGCGACCCGGCAGCTCTGGGGGTTCAGCCCCTCAAACACCTTCCGGATGACGCCGTCCTTGCCCGACGCGTCGAGGCCCTGGAGCACGAGCAGCACGCTGTGCCTGCCCTCGGCGTAGAGGCGCTCCTGCAGCCCCTCGATCCTCGTACGCACCTCGGCGAGCCGTGCTCCGGCCTTCTCCTTGCCGCCGAGGCCGAGGTCGTCACCCGCGTCACGCTCGGCGAGCCGCGGCTTCTCACCCGGGTTGACTCTGATCCGGTCGATCACGAACCAGAGTCTACGCGCCTGGTCGCATAGACTCGCACGCATGCCAGATCGAGGCACCTTTCACCTAGGCAAGGTCATCGACGCCGCGACGGGCAAGCCCGGGAGCGACGACCTGGTCGTCGGCTCGAGCGACCTGACGACGCATGGGGTCGTCGTCGGCATGACGGGCTCGGGCAAGACCGGGCTCGCGATCGTCTTGCTCGAAGAGGCTCTGCTCGCAGGGATCCCGGCGCTGATCATCGATCCGAAGGGCGACATGGGCAACCTGGCGCTCACGTTCCCCGACCTGTCGCCGTCGAGCTTCCAGCCGTGGGTGAGCGCCTCGCAGGCCCAGAGTGAGGGGGTCACCGTCGAGGCGCTGGCCGAGACGACCGCCACGAGTTGGCGCGACGGGCTTGCCGGTACCGGGATCGGGCGGGAGCAGATCCAGAAGCTCAAGGACGCGGCCGATGTGACGATCTACACGCCCGGCTCGTCGGCCGGGGTGCCGCTGAACGTGCTCGGGTCGCTCACGGCTCCCGCGCTCTCGTGGGAGACCGAGGCCGAGACCCTGCGCGACGAGATCGAGGGCACCGTGACCAGCCTGCTCGGGCTTGTCGGGATCACGGCGGACCCGCTCTCGAGCCGCGAGCATGTGTTGCTCTCGAACCTGATCGAGAACGCGTGGCGGGCGGGGCGCGATCTCGACCTCGGCGGCCTGATCGGGGAGATCCAGACTCCCCCGCTCCGCAAGCTCGGGGTGTTCGAGATCGACGCGTTCTTCCCGCCGAAGGATCGCACCGAGCTGGCGCTGAAGCTCAATGCGCTGATCGCGTCACCCGCCTTCGCCTCCTGGGGCCAGGGTGCCCCGCTCGACCCGCAGTCGCTCCTCTTCACGCCGGAGGGCAAGCCGCGCGCCGCGATCATCTATCTCGCCCACCTCTCGGACGAGGAGCGGATGTTCGTGACGACGCTCGTCTTCGGAAAGCTGGTCACCTGGATGCGCGGCCAGGCCGGCACCTCCGACCTGCGCGCGCTCGCCTACATGGACGAGGTCGCAGGCTACGTGCCCCCGACCGCCGCACCGCCCGCAAAGAAGCCGATCCTGACGATCCTGAAGCAGGGGCGGGCCTTCGGGCTCGGGCTCGTCCTCGCCACCCAGAACCCGGTCGACCTGGACTACAAGGCGATGTCCAACGCAGGCACGTGGCTCGTCGGCCGGCTGCAGACCGAGAACGACAAGGCCCGCGTGCTCGAGGGCCTGCGATCCGCGGCGGGCGGCACCGATATCGCCACGCTCGACGCGGCGATCGGAGCGCTCCAGAAGCGCCAGTTCATGCTCGTATCGGCCAAGGACTCACGGCCGCGAGTGTTCGCGACGCGCTGGGCGATGTCGTACCTGCGCGGGCCGCTGACCAAGGAAGAGGTGACGCAATTGATGGCCGCGTCACCGCGGCCGCAGGCCGCAGCACCGGAGCCCGGAGCCGCACCCGCCGCTCCGCTCGCGGCCGACGAGACCTCGGTTGCGCCCGCTGTGCCTGCGGGCGTCACGGTCTCGTTCCTCGACCCGGCGGCCAGCTGGGCTGCGCAGGTCGGCGCCAGAGCGGGCACCACGAGCCTGCGTGCCTTTCTTTCGGCGCGAGTCGCACTCCGCTACGACGACACCGCTGCGGGCATCGACGAGCAGCAGGAGTTCGAGGCCCTTTACGGGCCGCTCGACGCGGGGCTCGACCTCGACGCCGAGACCGTGGTCGACTTCGACGACCGCGACTTCCGTCCGGAGGCACCCGACGGGTGCTCCTACGTCCTGCCCACGGCGCCCATCGGCGAGGCGAAGTTCTATGCCCAGGCAAGCAAGGACGTCGAGGCACGGCTCGTCGCCAACCGAGCGCTCGAGATCTTCCGCAACAAGGAGCTGAAGCTCTCCTCCCGGCCTGGCGAGACGCAGGAGGCCTTCCTCCAACGCTGTGATGCGACCGGCCAGGAGCACGCCGACGCCGAGACGGTGAAGCTGACCAAGCGGCTGGAAGCGAAGAAGGACCGGCTCGAGAACGCGCTCGAGATCTCACGCAGGCGCGTCGAGGAGCTCGACACGCAGACGAAGTCGCGGCAGGCGAACGAGCTGATCACGGGGGCGGGCGCCGTGCTCGGCGCGCTGTTCGGCGGTAAGCGCAGCGCACGCTCGATCACGAGCGCTGTCGGCTCCGTCGCCTCGAAACACGGTCAGGCCGCCACCTCGTCGGAACGGCGGGACACGGCGGAGGCAAAGGTCCAGCAGACGACCGACGACGTGGCCCAGCTCGAGCGGGAGATCCTCGACGACGTGGCAGAGATCGATGATCGCTGGAAGACGGTCGCGGAGACGATCGAGACCATCGCGATCCGGCTCGAAGCGACCGACGTGCGTGTGACAGACCTCAGGCTCGTGTGGGCCCCCGTCGACTAGCGGCCTCGTCGGCACTCGCTGTGTTCCTGTCCGCTGCCGTCTCAGGGTGTGGAGGGGGCGCCTCGTCCTCGGCTCCGCCGGCCGACCCTGATGGGCAGGACTCGGCACGGTCCGTCGCCACGGTCGCCTACGTCAATGACGGCGACACGCTGAGGACGACTGCCGGCCAAAGAATCAGGCTCGTGCAGATCGATGCGCCCGAGTTGCACGGGGATTGCTACGGGAAGGCCGCCCTCGCGGCCCTGCGGCTGCTCGTGCCGCAAGGGGCGCGGGTCACTCTCGTCCGTGATCCCGCGCTCGACGCGAGTGATCGGTACCGCAGGCTGCTGCGCTACGTGGTCGTGAACGGCACGAACGTCAATCTCGCACTCGTGCGGGCAGGCGCTGCCTCGGCGTACTTCTTCCGTGGCGATCGCGGGAAATATGCGAACGAGCTACTCGACGCCGTGAACGAGGCGCGGAGCGCACGGCGCGGCTACTGGGGAGCCTGCCCGAACGCTCGGTTGAACACCGGCCTCGGTGCGATCACAGGGCGTGGCTGATCTCTCTAGGATGGCGTGATGACGCGCTTCTGGCACCCGGTCTCGGATATGCACGCCGTCTCGCGCAACGGCGAGCTGGTCCTCGAGCGCGGTGAGGGCTGCCACCTCTGGGACGAGGAGGGCAACCGTTACATCGACTCGACGGGCGGCCTCTGGTACGCCAACGTCGGCTACGGCCGGAGCGAGATCGCGGATGCCGCGGCGGCGCAGATGCGCAAACTGCATGCGTACTCGCACTACGGTGACGTCTCGAGCCGTCCGACGACCGACCTCGCGGAACGCATCTCCTCGATCGCCCCGATCGACGATGCTGCGGTGTTCTTCACGAGTGGCGGCGGCGAGTCGATCGAGACGATCGTCAAGCTCGTGCGCCGCTACTGGAGCCTGCTCGAGCAGCCCGACCGCACCGTGATCCTGTCGCGCGAGAAGGCCTACCACGGGCTCGCCGGCTTCGGTACGAGCATCGTCGGCACCGAGGCGTTCAAGGTCGGCGTCGGGCCCCTACCCGGCGGCACGGCCCGGGTCGCCTGGGACTCTGCCGAGGCGCTCGAGGCGACGATCGCCGACCTCGGAGCCGAGCACATCGCCGCGTTCTTCTGCGAGCCGATCATCGGTGCCGGCGGCGTCTACCTGCCGCCTGACGGCTACCTCCAGGCGGTGCGTGAGATCTGCCGAGCGCACGGGATCCTCTTCGTCGCCGACGAGGTGATCTGCGGCTATGGCCGTGTAGGCGACTGGTTTGCGTGCAGCCGCGTCGGGATCGATCCGGATGCAATCACGTTCGCCAAGGGGATCACGTCGGGCTATGTGCCGCTCGGCGGCGTGATCGTGGGGAAGACGATCCAGGAGCCCTTCTGGGAGACCGGTGATGCCGGGGTCTGGCGTCACGGCTACACCTACTCGGGGCACGCAACCGCCGCAGGCGCAGCACACGTGAACCTCGACATCATCGAACGCGAGGGCCTTCTCGACCGCGGCCTCGAGCTCGAGACGGAGATTCCGGCGGCACTCGCGCCGCTACTCGACCACGAGCTCGTCACCGAGATCCGGTCGGGCTTCGGCGCCGTCGCCGGGATCCAGGTCGATCCGGCCATGCTCGCGGGCGACCCCGGCCTGACCGACCGTGTCACCCTCGAAGCCCGACGCCATGGAGTCCTCACACGCACGCTCACCGGCGGCGGCTTGCAGATCTCGCCGCCGCTCGTGATCACGCGCGAGCAGCTCGCCGAAGTCGCCGAGGGCATCGGCGCCGCGCTCGACGTCGTCGCAGCAGCGCGCTAGTGATGACGGACGTCTCGGCCCTGGGTCTCGGGTCGATGGGAGCCGCTCTGGCGCGGGCTCTGTTGAGCGGCGGTAACTCCCTCACTGTCTGGAATCGTTCCCCCGCCCGGGCCGAGCCGCTCACCGCCCTGGGCGCGAGGTGCGCACCGACTGTCGGCGCCGCCGTCCAGGCGAGCCCGGTGGTGCTCGTCTGCGTGGACTCGTACCGATCGACGCGAGAGATCTTCGAGCCGACCGAGATGGTCGAGGCCCTGGCAGGCCGCACGGTGATCCAGCTGAGCACGGGGACGCCCCGCGACGCTCGCGAGAGTCAGGACTGGTTCGAAAGCCGGCAGGCTGCCTACCTCGACGGGGCGATCCTTGCGGGGCCCGACGCAATCGGCACGCCCGCCGCCACGCTCCTCTACGCCGGCGCCAGAGAGACCTTCGATCGGTCGCAGCGGCTCCTGATCTCGCTCAGCGAGGAAACACGATTCGTCGGCGAGGAGGTCGGTGCGGCCGCCGCGCTCGACCTCGCGTGGCTTGCCTCGTTGTACGGCGCCTTCGTGGGAGCCGCCCACGGAGCCGCCCTCTGCGACTCGGAGGGTGTCGACCTCCCTCTCTATTCGGAGACCCTCCGCGGGAACGGTCATGCCCGCTGGGTCGTCGAGACGATCCGGGAGGGAGCCTATGCGGATCCGGGAGCGACGCTCGCCACCTGGAACCACGCGCTCAGGCGCATCTCGGAACAGGCTGCCGACAGCGGGATCAGCCCCGAGGTGCCCGACGTCGTCGCGGGTATCCTCGATCGGGCAGAGGCGGCGGGTCTCGGCGCCGAGCACATCGCCGCCATCGTCGAGGTGCTTCGCGCGGGCGACTGAGCCGTGCTTGGCGACAGCCGGTCAGGAGTCGCCGGTACTCCCGCGAACAGCCCGGAGGAATCGAGCCCACGGGTAGTCAGGCCCCGGGTCCCAGTGGTCGCTGCGGTGGAAGGCGGTGCTGACGTCCGCATGACCCGTGATCCCGCCCTTCCCGGCGAGAAGATCCGGCGCTCGGAGGCGGCGGATCGGGACCATTTGCCGCGCGCACACCTCGGCCGTGAGGTGCGCTCCGCGCGCGAGTACCGCCCGGCTGTAGGCGTCGTCCCACTCGCGGGCTGTCTGGCCAGCGAACCCGGCAAGCTCGATCCCGATCGAGTTGGCGTTGCCGCCGCGCGCATGCCAGGCGATGTCCTCCTCACGGACGCACTGGATCGTCGTGTCGGCGTCGACGCAATAGTGAGCGGAGACCTCGGATTCGGGATTCGCGAACCACTCCGCACATGCCTCCGCTGCTCCCTCCCGCTCCGCGATCTCCATCGTGTGGATCACGACAACCGTGATCGACCGGCCGGGGGCGGCGGTCCTGTTCGGGCTCTCTCTGAAGCGGTACGGCACTTCCGCCCCCTCCCGGGAATCGGCGCCGCAGCGGACACGATACTACTCTTACCAGGCGATGATTCGCGAACTCGCCGAGAACCCCAACGTGCATCAGGTCCTGTCTCCCGGCCGGACCCTGATCGTCGATCCAGGCGGCCGCTTCGCCCTTTACCTCGGCACGGACGAGGGCCCTCACGGTGCGACCGTGCAGCGGGTCCGGGTGGGCCGAGACGAGCTCGCCGCTCTCGTGGCAGAGATCCGGGCCCTGCTCCGGGAGAGAGGCCGGATAGGAGCCGAATGGGAGCTCGGCGAGTCTTGCACCCCGCCCGATCTCGTCCGACAACTCGCAGATCTCGGCATCCTTGCCGACGAGGACGAGCCGGTCGCGGTCGGGATGGTGCTGGCGGCGGAGGATGCACCGCCCGTCCCGCCCGGAGTGGCCGTCCGCAAGGTGAACTCGGTCGACGAGCTCGTGGAGGCTCGTCGGATCCAGCACGCAGCTTTTGGTATCGAGGATGGCGATCGCTACCTCGAACTGGCGGCGGCAGACTTTGCGAGCGAGGGGACGAACGGCTCCACGTTTCTCGCCTTCGTGGACGGTGAGCCCGTCGCAGCAGCCTACGCGTCGTACACCCCGCTTGGTCTGATCCTGTTCGGCGGCGCCACGCTGCCGACCGCACGCGGCCGAGGCGCCTACCGGGCGCTCGTCGCCGCACGTGCCGCCGAGGCTGTCGAGCGCGCCACGCCGGTGATCGTGACGCACGCGGGCAAAATGTCGCGCCCGATCCTGGAGCGTGTCGGGTTCAGGCCGGTGGCACGGATCGACCGGCTGCTCGACGTCTTCGACCCGTAGATCCCGGCCTCGGTGATACTGGTCTCGTGGCGCGAGACCTGCCCTCGGGAACGGTGACGTTCCTGTTCACCGACATCGAAGGCTCGACGCGCCTGCTCCGGCGGCTTGGGCCGGACAGCTATGCCGAGGCACTGGCAGAGCACCGACGCATCCTGCGGGACGCGTTCACCGCCGAGGGCGGAGTCGAGGTCGACACCCAGGGAGACGCGTTCTTCGTCTCATTCCCGACCGCCGCGGGTGCGGCAGCTGCGGCAGCTGCCGGGCAGGAAGCGCTCGCGCCCGGGCCGATCACCGTCCGGATGGGCCTCCACACCGGTTCTCCCATCGTCGCGGCAGAAGGCTACGTCGGGATCGACGTTCACCGTGGGGCGCGCGTTGCGGCACTTGCACACGGCGGCCAGGTGATCCTCTCGGCCACGACTGCTGCGCTCGTCGAGGGCGAGCCGCTGCGCGATCTGGGCCGCCATCGGCTCAAGGACTTCGACACGACGGTGCAACTGTTTCAGCTCGGGGCGGCTGCGTTCCCGCCGTTGCGAACACCGGGTGCGATCGACCTCCCCACCCCTGCGACGTACTTCCTCGGCCGCGAACGCGAGCTCTTCGAGGCAGCGAGAGTCTGGCTCGAACGCGATCCGCGGGTGCTGACGATCGTCGGTCCCGGTGGCGCCGGCAAGACGCGCTTCGCGATCGAGTTGGCGCGGTTCCTTGCGGAAGAGGCGACAGGAACCGTGTTCGTTCCGCTTGCGCCGATGCGGGATCCCGAGCTCGTCATCCCCGCGATTGCAGGGGCCCTCGGAGCATCGGGCGAGAACACAACCGCGATCGCGACGCGAATCGCCGACAAGCGGACGCACCTGGTCATCGACAACCTCGAGCAACTGCTTCCCGATGCAGCCCGCCCGATCGCCGACCTGCTCGCCGCTGCACCCTCGCTCCGCCTGATCGTGACAAGCCGTGAGCCGCTGCGCATTTCCGGCGAGATCGAGTTCGACCTGCCGCCGATGGCCGAGGTCGACGCGGTGACACTGTTTGTCGAGCGCGCGCAGGCGATTCGCGCAGATGTAGGCGACTCGCCGGTCGTCCGTGAACTGATCCGCCGGCTCGATGGCCTACCCCTGGCGATCGAGCTGGCTGCGGCGCGGGTCAAGCTGCTCGGCCCGGAGCGGCTGCTGGAGCGGATCGGGGAGCGGCTCGATCTGCTCAAGGGTGGCCGCGACGTCGACGAGCGCCACGTGACGTTGCGCACCACGATCGCGTGGAGCTACGACCTTCTCGGCGAGGACGAGCAGCGGCTCTTCGCCAGGCTCGCGGTCTTCCGCGGCGGCTGTACGCTCGAGAGCGCCGAGACCGTATGCGATGCCGACCTCGACACGCTCGCATCGCTGCTCGACAAGAGCCTCGTCCGCCGCCGATCCGACCCGGACGGCGAGGAGCGCTTCTGGATGCTTGAGACGATCCGCGAGTTCGCCCGTGAACGGCTCGACGACTCCGGCGACGAAGACCGCCTGCGGCGCGCTCAGGCCGACCGGCTGATCGACCTTGCGCATCGTGCCGGCACGCGGGCGGTCATCGAATCTCCGCTGCCCTGGCTGTTCGACCTTGTCTCTCCCGAGATGGACAATGTGCGGGCTGTCCTCGAATGGTCGCTCGAGCACGACCCCGAGCGTGGTCTCAGGCTCGCGACGTGGCTCGAGGCCTACTGGGTCGTGCGAGATCCGGTTGAAGGGGCGTCATGGTTCGAACGACTGCTTGCCGCCGCCGTCCGGGTGGCGCCCGACCTGCGCGGTGGGGCGCTCCGCGCGCTCGGGGGCTCACTCGACATCCACGGCGAGTCCGAGCGCGCGGCTCCCTGCTATCGGGAGAGCCTCGAGCTCTTCACTGCAACGGGCAGCGAGGCCGATGCTGCTCACCTGCGGTTTCGCATTGCCGCGAACATGGCGATGAGGGGTGAGACGGAGGACGCCTGGCCCTTGCTCGAGGCCTCGTTGCAGGAATCGCGGCAAAGCGGCCGCCGCCTCGGTGAGTGCCAGGCGCTTGGATTTCTCGTGTTCAGGAGCTACGCAGAGGGCGATTTGGGAACCGCGATCTCGCGCGCGCTCGAGAGCGCGGCAATCGCGCACGAGGTCGGTTGGGCCTGGTGGGAGGCCGGCCAGCTGGACAGTGCCTCCTCGCTCGAGCGGGAACGCGGGAACCTGGATGCCGCGGAACGCTACGCGCTTCGCTCTCTCGGGATCTCGTTCGGTCTCGGCGATCGGCAGCACCAGGTCATCACCGCCGCCGAGCTGGCGATCATCGCCGCAGAACGCGGCGACGCGGAGCGGGCGGGGCGTCTGTGGGGTGCCGTCGAGAGCGAGGCGAGTCTCGGGGGGGTTGGGCAGTTCGAGCGGATCCGTAGCGAGCGCGAGGCCCTCGTGCGCCGCAGCGCCGCACCCGGATTCTCACACGGCCGCGCTGAGGGCTGCCTGCTCTCCATTGCCGAGGCAGTCGGCCTCGAGACCGGCCCTGCGGGCTAGTCGGTGCCGAGCGGCCCCAGGGCCGCCCAGGCCTTCGGGCCCGTCGTCTGGAAGTTGTAGAGGCTCCACCCCGTCACGGTGCCCTCGTCGCCGCGCGTGCCGCCGAGGCTGCCGAGCGCGGCACGCCGGTGGCCGTGACGCAGGCGGGCAAGATGTCTCGCCTGATCCTGGAGCGAGTCGGGTTCAGACCGGTGGCCCGGATCGACCGGCTCCTCGACGTGTTCTAGAGCGCTGTCCGAATCTCGCCCACGAGCCGGATCGCCTCGCGGGGGTCGTCACCGAGCGCGCCACCGAGACTGACGTTCGTCACGCCTGCGTCCTTCAGGGCCAGGAGCCGCTCCACCGCTTCGTCGGGCGAGCCGACGAGTGCGAGACGAAGCATCGCAGGCTTGACGGCAACAGCTGCGTCACCGAGCCTGCCGGCGTCGACGAGCCGACGGATCTCGCTGAAGTCGGTACGCGTGAGCCCCAGCGAGCCGAGAGCGCGCTCTTCGAGGTAGGGGCCGAACGTGGCGATCATCTGCCGCAGCCGTGCTTCGGCAGGCCCTCCGGGCGTGCCAAGCGAGAGCCACGCACAGGCGATCACGTCGACCTGGGCCGGGTCGCGTCCCGCGTCCACAGCGCCGCTGCGAATGTCATCGGCGAGCAGAGCGACCGACTCTGGAGGCGTCGCCATCGGCAGCACCCCGTCGCCGATCGCGCCACCAAGCCGGAGCAGTTCCGCGCCGAAGCCGGCGATGTGAATCGGGGGGTCGGGCCGCAGCGGCTCGAAGCGGAGCCGGCACTCCTCGCCCCAACGGTGTGGGCCGTTCGGCGTCGTGACGACCTCGCCGCGCAGGAGCGACCGGATCGCAGCGACCGATCCAGTCAACCGCTCGACGAGATCGCTCCCGTCGTAGCCGACCCAGCGCACCATTTCGAGCGTATGCAGGCCAAGCCCCAACTTCGCGCGGCCGCTCGAGAGCAGGTCGAGCGTGCCGAGGTAGGCCGCGATCTCGGACGGGTCGGTTGTGTAGGGGTTGGTGCCAATACTTCCGATCGAAATCCGTTCGGTGCGCGCCGCAATCGCTGAGGTCACGGCCCAGGCGCTCGTCATGAACGGGTCGTGCGGAATCCACACTTCGTCGAGACCGCATTGCTCGGCGTGAACGGCGAGGTCTACGATCTCGGCCGGAGAACCCAGGTACTGGATCAGGCGAACGCCGACGCGCATCGCCGCTAGCCCGTACCAAGCGGGGCGAGCGCGGCCCAGGCCTTCGGGCCGGTCGTCTGGAAGTCATAGAGGCTCCAACCGGTCACGGTGCCCTCGTCGCTGACTGCGTCGACGAACGCCTTCAGTTCCTCGGCGGTCATTCGGTCAGCGACCCCGCCGGCCGCGTGAATCGGGACATCCGGCCCCACCGCGACCCGTAGAAGCCGGAGCGAGCGTGCCACGTATCCGTACGTTGCGTCGTAGCCCTTGAAGCCGCCGCCGGTGTAGGTCATCGGGATCCACGCGTCGACGAGGGTCGTCAGCTCCGCCCAGGGGAACGTGGGCCACCAGGTCGGGTGTCGCTCGAAGCCGCGAGAGGGATAGGTGATCGCCGCGATCGGGGTCTCCCCCGCCTCGGCCCGTAGGATCCGGCTCAGGGTGAGGAGCCGCTTCGTACGCAAGCCTTCTCGCCTGAGGCGCAGCGACTCGATGTCGAGCGCGACGCCGTCGAAGGCGGCACCCTTCGGCGTGCGGAACGAGAGCATGGCGCGGCCGCGCCGCAGGTCGAGCGCCGGTGCGACGAAGCCGGGCAGGTACCACGCCACGACCTTGATGCCGCGGGCCTGGAGAGCATCGACGAACCGACCGAGCGCCGCTGATTTGACGACGTCGACGGTGCTGCGGTCGTTCGCCGTCTCGGCGTAGACCGTCTTCACACCACGAGCCGCGATCCGCGCTGCTGTTGCCTCGGGAGCCCGGTAGGCCGGAGCGTCGTAGATGTCGACCCACGTGCCCAGGCCGGCAAAGACGCCGGGGTCGGCGCGCGTCGTCGCGTGCGCCGCGACAGGAGCGAGCACAAGGGCGAAGGCAGCGGCGACGAGTGCGAGGCGGCGCACGCGTGCGAGTCTAGATTCGAGGTGTGAGGGAAGGATGAAGCCGGCGCTAGACTGAGGCGCGCACGCGGGCGTAGCTCAGTTGGTAGAGCGTCGGCTTCCCAAGCCGTAGGTCGAGGGTTCGAGTCCCTTCGCCCGCTTAGGTTTCAAGCCGTTTTCAGGCATCAGGCGCGTTTCCCGTGCCCAACTCATGCCCGAAACGTTCGCTCCGAGGCGCCCGCCGGCTCCAGACGAGGGCCGCGTCCTGTGTGAACAGCGCCAGCGAGACAGCGCCCATCTCATTGCTATCTCCAAGAAACACGTCAATCCTCTGATCGAGCAGGATGCCGAACCGATCGTCGGCGTCGTCTGGCGTTAGCCACTCCCCCTGCTGGAACATTGCGAGACGCCAGTCCGACGCCAGGTCGCCAACTCTCTTAGCGCGCGCGCGCTAAGAAGTTCCGTATGCCGCGGCTAGTGCGAGGTCATCCATTCACTGTCTCCAGCCTCGTCAGGATTCCTTCGTGCGCCGTGTCGATCAGCGTGCCGTAGTGCGCCTCGATCATCCCCACGGACGTTCCCATAATCCGGGCGAGCTCGAACGTGGTAATCCGGGCCGCCAATGCGTTCGAGGCGAACGTCGAGCGTAGATCGTAGATCCGGGCCGGTTTCCCGATCCCGGCCGCGTCGACGGCTGGCCCCCACTCCCGCCGCCTGAAGTTCGCGACGTCGAACGGCCCTTTACGCGTCGAACCGAACACGTACACCGAGTCGATCCGCGTCGGCACGCTATCGAGCGCCTCGAGCGCCGCCGTCGTCAGCGGCACCTCACGCCTCGAGCGGAGCGTCTTCGTGCCCCGCACCTGCAGCACCCGACGGGCCCTGTCGATGTCGCGCCGCTCGACTGACGCCCACTCGGCGGGACGGAGTCCGGTCGCAGCCGCGAAGCGGACAGCCGCCGACTCGCGACGGCCGAGCTCCTGCGTCAGCCTCGTGATCTCGTCCGCCGTGTAGATGCGGATTACTCGTGGTGGCGGTTGCGGGTTCTTGCCAGCGAGCTTCGCGGGGTTCCGGGTCATGTATCCGAAGCGCACGCCTGCCTCGCAGGTCTGCCGGAGCGCCGACACGACCGAGTAGCGGTACCGCTCCGGCAACTTCGCAGCGAACCCTGCGATCTCGTCCGTCATCCGCTCGAAGTCAGCTAGCGGGGTGGTGCCGAACGCCTCCAGGGGCCGCGAGAGCCGCCCCCGGATCGTCACGATGGTGCGAGGCTGCGCGATCGCAGCGTGCCGCTCGAGGAACACGTCGGCGAGCTCCTGGAGGGTGATGTCCCGTCTCGCGGCCGGCCGTCCGTCGAGCTCGGGTTCGATCTCGTCGCGGTAGTGCTTGAACGCGGCGGTTTTCGACTCGTGGGCGCCGCCGCTTTTCGCGTTGCCGTCGACGTCCTGGAATCGCAGCTGCCACTTTCCCGATGGGAGCTTGCGGACACGGGGCCGTGCTTCAGCGGGCATCAGGCGCTCACTCTTTCGCCGGCGTGGCGGCCGGAAGGTAGCCACGGTCGCGGGCGCCTTTCACCCACCGCGAGGCGCCGCTGATGGTGATGTGGTGGATCTCTGAGAGCGCCTTGATTGGGTGCGGTTCCCCCTCGTCGACAAGCGCCTTGTAGTGCGTTGCGATGGTCTCGTAGTGGGCGTCGGGTAAGCCTCGTCCCGGACCGCTGATATCGCGGAGCGCGAGCACGGCGGCCCGTAGATCATTGGTACGGCTTTCCGCCGTGCCTTCCGGCCCAAACAGGCGCATTCCCCTTCGCGCGTAGGCGAGGTAGAGCTCGGCGTCCGGAGCGAACCGGCGCAACACTCGCGGCTCGAGCGGTTCGTCGCCGGGCAGTACCCGTATTGACTGGACGTTCCCCTCGGCCGCGAAGTCGCCCGGCGCGAACCGGAGCTCGAGGCGAATGCCGCGGTGGTTGATCACCGCAGTTGGCGGGCCGTACGGAAACCCATCGTCCGGAAGGCCTTTGTGCCAAGCGGTTCCTTTTACGTCGTCCCTCACGTCCCAACTCCCTCCGCTTGCGAGTTTGACTTGACGAAGAGAGCCTACCGCATATTGTCAACTTCCGCAAGTTACTCTAAGTGCATGACCACTGCTACCGAGCTACTCACGCTCCGCGAGCTCGCCGACTACCTGCGCGTCTCCCTTACGACGGCCTACCGAATGGCCTCCGACGGCGACGTGCCGGCCGTAAAGGTCGGCGGCCAGTGGCGCATCCCTCGAGCACAGCTCGAGCGGCAACTCGCAGGCACGCCGGAAACGGCCGCCTGAAAACGACGACGGCCCCAGCGTGTCAGCGCCAGGGCCAGAAGAAGGAGAAGTCAGAATGAGCAGCACTCAGAACTCTACCGTCCCCCGGAGCCTCGAGGACCGGCTCGGGACGTTCGCCGAAGCCTGGAAGCCCTCGAAAGGCGACAAGCTGATCGGCGTCGTCATTGACATCGACATGCGGGAGAGCGACTACGGCGAGCCCTATCCGATCGTGACCGTGGAACGCGACGACGGCACCGAGGTTGCCTTTCACGGATTCCACACCGTCGCCCGAAGGGAGCTCAAGAAGAAGCAGCCGCAGGTGGGCGACCGGATCGGGATCGGCTATCACGGTCGCGGCGAGGCGGCTAAGGCCGGGATGAGTGGCGCCGAGCTCTACAAGATCATCATCCAGCGCGAGGAGAAGCCGACCGTCGACTGGAGCGCCGTTCCCGACGACGAGGAGACTGACAGCGAGACGCGCGCGAAGCTGACCGAGTGGGAGGAGGCCGGCGATGACATCCCGTTCTGAGAAGGGAGGCTCCCCAGGAGCACGAGAGGCGCTACGGGCTCATCTCCTGCCGAAAGGGCCGCCGCCGGCCGACTACGTGCCGCCGGTGAGCACCTTCCCCGGCCGCAAGCCGACACTGCTCGCAGGGCAGCTCGACCTCTACGGCGGCGAGTATGTGAAGGCGCCGCGACGGAAACAGCAGCGGCGTGGCCGCAACTGAGCACGAGGCGGCGGCGGGCGAGGAGCTCGCCGCCCTGCTCCCCCATCACGCGAAGCTGCTCGAGGCGTCGGCCGTTAACGCGGGGATAGCCAAGGCCCGCGGCTACTTCTCGGTGGCGAACGCGACCGCGCTCAAGCAGCTCGGCTTCACGGGCGGCCAGCAGCGGGTGCCGGCGCTCGTGATTCCGCTCTGGGACGTGCACGGCGCCGTCGCCTTCCACCAGGCGCGCCCCGACCAGCCGCGCATCCGCGACGGCAAGCCGATCAAATACGAAACCCCGAACGGCTCGAGCATGGCGCTCGACGTTCACCCCGCGACGCGGCGGCGGCTCGGCGACGTCTCGCGGCCGCTGATCGTCACCGAGGGGGTGCGCAAGGCCGACGCGGCGATATCGCAGGGCGTCGACGCGCTCGCGCTGCTCGGCGTCTGGAACTGGCGCGGCAGCAACGGCAGCGGCGGCAAAACGGCGCTCGCCGACTGGGAAGCAGTCGCGCTCGACGGCCGCGCCGTCTACCTCTCCTTCGACAGCGACGCATCCTCGAGACCGCAAGTACGGGGGGCGCTACACCGGCTCGCCCGCTTCCTCGAGTCACGCGGCGCCGACGTGCGGCTCACGCGGCTCGAGCCCGCCCACGACGGCACCAAAACAGGCTTGGACGACTTCATCGCCCGCGGCGGCAACCTCGAGGAGCTGCTCGCCACCGCCACCACGCTCGCCGATCTCACCGGCGACCTGATTCCCTTCCAGCACACAGACCTCGGCAACGCGCACCGCTTCGCCGCCATGCACGCCGGCCGCTTCCGCCACTCGCGCGAGGAAAACCGCTGGCTCGAATGGCGCGAAGGCCGCTGGCGCCGCGACGTCACCGGCGCCGCCGAACGCGCATCCGCCGAGGTCGTCGAAACACTGTTCGCGCAGGTAATGCAAATCCCCTTCGAAG
>JBBQRN010000037.1:0-26553 GCA_038214705.1 Gaiellales bacterium | reverse complement strand
ACCCTCGGCCGCGAAGCCGACGGACAGCCTGGTATGACGGCGGTCGACCCCGCCGCCTCCGCTCCTAGCCGCGCTCTGATACCGGGCTCCAGCCCCGTGGGGCAGCCGTCACGGACTCGACGGCTCGCAAGGCCGGCCGCCGGATCGTCGCCGGGGCCTGCTCCCCGGCGAGTAGGCCGCGCAAGCGTGCCAGCCCGTGGAACATCCGGCTCTTGATCGTTCCGAGCGGTTCCTGCAGACGGTCGGCGATCTCCGGCTGGGTCAGGCCACCGTAGTAGGCGAGCTCGAGCGCCCGGCGCTGCTGGTGGCCCAGCTGTCCGAGCGCTGCCTGCACGAGCCGCCGTTCGGCCCGGAGCTCCACCGTCTCGTCGACCGCGTCTCCGACCGGCGGCTCGAACTGCTGCTGCGGCGTCTCGAAACGCCGGATGCGAGCCTCTGCGCGCACGATGTCGACCGCGCGGCGGTGGACGAGAGTCAGCAGCCAGGTACGAACGGTTCCCTGTGCCCGGGAATAGCGGCAGGCTGAATGCCAGACGGCGAGGAAGGCATCCTGGAGCGCGTTCTCCGCGAGCTGCCGATCACGCGCGACGCGCATCGCGAGCCCATAGGCGACCGTGCCATAGCGCCCGTAGAGCACGGTCATTGCTTCTTGACGCCCGGCGGCAACGAGCGCGACGAGAGCCTCGTCCGAGGCGTGAGCGCAATTGCCCCAGGGAGCATCGCACGGCGGGTCCGGGTTTCCGGCTTCCTGCCGGCAGGCACGTTCGGCGGTCATGATCGTCCTCCTCGGCGTGGTTGACTCTCGGCCGACACACGGTCGACGCGAGCTCTCCCGGCCACGTGTGCTGAGGACGGATTCTTGACGGCCGATCGCTATGGCCGTCAGGTATTTCGCCCGGCCTCGGTCTCAGGCCCGGCGGTCGGAGCGTACCACGCGACTCCGAGCCCGCCGGGCAAGGCGCGCACGCAGGTGCTTGTGAGGTCGATCGCGTCGGCATACGCTCCGCTCGACAGAGACACCGCGTTCACAGGAGGAAGAAGAAGATGGCGCTCCAGATTGGCGACACCGCACCGGATTTCGAGGCTGAGACGACGGAGGGTCGCATCCGGTTCCACGACTGCATCGGCGACTCGTGGGCCGTGCTGTTCTCCCATCCGAAGGACTTCACCCCCGTCTGCACGACCGAGCTCGGTTACATGGCCAAGGCGAAGCCGGAGTTCGACCGCCGCAACGTCAAGATCATCGGTCTCTCCGTCGATCCGGTGGACAACCACGCCAAGTGGGCGAGCGACATCGAGGAGACCCAGGGCCACGCGCCCAACTATCCGATCATCGCCGACGACGACTTCAACGTCTCGAAGCTCTTCGGGATGCTCGGCGCCGACGTCTCCGGCGACCCGGCCGACCGGACTGCGGCAGACAACCAGACGGTCCGCAACGTGTTCGTGGTCGGGCCGGACAAGAAGATCAAGCCCGACTTCGACCGCCGCAACGTCAAGATCATCGGTCTGTCGGTCGACCCGGTCGACAAGCACGGGCTCTGGTCCAAGGACATCGAGGAGACACAGGGGACGGCCCCGAACTACCCGATGATCGCTGATACGGACTTCCACGTCTCCAAGCTCTACGGGATGCTCGGCGCGGACGTCTCGGGCGACCCGGCCGATCGCACCGCAGCCGACAACGAGACGGTTCGAAACGTCTTCGTGATCGGCCCGGACAAGAAGGTCAAGCTGATTCTCGTCTATCCGATGACGACGGGACGTAACTTCGACGAGGTGCTCCGGGTGATCGACTCGCTGCAGTTGACCGCGAAGCACAAGGTCTCGACGCCGGTGAACTGGAAGGATGGCGACGACGTGATCATCGCGGGATCGGTGTCCGACGAGGCCGCCAAGGAGATCTGGCCCGACGGTTGGGAGTCACCCAAGCCCTACATCCGCATTGTCCAGCAGCCCCGCTGAGTCCCCGCTCATCGCGGTTCGTCGAGGCTCCTGCGGGAGCCTCTCGACCCTCCGGTGACTCCGTAGTTGGCCGCACCGATCGTCGGCCAGCCCCTGATGCCTTCCAACCACGGCGCAACCATCGTAGGATTGCCAGTATCAGCGGGCTGCCGAGTTCGCGACTCCAAGCAAGGAGGACCAGATGAAGACCATCGTTGTCGGGTATGACGAGACCGAGCCGGCCGAGCGGGCTCTGGAGCGCGCCGCCGACCTTGCGCAGGCATTTGGCGCGAAGCTGGTCGTCACCAGCGTCGCCCCCAGGCTCGTCGGGTCGCGCCTGGGCGCTGTCGATCCCGTCGACCCGCCCTCGGCACACCGCGAAGAGCTCGAGCACGCGCGTGCCTACCTCGCCGAACGCGGCCTCGAGGGAGAGTACGAGCTGACGATGGGTGACGCCGCCGACGGGATCGTCGAGATCGCGGACAAGCACGAGGCCGACCTGATCGTCGTCGGGACACGCCACGTCGGCCTGATCGAGAGCATCCTCGGCCTCAGCGTCAGCGGCGCCGTCAAGCGCAAGGCGCACTGCGACGTGCTCACCGTACAGTAGACACAGCGGTAACAGCGGGCCGGCCGGTTCGCTAGTCTTCCTCCCGGTGCGGGACCCGTCCCGCTCCGCATCGAGAGAGGCTGAGGGACCGGCCCTGTGACGCCTCGGCAACCTGCCCCATATCGGGTGAGGTGCCAATCCCGGACGGATGTCGAGCGTCGACCAGGAGGTACTGCCCCAATGCCCGCTGTTTCCCTTTGCTGCCGCATCTGCGCGACCGAGCATGCCCTCGAGGCGATCGGCACGTGTAGCCGCTGCTTCGGCCCCCTCGACCCGGTCTACGACCGGGTCGCCCAACGTGCCAGCGTCAGCCGCGCCTCGATCGAGGCTGGCCCCCCGTCGATCTGGCGCTACGCCGACCTGCTCCCCGTCTCGGCTCCGCCGGACGCGCGGCTCGCCCCGGGGATGACGCCGCTCGTCCCGGCGCCCCGGCTCGCTGCCGAGCTCGGGATCGGCGAGCTCTGGCTGAAACTCGACACGGCCAACCCGACCCATTCCTTCAAGGACCGGGTCGTCGCCGTGGCCGCGCGCAAGGCGCAGGAGCTCGGCCTCGACACGCTTTCGTGCTCGTCGACCGGGAACCTTGCCGGCGCGGTCGCCGCCCGCGCTGCCGCGGAGGGCCTTCAGGCAGCCGTCTTCGTGCCGAGTGACCTCGAGCCGGAGAAGCTCGCTGCGGCGGCGGTCTACGGGCCCCGGATCTACGCCGTCGACGGCACCTACGACCACTGTTCGCGGCTCTCGGTCGAGCTCTCGTTCGAGCTTCCCTGGGGCTTCGTCAACGTCAACCTGCGCTCCTACTACGCCGAGGGCTCAAAGACGCTCGCCTTCGAGATCGCGGAGCAGCTCGGCTGGGAGACACCGGATGCGGTGGCGATCCCGATCGCGTCCGGAGCCCTGTTCCACAAGGTCGGGCAAGGCTTCGCCGAGCTTACCGAGCTCGGGCTCGTGGACGGAGGCACGCCGGAGCTCTACGGCGGCCAGGCGGAGGGGTGCGAGCCGGTCTCGACTGCGTTCCGCGAGGGGCGCAGGGTCGTGCCTGTGCGCCCGAACAGCATCGCCCGCTCGCTCGCGATCGGGAACCCGGCCGACGGCGACTTCGCCGTTTCGACTGCGCGCTCGACAGGAGGCGCGATCTACACGGTCCCGGAGGAGGAGATCGGCTCGAACATGGCCGATCTCGCCGCGGCGACAGGCGTCTTCGGCGAGACGGCGACCGGCGTCACCCTGGGGGCCCTGAAGGCCGCCGTCGCGGCGGGCCGGGTCGGACCAGTGTCACGCGTCGTGCTCCTCGTCACGGGCGACGGGTTGAAGACGCCCGGCCCGGTCTCGCACACCTACGATCCCATCATGATCGAGGCCGACGCAGACGCGTTCATGGAGCAGGTGCTGGTCGCCTGATGGCGGGACGGAGCCTGTTCGAGAAGGTCTGGGACCGGCACGTCGTGCGCGACGAGCCGGGCGAGCCGACGCTGCTCTACATCGACCTGCACCTCGTCCACGAGGTCACCTCGCCCCAGGCCTTCGAGGGGCTGCGGCTAGCGGGCCGCCGCGTCAGGCGGCCGGACCTGACCGTGGCGACGATGGATCACAACGTTCCGACGTTGCCCGGCCCGATCACGGATCCGCTCGCGAAAGCGCAGCTCGACGCGCTCGCGGCGAACTGTGCCGAATTCGGAATCGAGCTCCATGCGACTGGCTCCGGCCGGGAGGGCATCGTGCACGTAATCGGGCCGGAGCTCGGGCTCACGCAACCAGGGAAGACGATCGTCTGCGGCGACAGCCACACCTCGACGCACGGCGCCTTCGGGGCGCTCGCGTTCGGAATCGGCACCTCCGAGGTTGAGCACGTCCTCGCAACCCAGACGCTCAACCAGCGGCGGCCGAAGACGATGCTGCTCGAGTTCGAGGGCACCCTCCCTCCCGGCCTGACCGCGAAGGACATGATCCTCGGCGCGATCGGACAGGTGGGAGTGGACGGTGGCGTCGGCTACGTCGTCGAGTACGCGGGTGAGGCGATCAGAGGGCTCTCGCTGGAGGAGCGGATGACCGTCTGCAACATGACGATCGAGTGGGGCGCCCGGGCCGGGATGATCGCGCCCGACGAGACGACGTTTGCGTATCTCGAGGGCCGGCCACTCGCCTCGGTGGGCGACGAGTGGGAGCGGGCCGTGGCCGACTGGCGGACGCTCGCATCCGACCCGGACGCGAGTTACGACGCCCACGTCGTCGTCGATGTGTCGGAGCTCGTGCCGCAGGTGACGTGGGGCACGAATCCGGGCATGGTCGTCGGCGTGACGGGCACCGTCCCCGACCCCGGCTCGTTTGCCGATCCCGACGACAGGCACGCGTGCGAGCGGGCTCTCGAGTACATGGGCCTGCGCCCCGGACAGCGAATCGAGGAGATCCCCGTCGATCGGGTCTTCATCGGCTCCTGCACCAACTCGCGCATCGAGGACCTGCGCGCGGCAGCCGCAGTGGTGCGCGGCCAGCACGTCGACCCGAGGGTGACGGCGCTCGTAGTGCCGGGCTCAGCGTCGGTGCGTCGCCAGGCGCAGGAGGAAGGGCTGGATCAGATCTTCCTCGACGCCGGCTTCGAATGGCGCCTGGCCGGCTGCTCGATGTGCCTCGGGATGAACCCCGACGTGCTGGCGCCGGGGGAGCGGTGTGCCTCGACCTCGAACCGGAACTTCGAGGGCCGCCAGGGCCGAGGCGGCCGGACGCACCTCGTCAGCCCCCAGATGGCGGCCGCGGCAGCGCTCCACGGGCACTTCGTGGACGTGCGCTTGCTCGTCGGGGAGCCGGTGGCGGCGTGAAGGCGATCTCGAGAGTCGAGGGACGCGTCGCGGTGCTCGACCGGCCCGACGTCGACACCGACCAGATCATCCCCAAGCAGTTCCTCAAGCGGATCGAGCGGACGGGTTACGGGCAGTACGCGTTCTTCGACTGGCGCTTCGACGAGGAGGGCCGCGACCGACCGGGCTTCGAGCTCAACCAGCCGCAGTTCAGCGGAGCCAGGATCCTCCTCGCGGGCCGTAACTTCGGTTGCGGCTCCTCGCGCGAGCATGCGGCCTGGGCGCTGCAGGACTACGGCTTCGACGTCGTGATCGCACCCTCATTCGGCGACATCTTCCGTTCCAACGCGGGCAAGGTCGGGATGGTGATCGTGGAGCTCCCCGACCAGCAGGTGAAGGATCTGATGGAGGCTGTCGACCTCGACGTCGGCTCGGATCTCGTCGTCGACCTCGAGGCAATGACGGTGACGAGCCGAAACGGCGACGTACTGCCGTTCGCCTTCGACGAGTCCACCCGCTACCGGCTGCTCAACGGGCTCGACGACATCGGCCTGACGCTCGAGCACGAAGACGCGATCACGGCCTACGAGAACGCCCGGGCGACCGCATGACGCGCGAGCCCATCCCAGCGCTTGTGACACTTTGTCACAAGGTGGTCGGGCCGTGACCCTCGTCGCCGTCCTCCCCGGAGACGGCATCGGGCCTGAGGTTGCGGCGGAGGCGATCCGGGTGCTCGACGCCCTCGGGATCGGACACTCCGAACACCCCTTCGGCGGCAACGCGATCCTCGACCAGGGGACACCGCTGCCGGACGAGACGCTCGCCGCCTGTCGCGCCGCAGACGCCGTGCTTCTCGCCGCGGTCGGGCTCCCCGAGCTCGAGGGGAAGCCGATCCGGCCGGAGCAGGGGCTCCTCGCCCTGCGCAAGGAACTCGGGGTCTACGCGAACCTGCGGCCGGCGCGCGGCAACGGGATCGACATGATGATCGTCCGCGAGCTCGTCGGCGGCCTCTACTTCGGCGAGAAGGGCATTCGCGAGGACGGAACCTGGTTCGACACCTGCGAGTACTCGCGGCCGGAGGTCGAGCGGATTGCGCGTCGCGGCTTCGAGATCGCGCAGGGCCGAGGTGGGCGCCTGACGTCGGTCGACAAGGTCAACGTGATGCATACCTCGCGCCTCTGGCGGGACGTCGTCACGGCGATGGGACGCGACCTCTACCCCGACGTGGCGCTCGACCATGCGCTCGTCGACTCCTTCGCTATGACGATCGTGCAGGCGCCGGAGACGATCGACACGGTCGTGACCGAGAATACCTTCGGCGACATCCTCTCGGACGTCGCCGCCGCCGTCACGGGTGGGCTCGGCCTTGCGGCATCGGCGTCGCTCGGGGATACCGGGCCCGGCATCTTCGAGCCGGTGCACGGCTCCGCGCCTCAAATCGCCGGGCAGGGGATCGCGAACCCAGCCGCGATGCTCCGATCCGTCGCGTTGATGCTGGTGCACGCGTTCGGCCGGGCCGAGGAGGCAGCGGCTCTCGAAAGGGCTGTCGACGTTGCGCTCGTCGAGGCCCCAACACCGGACCTGGGCGGGGCGAGCACGACCTCCGAGGTCTGCGACGCGGTCTTGCGCGCCCTCGACGGAGCCCGTACCCTGTGAGGACGATGCATCGCGCGCCCGTCATCTCGTCCTCCCGCGCGCCGTTCGGCTTCGCCTTTACGGACTAGCCGGCGCCTTCGCTCCACGCCCCGCGCCGTCTAGCTGAGTCCCCGGCGAACCGACTCCCTCGAAAGGCGCATTCCCACCATGGCATCCATCGAACTCACCGTCGCCTATCCCGGCCGCGAGGGAGCGCACTCCGCCGCCGCCTGTGACCGCCTGTTCCCTGCCGCGCGGCTTGTGCCGCTCCCGACCTTCTCGGACGTGATCGACGCCGTTGCAAGCGGCCGCGTGCCGTACGGCGTGCTGCCGATCGAGAGCTCGCTCGTCGGCCCGGTCAACGAGACACACGACCTTCTGTACGAGTCGCCGCTCTCGATCGTGGCCGAGGCGATCATCCCGGTGAATCACTGCCTCGTGGGGCCGACGATGGTCGAGCTGTCGGAGGTGCGCGAGATCCATTCCCATCCGGTGGCTCTCGACCAGTGTCGCCGCCTGATCGAGTCGCTACCGAGCGCGCTCGCGGTGGCCGCGGCGACGACAGGCGACGCGGCCTCGGTCGTTGCCGAGCTGGCCGACCCGTCTGTGGTCGCGATCGCGAGCGACCGGGCCGCCCGGATCAACGGGCTCGTGATCATCGATGCGAACGTCGGCGACCACCCCGAAGCGTTCACCCGCTTCGTCTCGGTCGCTCCGTACACGCGCCTCGACCGGCGTGACGGTCAGTGGCGCACCGCATTCTCGTTCACCACCGACCACCGGCCCGGTGCGCTCTTCCACGCGCTCGGGCCGCTCGCGCGTCACGGGATCGACCTCAACCTGCTCGTCTCACGGCCGATCCCGTCGAAGCCGTTCAGCTACCGCTTCGACGCCGTCCTGGGCGGGCACCCGCTCGACCCCGAGATCTCGGCGACGCTCCGCGAGATGCGTGACCTGACGGCCTCGCTGCGGGTCTTCGGCTCCTACCGGGCCGACCGCGAGGGTGGCCTCGCGGCGCAGGGAGGTCAGGCCGCAGCCGGCTCGTAGTGCTCGAGCGAGGGCAGGTACTGGCGCCAGCTCTCGGGCACCCGCTGGGCGGCGAGACGGATGAAGAGGACGGGCGCGGGAGCGCGCGGCGGGTGCGGGAGCGACATCGAGGTCTCATGCAGGAGGCGGTCGCCCTTGCGAAGGTTGCACGGCGCGCACGCGGTGACCACGTTCTCCCAGACCGAGTCGCCCCCCTTCGAGCGCGGGACGACATGGTCGAGCGTCAGACGGCCGCTGGTGGTGCCGCAGTAGACGCACTTCCAGCCGTCGCGGGCAAACAGGGCGCGGCGCGAGATGCGGCGCTTGACGGCACGTGGCACCCGCACGTACTGGAGCAGGCGGATCACGAGCGGTCGCACGAACGAGTGCTCGGCCGAGCGCAGAGGCTGATCGTGGTGCTCCACCACCTCGGCCTTGCCCTTCCAGACGAGCACGTGCGCGCGCCGGTCGGAGCACACGTTGAGCGGCTCGTAGCTTGCATTCAGGACGAGTACCTGAGTCACGGAGTGCGAGCGTACCAGTGGGAGGTAGGCCCACAGGGCCAGCCTTCCACTGGTACCGATCTCGGAGGGGCGAGACCTGTCTCGCCTGAAGCGCAGATTCCGACCGGCTCACGCAACGGCGGGCGGGAAGGGCCCGGCGCGGTAGACCTGCCCCTCGAGGAGATGACCGAGCACACCTTCGAGCCACTCTGCGACCCCGACCAGCGCGTCGAGGTCGATGCCCGTCTCGATCCCCTCGCCGTGGAGGAGGTAGACGAGATCCTCGGTGGCGATGTTCCCCGTGGCCCGCGGAGCGAACGGGCAGCCGCCGAGGCCGCCGACGGACGCGTCGAGTAGCGTCGCTCCGGCCTCGATTGCGGCAAGCGCGTTCGCATACCCCGTGTTTCGCGTGTTGTGGAGGTGGACGCCGACCGGCGGGCCGAGGCGAGAGACGGCGGCGACGAGCCCTCTGACCTGCCGCGGGGTGGCGACCCCGATCGTGTCGGCCAGCATCACCTCGTCGGGCGCGACCTCGACCACCTGCGCCGCGAGCGCGCCGACCCGGCTGGGGTCCACCCTCCCCTCGAACGGACATCCAAACGCGGTTCCGATCGTCACGGTCGAGCGAACCCCGTCCGCGCGGGCTCGCTCGACGATGCGCGCGGCCGCCGCGACGGACTCTGCGACGGATGAGCCCTGATTGCGCTGGTTGAAGGTCTCGGAGGCGGCAAACGAGAAGTGCGCCTCGTCCAGGCCGGCCGCCAGGAACCGGTCATAGCCCGTCTCGTTCAGCACGAGGCCGCAGTAGATGACGCCAGGCCGCCGACGAAGCGCCGAGACGACCTCCTCGGCACCTGCCATCTGCGGCACACGCTCCTCGTTGACGAAGCTCGTGACCTCGATCCGCGGCAGCCCGGCCGCCGCAAGAAGGTCGACGAGCTCGGCGCGACGGGCCGGTTCCACGATGAACTCATCGTTCTGGAGACCGTCGCGCGGCCCCACGTCGCAGATCGTGACCCGCGCCACCTCGCTCAGCGCGCCATCGCGCGCTCGACGGCCGTTTGCTCCTCGGGAGAGAGGGCGATCGAAGCCGCACCGCGCTCGATGTCCTTCACGTAGATACGTGCGTAGTCGCGTCCCTGGATCGCCGTGATCACCGTGCCCGTGCGCGTCGCGTCGAGGAAGGCAAACGACGCGGACTGCTTCCCTCCCGTGCCCTCGTAGGCGTCATAGCGGACGACGGCGGTGTTGGTGATAGCGCCGTCGACGCGCCGGTCGACGCGCGAAAGGCCCGTCGCGACCTCGTCGACCGCTCCGTGGAGGTCGTCGATCCTGGCCTGCAGGGCGACGGCGAAGTCGACCATGTCATGGGACGCTCCCCCCACAACGGCCTTCTGCGCGAGTTGGAGGCGCCGTAGGCGGCGTGCAAGCACGATGACGGCGACGAGGGCAAGGACGGCCACCGCGCACGCCGCACCCGCAACGGCAAGCGCTGCGTCCACTATCCGAGCGAGAAGATGACGGGGTACTCGGCGCTGTTGTTGGCCGTGTTCTGCTCACCCTGGACGGGTTGGACGCTCACCTGCACCGAGGTCTTCTCGCCGAACGGGACCTCCGGGAAATCCTTGAACGTCACGGTCTTCGTCTCACCGATGTCGAGCAGGTCGATCGTCTGGGTCTTCTCGATCGGGGTCGTCCCCTTCGGAATCGTCAGCTTCACGATGACGCGCACTTCCTGGTTGTCACCCGTGTTCTTCACCGAGACGTCGAATGCGAGATCGGTCGATGCCTTGATCGTCGTCTCGCTGTCGGGGGCGAGCTGGGTTCCGGCAGGCTGGACGACGACCTTCTCGAGACCGGTGCCGTGAACGCCCGAGGGAGTACCCCCCGTCGAGGCCCCGTGGATCCGCTGCCAGATGGCGGTCATCGAGCGGGTCGAGTAGAGCTCAGGGTTCTCGACGAACACCGACGGGGGCGCCGTGATGTCTCCGAGCCCCTGGTCCTGGAGTGTCGCCTGCGCCGCCTCCTGGAAGAGGTATTGCCAGACGACATCGCTTGCATCAAGACGCCGCGCCTGGGCCGAGAGCTTCTCGCCCGCGGCGGCGGCGTTCGTCGAGTCGTCGGCCTTGGTCGACTTGAAGGTGTCGAGGAGTCCCTGCATGCCGCCGACGCGCAGCTGCAGCGACTCGATCGCGTGATCGGTGGCGGGACCGAGAGGGCCCGGCACATCGAGCGCCGTGGCACGGTCGACATCCTGCTGCTGCTGCTGGATCAGGCCGCCGAGCTGCGTCTCGAGAGCATCCTGCTTCAACCCGGGGGTCGTCAGGAGCTCGGCCAGGCCGGAGCCGATCTTCGCCGAGCTCGTGCCGATTGCCCCGATATCGGACATCGCGGCCGAATAGTCGTCGCGCTTCTTGCTACTCGAACAGCCCTGGCCCCAGAGGACGAGCAGGACGACGATCACGATCGCGAAGGCGACGAGCCCGACGAGGCGAAGGATCGGCGCAGTTCCCTGGGGTGCACGGAACTGCGGCCGCCGCGGGCCGCCGCCTCGTCCTCCCGAGGGTCGCGCATCCTGGGAGGCTGAGCCGCCGCCCTGTGCCTCACGGGTTGCGTCGTCTTCGAAGAAGTCGAAGTCCAGGATGTCGTCGTCGTGCGAGCTCACAGATCGGCTCCCGTCGGGGGACGGGCCGAGTCTACGTCATGTATCGGCCTGGAAGGGAGGTCCACTGCCGCGGCGAAGTGGCGCTGACCGTGTCGAGCACCGCCTACGCCCTCTCAGCCCCCGACCTGGTTCTCGACCGCTACCGGCCTCTCAGGCCCATCGGACGCGGCGGCTCCGGCTCCGTCTGGCTTGCGCGGGACGAGAAGACTGGTCTCGAGGTCGCCCTGAAGATCGTGCCCCGCGAGGGCAAGCGTGCATCACGCGCCGCGCGAGAGATGGAGGCTGCCTCGCGCCTGCGCCACGAGCGGTGCGTTCGGGCCTACGACTTCGGCGGCGACAGCGGCCACGTCTACATCGCCTACGAGTACGTGCAAGGCCACACGATGCGCGAGGCGCTCCGCAAGGGGGAGCTCACCGACCGCGAGGCGGTCGAGGCAGCGGCCCAGATCCTGGACGCGCTCGCGCATGCACACCGGCTCGGCATCGTCCACCGCGACGTCAAGCCGTCCAACGTCCTCGTCGAGGAGGGCCCGGGAGTGTCGATCAAGCTGCTCGACTTCGGGCTGGCCCAGTTCGACGAGGCCGACACGCTGACGGCGGTCGGAGACGTGCCCGGCACGCTCGCCTATATCTCACCGGAGCGACTCACGGGCGGCGAAGCAACCGCCGCGAGCGACGTGTGGTCGGTCGGGGTGTTGCTCTGGGAGTCGCTCGCGCGAGAGCATCCGTTCTGGGGGGTCCCGCTGCCCCAGGTCGCCGCCGCAATCGAGGCAGGGGCGCCTCCGATCGGGACTATTCGACCCGACCTGGCGCCTACGCTCACCGACGTCGTCGGCCGGGCGCTCGCGACCGATCCAGGGCGACGGCCCACGGCGGAGACGCTGGCCCACGACCTCAGAGCGGCACTCGACGCCCCCCGGCGCGATCGAACCCGTGCTGCCCGCCCGCGCAAGCCCAGCGCGACCCCCGCCCCTGTCGTCGCGCCGCTCCCGCTCGAGCAGCGGATCACGCCGGCAGCCCTGGCTTCGACAACGGTCGTGCTGGCGTCCACCCTGCTGCCGTTCTGGACCCCAGGACTCGTGCTCTTCCTCGCGCTCGCCGCCGGAATCGCCATGCTGCGGGCACCCCGACTCGGCCTCGCGTTGGCGCTGTTCGTACCCGTGTTCCCGCTCGGGAACGTCTCCCTGGCGGCAGCGCTCCTCTACGCCGCCCTCGCGGTCGGTTGGCTCGCGCTGTGCTGGCGCGACGCCCGCGCGGGGCTCCTCTTCGTGGTCGGCCCGCTGCTCGCCGCCGTCGGTGCGATCGCTCTGCTCCCGCTTGCCGTCCAACCCGCCAGGGGGCGCGTGCGCCGGGCACTTCAGGCATTCGCCGGCGTGCTCGTGGCAGCCGCGGTCGCGGCCCTCCGCGGCAGTCCGCTGCCACTCACCGGCGACACGGTTCCGAACGCGGGAATCGCCGGCTCCACGCGCCTGGGCGATGCGATCAGCGTCGTCATCACGTTCCTCCAGGCGAACCCGGGACTCGTGGCCGTCGGCCTCGTGCTGGGCCTCGCATCGGCCTTCCTGCCGGACGCACGCCGGCGAGGGCTGAAGGGGATTGCGCTACTCGGAGGGTGCGAGATCGGCCTCGTCCTCTTCCTCGCGCCCTCTCTGCCCCCGCTCACGATCGTGATCGGAACGGTCGCCCTGTGTGCCGTGCTCGCAGCCCTCTCACTCAAGAGCGGCCGCTACCCTTAGCCGGGAGGCGGCCTCCCGGAATGAGCGTCCTGCGCACCATCGAGAGCAAGATCGAGGGCCTCTTCGAGGGCGTCTTCGGCCGCGCCTTTCGAACCCACGTCCAGCCCGTCGAGCTGGCCCGCAAGCTCGCGAAGGAGATGGACGAGCATCGCTCGGTCTCGGTGTCGCGGGTCTATGTGCCGAACGAGTACACGGTCTACCTCTCGAGCGCCGACCGGCACCAGTTCGCGTCCTACGAAGGCTCGCTGGTCGGCGAGCTGCAGGAGTACCTGACCGAGCATGCGCGCCGGGAGGCCTACGCCGTCCTGACGCCGCCCCGGGTGAAGTTCGCAACCGACGACGACCTCGCTGTGGGCGAGTTCGGGATCGCAACACGTGTGGCGCAGCCCGAGGAGGGCGTGCCGTCGTTGCCGCCTGCCGCACTCGCCGTCACGGAGCCGCCGGTCAGCGTCTCGATTCCGGCCGTCGCACCCGCGGTCGCCGCGGCTGCCGCGCCGATTCTCGACCCCGCCCCGACCGCGACGATGATCTACCGACCCCGTGACGAGCCTGCCGAGACACCGGCCGACGCTCCGCTGCCGGAGCCGGAGCGTGAGGTCGTGACCCTCACGCACGAGGGCCGCGCGCACCCTGTAGCCTCGCGCAGCTTCGTGATCGGCCGTTCCCGCGAGTGCGACCTGAAGGTGAGCGACGGGAACGCCTCGCGCCGCCACGCCGAGATCGTCCAGGAAGGAGCCACCTACTTCGTCGTCGACCTCGGCTCGACCAACGGCACCGAGCTCAACGGCCGCCGCGTGAGCCGCGAGAAGCTGGCCGACGGCGACCGGATCACCGTCGGTGCGACCGACCTCGTCTTCGGCCGCACGCTTCCGTGACGTGATCGCGGCTCTCGACACCGAGCAAACGCTGCTCGCGCTGAAGATCAGCTTTCTCGTGCTTCTCTACCTGTTCATCTGGGCCGTCGTGCGCTCGGTAACGCGTGACCTCCGGTCGGCGCCACAGGAGTCGATCGTGCTCAGCGCGACGGAGGCAAACGCGTTGAGAGCGCGGTACGAGCCGGTCGTGCCGACCCCCGCAGCCCACCTGGTCGTGCTCAGCAGCCCGGCTCTCGAAGCAGGAGCCGCGTTCGAGCTGAAGGTTCCGACGAGGATCGGGCGCGGCGGCGAGAACGCGATCCGGCTCGACGGCGACGACTTCGCCTCGACCAGGCACGCGTTACTCGAGCCACGGCCGGACGGGCTCTGGGTCGAGGACGTGGGCTCCACGAACGGAACGTTCGTCAACGGCGCCCGGGTCACGACAGCCCGGCTGCTCATCTCCGGGGACGTCGTGCGCGTCGGTCAGACCGACCTCGAGGTCGGAGCATGAGAACGGGCCGCGCGAGCGCGCTCACCGACACGGGCCGCCGGCGTCCGCACAACGAGGACACCTTCGTCTGCGACCCGCCCCTCTTCGCGGTCGCCGACGGAGTCGGCGGCGCGCAGGCGGGTGAGATCGCCTCACGGCTTGCTGCCGCGTGCCTCGAGGAGCGGCAGCCGTCAGATCTCGGTGAGCCGACTCTCGCGCGCCTCCTGGTCGAGGCGAACGATCGGATCTACGTTCGAGCCGCCGGCGATCCAACAGCTGCCGGGATGGGGACCGTGGTCACTGCCATGCTCGTCGACGAGGCCGCCGGAACCCTCTCGGTCGGCCATGTCGGCGACTCACGTGCCTATCGCTTGCGGGAGGTGCTCGAGCAACTGACGGAGGATCACTCACTCGTCGGCGAGCTCCTTCGTGCCGGCCGCCTTTCCCCGGAGGAGGCCGAGCAGCATCCGCATCGGTCCGTGATCACGCGCGCTGTCGGCACCGAGCCGTCTGTCGAGGTCGACACCTTCACCGTGCCCGTTGCGCCGGGCGACCTCTTCCTGATCTGCTCAGACGGACTGACCGACATCGTCCGGGACGACGAGATCGAAGGGCTGATCCGGGCCGCCGGCTGCGACCCCGACGCCGCGGCCCAGGCGCTCGTGGATGCGGCCAATCGCGGGGGCGGGATCGACAACATCACCGTCGTGCTCTTCGAGATCGCCGAGGGCGACCCAGCCGAAGTCCCCGAGCCCCCGCCCTCGCCGGAGCCTGACGAGGACACGGCCGAGCATGTCGCCGCGTCCCCCGTCGCCGCCGAGATCCCCGTGAAGCGCCACGGCCCCGGTGCTGGTGGGCGCTGGCTCGCGCTGGCGGCGATCCTGGCCACGCTCGCAATCGGCGTTCTCGTCGTCCTCTGGAGCCTTCACCGGTGAGCACACGTAACAGGGAGTTGCTCAACCTCGGCTTCGCGGCGATCGTCGCATCGGCGGCGTTCGCGAGCGTCTCGATCGTCGATACCGGCCTCGTGACGGCGCGCTGGCTCGGGTACGTCGGGGTGATATTTGGTCTATACCTTATTGCTCACCTCGTCGCGCGCTTCACGGTGCCGTACGCCGACCCGACGCTACTCCCCCTCGTCGGGCTCCTCACCGCTCTCGGGTTGACGGTCATTTACCGGCTCGGGCCCGACGACGCGCGCCGCCAGGCGGTGTGGATCGCACTCGGGATCGGCCTCTTCGCCGCAACGCTGTTCTGGCTCCGCTTCGACTACAGGGTGCTCGAGCGCTTCAAATATATCTTTGGCGTCTCTGCGGTCGTGCTGCTGCTCCTGCCTTCGCTGCCGAAGATCGGGCACCGGGTCAACGGCGTCAACCTCTGGATCAAGGTCGGCCCACTCCAGTTCCAGCCGGGTGAGCTGGCGAAGATCTTCCTGATCATCTTCCTGGCCGGCTACCTGCGCGACAAGCGCGAGTCGCTCGCCCGCGGACGGCTCAAGGACCTCGGGCCGCTGCTCGTGATCTGGGGCGCCGCGATGCTCGTGCTCGTCCAGACGAGCGACCTCGGCTCGGCGCTGCTCAACTTCGGGATCTTCCTGGCGATGGTCTACGCGGCTACCGGCCGGCTCGTCTACGTCGGCGTCGGGCTGACGCTGTTCCTCGCCGGCTCCGCTGCGCTGTACAGCACGCTCGGCCGCGTCCAGCAGCGCGTCACGGTCTGGCTCCATCCGTGGACCGACCAGAAGGTGTACTGCTCGATCAACGGCAAGCTCGACTTCCGACAGAACTGTGACTCGTACCAGCTCGTGAAGAGCCTCTACTCGATCGCGAACGGCGGCTATGGGGGCACCGGCCTCGGAAAGGGCACCTTCAAGACGGTCGACGGAACCCAGCTGATCCCGTACCTGAACACGGACTTCATCTACTCGGCCGTGGCGCAGGAGCTCGGGCTGATCGGGGCCGCTGCGGTCTTGCTGCTGTTCATGGTGTTCGTCGCCCGGGGCATGCGGATCGCCCTGATCGCGCAGGACGGCTTCTCGAAGTTGCTCGCCACGGGGCTCACCTTCGGGCTCGCCCTGCAGACGTTCATCATCGTCGGCGGCGTGCTGCGCGTGGTGCCGCTGACCGGGATCACTCTCCCCTTCGTCTCCTACGGTGGCTCGTCGATCCTTTCGAACTTCCTCATGCTCGCGCTGCTGATGCTCATCTCGAACAGGGCTGCCGCGACGGCGGTGAACCGGTGAACCGGCAGATCACCCAGGTAGCGGGCCTCGCGATGGGGCTCCTGATTGCGCTCATCGTCGCGACGACCTACTGGCAGACGTGGGCCCGCCCTGCGCTCGCCGAGCGCCAGGACAACGCGATCCAGCGCGTCGCCCAGTTCAAGATCAAGCGCGGCCTGATCCTCTCGCCCTCGCGCGTCCTCGCCCGCAACCGCGAGAAGCAGGTGGGAGGCCAGACGTTCTACTTCCGCCGTTATCCCCAGGGAAAGCTCGCCGCCCATGTCGTCGGCTACTCCACCGCGGCCCGCGCCCGGACCGGCCTCGAGCGCTCGCTCAACCCGATTCTGACGGGGTCGGCGCGAAGCCTCACCTCGCTCGTCGATCAAGCGCTCGACAAGCTCAACGGCAAGCCGATCGTCGGCGACACGGTCGTGACGACGCTCGACCTGAACGGGCAACGCACGGCTCTGGGGGCGCTCGGATCTGCCTGCGGCGCCGTCGTTGCGCTCGACCCTCGCTCGGGCAAGGTGCTCGTGATGGCCTCGTCGCCGAGCTACAACCCGAATGACGTCGAGCGCAACTACGGCAAGATCGAGAGGATCAAGGCGGACTGCACACCCGCCTCGCCGCTCCTCAACCGCGCGAGCCAGGGGCTCTACCCGCCCGGCTCGACGTTCAAGGTCATCACGGCGTCGGCCGCGCTCCAGAGCGGCAAGTTCACCCCTACCTCGACGTTCGTCGACCCGGGGTACTGCACGGTGTACGGCAAGCGAGTGAACAACTTCGACACGGGACGACCGTTCGGCTCGTTGTCACTCGCCACCGCACTCCAGTACTCCGTCAACTCGGTCTTCTGCAACATCGGGCTCGACCTGGGAGCCAGGCGGATCCTCAAGCAAGCGAAGGCCTTCGGCTTCTACGAGCGGCCACCACTCGAGACCCCTGAGAGCGAGCGCCTCCCGAGCGGGCTCTACAAAGGCGGCCGGCTCTACGATCCCAGGCGCGACCGCGACGTCGACCCCGGCCGGATGGCATTCGGCCAGGAGCGGCTCCTCGTGACACCACTCCAGATGGCGATGGTGGCCGGCACGATCGGCAACGACGGCATCCTGATGCGACCGTTCGTCGTCTCGAAGACGGTGACGCCGAACGGCAAGACACGCTCTCGAACGCGGCCCACGAAGATCCGCCGGGCGGTGTCGCCGGCGACGGCCCGCGACATCGCGGCGATGATGGTGCGGGCAGTTCAGGCCGGTACGGGCACGGCGGCGCAGATCCCCGGGCTCGAGATCGGCGGCAAGACCGGCACGGCCGAGACCGGGGTCGCCGGCAACAACACGACCTGGTTCATCGCCTTCGCGGGGGAGCCGGGCCAGAAGCCGAAACTCGCGATCGCCGTCGTCCTCCAGAACCAGTCGCTGACGGGCGGGGCAACCGCTGCCCCGATAGCACGTCAGGTAATGCAGGCACTCTTGACTCCGACGGCGAATCCCTAACCTACGACCTTCATGGCCCGCAACGACCTCACCGGAACCCTCTTCGCAACCCGCTACCGCATCGAGCGCAAGCTCGGCACCGGCGGGATGGCGGACGTCTGGCTGGCCGAGGATCAGGAGCTGGGGCGCCGCGTGGCCGTGAAGATCCTTCACGACCGCTACGCGAACGACGAGCAGTTCGTCGAACGCTTCCGCCGCGAGGCAACCCACGCCGCCGGGCTGTCCCACCCGAACATCGTCTCGATCTACGATCGCGGGGTCGACGACGGCTCGTACTTCATCGTGATGGAGTACATCGAGGGGCGAACGCTGAAGGAGTTGATCGTCACCCGGGGGAGTTGCCCCGTGCCCGTTGCGATCTCCTATACCCGCCAGATTCTTGCAGCGCTGCGGTATGCGCACAAGAACGGGATCATCCACCGCGACATCAAGCCCCACAACGTGCTGGTCGACCGCGAGGGCCGCATCAAGGTCGCCGATTTCGGTATCGCGCGCGCGGGAACGAGTGAGATGACCGAGGCTGGCTCGATCGTCGGGACCGCGCAGTATCTCTCGCCCGAGCAGGCACGAGGTGCCCCGGTGGACGAGAGCTCCGACCTCTACTCGACCGGCATCGTCCTCTACGAGCTCCTGACCGGAACGGTGCCGTTCACGGGTGAGACGCCTGTCGAGATCGCGATGAAGCACCTCTCGCAGCCCCCTGAGCCGCCGTCGGCCCGGCGCCCGGAGATCCCCCACGACCTCGATCTGGTCGTGCTGCGCACCCTCGCCAAGGAGCCGTCCGACCGCTATCGCACGGCCGGCGAGCTCGATCGCGATCTCGAGCTCGTCGCACGGGGCGACGCCGTAGGGAGCGAGACCGAGGCCGCTGCGACGATGGTGCTCGCAGGGGCAGGAGCCATCGACGCCACAGCGGCGACCCGAGTCGCTGCAGGCCCCGGCTCGACCACGAGCGGCACCTACGGCGGCGACGAGCGCTACCGCGCCTACGACGCGCCTGTGCGCCGCCGCAGCCCCTGGCCCTGGGTGATCGGCGCCCTGGCCCTCGTGGCGGTCGCCGTGGGCGGATGGCTCGTCTACGACAACGTGCAACACCAGATCGACAGCAACAGACCCGTCCGCGTGCAGCAGTACACGGGAATCGTCGAGAGCAAGGCCGTCTCCCTGATCACGGCCGACGGATTCGAGCCGAAGGTACGGCGCCTCCCGAACGGCGATCAGCCGGTCGGCATCGTCTTCGAGCAGTCGCCGGCCGAGGGGCAGGATCTCGCCAAGGGGGGCATCGTCACCATCCTGGTCTCGACCGGCAAGAAGACGGTCACCGTGCCGGATGTCGTCGGGATGCAGCTGAGTGACGCGGCGTCCGCGCTGACGCGTGCCGGCCTGACCCCGAAGAGCGTGGGCGTGCCGTCCGACAAGCCTTCGAACACGGTGACGGGCCAAGATCCGAGGGCCGGGACGTCCCTCGTGGAAGGCGCCACCGTGCGGATCAACTTCTCCACCGGACCGAAGCCCGTCGCCGTTCCCCCCGTCGTCGGGCTCGACTACTCGACGGCGCTCCAGCAGCTCCAGGCAGCGGGCTTCGCGGTAGCGAGAACGGACGTCGAGAGCACCCAGCCCGCCGGGGTCGTCGTCAGCCAGGTGCCGAGCGGGTCGTCGACGGCCGCCAAGGGCTCGACCGTCAACCTCTCCGTGTCGAACGGTCCCCAGACGACGCCGCTCCCTGATGTGACGGGTCAGACGCAGGCGGATGCCAAGGCCACGCTGACGGCGGCCGGGTTCAAGGTGGCGGTGACTCTGCAGAACACCGACGTGGAGACCTTCGACGGCGTCGTGATCTCACAGGATCCGCCCGGCAACAGCCAGCAGGACCCCAATACGGTGGTGACGCTCTTCGTAGGCGTCTACGTGCCACCCCCCACGACCTCGACGGCAACGACGACCGCGACGACGACGACGCCGTGAGCGCGCGGATCCGCGTGGCCGTCCTCGCCGGCGGCCGGTCGAGCGAGCACGAGATCTCACTCGCGTCGGCCCGATCGGTCGTCGAAGCTCTCGATCCCGAGCTCTACGAGACGCGCACGATCGAGATCGGACGCGACGGCGCCTGGGCACTGCCCGCGGCTGCGGGTGTCGGCGAGCTTCTGACCGCCGGCGGCTCGCTGCCGATCCCGACTGAGGCCTCACCGGGCGCGCTGGGCGCCGTCGACGTCGTGCTTCCGATCCTGCACGGACCGTTCGGCGAAGACGGGACGGTGCAGGGAATGCTCGAACTCGCCGGCGTTCCGTACGTCGGCTCGGGCGTGACGGCATCGGCGCTGTGCATGGACAAAGACCTTTTCAAGGCGGTGCTACGTGACCGCGGCATCCGGGTTGCCGATAGCGTCACGCTCCGGACGCGGGACGAGATCGTGAACCCGTTCGGGTACCCCGTCTTCGTCAAGCCTGCCCGACTCGGCTCATCCGTCGGGATCTCGAAGGTCGCAGGCGCGGACGAGCTCGACGCGGCTGTCGCACTCGCCCGCCGCCACGACGACAAGGTGCTGGTGGAGGAGTTCCAACCGGGCCTCGAGGTCGAGGTCGGAGTGCTCGGAAACCTCGATCCCGTGGCCTCTGTTGTAGGCGAGATCGTCGCGCATGCCGACTGGTACGACTTCGACGCGAAGTACACCGACGGTGGGATGGATCTGATCGTCCCGGCACGCCTACCCGACGAGATCACCGCCCGGGTGCGCGAGCTGGCCGTCGCATCGTTCATCGCAACCGACTGTGAAGGAATGGCTCGGGTCGACTTCTTCGTGCGCCACGACGGCGAGGTCGTCGTCAACGAGCTGAACACGATCCCGGGGTTCACGTCGACGAGCGTTTACGCGAAGCTGTTCGCGGCAAGCGGAATCCCATACCACGACCTGCTCGCACGCCTGATCCGCCTTGCCGTCGAGCGCCATGACGCGCGCCGGCAGCTCGAGTTCTAGGGAGAGCCGGCTAGCCGAGCACGCTCTCGAGCGCAAGCTCCCACGTCCCGAGCGCCTCGTCGAGGACGGCGTCCTCGATCGTGAGCGGACAGAGGACGCGGATGCAGTTGCCGGAGATTCCGGCTTTCAGAAGAATCAGGCCGCGCTCGAGGGCGGCGTCGATCACGGCAGCGACGAGGCCGGCCGCGGGGTCCTTGCTCTCCGGGTCGTGCACGAGCTCGATCGCCAGCATCGCGCCGAGGCCACGCACGTCGCCGATCCTCGACCAGCGGCGCTGCCAGCTCAGCATGCGATCGCGGATCACGTCACCGATCAGGTTGGCCCGACCGACGAGATCCTCCTCTTCGAAGATGTCTAGCACCGCATTGGCTGCTGCGAGCGCGACGGGATTGCCGATGAAGGTGCCGCCGATCGCGCCGAGGTGCGGGCCGTCCATGACCTCCGCCCTGCCGAGGACACCCGACAGCGGAAGCCCTGCCGCGATCGACTTCGCGACGGTGATCAGGTCCGGCTCGACGGCGTAGTGCTGCATAGCAAACATCCGCCCCGTCCTGCCGAAGCCGGTCTGCACCTCGTCGGCGACCATGATGATCCCCTCGCGGTCACAGATCCTCCGGAGGCCCTCGACGAACTCTGCCGGAGCCGGAACGAACCCGCCCTCGCCGAGCTGCGGCTCGAAGACGATCGCGGCCACCTGCGCCGCGGGAACGTGCGACGCGAACATCCGCTCGATCTCCGCCAGTGCCTCGCCCGCCGAAGGGCCGCGATACTCGTTCGGGAACGGGGCCCTGTAGATCTCGGGCGCGTAGGGGCCCATCGCCGTCTTGTACGGATGCACCTTCGAGGTCATCGTCATTGCGAGCATCGTCCGGCCGTGGAAGCCCGCCTCGAAGGCGATCACCGCCGGACGGCCGGTGACGGCGCGTGCGATCTTGACGGCGTTCTCGACGGCCTCCGCTCCCGAGTTGAAGAACGCCGCTCGTGTCGGACCCGCAAACGGCCCCACGGCCCCGAGGCGCTCGGCGAGCTCGACGTACGATGCGTACGGAACGACGGTGAAGTCCGTGTGAATGAACCGGGCGGCCTGTTCCTGGATCGCCTCGACGACGCGGGGGTGGCAATGCCCGACGTTGACCACACCGACGCCGCCGGCGAAGTCGATGAACGTATTGCCGTCGACGTCGGTGATCGTGGCGTTCAGCGCCCGATCGGCGAAGATCGGCAGGTAGACCTGCAGCGGCCCTGCGACCGCGGATTCGGCGCGGCCGAGAAGCTGCCGGGAGAGCGGGCCCGGAATCTCGGTGCGGATCTCTATCGACTTCGTGGCAGCCACAGCGGCAGGGTACCGTCAGCCACCGCGATAGGCTCCCGTCATGGATCTCTCCGATCTCGACCCCGACCCGCACGTCCAGTTCGAGCGCTGGTTCGCCGAAGCCAGAGAGGCAGGAGTGCAGTATCCGGAGCAGATGGCCCTCGCGACGGCCACCCCACAGGGGGCTCCATCGGTGCGAATGGTGCTCCTCAAGGGGCACGATGACCGTGGGTTCGCCTTCTTCACGAACTACGCGAGCCGTAAGGCGGGAGAGCTCGACGCCAACGCCCGGGCTGCGGCTTCCCTCCATTGGGAGCTCCCGGAGCGTCAGGTTCGGATCGAGGGACGTGCCGAGCGGATCGGGCAGGAGGAGTCGTTCGCGTACTTCCGCACGCGACCCCGAAGCAGTCGGATCGGCGCCTGGGCCTCGCCTCAGTCGGAGATCGTCGAGGGGAGAGACGAGCTCGAGCGTCGCGTTGCCGAGGCCGAGGAGCGGTTCGAAGGCCTCGACGAGATCCCGCTGCCTCCCTTCTGGGGTGGGTATCGCATCGTTCCCACTGCGATCGAGTTCTGGCAGGGACAGCCGGGCCGGCTGCACGACCGCGTGCGATATGAGCTTGCCGGGACCCGCTGGGACCGAAGCCGGCTCGGTCCGTAGCCTCGAGCGGTCTAGCCGGCGGGAGTGACTCCGGCCGGGGCGAGTGCGGCCTTCGTATAGAGGCCTTCCGCGTTCCAGAGCAGGAAGCCCTTCGCCCCCTGCAGCCGGGCCGCCGCGATCTGCGCCATCACCTGTTCGCTCGAGTAGTTCCAGTCCTGTACCCACGGAACGAGCTGGGCCCGCGATCCCTTCACCTGGCGGCGGAAGTCACCGAGAGCGCGGAACACGGTCTCGCCCGGCTGGGCAGCTGGATCGGCGAGACCGAGCTCGCCCTTGCCGTAGAGCACCGGATACGACATCGGCGAGACGCTATCGACGGTCCTCGAGATCCAGCGCGGAACCTGGCCGATCCCGAGATCGCGCGTCGCTGCGAGACCGAAGAGCGCGGTCGAAACTCTCGTGCCGCCGGGCTCGAGACGGGTCTTTGCATACGCAACGAAGTCGGCTATCACCCGGCCCCGGGAGACGCTCGTCTTGCCGGGATAAATGGCCCCGGCGAGGTCGCCGTCGGACGGGAAGCGGACGTAGTCGAACATGATCTGGTCGAAGCCGGCGTGCGCCGCCGCTTGCGCCACCGAGACGCAGTAGTCCCAGACGCGGCGGTCATACGGGTTCACCCACGCCAGGCCGGCGCTCGTCGTCCACACGCTCCCGTCGGGCCGGTGAACCGCCAGGTCGGGACGGGCCTGCGCGAGCTTCGGGTCCTGGAAGCAGACGACGCGGCCGATCATGTAGATGCCGTTGCGGTGGGCGAGAGCCACGACCGCCTTCGGGTCGTAGAACGGCCGCCCCGCCCCGCTAAAGCGCGCGAGTGGGACATCCCGGGGCACGAACCCGATCTCGCCGCCCTCGTCCTTGACGTCGAGCTCGATCGTGTTCAACCCGTAGCGCTTCAGATCGACGTATTCCCTGAACTTGCCCGGGAGGGAGGCGAGCGGGCCGGTGACGTGGACACCGCGAATCTCGACCGGTAGCGGGCGGACCTTCGAGGTGAGTTGGGCGCTATCGGTGTTCAAGGGCTTCGCGCCGGCGACGCTGCCATTCTTGCTCGCGCTCACAAAGCGGGCTCCCATGACGAGCGCGATCACGACGAGCAGCAACAGGGCCAGGACCGCAGCCCGACGGCGCCGTTTCTTTCGGCGAATCTGGTCCCGTCGAGCACGAAAGCGCTCATTCGGGTCCATCGATCCGTACAGCATCGACACCGGATCACCGAGCGTACCGCATTCGCGTCTCTTCGCCACTGAATTCGGTCGAAGCTAGGATCGCTGCCATGGTTCTCTCCGACGGAGCGATTCGCCGCCTGATCGACGCCGGCAAAATTGGAATCGACCCGTACGACCCGGGCCTATTGCAGCCGTCGAGCCTCGATGTGCGCGTCGACCGGCTCTTTCGCGTGTTTCGCAACTCGCGCTACCCCTACATCGACGTCAAGCAGGAGCAGGAAGGGATGACCGAGCTCGTCGAGATCGAGGGCGACGAGGCCTTCATCCTTCATCCGGGCGAGTTCGTGCTGGGATCGACGCTCGAGCGGGTGACGCTTCCTGACGACCTCGTCGCCCGGTTGGAGGGAAAGAGTTCGCTGGGCAGACTCGGGCTGCTGATCCATTCGACGGCCGGGTTCATCGACCCGGGCTGGGACGGCCACGTAACGCTCGAGCTCTCCAACGTCGCGAACCTACCGATTACGATCTACCCGGAGATGAAGATCGGCCAGCTGTCCTTCGTGCAGATGTCGGAGCCGGCCGAGACGCCCTACGGGTCGGGATCGCTCGGATCGAAGTACCAGGGCCAGCGCGGCCCCACACCGAGCCGGTACTGGAAGAATTTCGAGGGTTCGTAGGCGTGGCGCCACGGGGGGTAGAGAGACGCCCCCCTCCTGGCGCCACGAGCGAGGATCCAGGGCCAGCGCCCTGGAGCGCAGACGCGCTTGTGCCAGAGTGTCACAAGCGGTCTCCGGACATCCCGTCACGTCGAGCAGTGCTACCCCAACCAAGCTTGTGACACTCTGGCACAAGGTTCGCGACGCTCGGGTGCCGTTCGTTTCGACGTTGCGCCTACGAGCGGCGCATCGGTGGCGGCGGCGTGTGCCGCCCCGTTGCTCCCGCGGTGGGCTCAATGCTGGCCGAGCGTCGTCTCGAGCTCAGCAAGATCTCGGAGGTGTGTGCGGTTGCGCGCCGCGAGGCAGTTGGCATAGACGACCGGCTGTGCGCTTCCACCATCGTAGAACGACGCCTGCGTGGTGCACGATCCCTTCCGGAAGCGAAGCCACGCACGCTCGCTGGACACGAACGCCACGCGCGCGCTCCGGGTTCGGAGGAGGCCGAAGATCGCCTTCGCCCTGGCGTTGATCGCCCGGTTGGTGGCGAGGATCGCCTGCCCGGCGCAGCCTTCGAGTTCGACGGTCGTAGTCGGGTGCTTCGGGCAGGGCAGCGATGTGAGCGCCGTGTGGACGACCGGCGGCTGGAGCGGTGCTGAGGCCGTTGCGGCTGACGAGATGACGAGGCCCACCGCAAGCGCCAAGGCGAGTGCGAAGCGCAACGGGCCTACCTTACCGAGACACCGATCGCGGGATCGAAGCTGCCAAGATGCCGGCACAGAATCGACACAAAGTCGGCACGAAGTCGACATACATCGCGTGGCACAGTCGCCGAATGGAGTTTTTGCTCCCGCAACCGATCCTCGGCTGCGCGCGAAGGTGGGGCGGATCGTCGACCTTCGGTCGTCCGCCGCCGTCTGGCGCGAGCAGCCGCGGCGGGCGCTGCCGCGCATCTACTGTCGACGACTCGCCCAGAGCCGCGCTGCGCTCGGCATTCGCAGACGCCGGTGTCCTTGACCAGACGCAGCAGCGACCGGTCAAGGACGCGAAGAAAAGGCGAAGGCCGCCTTTCGGCGGCCTTCGATCCCGGTAGCCAGCGCTGAATTGGTAGAGGCGCTTCCTGCCTGGCCGCTCACGAGAAGTGAGAGACCGGCGGCGCGGAACGCGCGTCCCCTACGCTCGGCTATGGCGATTCCCCTGTGGGTCTCAGGGACACGCCTCTACCCGCTGGTACCTCCACTGCCGGTACTGCTGGAATCTGTCACGTCCGGACCACCTCCTTTCCGCGGTAGCCCCAATGTATACCGAGCCGAGTGGTCGGCCGCAAATCGGGTTCGCGGAGGCAGCGCCGATCAGGCGTCGACGACGACCATACCGTCATCGCGCACCGAGACCGGATAGGTCTCGACGGGGATGTACGCCGGGAGCGAGAGCGCGCGCCCGGTCGTGATGTCGAACGTGGCCCCATGGCGCGGGCACACGGCGACCCGCTCCCCGCAATCGAAGTCACCCTCACACAGCGGGCCGTCGTCGTGGGAGCACCTGTCTTCGAGCGCGAACAGGTCACCGTCACAGTTGTAGACGCCGATCGAGAGCAGCGGCCGAACCGTCACGATCCGCACCGTTCCCGGCGGCAGCTGATCGAGAGGACAGACGTCGAGCTCGGCCACGGCTAGGCGACGACGATCTCGCCGCTCGAGGCGCCCCACTCCTCGGGGAGCGGCGTTCCCTTCGAGCGGTGCAGCGCCACCTTCAGGACTCCGAGCCCGAGCAGCGCGCACTTCAGCCGCACGGGCGTGAGCGGAATGCCGATC
>JBBQRN010000036.1:0-27773 GCA_038214705.1 Gaiellales bacterium | reverse complement strand
GTTGGCGGCCTCACCGCTTGACCTCGGCAGGGCCGCCTGGTCTTACACCTCGTCCGATCCCGCCAGAGCCTCAATACCCAGAACGGATGCACCACAGCGGGCTGACCGTTCGGTAGTTCGCAGCGGCGGGATCAGCGGCGACGCCGATGCGCTGCGAGAGCTAGTCAGACGGCCTGGGCGGGCTGACTGCCCGACCGGGAGCCGGGGCGACGGACGAGTTCTGCCGACGCCGTCCTGTAGACGCTGCGGCACGGCACCGGATCCGTCGCGTTCTGGGCAATCAAACGGGTGCTGTCGATCAACCCGCGACAACCTGGTCGCTTGCGCGGTAAAGAGCCGTCACTCCCACGCACCTGGTCAGCGGCTTGCGAAACGCTTGCGCCGCTTCACATACTCGCTTGCTCCAGCGATCTCGGCGAACGAAAAACCGCTATTTTCCAGGCGATTCGTAAGCGGGAGCGACGGGACTCGAACCCGCGACCTCCGGCGTGACAGGCCGGCGTTCTAACCAACTGAACTACGCCCCCGTGGGCCGAGGGATTGTAGCGGTGCCTTCGCGCCGGGGTGCGGCAACCGCAGCCACCCACCCGAACGCGCAGGGGTGAACCCGTTCCCTCCGAACCTGGGAGGGTGGCCGGCGTCGACCTGATCGCACTCGCACTCATCGTGCTGACCGCGCTTGCCGGGCTTCGGCGCGGGCTCGTGGTCGGCGTCTTCTCGCTCGTCGGGTTGGCGTTCGGCATCTACCTCGGAGCGACGATCGGCCCGACCCTCGTCGGCGGGCACGAAGGACAATGGCTACCGCTCCTCGCGCTCGGCGGGGCAATGATCTGCGCCGGCATCGGGCAGTCGGTCGGCGCGACGATCGGTCGCCACCTGCGCCGCGGCCTGCTCGTGCTCGGCCCCCTGCGGCTGCTCGACAACGTCGGCGGCGCAGTCCTCGGGCTCGTGACGGGCCTCGTGCTCTGCTGGGCGGTTGGCGCCGTGCTCCTCTATCTCCCGGGTCAGACGAGGCTCCGGCACTACGCGCAGGATTCCACGATCCTCTCACGGCTCAACCGCGAGCTACCACCCAGCCGCCTGATCGACACGCTCGCCCACATCGACCCCTTCACGACGCTTGCCGGGCCCGCGGCCGATGTCGCTCCGCCCGATCCGGCCGTGCTCGACTCGGCGGGTGTAACGCGCGCCGTCACAAGCGTCGTGCGTGTGATCGGCAACGCCTGCGGCCTTGGGATCGAGGGCTCGGGTTGGGTGGCTGCGCCGGGACTCGTCGTCACGAACGCACATGTGGTCGCCGGTGTCGAGGTGCCCGAGGTCGACCGCAACGATGGCAACCTCCTGGACGCGACCGTCGTCTCGTTCGATCAGCTCAACGACGTTGCCGTCCTTCGCGTGCCGGGGCTCAAGGCAACCCCCCTGCCGCTGGGCGAGCCGACCGAGGGCACTCCGGCCGGAATGCTCGGCTATCCCCGCAACGGGCCGTACGCGGAAACACCGGTGCGGGTCGGGGCCACGGCGAGGATCATCGGCCGCGATGCCTACGGGAACTTCCCGATCAGCCGCACCGTGACGACGATCCGCGGCACGATCCGGAGCGGCAACTCCGGCGGGCCGGTCGTCGATGCCGAAGGGCGCGTGCTCACGACCGTCTTTGCCCGCCGGGCGGGCTCCGACGGCGGCTACGGCGTGCCCACGAAGGTTGTTCGTGCCGCGATCGCGCGGGCCGGCGCGGCGGGTCTGACGACCCACTGCGTCGATCGCTGAAGCGCTCACTCCCGCGCAATCAACCGCGGTGGTCAACACAGCTTGAGTGATAGATCAAGTGACCTCGATCGCCCATACTTAGGTCATCCCAGCGAGCGCGACGGTGCGGCGGACGCGTCGGTGGGCGATACGGTTCCTCTCCTTGGGAACCTGCGATGAAGAGGGGCGTCTGGCGGCGGCCCCTCTTCTCTGTTCTCTGTTGGGCCGCCTCAAGGTTCCGGCCCGACTGCCGATAGAGGTAGCGACTTCCGGGTCGGGGACTGACGGCAAATCATTCCTGGCGCTGGTGGTTGAGAAGGGGCGGCGAGCGATTCGCCGCCCTTCTCGTTTCCAGGCGTAGGATCCCGCGATGGGCCGAACCCCGGATACCGACGGGCGCGAGGTCTTTGCCGTGGTGCTGGAGGAGCCCCTCGACGGTGGCGACTTCGTCCTCCGTCGTGCGCGGGAGACGGACCTTCCGCTCATCGCCGACCTCAGCGACGACGAGCTCCGGGCACGACTGCTGCTCCCTGCCGACGCGGACGCTGCCTTCCTGGCACCGTTTCTCCTCCATGGCGGTTCCCTACTGATCGCCGATTCCGAGACCGACCTACCGCTCGGCGGGATGCGGATGTTCCTGCACGGCGACGCGATCGAGTTCGGCTACTGGCTTACCGCGCCCGCCCGCGGGCGGGGGCTCGCGACCCGATCGCTTGCTGTGCTCTCGGCCCATCTCGTCGATCGGCTGCGGCCCTCACGGTTCGAGCTGCGCACCGGCGTCGGCAACGAGCCGAGCGAGCGGGTGGCCCTCAGGGCCGAGTACACGCGGATCGGCCCCGAGCCGCCGATCGAATATCCTGGGGGGCGCGTTCTTCAGACCACCCTCTGGGTGCGGGAGCCCGGCGGCTAACGTTCAGGCGTCGTCGTGGACGACGCGGCCTTCCATGCCCCCGGCGACCGTCACGACCTGGCCGGTGACGTGTCCGGAGAGAACGTCCGACGCGAGGACGACGACGTAGGCTGCCACGTCGTCGGGCTGGCCGACCTTGCGAAGCGCCATCGTCCGCGAGATCTTGCGCACCGCTTCGGGGTCGACGAGCCCGCGCGTCATCTCCGACTCGGTCCAACCGGGCGCGACCGCGTTGACGCGTGCCAGCGGGCCGATGCGCGCCACCTCGTTCTTGAGCGAGAGCAGCAGGCCGCCCTGCAGGGCCGATTTGGCGGCGGCGTAGTCGGCGTGCCCTGCCTCGCCGAAGTGGCCTGCGGTCGAGCCGACGAGGACGAGCGAGCCGTGCCCGTTGCGCGCCGCCTCGCGCAGGAAGCCCCGCGCCGTCAGGAACGTTGCGGTCAGGTTCTGGCGCAGGGTCTGCTCCCACCGCTCGAGCGGAAGCTCCCACACGGGCAGATCCTCGGCGGGCCAGACGCCGGCCACGGCCGCGCACACATCGACGGAGCCGAGCTCAGCACGCGCCTTCGTGAACAGCCGGTCGACTTCGGCCTCGACCGTGAGGTCGGCCTGCGCTACCGGCGCTCCGCCGATCTCCGCCGAGACGCGCCGGGCCCGCTCCTCGCCACGGTGGTAGTGCACGAGCACGTTCGCCCCCTCGGCGGCGAAGAGGCGCGCGCAGGCGGCACCGATCCCGCCGGAGGCGCCGGTGACGACGACGCCCTTGCCGGTGAGACCCGTCTCCATCCCCGGCAGGCTATCGACTCCACTCTTTCACCAGTTGGTCACGCACGCTCGCGGCCCGCCGCTCTACGATCGGGTCTGCCGGTCACTGGAAGACACCGGTCACTGAAAGACGTTCGACGGAGGAGGCCCGTCATGTGCCGTTGGCTCGCATACTCGGGAACGGCGATCCCGATCGAGGACGTGCTCGTCAGGCCCGAGCGCTCGCTGATCGACCAGAGCCTGCATTCGCGGCTCGGCGCCACGACCACGAACGGCGACGGCTTCGGGCTCGGCTGGTACGGCGCCGGCGAAACGCCGCACGTCTACCACAGCGCCCATCCGGCCTGGAACGACCGCAACCTGAAGGAGTTGGCGGCCAGCATCACCTCGCCGCTCTTCATCGCCCACGTCCGCGCCTCGACGGGGAGCGCGATCCAGCAGACCAACACGCACCCGTTTCGCTACGGCCGCTGGCTCTGGGCCCACAACGGGTTGATCCGCGAGTTTCCGCGTGTGATGCGTGAGCTCCGGCTCGCCGTCGCCGACGAGCTGTTCCCCTTCATCGAGGGGACGACGGACTCGGAGACGATGTTCTATCTTGCGCTCACGTTCGGGCTCGAGCAGGATCCGCCGGGGGCAGTGGAGCGGATGGTCGGCTTCGTCGAGGCGACAGGCCGCAACCACGGCATCGAGCACCCGATCCAGATGACCGTCGTGACGAGCGACGGGAAGGGCCTGTGGGCATTCCGCTACTCGAGTGAGCGTGACTCGCGCTCGCTCTTCTTCAGCACCCGCGCGGACCTGCTGCGCGAGCTGCACCCGGAGATCCCGATCCTCGCCGAGCTTTCCGACGAGTCGCGGCTCGTCGTTTCGGAGCCGCTCGGCGACCTCCCCGACGCATGGAACGAGGTTCCCGAGTCGAGCTGGGGCGTCGTTCACGACGGGCCCGACGAGCTCCACCCGTTCACGCCCCAGCTGCCCTGAGCACAGATTCCAGGAGGAACGCACCATGGCTCTCAAGCACCCGTCCGGCCCCCGCGGGAGGGCGAACGACCTCTCGCCGGCACCGATCTTCGATCTCGAGGATCAGGCGATCCCGCGTCATCGGCTACCCACGGGCGAGATGTCGCCTGACGTCGCGTACCAGGTCGTCCACGACGAGCTGATGCTCGACGGCAATGCCCGCATGAACCTCGCCACCTTCGTCAGTACCTGGATGGAGCCGCAGGCCGAGAAGCTGATGAGCGAGTGCTTCGACAAGAACATGATCGACAAGGACGAGTACCCGCAGACTGCCGAGCTCGAGATGCGGTGCGTCAACATCCTTGCCAACCTCTGGCACGCACCCGATGCGGCGGAGGCGACCGGGTGCTCCACCACCGGCTCGAGCGAGGCGGCGATGCTGGGCGGGCTCGCACTCAAGCGCCGCTGGCAGACCCGGAGGCGGGCGGAGGGGAAGCCTGTCGACAGGCCAAACCTCGTGATGGGGATCAATGTCCAGGTCTGCTGGGAGAAGTTCGCAAACTACTGGGACGTCGAGATGCGCCTCGTGCCGATGGAGGGCAACCGGTTCACGCTCTCGGCCGAGGAGGCGGTGAAGCTTTGCGACGAGAACACGATCGGGGTCGTCGCGATCCTCGGCTCGACGTTCGACGGCGCCTACGAGCCCGTTTCGGAGATCTGCGACGCGCTCGACGCCTTTCAGGCCGAAAGCGGGATCGACGTGCCCGTTCACGTGGACGGAGCGTCGGGTGCCTTCGTGGCACCGTTCGTCGACCCCGACCTCGTCTGGGACTTCCAGCTTCCCCGGGTGGCGTCGATCAATGCCTCGGGGCACAAGTACGGGCTCGTCTACCCCGGCGTTGGCTGGATCGTCTGGCGTGATGCGGCATCGCTGCCCGCCGACCTCATCTTCTGGGTCAACTATCTCGGTGACAACATGCCGACGTTCGCGCTCAACTTCTCCCGGCCGGGCGCGCAGGTCGTGGCGCAGTACTACAACTTCCTGCGGCTCGGCTTCGACGGGTACCGCAAGGTTCACGCCTACGCGCGGGATGTGGCGACGGGGCTCTCCGCGAAGATCGTGGAGATAGGGCCGTTCGAGCTGATCACGCGCGGCGATCAGCTGCCGGTGTTCGCGTTCAGGCTGAAGGACGGGATCGAGAACTACACCGTGTTCGATGTCTCCGCCGCCCTCCGCGAGCGAGGCTGGCAACTGCCCGCCTACACCTTCCCCAAGAACCGTGAGGACGTCGCGGCGCTACGGGTCGTGGTCAAGCGCGGCTTCAGCCACGATATGGCGGATCTCCTTCTCGCCGACATCAAGCGGCAGCTGCCGCGACTCGAGGGGCAGCACGGCCCGGTTCACGGGGCCGACGCGGCAGGCAGCTTCCACCACTGACATGGACTGGCCCGGGTGGTGGGCTCCTCGTCGGATCCTGTGGTGGATGGCTGTCCTCTTCGCGATCGGCTCGACGTGCTTTCTCGTCGCGCCGTTCCCCGGCTACCTCGAGCTGGTCGGATCCGGTGCGGACGGGATGACCTTCTTCGTCGGGTCGATCTTCTTCACGTCGGCGGCCACGCTTCAGGTGCTCGATTCGATGCGCGGCGAGGGCGGCCGTTGGCGGCCGGTGCGACTATCGAGCCCCGACTGGTGGAGTAGCGCGATCCAGTGGATCGGAACGCTGTTCTTCAACGTGACGACGTTTCTTCAACGTGACGACGTTCGAGGCGCTGCAGGCGGGGCTCGACACGGAGAGCTACGACCAGCTCGTCTGGGCACCCGACGCCCGTGGGTCGGGCTGCTTCGTGGTGTCGGGCGCGATCGCGTACGTCGCGCTCTCGCCACGCCTTCGTCCGCCACGACCGCGGACGAGACTCTGGTGGATCGCGGCGGTCAACCTGATCGGCTGCGTCGCCTTCGGCATCTCGGCCGTCGCCTCCTACTGGGTGCCGGACGAGGGCAGCATCGTCAACCTCGCGGCCACGAACCTCTTCACGGCACTTGGTGGTCTCTGCTTCCTCGTCGGCTCGCTGCCTCTGCTTCCGAAGCAGTCGGGGCACCACGTAGCGGCGAGCTCGCCAGAGCGTAGGCTTGCGTCTTGATGACCTCCTCTCCCGGACCTGGAGCTCTCTGATGGCTGACACGATCACTCCCCTGCGACAGCTCCCAGCCTGGCAGCCGCTCGAAGCGCATGCCGAGGTCGCAAGGAGCGCACATCTCCGCGATCTCTTCGCGACCGATCCCGGTCGGGCCGAGCGGTTCACCGGGGAGGCGGCCGGCCTCTTCCTCGACTTCTCCAAGAACCGGCTCATGTCCGAGACGGTGGAGTTGCTGCTCGCGCTTGCCGAGCAGGCCGGCGTCACCGACCGACGCGACGCGATGTTCGCCGGCGAGCGGATCAACACGCCCGAGGACCGGTCGGTGCTGCACGTCGCCCTGCGCATGCCGCGCAGCCGCTCACTCGTCGTGGACGGGGTTGACGTCGTCGCAGACGTGCACGAGGTGCTCGACCGGATGGCGGCGTTCTCGGATGCGGTTCGCTCGGGCTCGTGGAAGGGTCATACGGGCGCGACGATTCGCAACGTCGTCAACATCGGCATCGGCGGCTCCGACCTGGGCCCCGTGATGGCGTACCGTGCGCTGCGGCACTACAGCCGTCGTGACATGACGTTCCGCTTCGTCTCGAATGTCGACGGCACCGACTTCGTCGAGGCGACGCGCGACCTCGACCCGGCCGAGACGCTCTTCGTCGTCTGCTCGAAGACCTTCACCACGCTCGAGACGATGACGAACGCGCAGACCGCGCGCCAGTGGTTCCTCGACGGAAGCGGCGGGGACGAGGCCGCGATCGCCCGCCACTTCGTCGCCGTCTCGACCAACCTCGAGGGCGTCGCCGCGTTCGGGATCGACCCGGCGAACGCGTTTGGGTTCTGGGACTGGGTCGGAGGCCGCTACTCGATGGACTCGGCGATCGGCCTCTCGACGATGCTCGCGATCGGGCCCGAGGGCTTCGGACGAATGCTCGCGGGATTTCACGCGATGGACGAGCACTTCCGCACCGCTCCCCTCGCGGAGAACCTGCCCGTGTTGATGGGCCTGCTGGGCGTTTGGTACTCGGACTTCTTCGGCGCCCAGACGGCCGCCGTCCTGCCCTACGACCAGTACCTGGAGCGCTTCCCGGCCTACCTCCAGCAGCTGACGATGGAGTCGAACGGCAAGAGCGTGCGGCTCGACTCCACATCCGTCGACGTCGACACGGGGCCTGTCGACTGGGGCGAGCCGGGCACGAACGGCCAGCACAGCTTCTACCAGCTGATCCACCAGGGCACGCGGCTGATTCCCTGCGACTTCATCTGCTTCGCAAACAGCCTCAACCCGCTCGGCCGCCATCACGACCTGCTCGTCGCGAACGTGTTCGCGCAGGCCGAGGCGCTGGCGTTCGGCAAGACGGCGGCGGAGGTCGCGGCCGAGGGGAACCCCGCCTGGCTCGTCCCGCACCGCACATTCGCCGGCAACCGGCCCTCGAACGTGATTATGGCCGAGCGGCTGACGCCGGAGACGCTCGGGGCTCTCGTAGCGCTCTACGAGCACAGCGTCTTCACGCAGGGCGCGATCTGGTCGATCAACTCCTTCGACCAGTGGGGCGTCGAGCTCGGCAAGGTCCTCGCCCAGCGGATCGTGCCGGAGCTCGAGGCAGCCGAGGAGCCGGAGCTCGAGCACGACCCCTCGACGAACGCGCTGATTCGGCGCTATCGCCGGCTGCGTTCGTGAGTCGTTGCCTGGTGACCGGCTTCAGCCGGTCTCCGGGTTGGGTGCTTCTTGCCCGGATTCCAGTCCGGTCAGCGCCCGGGCAGCCAGCGCCGCACGAGGCCGATCCGCCGGGCGGGGCGGTTTGAGCGGTCTTCCGCCTCGTCCGTGCTCACGGCCACTGCGGCAATCGTGCGGGCGGCGAGGAAGCGGAGCGGCTCGGGCTCCCAGTCGCGGCTTTCGTGGCCCACCCACGGCAGCGTCGTCAGCTCGCTCTCGTTGCCGGTGATCAGGTCTGCGAGCGTTCGCCCGGCGATGCACGAGGCGACGACCCCGTGACCCGAGTACCCGCCCGCGCGCGCGAGGCCGCTGCCCTGATCGAAGGCGACGCTCATGCTCCAGTCGCGCGGTGCCGCGAAGAAGCCGCCCCAGCGGTGCGTCACTCTCGCGTCCGAGGCGGCAGGAAAGAGACGCCGCAGCGACGCCTCGAGCCGGCCGTGGATCGTCGCCTGCAACTCGTCGCTCTCGCGGATCGCGCCGCCGAGGCGGTAGCTGAGGCCTCTGCCGCCGAACGCGATCCGGCCGTCCGTCGTGCGCTGCGCGTAGACGAACTGGTAGCGCTGGTCAGCGATCGGTGCGCAGCCGCTCCAGCCGATCTCGGCCCAGGCCCCTTCCGACAGCGGCTCGGTGGCGAGCATGTGAGACGCGAGTGGGAGGTAGCTGCGGCGGTGGCCGGGAAGCAGCGTCGTGAAGGCCTCGGTCGCGCGCACGACGACCGTCGCCCGCACGGTGCCTCTCGGGCACGTCACCCGGCCGGGCTCGATCATGACGGCGGGTGAGCGCTCGTAGATCGTGACGCCGTGCCGTTCGCATGCGACGGCGAGGCCGCGCGCGAGCCGCGCCGGGTCGATGCGGGCGCAGTGTGGGGTGTACGTCCCGCCCAGCACCCCGGCGAGCCGCACCTCGGCCTCGACCTCGGCGGGAGTCACGAACCACATGTCCTCCTCGCGGTAGCCGCGGGCCCGCTTGCCCTCGAGGCCCGCCCGCAGACGCTCGAGCTGCGGCGCGCTCGTCGCGACGCGGTAGGCGCCGCCCTTGACCCAGCCGCAGTCGATCAGCTCGCTCGTGACGACGGCGCCGATCCAGTCGATCCCCTCGATCATCGCGCGCTCGGCGCGCACGACGCCGTCGGCGCCCGCCCGCCGCCGATAGACCCGAGCCTCGCCCGAGATTCCGGCCGAGACGAAGCCGCCGTTTCGCCCTGAAGCGCCGTAGCCGGCCGTCTCCGCCTCCACGACCGCGATGCGGAGGCTCGGATCTCGGAGCGCGAGCGAGTATGCCGTCCAGAGCCCCGTGTATCCGGCCCCGACGATCGCGACGTCGGCCTCGACGTCGGTGGTGAGCGACGGCCGCGGCACGAATTCCGTCAGGGCTCCGTCGAGCCAGAGGCTCCGCTGCCGGTACCGGGATTGCTCGTCCATCGAACGCTAGCGAAGCATGGATGCGGCAGCCGCATCCAGGATCACCGTCGTGACACCGTCGCGGGAGCGCACGAGGCTCGCCGGCGTCGCGGGAGACGGCTCGCCGGCAAATGCCCGCCGGGCCGCCTCCGCCTTCTCCTCGCCGACTGCGAGGAAGACGACGTGCGCTCCCGACTCGAGCGCCGGGATCGTCAGGGTCACGCGCTCCACGAAGGGCTCGAGGCCAGGCTCGGCGGCGACCGCGAGATGATCCCTCACATCGAGGCTGGCCGACCCGGGAAAGAGTGACGCGGTGTGGCCGTCGGGGCCGAGGCCGAGCAGGACGAGGTCGAGCTGCTCGCCCGCGAGGGCTGCGTCGTAGAGGGCGGCCGCCTCGGCCGCCGAGAGCCCGGTCGGAATCGCGCGCACGGCCGGCGGGACGAGCAGCCGGTCGAGCAGCGCCTCGCGGACGAGACGCTGGTTCGAGCGGGGGTCGTCGGCAGGGACGCAGCGGTCGTCTCCGAACCACACCTCCGCGTCACCCCAATCACCGTGGACGGCGGCTGCCAGCTCGTAGGCGCGGCGCGGCGTCGAGCCGCCCGCAAGCACGATCGAGGCGCCCGCAGCGGCGGCCTCGGCGAGCAGGGCGGCGGCTGCCGCGGCAGCCTCCTCCGGGTGGTCGACGATCACGAGATCGACTGCTGCGCTCATGCCGAGCCACTCTGCGACCAGCCGCGGAACGCCGCCAGGAGATCGGCCTTCGCTTCGTCCGAGAGGTCGTCCGGGCGGACCCGGCCGACGGTGACGATCGTCGTTCGGATCTGGTCGACGTAGTTCGTGCAGCCGTCGCACTCGGCGATGTGCGCATCGAAGCGCCGCCGCTCGGCCTCGCTCATCCCGCCTTCGAGGTAGTCGGTGACGATCTCGACGAGCTCGATGCAGGAGAGCTCGGGCTGCCTGCCTCGGATCCGATCCCAGATGCCCGTCATGTTCGCTCGCCTTCCAGATACGACTCGAGTGCCCGGCGCACCTTCGAGCGCGCACGGTGGAGAAGGACTCGTTGATTGGACTCGCTGACGCCCAGAACGTTACGAACCTCCTCTGAGCTGAACCCGTCCACGTCGCGCATCGTGATCACGATGCGCTGGGCCTCTGGCAGCGCGTCGATCGCCGCCTGCGTCACCTCGAGCGTCTCCTTGCCGACGAGCCGGCTCTCCGGCAGGTCGGACCAGCGGGAGGGAGCGGAGGTCCAGTGCCCCTCGTCGCGGCCGCTGCCGACGAACCGATCGGCGTCAACGGCGGGCTCGTCTCCGTCCGGATCGCCGCCTCCGAGCGACGAGAAGGGAAGGCTCCGCCCTTCGCGCTCGCCCCGTGTCTTGGCGGTGTTGGTGAGGATCCGGAAGATCCACGTCTTCAGTGAGGAGCGGCCCTCGAAGCGGTCGATCCCCTTCAGGACGCCGAGCCATGCCTCTTGCACGACCTCCTCTGCGACCGCCCGGGTCGAGACGTACATCAGCGCCACACGCAGCATCGCGGCGCCGTGCTCGTCCACCAGGGCCGCGAAGGCCCGCTCGTCACCTGCCTTGAGGGCGGCCACGATCTCGGCCTGCCCGGCGGGGGCGGCGTATTGCTCGACGTGCTCGTCCATCTGCGAGCACGCTACTCGGCTGGCCTACCTCCGTCCAATCACCACGTAGACTCGTCCCTGTGAACCTCGACATCGTCAAGCGCTCCTACGACTCGTTCGCCCGCGGCGACATGGACGCCGTCGTCGCCGACATGGCCGACGACATCGTGTGGTACCAGGCGCAGGGCCTCGCGCACGGCGGCACCTACCAGGGCCTCGCCGAGGTACGAGCGAACGTCTTCGACCCGCTCGACCGCGACTGGTGGTCGGAGTTCACCGCGACGCCCGAGGAGTTCCTCGACGCGGGTGACGAGGTGGTAGTGCTCGGTCGCTACCGGGGGATTGCGAGAGCGACCGGCAAGAGCCTCGATGTCCCGTTCGTGCACGTCTGGTCGCTGCGCGAGGCGAAGGCTTGGCGGTTCCGCCAGTTTCTCGACACCGCCGGCTGGGTGGAGGCGCTGGCGGCGAGCCGGTAGATTGTTGCGATCAGGTTGACATGTCACCTGCTCGGTGCTTCACTCCCGCGACGCATTGCATCTGAGCGGTGCCGTGGCGCAACAAAGTCGGGCGTGACGGCGTCTCATACCTTGCACACCCATCAAGGAGGAACATCGGAATGAAACGACGTGGAGAGATGGTGCTGGCGTTTGCGGTCATCGTCGCCGCTTCGCTTGCCTCGACTGCGGGCGCAGGCTCGACGGTTGCCGCCAAGACGCAGGGCGTGAGCTGCAAGAGCACGCTCAAGATCGGCTTCACCGCACCGTTCACGGGCGGCGCCGGCTTCCTCGGCAACGAGCAGCTCAGCTGGGCGAAGTACGCCGTCAAGACCTTGGCGCCGAAGTACGGCCTGAAGATCAAGCTCATCACGGGTGACACGCCCGTCGAGCAGGGCCCTGCGATCGCCCAGACGATCGCGCAGAAGTTCATCGCCGACAAGACGGTCGTGGCAGTCCTCGGGCCGTCGACGTCAGGCAACGTCGTGGCGTCGAGCCAGGCGTTCTGGCAAGCGGGTCTCGCGCATATCTCGCCGTCGGCGACGCGCACCTCGCTCACCAAGGGCCCCGCGAAGTCGGCCACGCCGGCGTTCTTCCGCGTTGTCCCGGGTGACTACATCCAGGGCCCGTCCGACGCCGCCTTCATGCTCAAGAAGGGTGCCAAGAACGTCGTTCTGTTCGACTTCCAGGAGCCGTACTCGCAGGGTCTCGCCGACGCTGCCGAGTCCGTCCTGAAGGCCAAGAGTGTTACGACGACCCGCCTCTCGGTCGCCAACACGGTGACGGACTTCTCCTCGTTCGTGACCAAGGTTCCGAGCAGCGCGGACTTCGTGTTCTTCCCCACCCAGAAGCCGGGCGACGCGCAGAACATTGCGCAGCAGCTGCTCGAGCAGGGCAAGAAGGCGAAGGTCTTCGGTGGCGACGGCTCGAACGACGCGTCGCAGTTCAAGGTGCCGGGCTCGTTCGTCTCGAACTTCGCCCCGGACATCAGCGGCTTCGCCTACAACAAGGCGGTCATCGCCGGCTGGAAGAAGGACAATTCGGGCCAGGCTCTCGGCTCGTTCGGTCCTCCGGCGTACCTCGCCACTCAGGTCGCGCTCAACGCGATCAAGAAGGCGTGCGCCATCGGCAAGGGTCAGATCAAGGACCGCCGCGACGTCGTCCGCAACGTCAAGAAGATCGTCGTGAAGAACTCGATTCTCGGCGGTGACTTTCGCTTCTCGACGAAGTCGAACGATCCGCTGAACGCCAAGTTCTACATCTTCGAGATCCAGTCGGACGGCTCGTACCAGCTCGTCGTCTAGCCGACACGTGGTAAGCGGGGCGGCCGGGCTGGCAGGCCCGGCCGCCCCTTTTTTGTTGCCGACACGTTTCCGCGGTAGACTCGCGATCCGCATGGACACTTTCATCCAGCTGACACTCAACGGCCTCACGCTCGGCAGCGTCTACGCCTTGATCGCGCTCGGCTACTCGCTCGTCTACGGCATCCTCAAGCTGCTCAACTTCGCCCACGGCGACGTGTTCATGGTCGGCACGTTCATCGGCTTCGGAGCGATCCAGCTCCTGGGTGGAACCGTCAACCCGATCGTTCCGGTCTGGGCGCTCCTTCTCCTCATCACTCTGGCGGCAATGGCCGGCTGTGCCTGCCTCGGAGTCGTGATCGAACGGTTCGCGTATCGACCACTGCGCGACGCACCGCGCATCGCTCCCCTGATCAGTGCGCTCGGCGTCTCGTTCTTCATCGCGTACTCGATGCAGCTGTTGTTCGGTGCCGAGCCGAGAAACTACGACACGTTCTCGCTCAACGGCGGAGCCCTCTACACCAACGGCTTCGACATCGGCAACGTGCGGGTTCCGATGATCCGGATCATCACGATCGTGGCGGCGTTCGTAATGATGATCCTGCTCTGGCTGCTCGTCACCCGGACGAGGGTCGGCACGGCGATGCGTGCCACCTCTCACGACCGCGAGGCCGCTGCGATGATGGGGATCGACATCGACAAGGTGATCGTGTTCGCCTTCGTCCTCGGCTCGGCACTCGCGGGTGCGGCCGGGGTGTTGTTCGCTCTGCGCATCCCGACCTACGCGACGATCGGTTTCCTGATCGGGCTCAAGGGCTTCACCGCGGCCGTGATCGGAGGCATCGGGTCGATTCCGGGCGCGATGGCCGGCGGGCTCGTGCTCGGCTTCGCCGAGTCGTACGCGCAAGGCTACATCTCTACGCGCTGGTCCGACCTGCTCGTCTTCGTACTCCTGATCCTCTTCCTCGTGTTCCGTCCCCAGGGCATCCTCGGCAAAGCGGACATTCGGAAGGTGTGACATGAGCGGCGGCTACGACGACGAGCTGAGCCGGCCGCTCGAGGGTGCGCTCGAGGCCTCGACGTCCGAGGGGCCGACGAGCCCCGCCGTGGGTCGCGACGAGTGGGTCGCGCGCCATGGCGACAACCGGACGGGCCGCACCGGCCGCAGCGGCCAGCTCGAGGCGCGACTTCGCGTCGTCCCGTGGTGGGCGTGGCTGACGACGTTCGTCGCTCTGTTCTGTCTCGTACCAGTCGCGTCCGACAGCGGCTACGTGCGGCGGGTCGCGTTCGACATCGCCATCTACATGCTGCTCGCGCTCGGGCTCAACGTCGTCGTCGGCTGGGGCGGTCTGCTCGACCTCGGGTACATCGCGTTCTTCGGGGTCGGCGCCTACGCCTACGCGCTACTCAGCTCGGATCACTACGGCGTGCATCTGCCGACCTTCGTCTCGATCCCGCTCGTTGTCGTGATCGGCGCGATCGTCGGCTTTCTCGTCGGCCTGCCGTCGCGACGTCTCACCGGCGACTACCTCGCAATCGTCACGCTCTTCTTCCTTCAGCTCTTCCTCACCGTGACGACGAACGGAGACGACCTCTTCGGCCACAATGTCACCGGGGGAGCGAATGGGCTCCTCAACGCCGATCCGCTCAGCTTCTTCGGACACGAATTGCCCCCCACGCTCAAAGGTGGGTTGTTCAACCCGGCGTATATGTACGTCGTCCTGGCCATGTTCGTGGTCGTCTTCGTGGCGTTGCGCTTCGTCAATCTCTCGAGGACGGGTCGCGCCTGGCGGTCGCTCCGTGAGGACTCACTCGCGGCCGAGGTGATGGGCATGCCCGTCAACGCGTTGAAGCTGATGAGCTTCGCGTTCGGTGCCGCGATCGCGGCGTTGAGCGGATCACTTGTCACGGCGCTGAGCGCCAGCGTCTTCCCGCTCTCGTTCTCGTTCCCGCTCCTGATCATCATCTACACGATGGTGATCCTCGGCGGGTCGGGAAGCCAGCCGGGCGTCGTCCTCGGCGCTGTCCTGATCGGGATCCTGCTCGAGCTGCTCCGTGACCCGGGTGACTCACGTGTCCTCTTCTACGCGGCGATCATCGTTGGTGTCGTCTTTGTCTACCGGTTCTCCCTCAAGCTCGCGGTCATAGTCGGCGGAACGTTCGTCTTCGGGCTCGTCCTTCACTCGATCGCCGGCGCGGTCGACAACGCGTGGGTGAACGGGAGCGGCGGCGAGGGAGGCGGTGTCGCCGACTTCGCTGCGACCTGGGTCATTGTTCCCGCCCATCTCGTTGGCTGGATCACGCCTGTCTCGTATATCTCGCTCATCGCTCTCGTGCTCACCTTGACGCTCGTACACGGGTGGGTTCGCGTGGCGTTGTTGATTCCGGTGCTCTACCTCGCCGCGTTCGTCTGGGAGAACGTGATGATTGCGGAGCCCGAGCCGACGCGGTACATCGTCCTCGGCGTCATTCTGATCGCGTTGATGATCTTCCGACCGACGGGGCTCCTCGGCGAGAAGCGCGTGGAGATCATCTGATGAGCGAGAAGCTCCTCGATCTACAGGGTGTCTCGATGGCGTTTGGCGGGTTGAAGTGCGTCAACGAACTCGACCTGCACGTGAACCGTGGTGAGATCGTCAGCGTGATCGGGCCGAACGGTGCCGGGAAGACAACGCTCTTCAATCTCATCACGGGCGTGTACCAGCCGACGGGCGGCGACATCGTCTTTGACGGGTCGAGTATCACCGGCCTCGAGCCACACCAGATCACCCGTCGCGGCATCGCGCGCACGTTCCAGACGCTGCGACTGTTCCTCAATATGTCCGTGCGGGACAACGTGATGGCCGCCGCGTACGGCCACACGAAGGCGGGGGTGTTCCGCTCCATGCTCCGGACGCCCGGCATGCGGCGTGAGGAGCAAGAGATCCGCGAGCTCGCCGAGAAGCGCCTCGCCTTCTTCGGGGATCGACTGATGGGCTACCGCTGGGATCAGCCCGCCTACAGTCTCTCGTATGCGAATCGCCGCCGACTCGAGATCGCCAGGGCGACCGCAACGAATCCCACGCTCCTGCTGCTCGACGAACCTGCAGCCGGAATGAACCCCAAGGAGACGCAGGAGATTACGGAGCTGATCGAGCTCCTCCGTACCGATGGCGGCTATACGATCCTCGTGATCGAGCACGACATGCACGTCGTCGAGGGGATCTCCGATCGCGTCGTCGCCCTCGACCACGGGATCAAGATCGCCGAAGGCACGTTCGAGGAGGTTGCCACCTCGCCGCAGGTGGTCGAGGCGTACCTCGGGACCGGCGGGATGGCGCGGAAGTGAGCGGCAACGGCACGCCGATCCTCCAGCTCGAGGGGATCAACACCTACTACGGGCAGATCCACATCCTCCAGGACGAGAACCTCGTCGTCGGCGAGGGCGAGCTCGTCTGCCTGCTCGGCGGCAACGCCTCGGGCAAGTCGACGACCCTGAAGACGATCCTCGGCCTCGTGCGGCCGCGCACCGGGCGGGTGCTGCTCGCGGGCGAGGAAGTCACGAACATGCCGACCGCGCACCGGATCAAGCGCGGCCTCGCAATCGTGCCCGAGAACCGGCGTCTGTTCGGCCCGATGACGGTGCTCGAGAACCTCGAGATGGGGGCGTACCTGCGGCCCAAGGCCGATCTGAAGGAGGAGTTCGAGCGGGTCTACGAGCTTTTCCCCCTGCTCTACGAGCGGCGCACGCAGCTCGCCGGGACGATGTCCGGAGGTGAGCAGCAAATGGTGGCGATGGGCCGGGCGCTGATGTCACAACCGAAGATCCTGCTCATGGACGAGCCGTCGATGGGGCTGGCACCCGTCCTCGTCGAGCGCAGCTTCGAGATCATCAAGCAGGTCAACGACGCCGGTGTCGGGATGCTGATCGTGGAGCAAAACGCGAATGTCTCGCTCTCGATCGCTGATCGCGGCTACGTCCTGTCGACGGGGCGTGTAGTCCTCGAGGGTAAGGCCGCGGATCTCCTCGAGAACGAGGAACTGCGCAAGGCCTACCTCGGCCGCTGATGGGAGTCGTCAGCGCCGCCGGTCAGATCCCGCCCCAGCGTGGTTCCGAGCTTGCGCTCGAGACCCTGCACCTCGCCGCCCGCGAACGGCGCGAGGTCGGTGATCCGGGGCACGACGTGCAGCTGTTCGTCTGCGCCGGGGGCGGGGAGCTCGCGGGCGAAGCCGTCAGGGTAGGTCACGCCGCGCTGCTCCTCGAGGGCGAAGCCGCCGAGCTTTTGGCCGGGCCCGACGGCGTCTCGCTCGTGCGCGTCACGCTCGGAGTCGAGGTCGACCTTCACGCCCCGATGGGCCCGCGCGAGCGGATCGTCGCGATCGACCAGGTCGAGCCCGGCAAGGCCACCGGCAGCCGCTCCTTCCAGATCCTCTTCGGCCCGCACAACGGATCGCGCCGTGCCACGATGTTCGTCGGCTACGTGCCGCCGGGCAAGGCGCCGTGGCATTACCACCTCTACGACGAGATCGTCTGGATCTGGCGCGGGCCTGGTCGCTACCACCTAGGCGACGAGGTCGAGCCGCTCGAGGACGGCTCGGCGTTCCGGATCACGCCGCGCGAGGTGCACATCGTCGAGAACACGAGCCCGGACCGCGAGCTCGCGGTGCTCGGGATCTTCACGCCCGCCGGGAGCCCCTCCGCGGCCTACCTGATGCCTGACATCTCGGCCTCGTACGGGTTCGGCCCCGCGTGAGCGGCGGTGTCGGTGACGCGGTTCGAGCCGAGTTCCCGATCCTCGAGCAGACGACCTACCTCAACTCGTGCTCGCAGGGAGCGCTCTCGCACCGCGTGCGCGCGGCGTACGAGGAGTACCTCGCGGGCTGGGACGAGAACGGGGCCGAATGGGAGTTCTGGGTCGAGCGGGCCGAGGCGGCGCGGGCCGGCTTCGCGGAACTGCTCCACGGCTCGCCCGACGAGGTCGCCGTCACGACGTCCGTCTCGCAGGGGGTCAACGGCCTCGTCTCGGCGATCCCGTTCGAGCGCGGGGGTCGCAACCGGATCGTGATCAGCGAGTACGAGTTCCCCACTGTGGGTCAGATCGCGCACGCCCAGGAGCTGCGCGGGGCGGAGGTCGTGCACGTGCGCCCCGAGCCGGACGGCTCGATCCCGGTCGAGCGGTTTGCCGAGGCGATCGACGAGCGCACGGCCCTCGTGTGCTGCACGACGATCTCGTATCGCACGGGCCACCGTCACGACGTCGCGGCGATCGCCGAGGTCGCTCACGCACGCGGGGCGCTCGTGCTCGCCGACAGCTACCAGGCTGTCGGTGCGATCGAGCTCGACGTTCGCACGCTGGGGGCGGACTACGTCACGGGCGGCACGGTCAAGTACCTGCTCGCCTCGGCGGGCCTCGGCTTCCTCTGGGTGCGCGGCGAGGTGCTCGCCGGGCTGATGCCGACGCAGACCGGGTGGTTCGCCGACGAGGACATCTTCAAGATGGACATCTCCGACTACTCCCCCCATGCGACAGCCCGCCGCTTCGACGCGGGCACGCCGCCGGTACCGAACATCTACGCCGGTGTCGCCGGGCTCGGTTTGCTCCAGGAGACGGGCGTCCCTGCTGTCGAGGCGCACGTCTCGGCGCTGAACACGCGGCTGATCGAGGGTCTCGGGGAGCTCGGAGCGCATGTCGTCACCCCGGTCGACCCTGCCCACCGCGGGCCGCTCGTCTGCGCCCACTCGACGGATGCGCCCGCGCTCGTCGCCTCACTCGCAGAGGAAAGCATCACCTGCTCGCTGCGCGATACGAACCTCCGGGTCGCGGCCCACTACTACAACACCGAGGCCGACATCGACACCCTGCTCGAGGCCCTCTCGCGTCGCCGCCACCTGCTCGCCTGACGTTGTGGCTCTGAGCCACAAAGTGCCTTCGCCCTTCCAGATCGCGTACGGGGAGCACCCGGACCAGGTCGGAGACCTGCACCTGCCGGCGGGGATGGGGCCGTGGCCCTCGGTCGTCCTCGTCCACGGTGGCTTCTGGAAGTGGGGGCTGGATCGGGACCGGACGCTGATGACGCCGCTGGCTCGCAACCTCGCGGCTCGTGGCTTCGCGGCCTGGAACATCGAGTACCGGCGGGTCGGGCAAGAGGGTGGTGGCTGGCCCGGGACGCTCGAAGACGTTGCGGCGGCGATGGACGCGACCGCCGACCTCGACGCCGTCGATGTTACGAGGATCGTGACGATGGGTCACTCGGCGGGTGGGCATCTCGCGCTCTGGCTCGCCGGCCGGCGGCGGATCCGGGCCGGCCTGCCGGGCGCGGATCCTCGCATCGTTCCGGTCGGCGCGGTCTCCCTCGCGGGTGTTGCGGATCTCGAAAGCGGCGCGAGGGACGGTCTCGGGCGCGGCGCTTGTGAGGCGCTGCTCGGCGGTACGCCGGCCGAGGTGCCGGAGCGCTACGCCGCGGCCTCGCCGGCCGCCCTGCTCCCGCTCGGGGTCCCGGTGCTGCTCATCCACGGAGCACGTGACGTCGACGTGCCCGCCGCGCAGAGCCGCGAGTTCGCGGTCGCAGCCCGAGCGGCCGGCGACCCCGTCGAGGTCGTCGATCTGCCCGATGCCGACCACTTCGACGTGATCGATCCCGCGCATGCGGCGTGGGTAGCAACCGTCGACTGGCTCGTCCGACTGCTCCGCTGACCGTCAGTCGGGGAGGAGCCCCTCCCGGCGCGCCGGATCGTCGGCCGGCAGGGCGTCGTGCGACCACTCCCGCCGCTTCCAGGTCGGTACGGGCGTCTCCTCGTCCTCGTGCGGCACGAAGCGCGAGCGCTCGACGAGAGCCAGCCGGTGCACGTAGCGGGGGCAGTTCGGCAAGACGTCACGCGCCCGCACCCGGACGACGAGCTGCGCCTCCGGGTACGAGGCGAGGAGCGGATCGGCGTCGTCGATCGACGCTGTTCCGTTCACCCGCAGCCGCTTCGGGTTCTCGAAGTCGACGAACAGGAGCCCGACCTGCGGATTCCGGAGCAGGTTGCCGAGCGACAGGTACGTGCCGTTGCCGTCGTAGCTCGGGAAGGCCAGCGTTCGCTCGTCCACGACGCGAACGAACCCGGGGTCGCCGCCCTTGTACGAGCACTGCGGCATTCCCTCCTCGTCGGCCGTGGCGAGGAAGAACATGTCGCGTGACTCGATGAACGCGCGGTCGTCCTCGTCGAACGTCTCGCTGTGCTTGCGCTCCACGATCCGATCGGCCAGCCGCCGCGTGTCGAAGCGGTCCTGGAGTTGCCGGTTCCCGTCGTGGTAGAGGTCGGCCATTCAGGGATGATGCGCCTCATGCCGCCCCGTGTCCATCTCACCGATCGGGTTCCCCACGCGGTCGAGCAGGCGCTTGCAGCCGACTTCGAGCTGGTCGACAGCCCCGTCGGGGCCGAAGGCATCGTCGCGATGCTCACCGTCCGGGTCGACGACGCGTATCTCGCAGCTGCCGGGCCGCAGCTTCGGATCGTCGCCAACTACGCGGTGGGCGTGAACAACGTGGACTTCGGCGCGGCCGCACGCCACCGGGTTGTGATCTCGAACACCCCCGACGTCCTTACCGGGGCGACGGCAGAGATCGCGCTGACGCTGATGCTGTCGCTGCTGCGGCGGGTGACCGAGGGCGACCGCTTCGTCCGCCGCAAGGAGCCGTGGGAGTTCTCGCTCGCGTTCATGCTCGGTGAGCGGCTCGAGGGGAAGAAGGTGCTGATCGTCGGGAGCGGGAGAATCGGCCACGAGACGGCCCGCCTCGTGGAGGCCTTCCACGCCGTTCCCAGGCTGGCCGGGCGCAACGACGACCTTGACGCGCTCCTGCCCGAGGCGGACATCGTGTCGCTCCACGTCCCCCTCACCGCGGAGACCCACCACCTGATCGACGCCCGCCGACTCGCGCTGATGAAGAGGTCGGCTGTGCTGATCAATACGGCTCGCGGGCCGGTCGTCGACGAGGAGGCGCTCGCCGCGGCCCTTCACGCCGGTGTCATCGGGGGCGCCGGCATCGACGTCTACGAGCGTGAGCCCGAGGTGACGGAGGCGCTGCTCTCCCTCGAGAACGTCGTGCTGGCGCCGCACCTCGGCAGCGCCACGCTCGACACGCGGGTCGCGATGGGGATGCTCTGCGTCGAGGCCCTCCGTGCTGTGCTGCTGGAGGGTCGCACGCCCGACAACGCCGTCACATAGCCTCTCCCAATGTCTTCGTACGGCTGTCAGGCGATGTGGGGCAAGCTCGAGCGCGTGCTCGTGCGCCCGCCCCTCGCGGCCGATGTGGGTCACGTCGAGCGCTACGGCTGGCGCGGCGTTCCCGACGCTGTCGCGGCGGCGGCCGAGCACGAGGCCCTGCGAGAGATTCTCGCCGAGGCGGGAGCCGATGTGATCGTCTCCGAGCACGACCCCGGCAATCCGGACGCGATCTACGTGTACGACCCGGTGCTCGTCGGCGACGAAGGTGCCGCGCTCCTGCGGCCCGGCAAGGAAGGTCGCCTGGGTGAGCCCCCCGGGATTGCCGCCGCGCTCGAGGCCGCCGGCGTCCCGGTGGCGTCTCGCATGGAAGCACCGGCCACGGCGGAGGGCGGCGACACCGTCTGGCTCGACCACGACACGCTGCTCGTGGGGCACGGCTACCGCACCGGCACGGGTGGGATCGCAGCGCTGCGGGAGGCGTTCCCGGGGGTCGAGGTGATCGCGCTCGACCTACCGCACTGGGTCGGGGCCTCCGAGGTGATGCACCTCATGTCCTTGATCTCGCCGCTCGACCGCGACCTGGCGGTCGTCTACCCACGACTCGCGCCGGTTCGGCTGATGGAGCTGCTCGCGGAGCGGAGGATCGAGATCGTCGAGGTGCCGGACCAGGAGTTCGAGACGATGGGCTCCAACGTGCTTGCGCTCGGCCCCCGCCGGGCGCTCGCGCTGGAGGGGAACGACGTAACGCGGCGGCGGATGGAGGCGGCCGGCGTCGAGGTGACGGCCTACCGCGGCGACCATATCTCGCGCCTCGGCGACGGCGGCCCGACCTGCCTCACGAGGCCCATCCTGCGAAGGTAGCCGCGAGGCGACCGATTTCGGCCTGTCGTCCGGGCTTCACTCCTCACCCCCTACGACTCAAACGTGAGCTGCCGGTGCTCGGTCAGTCCAGAGACCCCGACGCCAACGAGCCGCAGCGCCCCCGGCCGGTCGCGGAGGCCCCGGTCGAGCAGGTTGCAGGCCAGCTCGCCGATCCGATCCGCCTCGTCCACGGGTGCCGGCAGCGTCGTCGAACGGGAGCGGATCGAGAAGTCGGCGTAGCGGAGCTTCGTCGTCACCGTGCGGCCGCTGATCCCCTTCGAATGCATGTGCGCGGCGAGTTCGTCGGCCATGCGGCGGATCTCGGCGTGGAGGAGGGGCCGGTCGGAGATGTCGCGCTCGAACGTCTCCTCCACGGAGATCGACACGCGCTTCGTCTCGAGCTCGAGATCACGTGGGTCGATCCCTAGCGCCCGGTCGCGCACGAGGCGGCCCACGGAGCCCGGGAGCACGACGCGAAGCTCTGCGTCGGTGAGGTCGGCGAGCGCACCGACGGTCTTGACCCCCGCGGCTGCAAGCCGTTCCTCCGCCCTGGGCCCGATCCCGGGGAGCGCGCGCACGGGAAACGGCGCCAGGAACCGCGCCTCCCTGCCCGCCGGGACGACGGTAATCCCCCCGGGCTTGCGCCGGTCGGAGGCGACCTTGCAGACGACCTTCGACGTGGACACCCCCAGCGAGCACGAGAGCGAGGTCGCGGCCCGCACGGCCGTCTGGACGGCCTCGGCCACAGCCCTGGCGCCGTTGAACTCCCGTACCACCGTGCCGAGATCGAGGTAGCCCTCATCGATGCCGGCCTGCTCGACCCGGGGCACGACCTCCTGAATCGTCTCCCACACGGCGCGCGAGTATTGCCGGTAGAGCGCGTGGCGAGGGCGCACGAAGACCACCTCCGGGCAGCGGCGCAGCGCTTCGGCCGAGCTCATCGCAGAGTGGATCCCGAAGCGGCGGGCGACGTAGTTGGCCGTCGCGACCACGCCTCGCCCCTGCGGGTCGCCGCCGACGACCAGCGGTTGCGTGCGCAGCGATGGATCCTCCAGCTCCTCGACGGCAGCAAAGAATGCGTCGAGGTCGAGATGCGCGAGAATCGGCACCCGGTGAACGCTACGGTTCCGCGGTGGTCACCGCTCCGCCACCCCTCCCGTGATCGAGCACGGTCGAGGTGATCACCGTGGGTGCTTCGGGACGCACCAGTCAAACCGCGGTGCCGTACGTGCTCGGGGCCTCCCGCTCGGCGGCACCGCGAGTGCGGGCGCCCGTGAGCGACCCCTTGCTCTCACGTGAGGTGCTCCGACTTGCCCGGAGGTGCGCTCCTCGTCACCGTGATGACCTACCGGTCGGCCGGAGTCGGCACCTCGTCAGACATCCTCGCCGGGCGCGCCGCCGCGGTGCTGCTGCGTCGCGTCCGCGACTGAATGAAAAGACGGACGGACGCCCGCAGAGCGGGCGTCCGTCAGCGCTCGCGGTCGCGCCCTCGGAGTGCGCGTCCGCAAGACGGCGTCCGGTCCCGGGAGGCGATATTCGGGAAGCCGGACTCCACCTACTCAGACTCCGCGCCTGTGGGCAGGGTTTGTACGCGTTCCGTAAGAACTTCGAGAGCGGGCGTCCGGTGGTCGATCAGGGCAGGGAATACCGCTACAGTTTTTGTAGTTAGTAATGGTATGACCGAAGCCACCGTGCCTTCCGAGGAGCGTGAACCCGACGTGACGAAGCTCTTGCTCGTCCCACTCGACGACATCGTCGTCTTCCCCAACATGAGCGTGACCCTGACGATCGACGTCGGAGACGAGGAGCGCGTGCTCCTCGTGCCCAAGCACGACGGCGAGTACGCGAGCGTCGGCACCGTCGCCGAGGTGACCGATCGCGTCCGGCTCCCCGGCGGCGATTTCGCCGTGGCCGTGAACGGGCTCCATCGCGGCATTGCCGGCGTTGCAGAGACCGACCCCACCGGCCGCCTCTTCGTCGAGGTCGACGAGCGGCCCGACGCAGAGCAGTCCGACGACGGAACGCGGGAGCTCGAGACCGAGTACCGCGCCGTGGTCGAGGAGATTCTCGAGCTGCGCGGCGACGACGGCCGCATCGCGGCCTTCGTCCGCTCGATCTCCGACGCGGGCTCGCTCGCCGATACCTCCGGCTACTCGCCTGACCTCACCTTCGAGCAGAAGGTGCAGATCCTCGAGGCCGTGGATGTCACCGAGCGGCTCGAGCTCGCCCTCAATCTCCAGCGCGAGCGGCTGGCGCTGATGCAGATCCGCCGGCGGATCCGCGAGGACGTCAACACCGGCATGGAGAAGCAGCAGCGGGAGTTCATCCTCCGCAAGCAGCTCGACTCGATCCGGAAGGAGCTCGGCGAGGACGAGACGTCCGTCGTCGAGGAGTTCCGCACGAAGATCGCCGCGTCGGCGATGCCGGAGCACGTCCGCGAGCAGGCCGAGCGTGAGCTCGCCCGCTTCGAGCGAATGGGGGAGAGCTCTCCCGAGGCGCAGACGATCCGGAGCTACGTGGACTGGCTGCTCGCGGTGCCGTGGGGCGTCCACTCGGAGGAGCGACTCGATCCGAAAGCCAGCCGCGAGGTGCTCGACGCCGACCACGCTGGGCTCGAGGACGTCAAGGATCGCATCGTCGAGTACATCGCCGTGCGGAAGCTGCGCCAGGAGCGGGGGATCGAGGTCGACAAGAAGTCGGGTGCGATCCTCACCCTGATCGGCCCTCCCGGCACCGGCAAGACGTCGATCGGGGAGTCGATCGCTCGCTCGCTCAACCGCGAGTTCGTGCGCATGTCGCTCGGCGGCATCCGCGACGAGGCCGAGATCCGGGGTCATCGCCGTACCTACATCGGAGCCCTTCCCGGCCGACTCGTCCGTGCCCTGCGCGACGCGAAGACGATGAACCCGGTGATCCTGCTCGACGAGGTCGACAAGGTCGGCGCCGACTGGCGTGGCGACCCGTCGGCGGCGTTGCTCGAGGTGCTCGACCCGGCCCAGAACTCCACCTTCCGTGACCACTATCTCGACGTCGAGGTCGACCTCTCGGACGTCATCTTCATCGCGACGGCAAACCAGGCGGACACGATTCCCGGCCCGCTGCTCGACCGGATGGAGGTGATCCGCTTCGACGGCTACACGACCGACGAGAAGGTCGCGATCGCTACCGGGTATCTCTGGCCCCGTCAACGCGAGCGCAACGGCCTACGCGAGGACGAGGTGACGGTGACGGGCGAGGTGCTCGAGTCGGTCATCTCCGAGTACACGCGCGAGGCGGGCGTTCGCCAGCTCGAGCGCGAGCTCGGCAAGGTGCTGCGCAAGACGGCGACGCAGATTGCCTCGGAGACGATCGAGGTTCCTGTCGCGGTCGACATCGACGTCGTGCGCGACGCCCTCGGCCGGCAGCGGTTCTTCCGCGAGGCGGCCGAGCGGACGGCTGTTCCCGGCGTCGCGACGGGCCTTGCGGTCACGGGCGTCGGCGGCGACGTGCTGTTCGTCGAGGCGACGAGCATCGCGGGCGGCGAGAAGCTCGTCCTCACGGGGCAGCTCGGCGACGTGATGAAGGAGTCGGCTCAGATCGCCCTCTCGGCGCTCCGGGCGCGGGCGAGCGAGTTCGGCCTCGACGACGAGATCTTCGAGAATCGCTCCTACCACTTGCACGTGCCCGCCGGCGCGATCCCGAAGGATGGCCCGAGCGCGGGCATCACGATGGCGACGGCGCTCGCCTCCCTGCTCACCGGCCGCCCGGTGCGGCACACCGTCGGGATGACCGGAGAGGTGACGCTGCAGGGCCGCGTGCTCCCGATCGGCGGCCTCAAGCAGAAGGTGCTCGCCGCTCACGCGGCCGGGCTCACCGACGTGATCATCCCGGAGCGTAACCGGGCCGACATCGACGACGTCCCCCAACACGTGCGCGACGAGATCACGTTCCATCCCGTGATGGCGCTGTCGGAGGTGCTCGGCCTGGCGCTCGAGCCCGCCTCGCAGGCCGTCGATGTCTCGGTGTAGGCACTGTGCGCCTGTCCCCGAGGAGGTCCGCCAGGCGGCGGGCCTCCTCGAGGGGCGCTGGACCGTGTCGATTCTCTGGGCCTCCTACGAGGGTGCCTTGCGGTTCAACGAGTTCAAGCAGGCGGTCGGCGAGATCCCGCCGCGCACGCTCGCGCTCCGACTCGTCGAGCTCGAGGAGGCAGGAGTGCTCGAGCGCCACGTCGTCGACGCAAGGCCGCCGCGGGTCGAGTACACGCTGACTCCGACCGGCCGCCGGCTCCAGGCCGTGGTGGACGCGCTCGTCCTGTACGCAGGTGGACGCCTCGCCTCGAACGAGCGCCGGGGTCCGGCCTCAGCCTGACCCCGGCGCAGTCCTACGCTTCGGCGTCGTCTTCCGCAAGCAGCCGGTAGATGCCCTTCCGGGCCGTGCGCAGCACGTCCTGGGCGCCTTTCACCTGGGCCGCGGTGCCGGCCATCGCAACCTGCCGCGTCGCCGCGAGCACCTGGTGCACGAGGTTGCGGAGTTCGGCGATGTCGTTGTCGGCGTCGCTGGCCTCGACCTCCCACGGAGCGGGCGCCGTGCCGGCCTCGTTTGCCGCCTTGCCCGCATCGGTGAGGGTGTAGACCCGGCGTCCCGACTCGGAGGCAGCGGGCTCGATCAGCCCTTCGTCCTCGAGCTGCTGGAGCGTCGGGTAGACCGAGCCGGGGCTCGGCGTCCAGTTGCCTCCGCTCCGCTCCGAGACCACCTGGATGATCTGGTAGCCGTGCATCGGCTCCTCGCCGAGGAGCGTCAGGATCGCAGCGCGGATGTCACCGCGGCCCGCCCGACGGCCGGAGCCGAAGCCAGGCCCGCCGAAGCCGGCAGGTCCGTGCATGCCACGTCCGTGACGGCCACGGCCGCGGCGCCGGGGGCGCTCGTCGGTCATCAGCCAGAGGTTGATCTTGCTGTTCCGCCGGCAGCGGCCGGCGGTGGGGACTGTCGTTGCAGTCATGTGGTTCCTTTCTTTGTGTACGTATCACGATATATCGTAACGCATCGTCTGTCAAGATCTTTTCGAGTGGTGACTGCCCTTGCCGACCAGGAGAAGGAGCCCGAGCGGCCCTTTCCCGTCGTCGTCGTCCCGCGCTACGGCTCGGACTGCCGGGCCAACCGGCCACGCTCACCGGCGTCTGCGAGTTCCACGCGGGTGACATCTACAACGGCGGCATCATCGCCGATGCCCTCGGCAAACCGGCCCCGGCCGCCATGAGAGTCGCCGTCACCGCCCGCAGTCCGGGCGGCGAGGCTGCGAACCGGGTCGCGCTCGGCCGCTGAGCAGCAACCTGTCTCCCACCACGCGGCGCCTACACTGCCCTCTACGGGCCGTTAGCTCAGTTGGTAGAGCAGGGGACTTTTAATCCCAAGGTCGCTGGTTCGATCCCAGCACGGCCCACTACGATAGCCCTGTAAATCAGCGATTTGTTGTTGTCATTGTTGTATTGAACGACGTACGTATGCGCGTACGCTCACTCAGCTTGTTGCAGCTGGTTGCAGTTCGCTGCAGCGTGTTCAATGGGATGCGCTATCCCTTCGGCCTCCGCGAATCTGGAGCAGCAGAGCTGCGAGCCTGGATTAACACCAACCGCAAATCTGGAGTAATTCTCGCTCGTTGCTCGCGGTCGGGAACAACCGCGACGTGCGCTGCTC
>JBBQRN010000035.1:0-28273 GCA_038214705.1 Gaiellales bacterium | reverse complement strand
GGCGTGGACACCACGTCGATCGCGTACACGGTCGATCGGTCTCCCCACAAGCAGTCGCGCTTCCTGCCGGGCTCGCGGCTCCCGATCTACGAGCCGGCGCGGATCCTCGAGGACAGGCCAGATTATGTGCTGATCCTGCCGTGGAACCTGCGCGACGAGATCGCGGAGCAGATGAAGGTGGTCAGGGATTGGGGCGGGAGGTTCGTCGTCCCGATCCCAACGGTCGAGATCTTCTAGCGCACATGCGACCGCAAGGCATTCAATCGAAAAACGATGTGACCGCCTCGACCACCCTCTCGAACGGCTCGCCGTCCATGAAGGAGTAGAGCGGCAGCGTGAGCTGCTGGGCCGCGGCGCGTTCCGTCACGGACAGGTCGCCGCGGCGGGCGTTTCGATAGAAGCCGAACTCGTGAGCACCCTGGAAGTGGATTCCCGTGGCGACTCCACGGAGTCGCATGTGCTCGATCAGCCGGCTTCGCGTCTCGGCGTCGGCCAGGCGGATGAAGTAGATGAACGACGCGACGTCGTCGAAGTCGGTGTCCGGCACCCGAATGCCGTCGATCTCGGAGAAGCAGGCGGTCAGCTCCTTGCAGTACCGCCTCCGGTTGTCGATGAACCGTTCCGCCATCGCGAGCTGAGCGAGCCCGATCGACGACGGAATCGAACCCAGGTGATAGCGCCAACCCTGGCGTGTCACGTCGTACTCCCACATGCGGTCGTTTGCGCGGAGGGCGCGATCCGTGTCCACGCCGAGCAGCCGGAGCTCCCGGACGACGCGTGCCTCGTCCTCGTTCGGCGTCACGAGCGCACCTCCCTCGAGCGACGTGATCACCTTGACAGGCCCGAAGCTGAAGCAGACGAGATCGCCCGTCGCGCCTATCGGCTTCCCGTCATGAAGCGTGCCGAACGCGTGGGCAGCGTCCTCGATGACGCGAATTCCGTGATCGCGGCCGAGCTGGCGGATCTCGTCGATCCGGCAAGGGATCCCGGCGTAGTGGACGGCCATGATGGCCTTCGTCCGCGGGCCGATGAGCGACCGTACGGATTCCGGATCGATGCCGAGTGTCTCGTCGATATCGCAGAACACGACGTCTGCCCCGGTGGCAGTAATCGCCTGATGACAGGCGACGTAGGTGAACGACGGGCAGATGATCTCGTCACCTGGGCCAGCGCCGGACAACAAGCAGGCGCAGTGGAGCGCTGCCGTTCCGCTCGACATCGCGAGCAAGTGGCGTCCCTCCTGCTCGAGACCGAGGAAGCGTGAGAGCTCCTCTTCGAACTGGTAGGTGAGCTTCCCGATCGAAACCCACCCCGCGTCGAGCGCGTCCATGACCGCATGCCGCACCTCGGCGCCCAGATAGGGCTGGAACACGGGCAGGTGTGGCTCGGTCGGCGCTCCGCTCATGTCCCCGGCATCACGGTCGACGGGCCACGGTACGATGATGGCACGGGTATCGGGGTGCACGCGGCTCTGCCGACCGTCATGCCGCTACGGGGATACTCGGCCGGCGCAGCTGACGGTCGACGAGGCCTTCGTCGATGAGCGTCCGCAGCCGCGAGAGCCGGACGAACCGGTCGGAGGCGAACATCTCCTCGTCCATGCCGGCGTCGCGATAGGCCTCGGCAAGCTGTCGGGCTCCTCGCCGTGGATCCCAGACCGGCCGGAAAGAAGTGAGCGTCGTGGTGATCTTCGAGAAGTCGACGCGATAGCTCCGTTGATCCGCGCCTGTCCCCTCGGCGAACTCGACGGCGACGTCGCTGAAGACGTCAGCCACGATAAGAGCGAGATCCCTGACGACGTGGTTGGCGTTCTCTGCACCGACGTTGAAGGCTTCTCCGTGAACGAGCTCCCGCGGAGCGTCGAGTGCGGCAACCACCGCCGCCGCCATGTCCTCGACGTGAATCATCGGACGCCAGGCCGTCCCGTCGCTTTGAAGGCGCACCGCGCCCGTCGTCAGCGCCCACCCGACGAGGTTGTTGAGCACGATGTCGAGCCGCAGCCGCGGCGACGCGCCGTAGGCGGTGCCGAAGCGAAGAAAGACCGGCGAGAATTCATCGGTCGCGAGCGGCGTGAGCGACCGCTCGACCCGCACTTTCGAGATCGCGTACGCAGTCAAGGGAGCCAGAGGCGCAGTTTCGTCGCGCGGGACATCCGATCCGGTTGCGCCGTAGATGCTGCACGACGAAGCGAAGACGAACCGCTCGACACCACGCGCACGCGCGAGCTCCGCCAGCCTGACCGTGGCTTCATGGTTGATGGCGAACGTCAGTGCCTCGTCGAAATCCCCGAGCGGGTCGTTCGAGAGTGCCGCAAGGTGAACGACCGCATCGAATCCGTCGAGATGTTCCTCCTCGATATCGCGGATGTCGAGAAGAAGCTCGGGCGCCGGGGTCATTGCCGCGCCGGCGAGGTCGCACCCTCCGTAGAGCTCGAGGTCGAGCCCTACGACGTCATGGCCGGCTGCCTCGAGCACGCCGCGAGCCACGGATCCGACGTAGCCGCTGCTCCCGGTGAGGAGAATCCGCACGGACTCATCGTACTGAGAGATCGGGCACTGACAATCCCCACCGGACGGGTGCGTGCTGCGTGGCCGCGCCTCATCGTAGGACGAAGCCGAGTCACTCGGCTCTAAGCGGTGGCACTCGCCGAGACCGGTGCAGAGTTGGGCCCGTGATGCCGAGCTGGATGCCAATCTGGCCGCTTGCCATGTCGACGAGGGCCGACGGGATGAAGAACGGTGAGACCCGATCGGCCCCACGCCCCATGAAGACCCGCTGCCGCTCAGCGATCGTCGAGATCCCGCCGATCGCGCAGCCGACACGCAGAACACCGGTCGACCGGAACGCCCGCGACTTGGATAGGTTCGGCTTCGCTGTTAGCCTGCCACGATGCGTGTGGGGAGGCACAGGCGTCTTGGCATGTCTTTACGTCGTCTGCGACGACCGTTGCTCATGGTCGCCTTGGGCTGCGCGGCAGCGTCCGCGGTATCGAGTTTCAATGGGGCGGGGATCGCCGACCGTCGTGGCGAGGCGCCTACCCGCCTGGTGCTGTCGTCATCGGCTGCTGCGTCCACCGCCCGCAGCGTGAGCACGGCATCGCTCTACGCGCGCCACGATCCATGGGTGAAGTATCTCGCGACTGAACGGGTATGTCCTGGTGGTGAGCGGACGGATCTCCCTCCGACGCAGCAGACGGCAACGGTGGCGTGTCTCGTGAACTTCGCGCGCAAGCAACGTGGCCTGCGGAAGCTCGCGGTGGCCACGATCCTGAACGGGGCCTCTGCGGAAAAGGCCAGCGAGATCATCCGTTGTCAACGGTTCGCGCACAATCCCTGCGGCGGCGACTGGGCATCGTCGATCAGATCGACCGGCTACGTCGGAGCGTTCGGAGAGAACCTCTACCTCGCAAGCGGTCCTTTCAGGGCTCCTCGACCTGCCGTCGACGCGTGGCTCAACAGCGCACACCATCGGGAGAACCTCTTCGCCCCAAAATGGAAGGAGCAGGGGCTCTCAATCGTCTCCCTCGCGCGCTTCGGCGGCCTCGACAACGTCGTCGTTTGGGTGAACGTCTTCGGTGATCGAGCCGGCTAGCGCGATCGCGATTAAGGGGTGTTCGCCGCTCTGACGACGAACACCGCTTCCGACATCAGGCGAGGGCCCCTCGGCAAGCCACTACGATCGCCCTATGCGCGTCGAGATCCTCGGCTCCGGCGGTGCTGCCACGATCCCGCGGCCCGGCTGCGGCTGCCGGGTCTGCGTCGACGCGCGCGAGCGGGGCGGCCGCTCGGTACGCACGGGCCCATCCACCTTCGTGCACGGGCCGAACATCCTCTTCGACACGCCGGAGGAGTCGAAGTACCAGCTCGAGCGCGCCGGGATCGGCGACATCGGCGCCTGCTTCTACTCGCACTGGCACCCGGACCACACGATGGGGAAGAGGGTGTTCGAGACCCGCAACGGCGACTTCCGCACGTGGCCGCGCGAGGCGAAGCGGCCGCTCGTCACCGACGTCTACCTGCCCGAGCGGGTCGCGCTCGACTTTCGCACTTGGCTCGGTGGATACGAGCACCTGAAGTTCATGGAAGGCCGCGGCTGGGTCCGGATCCACGAGCTTCGTGACGGCGAGACGATCGAGATCGGCGGCGTCACGGTGCGGCCGTTCCGGCTCGCCGAGGACTACGTCTACGCCTTCGAGCTGAGCGAGGGAGACAAGCGGCTGCTCGTCGCGATGGACGAGCTCAACGGCTGGGAGCCGCCGGCCGACGTCTGCGGTCCCGCTCTTGCCGTGCTGCCGATGGGGATCTGCGAGTTCGACCTCTTCAGCGGTGAGCGCCTGATCCACGAGGAGCACCCGGTGCTCCGGTTCGAGGCGACCTTCGAGGAAACGCTCGGGATGATCGACGCGCTCGATGCCGGAGAGGTCGTGCTCAGCCACGTCGAGGAGATGGACTGCATCTCCTACGACGAGCTGCTCCAGGTGCAGCAGCGTCTCCAGGACGAGGGCCGCCGGGTGCGCTTTGCCTGGGACGGCATGACGATCGACGTGTGACAGCCACAATGGAGGCAATGCCCCGCTCGCTCGTCACGATCGACCTCGCAGCGATCCGCCACAACGTGCGGGCTCTGCTGCAGCTGCTCGGCCGCGCCGAGCTCTGGGCAGTCGTCAAGGCCGACGGCTACGGGCACGGCGCCACCGACGTCGGAAGGGTGGCGGTCGAGGCCGGCGTGACGGCGTTGTGCGTGGCGACGCTCGCCGAGGCGCTCGAGCTTCGTGCTGCGCTTCCTTCTGCGCGGATCGTGCTTCTCGGCCCGAGCGTGCCGGCCGATGTAGCGGCAGTGCGAGAGGCTCGGCTCGAGCTGGGGGTCTCGTCCACCGACATCCCGGAAGGCGTCCCCGTCCACCTGAAGCTCGACACCGGGATGGGGCGCTGGGGCCTGTCCGAGCTTGCGGCCCCCGGCTCGGGCGTGGTCGGGCTGATGAGCCACTTTGCCTCCGCAGACTCGGATGCAGCTTTCACGGAGCTTCAGCTCGCTCGCTTCCTCGAGGCGACCGCGGAGCACGCGCACCTCCAGCGACACATCGCAAACAGCGCCGGCACGCTGCGCCATCCGGCCTCGCACCTCGAGGCCGTCCGCTGCGGGATCGCCGTCTACGGCATCTCGCCGTTCGGTACCGATCCGGACGATGCCGACTTCGTCTCCGCCGGCCTGCGCCCCGCGTTGCGGTGGGAGTCGACCGTGGCGCTCGTGCGAACGCTCGGTCCTGCTGAGAGCACCGGCTACGGGCGCCGCTTCGTCGCGTCGCGCCCGACACGGATCGGCATCGTCCCGGTCGGCTACGCCGACGGCTTCCGCCGTGACCTGAACGGCACCGAAGTGGTGGTGGCCGGTCGGCGCGCGCCGGTCGTGGGGACGATCTCGATGGACGCGATCGCGGTGGCTCTGCCGGGGTCCGCTGCCGTCGGCGACCCGGTCACGTTGATCGGCGACGGGGTTCTGATCGAGGAGCACGCGTCGGTTTCAGGCACCATCCCCTATGAGATCGCCTGCGGGATCGTCTCGCGGGCCAGCCGAGCGGAGCGTGTCGTCGTCGATGAGTGACGTGGTCGGATACCGGGTGGCCATGCAGGAGGAGCGGTCGGCGGCGCTACGGGGCCGCGTCCAGCAGCTGCTCGCGCCACTTCAGGGCGACGAGCGCGTGATCGACAGCGGCTGCGGTGCCGGGGCGCTCGCGTTCGCGCTCGCGCCGCTCGTGGGAAGCGTCGTCGGCGTCGACCTCTCGGTGGAGCTCGTGGCCGCCGGCAACGAGATCGCTCCCGCAAACTGCGAGCTGCGGGTAGGGGACGCGACTGCACTCCCGTTCGAATACGGCGCGTTCGATATCGCCGGTTGCATGCGGGTGCTCCACCACGCGCGCCGGCCGGAGCTGATCGTCTCCGAGCTCGCGCGTGTGATCCGGCCCGGTGGCCGCATCCTCCTGATCGACCAGCTCGGCTTCGTCGATCCGGTCGTCTCGGCCGAGATGGATCGATTCGAGCATGCGCGTGACCCCTCGCACGCGCGGCTGCTGCCCGACCAGGACATCAGGTTCCTGCTCGATGCGAACGATCTCGAGGTGCTGACGAACGAGATCGCCCCGGAGCAGCGAGATCTGGAGCGCTACCTCGACCTCGTCGGCCTGGAGGGTGAGGAGCGCCGGCGCGTCAGCGGGATGGCGCCGGGAGCGCTCTACGAGGTCGAGATCGGCTGGTACGTCGCGCGCAAGCGCGGTGGTCTCGTCTAACGGTCACCGCGGTTCTCGGACATCCCCGAGAACCGACCGACGAGCCCCGGCGTGAGCGCCTGCGCGATGCCGATGATGCGATACGGGAACCAGGGCACGACGATCTCGCCCTTGTCCTTCTCGATCGCCTTCAGGACGGTGCGGGCGACGTCGTCCGGCTCGATCACGAAGCGGCGCAGAAGCGCGCTCTTCAGCACCTTCTTCTGCGGGAATCCCTCCGTCTCGACGAATCCCGGCAATACCGCGTGCACCTTGATCGTGGTGCCGCGCAGCGCTGCCGCGAGCGAGCGCGAGAACGCGAGCTGCGCGTGCTTGGACGCAGCGTAGGCGCCTGCGGGCGCGAACGACACCGTTCCCGCGACCGAAACGAGGTTCACGATGTGTGCGCCGCCAACCGCAGCGGCCGCCTCCAGACCCGGCATGAACGCGCGCGTACACCACAGGCTGCCGAGGTAGTTGACGCGCATCACGCGCTCGGCGAGGTCGGGATCGACTGTGAGGAAGGTGCCGCGGGCGGGCATGCCGGCATTGTTGACGAGGAGGTGGATCGCGGGGTGTCGCTCGAGGACACGGGCCGCGATCTCCTCCACGGCGGCGCGGTCGCCGATGTCGCAGAGCTCGACCTCGCCCCCGATCTCGTCGGCGACGGCCCGAAGCCGATCCTCCCGTCGGGCGACGAGCACGCAGTGCCAGCCCCCGGCGGCAAGCGCCCGAGCGGTCGCCTCGCCGATCCCGGAGGATGCACCTGTGACGACCGCGACGCGCTGCATGGAGGCAACCTAACCCACGGCGGCGGTCAGAGGGAGTCGCCCCAGCCGAGCTTCTTCGCGCGCCGGTAGGCGTCGCCCTCCTTGCGGGAGATCGTTCGCTGCTCGAGCCCGTCCGGCGTGCAGAGCGCGAGCACGAGGTGTCCCTGCCGGAGATCGGGGCGGCGCAGCACCCGCTCCGCGGAACGCGCATGCGGCGAGCGGGTGAGCACGACGTATGCGAACTTCTCGTCCTCGAAGCCGCGCTCGACCCCCTTGGCTGTGCGGTGGGTCTTGCTGCGCGCGAGTCGGGTCGAGAAGTGGCACCAGTCGCCGTCGGGCAGGGGGCAGCCGTTGTCGTGGGGGCATGGTGCGAGCGTCGAGCCGCCCGTGTTGAGGACCGCATCACGGGCGGCGAGAACGCGGCGATAGCCTGCCGTCGTGCCCGGCTCGACGAGCACGAGCGTGTCGGTCGTCCGCTCCCAGGCCGCGTGGACGAAGCGTTCAAGCGCCTCCGGCTCCAGCTCGCCGATCAGGTACGACGCGATCACGAGATCGGCCGGCGCGCCGGCGATGCCTGCGTCGCCCGCTGTCCAGCTGGCCCGCCGCAGCGGCTCCCGCCCGGAAGTGGCGAGGGCCTTACCTGCCCGATTCATCTCCGGCTCCGCCTCGACGAGCGTGACCGTCGCGAGGCCGGGCCAGGTCTCGAGTGCAGCCCAGGACGCGATGCCCGGGCCCGCGCCGAGATCGAGCAGCGACGTAGGCGCCCAGCCGGCCCGGGCGAGCTCGACCTGGCGGAAGACCTCTGCGGCGGCTGCGTAGGTCGCCGGAGCCCGCGTCGCGAGGTAGGCAGCGACACCGAGATCGCTTCGCGCGACGCGGGCCGCCCCGGGACCGCCCTCGCGATAGGCGTCCGAGAGACGGGCGGCCGCCTCCTCGACCCGCTTGCGCCCGGCGTCGGCGACCAGCACTTCGATGCCCTCGCGGAGCGCGTCGGGGAGCGTCACGGGGCGCTGGCGCCCCATGGGTCGAGTGTTGCTACCCCGAGGTCCCCGAGCGATCTCGCCTCCCGCGTCACGAGTGTCAACCCGTTGACGGCAGCAGTCGCGAGCATCAGCCCATCGCTGACCGGAAGCGGCCGCCGTGCCGCAAGATGCCCCCAGGTGTCGGCGACGGTTGCAGTCACCGGGAGAACGCGGTCGGCATAGCTCGTGACGAGACCGTCCAGCCAGGTATCGAGAGCGCCTGCGCGGTCGGGCTCGCGGGGCCGCAGAAGCTCGATCCCACGCCTGATCTCGCCAACGACGAGGACGCTCAGGTGCAGGTCGATCGAGTCAACGGAGTCGAGCCAGGCCCGAACACGTGGATCGGGCCTCCGACGACGAACTTCCGACACTACGTTCGTATCGAGCAGAAAAGCCACTAGAGCTCGACGGCGCGGGGGAGATCGTCGTCGCGACGGAGGTCGACGCCCTCGAGCGATGGCCCATCCGTAAGGTAGTGCTTGAGACCGTCAGTGCCTGCCAGGCGTCGGTAGTCGCGGATCGACAGGACGACGGCCGTCTCCCTGCCGTGTCGACTGATCACCTGCGGGCCTTCGGAGGACGCTCGGTCGACGACCTCGGAGAGCTTCTGCTTCGCCGTCTGGAGTTGCCAGATCACTGGTGGAGCCTAGCAATTTCGTCCAGACTGTCTAGACGGGACAGGTCTTTCCGGAGCTGATCCCCCGCGACGCCGGGAGCGGCACGTTAGGATCGTCGCATGGCAGGGAGGTTCGAGGGCAAGCAGGCGCTGATCCTGGGCGTCGCCAACAAGCGGTCGATCGCCTGGGCGATCGCGAGGCGCCTACACGACGAGGGTGCCGAGCTCGCGTTCACCTTTCAGGGCGAGCGGATCGAGAAGGGTGTCCGCGAGTTGGCCGACTCGGTCGGCGCGAAGCTCGTAACCGAGTGCGACGTGCGCTCCGACGAGGACATCGCACGCGTCTTCGCCGAGACCGGCGAGGTGTTCGGCGGCGGTCTCGACCTGCTCGTGCACTCGGTCGCCTACGCTGCCGCCGAGGATCTCGAGGGGCGCTTCATCGACACGCCGAGCGACCGCTTCTGGATGGCGGTCGACATCTCCGCCTACTCGCTCGTCGCGTGCGCGAGGGCGGCCGAACCGTTGATGCAGGCGCGGGGCGGCGGCTCCGTCGTGACGATGACCTACCTCGGCGGCGTCCGCGCGGTGCCGCATTACAACGTGATGGGTGTTGCGAAGGCGACGCTCGATGCGAGCATGCGCTATCTCGCCTGGGATCTCGGGCAGAGCGGCATCCGGATCAACGCCGTCTCGGCCGGCCCGGTGCGAACCCTCGCAGCGCGGTCGATCGCCGGCTTCACGACGATGGAGGAGATGTTCGAACAGAGGGCCCCGCTCCATCGCCACATTGCCGCCGACGACGTCGGGGGTGCCGCTGCCTACCTGCTCTCAGACGACGCCGTGAACGTGACCGGGACGATGCTCTACGTCGACTCCGGCTACCACGCGATGGGGATGTAGAGGCTCGCGCCTCGATGCTCGGGTTGGCCTGCACCCCGGTGTTCATGTGGGTTTCACGTCTCTCGAAGCGGCTTCGCTACTCATGCCTCTTGCGTGGTCGCCTCGTCTTGCAGATAAGCAGGCTTGTCGAAGCGGAGGCGAGCAGGCCATGTTGAGCCCGCCACGGAAGGCAGTCCAGCGTCTTTCACTTGAGGTGGTTCGCGCGAAATCGCGAACGCCGGGGAAGACTTCGTGACCCACGAACTGAAGAACCCCCCATCCCTCCGATCCCGCGCGTGGTTCGACAACCCGGCGAATGTCGACATGACGGCGCTCTATCTGGAGCGGACGATGAACTACGGTCTGTCGCTCGACGAGCTGCAGTCGTCGCGGCCGATCATCGGGATCGCGCAGACCGGCTCGGACCTGACGCCGTGCAACCGCCACCACCTGGTGCTCGCGGCGCGCGTGCGGGAGGGCATCCGCGATGGGGGCGGGATTGCTTTCGAGTTTCCGATCCACCCGATTCAGGAGACGTGCAAGCGGCCGACCGCGGCGCTCGACCGGAACCTGCAGTACCTATCGCTCGTCGAGATTCTCTACGGCTACCCGATCGACGGCGTCGTCCTGACGACGGGGTGTGACAAGACGACGCCGGCGCAGCTGATGGCGGCGGCGACGGTCGACATTCCCGCGATCGTCCTGTCGGGCGGGCCGATGCTGAACGGCTGGTTCAACGGCGAGCGCACCGGCTCTGGAACGATCGTCTGGCGGGCGCGGGAATTGCTGGCGCGAGGCGAGATCGACGCCAAGGGCTTCACCGAGTTGATCGCGTCGTCGGCTCCCTCGGCAGGGCACTGCAACACCATGGGTACAGCGCTGACGATGAACTCGCTCGCGGAGGCGCTGGGGATGAGCTTGCCGGGATGCGCTGCGATCCCGGCACCGCACCGCGACCGCCAGGAGATGGCGTACCTGACGGGCAGGAGGATCGTCGAGATGGTCGCCGAGGATCTGAAGCCGTCGGACGTGTTGACGCGTGCCGCGTTCGAGAACGCCATCGCGGTCAACTCCGCCATCGGTGGGTCGACGAACGCGCCGATCCACCTCAACGCCATTGCGCGCCACGTCGGGGTCGAGCTCGACAACGATGACTGGGAGCGCCTCGGCCACGATGTGCCGCTGCTCGTGAACCTCCAACCTGCCGGCGAGTACCTCGGCGAGGAGTACCACCGGGCGGGCGGCGTGCCGGCGGTCGTCGCGGAGCTGATCGAGATGGACCGGATCGACGAGACGGCGATGACCGTCAACGGCATGTCGCTCCACGACAACAACGTGGGTCGCAGGTCGCGCGATCGCGATGTCATCCGGCCCCACGACGCACCGCTCAAGCGTCACGCCGGTTTCCTCAACCTGAGGGGCAATCTGTTCGACAGCGCCATCATGAAGACCTCCGTGATCTCCGACGCGTTTCGCGCCAGGTATCTCGAGAACCCCGACGATCCCGATGCATTTGAAGGCCGCGTCGCCGTCTTCGACGGCCCCGAGGACTATCACGCCCGGATCGACGATCCCGACCTCGCGCTCGATGAGGACACCGTGCTCGTGATCCGGGGGGTCGGTCCCGTCGGCTACCCCGGGTCGGCGGAGGTCGTCAACATGCGTGCGCCCGACTATCTGTTGCAGCGCGGGATCAACGAGCTTCCGTGCATCGGTGACGGTCGCCAGTCGGGGACATCGGGTAGCCCGTCGATTCTGAACGCCTCACCCGAGGCTGCGACTGGCGGCGGGCTCGCTCTGCTTCGCACCGGTGACCGCATCCGCATCGACCTCGGCAAGAGGGCCGTGAACGTGCTCGTCTCCGAGCCCGAGCTCGCGGCGCGCCGCAATGCGCTCGACGCCGCAGGCGGGTACGGCTATCCGGAGAGCCAGACCCCGTGGCAGGAGATCCAACGCGGCATCGTCGACGACCTCTCGCACGGCATGGTGCTGAAGCCGGCAGTCGCCTACCTGCGGATCGCGAAGACCAAAGGGATCCCGCGCGACAACCACTGACAGCAAGCGCTTCTCGGCATGCCGGCGGTGGTCAGCCGCGGCCAGCAAATGGCATCTTGGGTTGCCATCACGGTGACGGGATCGACCGGGCCGCTCGTTACAAGGTGCTCGGCTACGGTCCGATCACGAGCACCTGATTTGCCACTACGCCGCCGAGCCGCGTCTCGCGACCACCGGGGTAGCGGATGATCAGCTCCTCCACGGTCTTCGCCTTCCCGAGGCCGAAGTGGACGCGCGGGTCCTCGGAGGAGAGGTAGCTGCCGCCGGCGTGCAGCTCCTGCACCAGGCGGCGCCCGTCCGACAGCACGGCCGTGACGAGGGTGCCCGGCGCGAACCGCGGAAGCTGCACCTCGAGCCAGTTGCCCTTCGCGCCCGTGTTGTGCAGCAGCAACAGCTTCCCGCCGACCGAGTTGACGGCGATGTCGACGCGGCCGTCGTTGTCGAAGTCGGCGGCCGCCAGGCCGCGGCCGTTGACGAGAGGTGCGTCGGCGAGCCCGAGCTCGGTGCTCGCGGTGGCGAACTCACCGGCGTGACCGTGACCGGTCAGGTTCTCGAAGGCCTCGACAGGCTGCGCGCTCTTCGCCAGCCCGGCGATCGGGATCGCGCCGTTCGCGACCACGAGGTCGAGGTTGCCGTCGTTGTCGAGGTCGACCCACGAGGCACCCCAGCCCGCGAGGCTCGTGTCGAAGGCCGACGCGATGTCAGAGCGCGCATCGGCAAATCCGGCCTTCCCGACGACGGGCGCCGTGCTCCTGAAGACTGCGTGGAGCTGCTTGTGCGAGTTGGTGACGAGCAGATCGGTACGGCCGTCGCCGCTGTAATCGGCCGCGGCGATTCCCATGCCCGCGTTCGGGTCCGCCACCCCCAGGCTCTTCGCCCGCTCTTCGAGCCGGAAGCCGAGACCCAGCGGATCGGCCTTGACGCCTCCTGGCCAGGGGACGTTGAGGTAGAGCCGGTTCGGGTTTGCATCGTTCGCGACATAGAGGTCGAGCCGCCCGTCGCGGTTGACGTCGGTGAAGACGGCGCCGAGCCCGTGCTCCGGTGTGCCGGAGTCGATCTTCAGCTTCTCGCCCACCTCGCGGAAGGTGGCGTGTCCATGCCGATCGTTTCCGGTGTTGAGATACAGGAGGTCGCGTACGCCCTGATAGGTGTTCGGGAATCCGGAATCGGAGCTCACCGGCCAGTTCATGTCGGCATAGCCGGCCACGAAGAGGTCGGGCCGCCCATCGCCGTTCACGTCTCCGACCGTGGCTCCGGAGTGCCAGCCCCACGCCGTGATCCCGGCCGCCCTGGCGCCCTCTCTGAAGTGGCCCTTGCCGTCATTCCAGAGCAGTGCATCATTGCCGGCTGCCGTGACGTACAGGTCGCTGTGCCCGTCGCCGTTGAAGTCGGCCGCAACGCAGCCGTTGCCCCGGATCTGCACCCCGGCCCCCGACGCCGCGGTGACGTTCGTGAAGTGCCCGTGGTCGTTGCGGAAGAGCTCGCTGCGCGGCGCGCCGCCGTGCGCTAGCCAGTAGGAGAGGTCGCCGTCGGCGTACGAGTTGACCGCATAGAGATCGAGCCAGCCGTCGCCGTTGGTGTCGATCCAGCAGACCCCACCGCCCATCATCCCGGTCGGGTCTGCCGTCGCGGCGGTGCGGAACGCGTCCTGCTGGAAGGAGATGCCCACTTGCGGGGCGACGTCTTCGAGGTGCGCGCCGCCGAGGCCCGATGAGGCGAGCTGCTCCGAGCTTCCCGGGGCGACGAGCTCCGGCGTGCCGCCACGCGAGGCGACGATCAGGTAGCGGCCGCCGCTCTCCTGGAGCTCGAGCGTTCGGCTGAACGGGGTCGTGTTGCCGCGGAACGAAACGGTCGGCGGGGTTCCCTCGACGGTGACCAGCCGCTCGGTTCCCGTCGTCGTGGCGATCACGAGCGGCGGATCCTGCCGGGTGGCGAGCTGCAGCTGGAGCTCGAGATGATCGACGTGCCTCTGTGGAGCGATGATCGCCCGGCCGCTGTTCTCGTCGATCAGCCGCCAGAGCCCTTGCAGGCGCTCACCGTCAGCGGCCCCGGCAGCAAGCGCCTTGTCGCGGTGTCGCAGCGCCTCGGCTTCGATCCGGAGGTCGCCGACGAGGTCGGCTGCAATCTGCCGGGCCAGGCCGGCGTCGATCTTCGATGCGACCCCGTTCGAGGCCAGCACCGCCGTCGACGGGAGGTCGCGGACGTCCGCGATCGGTGCATGCGCCGCCTGCGCGTCGGGACGCGCTGGGAGCCCCGCGAGCACGAGAAGGGCTGCAAAACCCGCGGCGCCGACAAGCCCGGCGGCGCCGATCACCGGGCGCTGAGGGAGCGTGAAGCTCGCGACGAGGCGCGGGACGAGCAGTTCGACGAATGGACGGGCGGCGCAGACGAGCGTGAGCGCCCCGAGCAGGGCCACCTTCGTCCACCACTCGGTCGTCGTCGGCGCGATCAGCACGACGGCGAGCAGCGCGACCGAGACCGAGTAGACCCGCCGGCCGATGCGCCCGGCGGGGGTCGTCTTCGGGTCGGTGATCATGAAGAAGAGGAAGATCAGCACTTCGGGCGAGAAGACGAGCACGCGCCACCACGCGAATCCGGTCACGGGGCCGACATGCCAGGGGGTCACCATCGCATGGCCCGACGCGGCGATCACGGCGATGCCGGCGGCGAAGACGACCCAGAACGTGAGTGCGATCACGAGCAGCCGGAGCCGCGTCAGGATCGCGAGTGCGCCTACGACGATGATCGCCAGGGCAAGCACCATCCAGGGCGACATCGGCCCCCACCAGAGCAGAAGCGGATCGGCGCGCCCCTGGCCGAGCAGGAGGAAGGTGAGGACGAGCGCGAAGTTCGACGGGTTCAGGAAGTGGCGACCGCGGAACTGGATCAGGTGCTTCGAGAGGATCCCGACGGCGGCGGTGCCGGCAAAGATCCACCAGCCGTTCATGCTCCACCAGTCGCCGTGCTCGGTGCCGGGAACGCGCAGGACGAAGGCGATGCCGTTCCCGGTCAGGAGCGCGCTCGCGGGCCACATGATCGCGTGGTGGCGACGGAGCGTGATCGCGAACTCGATCGTGGCCGCCGTGAGCAACGAGACGAGGATCTGGGCAATCGAGAGCTCGAACCCGAAGGCGGCCTGGCCGAGCACCTGCAGCGAGATGATCACCGTCGCCAGGTGCAGGCGCGGGTCGGTCACCTTTGGCAGCAAGACGGGGTACGCGGTCCCGAAGAGCCGGACGGTAGGTCGTTCGGGGGTGCCGGCCACGGTGGAGGCGCTCATGGACGATCCATCGTATCCTCGGCTCGGCGCCCGGAATGTTTGGATTCACGACTCGGCCTCGCAATGCGGCATCGAGTGTGCCGTTGCTTTAGTCTTTGAAGTGTCATGTTCCACGCCCGCACCCGCACTCGACCCCGCTAGCCGAGGAGAAATCGTGTGCGTGGACCTGCGGATTGCGAAGCCGCCGACGTTCCGGCCCCCTTTGAGGCCACTGCGATGAGCGGGAGCAGGAGTCTCTACTCGCCGGAGCACGAGCACGACGCCTGTGGCGTCGCGTTCGTCGCGCGCCTCGACGGGAAGGCCTCGCACGAGACGCTGCGGCGGGCGCTCCAGGCTCTCGCCAACCTCGAGCATCGTGGTGCCGCGGGCGCCGACCCCGACACGGGCGACGGAGCCGGAATCCTGTTCCAGATCCCCGACGGACTGTTCCGGGCGGAGCTCGGTGCATCGCTTCCCCCCATCGGCCGCTACGGCGTCGGTGTCTGTTTCCTTCCGGTCGTTCCGGAGCGACGGCTGGAGCTCGAGCGTCGGCTTGCGTCGATCGTCGGGGAGGAGGGGCAGGAGGTCGTGTGCTGGCGAGACGTCCCGATCGGCCCGGCTCACGTCGGCCGCACCGCCGCCGCATCCGCTCCGAACGTGCGTCAGGTCGTGATCGGGGCCGGCCCGGACGTTGCCGACGATCAGGACGCGTTCGAGCGCAAGCTCTACCTGATCAGGCGCCGGTTCGAGCTCGAGGGTGGCCCGGAGGCTGTCGTGCCGAGCCTCTCGTCGCGCACCATCGTCTACAAGGGCATGCTCACGGCTCCGCAGCTGCGCGGGTACTACCCGGACCTCGAGGACGAGCGGGTAGGGAGCGCGCTGGCACTCGTCCACTCACGCTTCTCGACCAACACCTTCCCGAGCTGGGAGCTGTCGCACCCGTACCGGATGATTGCCCACAACGGCGAGATCAACACGCTGCGGGGCAACATCAACTGGATGCGCGCCCGCGAGTCACAGCTCGCGACCGAGCTCTTCGGCGATGACCTCCGCAAGGTGCTGCCCGTCGTGCAGCCCGGCGGCTCGGACTCGGCGACCTTCGACAACGTGCTCGAACTGCTCGTTCTGGGCGGGCGCTCGCTGCCGCACGCGATGTTGATGATGATCCCCGAAGCGACGGCCGGGCGCACCGACCTGCCGCCGGAGCTGCTCGGCTTCTACGCGTACCACCAGTGCCTGATGGAGGCCTGGGACGGCCCGGCCGCGATCTCGTTCACCGACGGGCGCGTGATCGGCTCCACGCTCGATCGCAACGGCCTGCGGCCGGGGCGCTGGCTCGAGACGCGCGACGGCTGGGTCGTGCTCGCCTCCGAAGCCGGGGTGCTCGACATCCCGGCCGAGAACATCATCCGCAAGGGGCGTCTGCAGCCGGGCAAGCTCTTCCTCGTAGACCTCGAGCAGGGTCGGATCGTCCCCGACGAAGAGGTCAAGGCCGGAGTCGCGGCGCAGCAGCCGTACGCCGACTGGTTCGACACCGAGGTCGTCCGGCTTGCCGATCTGCCACCGCGCAAGCCTCAGTCGGTGCCGACCGAGTCCCTGCGCCAACGGCAGATCGCCTTCGGCTACACGCAGGAGGACATGAAGGTGATCCTCGCGCCGCTGGCGCGGAACGCCGAGGAAGCGGTGAGCTCGATGGGGAACGACACGCCGCTGGCCGTCCTCTCGGACAATCACCGGCTTCTCTACTCCTATTTCAAGCAGCTGTTCGCCCAGGTCACGAACCCGCCGATCGACTCGATCCGCGAGGCGATCGTGATGAGCCTGCAGGCCAGCATCGGGTCGGAGAAGAACCTCTTCGACGAGACACCCGAGCACGCGCGCCAGCTCGTGCTCGAGACGCCGATCCTGCTCGACGCCGAGCTCGAGCAGCTCCGCCAGGTGCACTCGGCGATCTTCAAGGCGCGCACGCTCGACATCACCTGGCCCGTCGCCGAGGGGTCGGCCGGGATCGACGCGGCGCTCGGCCGACTCTGCGCCGAAGCCGACGAGGCGCTCGCGGCGGGCACGAACATCCTCATCCTCTCCGACCGCGCCGTCGGCCCGGAGCGGGCCCCGATCCCGTCCCTGCTTGCGGTCGCCGCTGTCCATCACCACCTCGTCCGCGAGGGGACACGGTTGCAGGCCGGTCTCGTGGCGGAGTCGGGCGACACCCGGAGCGTGCACAGCATCGCCACCCTGATCGGCTACGGCGCCGCCGCTGTCAACCCGTACCTGATGCTCGAGACGCTGGGTGAGCTCGTCGAGCTCGGCTCACTGCCGGAGGGTATGACTCGAGAGCAGGCGCAGCAGCGCGCCGTCAAGGGGCTCGGCAAGGGGCTTCTGAAGACCCTCTCGAAGATGGGCATCTCCACCGTTCCGTCGTACTGCGGAGCCCAGATCTTCGAGGCCATCGGCCTCTCGCCTGAGCTCGTCGACCGCCACTTCACGGGCACCGCGTCGCGGATCGGGGGGATCGGCGCGGAGGTGCTCGCGAGCGAGGCCCTCGCTCGCCACGCACGCGCCTACCCGGGCAACACCGAGACGTTGCTGCCGGTGATCGGCCTCTACGCCTGGCGGCGCGACGGCGAGCACCACCAGTGGAACCCCGAGACGATCGCGCTACTCCAGGACGCGGTTCGCAACGGGAAGTTCGAGACCTTCGAGGAGTACTCGCGCGCGGTCAACGACGACGCGGTGCGGCGGCTGACGCTGAGAGGCCTGCTGCGCTTCCGCGAGCCCGACGGCGGGGGGATCCCGCTCGAGGAGGTGCAGCCGGCGAGCGAGATCGTGAAGCGGTTCGCGACGGGCGCGATGTCGCTCGGCTCGATTTCCCGCGAGGCGCACGAGACGCTCGCGATCGCGATGAACCGGATCGGCGGCCGCTCGAACACGGGCGAGGGAGGCGAGGACCCGGTTCGCTTCACGCCCGACGCAAACGGCGACCTGCGCCGGTCGGCGATCAAGCAGGTTGCCTCCGGCCGCTTCGGTGTGACGATCGACTACCTCACGAACGCCGACGAGCTGCAGATCAAGATGGCGCAGGGCGCGAAGCCGGGTGAGGGTGGCCAGCTGCCCGGGCACAAGGTCGATCGCTACATCGCGAGCGTGCGCCTGACGACACCCGGCGTGGGCCTCATCTCACCGCCGCCGCACCACGACATCTACTCGATCGAGGACCTGAAGCAGCTGATCTACGACCTGCGCTGCGCGAACCCGGTCGCCCGGATCTCGGTCAAGCTCGTCGCCGAGGTGGGAGTCGGCACCGTGGCGGCCGGGGTCGCGAAGGCGAATGCCGACCACGTGCTCATCTCCGGCCACGACGGCGGCACGGGCGCCTCGCCGCTCTCGTCGATCCTGTTCGCGGGGATCCCGTGGGAGATCGGCCTTGCCGAGACGCAGCAGACGCTCGTGCGCAACGACCTCCGCTCACGCATCTGGGTGCAGACGGACGGACAGATCAAGACCGGGCGCGACGTCGTCGTGGCGGCCCTGCTCGGCGCCGACGAGATCGGGTTCGCGACAGCACCGCTCGTCGCAAGCGGCTGCGTGATGATGCGCGCCTGCCACCTGAATACGTGTCCGGTCGGGATCGCAACACAGGACCCGGTGCTACGGGCCCGGTTCGCCGGCCAGCCCGAGCATGTCGTCAACTTCTTCTTCTACATCGCCGAGGAGGTGCGGCAGATCATGGCGCGCCTCGGGATCCGTCGCTACGAAGACCTTGTCGGTCGGGTAGACCTGCTCGAGGCCGACGAGGCGATCGCCCGCTGGCAGGAGCGGGGGATCGATCTCTCGCGGCTGCTGGCATTCTCCGATGCTCCCGCCGGCACTCCGATCCGGCGCGAGCGCGCCCAGGACTCGCCACTCGCCGACGCGCTCGACTGGCAGCTGATCGAAGGTGCGGTTCCCGCGCTCGAGCGCGGGGAGGCGGTCGAGCTCGCCTTCTCGATCCGTAATGTCAACCGCACGGTCGGCGGGCTTCTCTCCCATCACGTGACGAAGGCGCACGGCCGGTCGGGCCTGCCGGAGGGGTCGATCCGCGTTGCGCTCACCGGCTCGGCAGGGCAGTCCTTCGGCGCCTGGCTCGCTCCCGGCGTCGAGCTCTCGCTCGTGGGCGACGCGAACGACTACGTCGGCAAGGGGCTCTCGGGTGGCACGCTCTCGGTGCGACCGCCCGACGATGCAGGCTTCGTACCCGAGGAGAGCGTCGTGGTCGGTAACACGCTGCTCTACGGCGCCACTTCGGGCAAGGCGTTCTTCCGCGGGCTTGCGGGCGAGCGCTTCGCCGTGCGCAACTCCGGGGCGACCGCGGTCGTGGAGGGCGTCGGCGACCACGGCTGCGAGTACATGACCGGTGGTATCGTTCTCGTCCTCGGCCGGACGGGCCGGAACTTCGCCGCCGGCATGAGTGGCGGCGTCGCCTACGTCCTCGACCGTGACGGCACCTTCGCCGACCGCTGCAACATGGAGCTCGTGGGCTTCGACCCCGTCGAGGATCCCGATCTGGCTACGATCGTGACGCTGCTGAACGAGCACGTCGAGCGCACGGGATCGACGGTCGCGGCCGCGTTGCTGGCACGCGGCGATGCGATTCCGGACCTCTTCGTGAAGGTGATGCCGCACGATTACAAGCGGGCGCTCGCCGACCAGGAGGTCGAGCTCGACGCACATCCGGTCTCGACCGGCGGCGGCGGCTTCTTCACGACCGAGACGGAAGAGGCGGCCCAGGCATGGGCGAGCTAGGCGCCTTCCTCAAGGTTGCGCGCGCGGAGCCGCTCGAGCGCGACCCGGCCGAGCGCATCCACGACGTGCGGGAGTTCGTCCGTCCGCTGCCTCTCGTCGAGCTGCGCAGCCAGGGCGCGCGCTGCATGGAGTGCGGCGTCCCGTTCTGTCACCACGGCTGCCCACTCGGGAACCTGATCCCGGACTGGAACGACCTGGTCTATCGCGATCGCTGGCGCGAGGCGATTGACCAGCTGCATCGCACGAACAACTTTCCCGAGTTCACAGGGCGACTCTGTCCCGCTCCCTGCGAAGCTGCCTGCGTGCTCGAGATCCGCGAGGGCGAGGCGGTCACGATCAAGCAGATCGAGGTCTCGATCGTCGATCGCGCCTGGGAGGAAGGCTGGGTCGTGCCGCGGCCTCCGGCGGCGCGCACGGGCAAGTCGGTGGCGGTCGTTGGGGCGGGCCCGGCCGGGCTGGCGTGCGCCCAGCAGCTCAACCGGGCCGGCCATACGGTCACGGTGTTCGAGCGCGACGAGGCGGGCGGGGGTCTCGTCCGCTTCGGGGTGCCGGAGTTCAAGATCGAGAAGCGCCTCGTCGAGCGGCGCATCGACCAGCTCGTGTCGGAGGGTGTCGAGTTCCGCTACGGCGTCGAGGTTGGCACCGATGTCACCGCCGGGGAGCTCCGCACCGCCCACGACGCCGTCGTCATCGCGACCGGGTCGCGCGCGCCGCGCGACCTGCCCGTGCCGGGCCGCGAGCTCGATGGCGTGCACTACGCGATGGAGTACCTCTATGAGCGCGCGCGCGCTATCGCGGTCGAGGTCGGAACGGCAGGATACCTGGCGCCCCGGGCGCCCTCGCAGCCGCTCACCGCCGCTGGTAAGCACGTGATCGTGATCGGAGGCGGCGATACCGGCGCCGACTGCGTCGCCAACGCGCACCGCGAGAATGCAGCCTCCGTCACGCAGATCGAGGTGCTCGGAGAGCCGCCTGCGAAGCGACCCGACGATCTCACCCCATGGCCGAGATGGCCGATGAAGCTGCGTACGTCGTACGCGCTGAAGGAGGGTGGCGAGCGCGACTTCGCGATCTCGACGACCCACCTCTCCGGCTCCGGTGGAAAGGTCGAGCAGATCCACTGGGCCCACAACGACGGGTCGCCGCCGTTCGCGCCGATCCCCGGCACCGAGGAGGCGCGTCCCGCCGAGCTCGTGCTGCTGGCCATGGGCTTCCTCCATCCCGAGCAGAGCCTGTTGGAGCAGCTCGGGATCGAACGCGACGGGCGAGGGAACGCCCAGGCTCCACTCTACGCCACCTCGGTCGACGGTGTCTTCGCGGCCGGCGACGCGCGCCGGGGGCAATCGCTGATCGTGTGGGCGATCAACGAGGGCCGCCAGTGCGCCGAGCAGGTCGATCGCTGGCTCCTCGGGTAGCTGCGATGAGAGAGCGTATCGCAGCTACCCGAGGAGCAGGTTCTTGCTGCCACGCTCCGCGTGGATCCTGAAGCCGGGAACCTACGGTTCCCTGTGATCCCTCCCTCGTTGGAAGAGCTCTCGGAACTGCGATTGGACGGGCATATTCGGGCTTCGCGATTGTGTGTGACTGTCCCGGGAAGTGGCTGCAAGGCTGAATCGCCCCGATCGGGAAGCTGCGATGAGAGAGCGTATCGCAGCTTCCCGAGGAGCAGGTTCTTGCTGCCACGCTCCGCGTGGATCCTGAAGCCGGGAACCTACGGTTCCCTGTGATCCCTCCCTCCCTTGGAAGAGCTCCAGGAACTGCTATCGGACGGACATGTTCGGACTTCGCCATTGTGTGCGACTATCCCGGGAAGTGGTTGCGGGAGTGACCAAGGCGGTGATTCTGTCGGCCGTCCGGACGCCGATCGGTCGCTACGGGGGCGGGCTTGCTGCGGTGCGCCCGGACGACCTGGCAGCTCTCGTGGTTGCCGCCGCCGTCGAGCGCGCGGGCGTCGATCCGGCGGCGATCGAGGACGTCTGGCTCGGCTGCGCCAACCAGGCGGGCGAGGACAATCGCAACGTCGCCCGCTTTGCTGCACTGCTTGCGGGCCTTCCCGACTCGGTCGGCGGCGTCACCGTCAACCGGCTCTGCGCCTCGGGGCTCGCGGCGGTCGTCGGCGCCTGCCACGCCGTGATCGCACGTGACGGCGACCTCTTCGTCGCCGGCGGGGTCGAGTCGATGACCCGGGCGCCGCTCGTCACAGCGAAGCCCGACCCGGCGGCACCGGACGCCGAGCGGCCGACCTACGACACGACCCTCGGGTGGCGGTTCGTCAATCCCCGCTACGAGGAGCACTATTCGAGCGAGCCAATGGGCGGGACGGCCGAGAACGTTGCCGAGCGCTTCGGCATCACTCGCGCCGACCAGGACGCATTCGCGCTTCGCTCGCACATGCGTTGGTCCGCCGCCTCGGAGGCGGGGCGTTTCGCCGACGAGCTCGTTCCCGTCGGTGGACTTGTCCGCGATGAGCACCCGCGGCCCGACACGTCGCTCGAGAAGCTGGCAGGGCTGCGACCCGCGTTCCGAGACGGCGGGAGCGTTACGGCCGGCAATTCGAGCGGGATCAACGACGGAGCCGCTGCGCTCGTGATCGCGAGCGAGGAAAGGGCGCGCGAGCTCGGGATCGAGCCACTCGGCGTCTTCGCTGGCTCAGCCGTGGCGGGTGTCGACCCCGCCGTGATGGGCATCGGGCCGGTGCCGGCCGTTCGCAAGCTGCTTGCGCGGACAGGAGTCTCGGTTGGCGACATCGATCTCGTCGAGTTGAACGAGGCCTTCGCGTCGCAGTCGGTCGCGGTCTGCCGCGAGCTCGGCCTCGACGAGGAGCGTGTCAACGTCAACGGCGGCGCGATCGCGCTCGGCCACCCACTCGGCATGAGCGGCGCGCGCCTCGTCGTCTCGCTGCTGCACGAGCTACGCCGCCGCGACGGCCACGTCGGACTCGCGACGCTGTGCGTCGGTGTCGGCCAGGGGCAGGCCGCGCTGTTTACCCGCTGAGGACGAGAAAGGTCTCGCCCTTACGCCCCGAGAAACAGCCGTGCCACGGGGTTCGCGGTCTCCTCGACGTGAGGGTACCCGAGCTTGCGCAGTGACTCGTGGAAGGCCCGCCGCTCGGGCGGCGGCACCTGGATCCCCGCCAGCACGCGGCCGTAGTCGGCGCCGTGGTTTCGGTAGTGGAAGAGGCTGATGTTCCAACCCTGGCTCATCGCGTCGAGGAAGCGCATCAGCGCGCCCGGCCGCTCTGGAAACTCGAAGCGGTAGAGCACCTCGTGGGGCGCGTTTGCGGGCCCACCGACGAGGTGGCGGACGTGGAGCTTCGCAAGCTCGTTGTCGGTGAGGTCGAGAGTCGTGATGCCGGCCCGGGTGACGGAGCGGAGCAGCTTGTCCTTCTCGGCGCGATCCTGGACGCTGAGGCCGACGAAGACGTGCGCCTCGTCCGGTCCGCCGTAGCGGTAGTTGAACTCGGTGATGTTGCTCTTGCCGAGCAGGCGGCAAAACTCCTTGAAGCTGCCAGGGCGCTCGGGAATCGTGGCGGCGAACACGGCCTCGCGCGCCTCGCCGAGATCGGCCCGCTCGGCGACGAAGCGGAGCCGGTCGAAGTTCATGTTCGCGCCGCAGAGGACCGTGACGAGGTTGCGGCCCTTCGTCTTCTCGCGGTCCGTCCAGCGCTTGGCGCCGGCAACTCCGAGCGCCGCCGACGGCTCGACGATCGCGCGCGTGTCCTCGAAGACGTCTTTCATTGCGGCGCAGAGCTCGTCGGTGTCGACGAGGATCATCTCGTCCACATAGCGGCGCGCGAGCCTGAAGTTCTCAGCACCGACCTGCTTCACGGCGACGCCGTCGGCGAACAGGCCGACGTGCGGCAGCGTGATCCGGCGCCCGGCCCGCAGCGAGCGCTCCATCGCGTTCGCGTCGGCCGGCTCGACGCCGATTATCTTGATTTCTGGCCGCAGCCGCTTCACGTACGCGGCGATGCCGCCGATCAGCCCTCCGCCTCCGACGGCGACGAAGATCGCGTCGATCGGCTCGCGCCACTGCCGCAGGATCTCCATCGCGATCGTCCCCTGGCCCGCGATCACGTCGGGATCGTCGTAGGGATGAACGAACGTGAGCCTGCGGCGCCGCATGATCCGCATCGCCTCCGCATAGGCGTCGTCGTAGGCGTCACCTTCGAGCACGACATTTGCACCGAGAGCAGCCACCGAGTCGACCTTGATCTGTGGCGTCGTCACCGGCATCACGATCGTCGCCGAGGTGCCGAGGCGCTGCGCAGCGAGTGCCACCCCCTGGGCGTGGTTTCCAGCCGAGGCGGCGACGACGCCGCGCTTCAGCGCGGCGGGGGAGAGTCTCGACATCTTGTTGTACGCGCCGCGCAGCTTGAACGAGAAGATGGGCTGGAGGTCCTCGCGCTTCAGCAGGAGCCGGTTCCCCAGCCGCTCGGAGAGGAGGGGAGCCTCCTGGAGAGGCGACTCGATCGCGACGTCGTAGACGTTTGCGTTGAGGATGGCTTCGAGGTAGTCGGTGTCGGGCGCCGTCATCGTGCTGACCGTACCCGAGCGGTCAGGGCACCGTATCCCGCTGCGGCCCGCCCGTGGATGCGGCGGCGATCGCTGCGTCGATGTCCGGCATCTCGCTGCGGAGCAGCCACGAGGCCGCCACGATCCCGCCCGTGATCAGGAAGGCACTTCGCAGGGCGACGTCCGTCATACCGCGCGAGACCTGCGCGACCCCGAAGGCGCGAGTCGCCTCGCCGTCGAAGTCGGAGAGCAAGGCGACGTTCTCGACGCCCATCGTCCCGACCCAGGCGGCATGCGACCAGGGCGAATCGCGCGAGAGCCCGAAGACGCGAATCCCCGCGACCTCGAGATCGGCGCCCCTGTCACGCAGGAGCAGAAGCTCGTTCGTTCAGCCCGGCGACCAGTCGAAGGGGTAGAAGCAGAGCAGCGCGTGGCCGTCGCCCGCAAGCACGTGGCGCAGGTCGGCCTCCTCCTCGCCTAGTCCCGCCCAGACCCGTGCTGAAGGAACGGGTTCGCCGGCTTCGAGCATCCCTCGATCCTACGTGCCATCCGGTATTGCCTCGGTCGCGATCGCGATCTCCTCGACGACCTCGCGGATGTCGCGGTTCGCGTTGAAGATGCGGAGCTGGCGGTCGGCGCTGTTGCCGCGGGCGAGCAGCTCCGAGATGCCCTCGAGCTCGCGCTCGGAGCCGAGTTCCCGCGCGTGAGGCTCGATCTCGCGCAGGGTGCGCCGCACGAGCTGTGCGACCGGGATCCGGTTGCGCCGTCCGGTGGCGAGATCCATCACGGGCGCTTCGAGGCCGTACCGCGCTGCGAGCCACTTGTTCTCGGTCGTCAGGATGCGGTGGTAGCTGGGGATCTCCTCACCCGCGTCGTAGCGTTCCGAGAGCTGCTTGACGAGCGCCTGGCAGTACGCCGTGATCGCAACCGCGTCCTCGACCCTGGTGACCGCGTCGCAGATCCTGATCTCGAGCGTGCCGAGTCGGGGGTGGGGGCGGATATCCCACCAGATGTGCGTGTAGTCGGCGATGCAGCCCGTGCGCTCGAGCTGGCCGACGACCTCGGCGTAGTCGGCATAGTCGCGGAACCGCGGCGGCGGGCCCGAGCGCGGGAACGACGAGAAGACCATCTGGCGACTCGACATCAATCCCGTCGGCTCGCCGCGCCAGAACGGCGAGCTGGCCGACATGGCAAGGAGCGGCGCGAGCTGGGGCAGGAGGCCGTTCATCACCTTGATCGCCTTGTCCGGGTCGTCGATCGCGACGTGGATGTGCATCCCGAAGATCAGCTCCCGCCGCGCGATGTACTGGAGCTGGTCGACGAGCTGGTGGTACCGATCCTTGGCCGTGATCCGCTGCTTCTCGAAGAGGCTGAACGGGTGGGTTCCGGCCGACCCGACCCGCATGTGCGCCTCCCTTGCGACACCGCAGACGTAGCGACGGAGCTTGACGAGCTCTCCCATCACATCCGCCGCTGTGTGGCAGACCGGAGTCGCGATCTCGAGCACGGACTGCATCAGCTCCGGGTTGATCTGCGGCTCCAGCTCGTGCCCTTGGATTGCCGCGAGCACAGTCTCGATGTGCTGGACGAGGTCGAAGGACATGCTGTCGAGGAGCTGGTACTCCTCCTCGACGCCGAGCGTGTAGGGGTCGCTCAGCCCGAAGCGGTGATCGAGGACGCTGCAGTCGTTGCTGATCGCCGACGAGCCCTTGCCGGTGATTTCTGCGGGAATGAGCTGCTGGCTCATCGGAGCACCGCCTCCGCTTCGATCTCCACCTTCCAGGCAGGATCGAGCAGCGCCGTGACGACGCAGGTCGCGGCCGGCCGAATCTCGCCGAACACCTCACCGTGGGCGCGCGAGACGTCGCCCCAGTGCGCCGGATCGGTGATGAACATGCGCGTGCGGACGACGTCGTCGAACGAGGCACCGGCGCGGCCGAGCGCCTCGCCGATGATCGCGAGGCAGACGCGCGCCTGGTCGTAGGCGCTCGCCGGGGTGGGGGCCCCGTCGGGCGGGATCGGCGCCGTCCCGGCCACGTGAACGGTCGAGCCGACGACGACGGCGCGCGAGAACCCCGCGACCGGCTCGAACGGCGAGTGTCCCGAGATCAGGCGGCGCTCCATCGCCCGGGTAGTATCGCGCGCCGTGGACGCGTTGCGCCAAATCGACGGTTGGGACGTGCCGTTCGCAGCAGCCGGCGTGACGCGCGCGGAGGAAACGGTGGCGGCCCGCGGCGACACGCGGACGGCGGTCCGGCTCGCCTCTGTCTCGAAGATCGTCAGCGCGCTGGCAGCGCTCGTCGCCGCCGAGGAGGGCGTGGTCGACCTCGACGAGCCCGCCGGACCACCCGGTGCCACCGTCCGGCATCTCCTAGCGCACGCCTCGGGACTGCCGTTCGAGGGGCCGGTGCCGATCGCACCTCCCGGCCGGCGTCGGATCTACTCGAACGAGGGTTTCGCGGTGCTCGGCGCCCACGTCGCCGCGAGGGCGGAGATGCCGTTCGCGGACTACGTTCGAGCTGCCGTCTGCCGTCCGCTCGAGCTCGCGCTCGACCCCGAAGGACACCCGGGAGCGGGGATGCACGGTTGCCTCGACGATCTGCTCGCGCTCGGCCGTGAGCTGCTCGCACCGACGCTCGTCGCTCCCGAGACCCACGCGGAAATGGTGGCGGTGCAGTTCCCGGGGCTCGACGGTGTGTTCCCGGGCTTCGGCCGTTTTAGCCCGCTGGATTGGGGTCTCGGGGTGGAGCTGAAGGGGGACAAGGCGGGGCACTGGTCGGGTGGGCTCACCTCGCCTCGCACTTTTAGCCACTTCGGCGGCAGCGGAACCTTCCTCTGGGTCGATCCTGAGCGTGGCCTCGCCTGTGCCGTTCTGACGACGCGCGACTTCGGCGAGTGGGCGCGCGAGGCGTGGCCGGTCCTATCGGACGCGGTCCTCCGCGAGCTGGAACCAAGGACACCTAGCTACCCGGATCCTGCGGTAGGCGGCTGATGCGGCCTGTGGGAGGGGGTTGTGGTCGGTGTGGATGGTCTGTTGGTGTGGGTGGTCGGTCGTGGCGGGGCTTGTCGGGATGGTGGATGTGTTGTCGCGGGTGCGGGGGGTGGCTGCGCCCGCGGCTTGGGGGATCGTCTCGGTTGTGCGGCTGAGCGGAGCCTCAGGCGGGGGCGCGTGCGAGGCCGCGGATGCGTTCCAGCGTTGCGACGAAGTCGGGGAGGAGCGGGTAGCCGGCTGAGAGACGTAGGACGAGCCGGCGGTCGGAGCGGCCGACCGTGGCGGCGACGGCGATGAAGCGGAAGCGGAGCCGTTTCACGTAGCTCGTTCGTTCGCCCGCGGGCAGTGCGAGCAGTTTCAGCCAGGCGAGCAGGTTGAAGGCGAGCAACGTCACGAGGAGGTAGGCCCAGTTGGCGTGGAAGCTTTGGCAGGGGAGGTTGTCGAGGCCAAGCCCGAGCTTCGCTTCCTTGATCTGGTTCTCGAGGTTGGCCTTGCCGCGGTGCCAGCACTCGAGCTCGTCGGCTGAGCGTTCGCTGTCGTTGGTGACGAGCGCCCAGTAGTGCCACTCGCGACCTTCGAGGGTGAGCTGCTCGCCCGTCTCGACGGGGTCGCGGCGGACGATGAAGCGTCGTTCCTGTTTCCAGGTCTTCGGCCGCCAGCGGAAGCTCACGACCTCGCTGCCGTCGCGGTAGCTCGCGGGCTGCCAGTCTCGCGCGGCGATCTCGCTGATCCGGCCCGCAGCGAGGCGATCAGCGGCGCCCCGACGGCATAGGTGATCCGCCTGCGCTCGAGCTCGGCGAAGAAGGCCTGCCCCCAGAAGCCCTCATCGGCACGGAGAAACACTCGAGCTTCTGCAGGCAGCCGACGCAGGCACGGGTCGCGCCGGTCGAGGCGCCAGCGTGGCCGTTGCGGAGCTTCGCGTGCAGCCACTCGCCCGTCTCGCCGACAAAACAGAGCAGTGGGTGCCAGCAGACCTTGCCTTTGTAGGTGCCGCGCGTCCCCTGCCGCGAGCCGACCGGGCCGTGATGCTCGATATAGGTCGCGTCCAGGTCGAGCGTCACCGTCTCCCGCACAAGCAGCGGATGCACCCGCGCGAACACCTCGTCCAGCGCCCGGTTGAGC
>JBBQRN010000034.1:0-28564 GCA_038214705.1 Gaiellales bacterium | reverse complement strand
GAGAACGTTCCAGGGCGCCGACAGTAAGAGCACCGCAACCAGGAGAGCGTTGAGCGTGAGAATGTATACCGCGTACGTGAGGCCTCCAGCGGCGCCGGGCTGAAGCCGGTCGCCGCTGTAGGCCTGTCGATTTCAATCCCCCCGCTTAGGCGGCGGGATTGAAATCGACGAACTCGAGCAGCACCATCGGCGCTGCGTCACCTTGCCTCGGGCCGAGCTTGACGATGCGCGTATAGCCGCCGTTTCGCTCCGCGAACCGCGGTGCGACGTTCAGGAACAGGTGGTGCACGACGTCGTTGGAGCGCAGCTCTGCGAGCGCCTGGCGGCGGGCATGGAGGTCGCCGCGCTTGCCGAGCGTCACGAGCTTCTCGGCGTACGGCTTGACTGCCTTCGCCTTTGCCTCGGTCGTCTCGATCCGGCCGTGCTGGATCAGCGCGCCGGCGAGGTTCGAGTACAGCGCCTTGCGATGGGCGGAGTCCCGGCCGAGCTTCTTACCCGCGCGCGCGTGTCGCATGACCTAGACGAGCTCCTCGCCCTTGAGCGTCAGCCCGTGGGCGGCGAGCGTCTCCCGCACCTCTTCGACCGACTTGCGACCGAAGTTGGGGATCGCCGCGAGCTCGGCCTCCGACTTGGAGGTGAGATCGCCGATCGTCTCGATGCCGACGCGCTTGAGGCAGTTGTACGAGCGGACGCCGAGCTCGAGCTCCTCGATCGGGAAGTTCTCCATCCCGTGGGAGGTCGACGCCTCGGCGGCTGCCTCGATCGCGGCCTCGCTGAAGCCCTCGATACTGTCGAGGTCGGTGAAGATCGCGAGCTGGCGGATCAGGATCTCGGCGGCCTGCCCGATCGCGTCACGCGGCTCGATCGACCCGTCCGTGGTGACATCGAGCACGAGCTTGTCGTAGTCGGTGCGCTGGCCGACACGTGCGGCCTCCACCTCGTAAGCGACCCGGCGAACCGGCGAGAAGATCGAGTCGATCGGGATCACCCCGATCGTCGTCTCGACCCCACGGTTGAGGTCGGCAGGGACGTACCCGCGACCCCGGCCGATCGTGATCGTCATCTCCAGCTTGCCCTTGTCGGCAAGGTGGGCGATCTCGAGCTCCGGGTTGAGAATCTCGAGGTCGGCCGGCGCCTCGATGTCGGCGGCGGTCACGAGACCCGCGCCCTTCTTCGAGATGTGCACCTCGACCTCGGGAGACTCGCCGTGGAGAATGCAGATCAGGCTCTTGAGGTTGAGGATCACGTCGGTCACGTCCTCGCGCACGCCCGGCAGCGTCGTGAACTCGTGGGCGACGCCCTCGATCTTGACGGCCGTCACCGCAGCTCCCTCGAGCGAGGAGAGCAGCACGCGGCGCAGCGAGTTGCCGAACGTGTAGCCGAACCCGCGGTCGAGCGGCTCGATCGCGAACACGCCCCTGTGATCGTCGCCTTCTTCGCTGACGATGCGGGGAATCTGGAAATCCATCAGGCTGGAACGAGTTGCCAAAGCGATCCTTTCGTCTTCTTCACAGCGGGCAGAGCATCCGCCCCGCCCCAACAGTCGAGAGACAACGCCTCCCGGGTACCTATTTCGAGTAGAGCTCGACGATCAACGATTCCTGCACGGGCGTGTCGATCTCGGCACGCTCGGGCCAGCGCAGCACCTTGCCGGCAAGACCTTCGTGGTCGGCCTGAAGCCACGGCGAGACGGACGCGGTCAGGTCGGTCGCATCCCGCACGAGCGGCGCCGCGGCGCTGCCCGACTTCAGCGTGATCACGTCGTTCGGACGCACCGCGAAGCTCGGAATGTTGACCCGGCGGCCGTTGACCTGGAAGTGGCCGTGGCGGACGAGCTGGCGTGCCTGGGCCCGCGAACCGGCGAAGCCGAGCCGGTAGACGACGTTGTCCAGCCGCGTCTCGAGCATCCGGAGCAGGTTCTCGCCCGGAGCGCCAGTGCCGCGAGTCGCCTTCTCGTAGGTGTTGCGGAACTGCTTCTCGAGCAGGCCGTAGTAGCGGCGCGCCTTCTGCTTCTCGCGCAGCTGGAGCAGGTACTCGCTCTGCTTGATCCGGCCCCGGCCATGCTCGCCCGGCGGAGACGACCGGCGCTCGATCGCGCACTTCTCGGTCAGGCAGCGCTCACCCTTGAGGAAGAGCTTGATGCCCTCTCGCCGGCACATCCGGCACTTGGGTCCCAGATCCCTGGCCACTAGACGCGCCTCCGCTTCTTCTGGCGGACGCCGTTGTGGGCCTGTGGCGAGACGTCCTTGACGCCGAGGATCTCGAGTCCGGCGGCCTGCAGCGAGCGAATCGCCGTCTCGCGCCCGGAGCCCGGGCCCTTGACGAAGACCTCGACCTTCTGGAGGCCGTGCTCCATGCCCTTGCGCGCGCAGTTATCTGCGGTGACCTGCGCGGCGAACGGGGTGGACTTGCGCGAGCCCTTGAACCCGGCGGAACCGGCGGACTCCCACGCGATCACGTTGCCGTCCTTGTCGGTGAGTGACACGATCGTGTTGTTGAACGACGTCTTGATGTGCGCCTGGCCGATCGCGATGTTCTTCTTGACGCGGCGACGCGTGCGGCCGCGAGCAGCCGCTGCCTTGCGAGGAGGTGCCATCTATTTACCCTTCTTCCCGCGTCCGACGGTCTTCTTGGGGCCCTTGCGGGTGCGCGCGTTGGTCTTGGTGCGCTGCCCGCGGGCGGGCAGGCCGCGCCGGTGCCGGATGCCGCGGTAGCAGCCGATCTCCGACAGGCGCTTGATCGCCTGCGAGCGCTCTCGCCGCAGGTCACCCTCGACCTCGACGTTCGCGTCGATGTAGGTACGGAGCTTCGTGACCTCATCGTCAGTCAGGTCCTTCACCTTCTGATCGGGGTTGAGCTCCAGGTCCTTGCAGATCTTCTGCGCGGTCGACTGACCGATCCCGAAGATGTAGGTGAGCCCGATCTCGAGCCGCTTCTGGTTCGGGAGGTTGACGCCTGCAATGCGAGCCATGCTGTGGTCCTACCCCTGTCTTTGCTTGTGCCGTGGGTTGGTGCAGATCACCATGGTGCGCCCGTGCCGCTTGATAACGCGGCAGCGCTCACACATTGGTTTGACGGACGGACGAACTTTCATCGAATTTCCTCGGTGGTGATCAGCGGTGACGGAACGTGATGCGGCCGCGCGTGAGGTCGTAGGGAGAGAGCTCGACCTTGACCCGGTCGCCCGGGAGGATGCGAATGTAGTGCTTGCGCATCTTCCCTGAGATCGCGGCGAGAACCGTGTGTCCCTCGTCGAGCTGCACCCTGAACATCGTGCTCGGGAGCGCCTCAACGACCTCGCCTTCGACCTCGATCTTCTCTTCCTTGACTGCCACCCTTCCCTCGCGCAAGCGCTTCTTGTGTGTGAGCCCCCGGAAGGGCGAAAACGAATCCCATGGCGCAGCTCAACGGCCGCGCCGCGGGCCGCTTACTGTAGCAAAGTCACGTGCTCGACGGCGATCCCGACTCTCGGGGTCAGAATCCGGGGCCCGGCGGCGGTGACCGCGACGGTGTGTTCGAAGTGGGCGGCGAGCGAGCCGTCCTCGGTCGAGATCGACCAGCCATCCTCGAGCAGGTAGACGTCCGGCGAGCCCGCCGTGATCATCGGCTCGATCGCGATCGTCATACCCTCGGTCAGCTTTGGCCCTCGCCCCGGCTGGCCGAAGTTCGGAATGTGCGGGTCCTCGTGGTAGTGCCGCCCGACGCCGTGCCCGACGAGGCTGCGCACGACGGAGAACCCGGCACCCTCGACGACGGTCTGCACCGCAAAGGAGATGTCGCCGATTCGGTTCCCGATTCGGGCCTGCTCGATGCCGGCAGCGAGTGCCTCCTGGCAGGTGTCGAGCAGCCGCCGGGCCTCGGGATCGACGGTGCCGATCCCGAAGGTGTAGGCACTATCGGCGATCGCGCCGTCGAGCGTGACCCCCACGTCGATCGTGAGGAGGTCGCCGTCCACGACACGATACGCCCCGGGGATGCCGTGCACGACCATCTCGTTCGGAGAGATGCAGATCTCGGCCGGGTACGTGCCGTGATAGCCCTTGGAGGCGGAGACCCCCCCGTGCGCCGCCACGAAGGCACCTGCGATGTCGTCGAGCTCCCCGGTTGTGATCCCCAGCCGCGCATGCTCACCGACATGGGAGATCGTCGCCGCGACCAGATCACCGGCGCGCCCGATGCGCTCGATCTCCTCGAGGCTCTTGCGAATGATCATCGCGGGAGTCGGCCCAGCGCCGTTTCGATCTCGGCGAACACCTCATCGACGTTGCGAACCGCCGTGAGCGGAACGAGGGTGCCGGCGGAGCGGTAGCGCTCGACGACGGGTGCGGTCTGCTCGTGGTAGATGGCGAGACGGCGCGCCATCACCTCGGGTGTGTCGTCGCTGCGCCCCTCATCCTGCGCGCGCCCGTGCATCCTCGTCATCGCCGTCTCGTCGTCGAGGTCGAAGAACAGAACGGTGTCGAGGGGTCGCCCGATTGCAGCCAGCATCTCGTCGAGAGCCTCCGCCTGGACGAGATTGCGCGGGAAGCCGTCGAGGACGAAACCGCCCACCGCGTCGCCTTCGGAGAGCCGGTCACGGATCAGCGCGATCGTCAGCTCGTCGGGAACGAGCTCGCCCGAGGCGAGGATCGGCTCGACGCAGAGCCCGAGCTCCGACCCCGCCACAATCGCGGCCCGGAACATGTCCCCCGTCGAGACGTGTGGCACGTCGTGGGCCGCGGAGATCCGCTTTGCCTGCGTGCCCTTCCCGGAGCCCTGAGGGCCGAGAACGAGGACGTTGACGGAGCTTATTTGAGGAAGCCCTCGTAGTTACGCATCATCATCTGGCTCTCCATCTGGCGCATCGTGTCGAGGGCGACGCCGACCGCGATCAGCACGGACGTGCCGCCGAGTGCCCTGGCATTGGCCTGCGAGAAGCCGCCATACTTGATGAAGATGCTCGGCGCCACTGCCACCGCCGCGAGGAACAGCGACCCCGGCAAGGTGAGCCTGGTGAGGACGCGATCGAGGTACTGCGCCGTCGGCGGGCCCGGTCTGATCCCGGGGATGTAGCCGCCGTACTTGCGAAGATTGTCCGCCTGCTCGACCGGGTTGAATTGCACCGCGGTGTAGAAGTACGTGAAGAGGATGATCAGGGCCGCCTCGGTCAGCAGATACGTGAGGTTGCCGGGCTGGAAGTGGTCGTTGACGAACTGCTGGGTACCCGGGAAGTACTGCGCCACCGTGGCGGGGAACGCAAGCAGGGCCGCGGCGAAGATCACCGGGATCACGCCGGCCATATTCACGCGCAGCGGCAGGTAGGTGGCGCCTCCGGTCGTCATCCGGCGCCCGACCATGCGCTTTGCGTACTGGATCGGGATCCGGCGCTGGCCTTCCTGCACGAACACGACCGAGGCGACGATCCCGATCGCGATCAACGGGAAGAAGATCCGCTCCATCGGGCCGCCGTTCCACCAGGCGCTGAGCCCGAGCGGCAAACTGGTGAGGATCGAGGCGAAGATCAGGATTGAGATGCCGTTCCCGATCCCCCGCTTCGTGATCTGCTCACCAAGCCACATCAGAAGAATGGTTCCCGTCGTCAGAGTGACGACGATGAGCGTCATCCGACCCGCGTTCGCGTTGAGCGCGCCCTGGCGTTCGAACAGTACGGCATAGCCGAGCGCCTGAAGGGCGGCGAGCACGACGGTGAGGTACCGGGTGTACTGGTTGATCTTGGCGTAGCCCGCCTCACCCTCCTTCTGGAGCTCGGCGAGCCGCGGGATCACGACGGTGAGGAGCTGAACGATAATCGATGCCGTGACGTACGGCATGATCCCGAGCGCAAAGAGCGAGAACTTGGAAAGCGCTCCGCCGGAGAAGAGATTGAGCAGCCCGAGCACCGAGCTCCCCCGCCCCGAGAAGTAGTTCTGGATCGCGCTCGAGTTCACGCCCGGAGCGGGCATCCACGAGCCGAGCCGGTAGACGGCGAGCACGAAGGCCGTGAAGAGAACACGCCGCCGTAGCTCAGGGACGCGCCAGGCATTGCCGAGCCAGCTCAGCATTACTCAGCAGTTGCCTCGTCGGCCGGAGCCGGCGTAGCCTCCCCGACGACCGCAACCTCGGTCTCGGCCTCCGCCGCGACCTCGAGCTCGGTCTCGTCCTGCGCGACCGGCTTGCGGGCCTTCGACTTCTTGGGCTTCTTCTCGACCGGCTCGCCTCGCAGCCAGCTGACGGTTCCGCCGGCGGCCTCGATCTTCTCGCGCGCCGATTTCGAGAAACCGTGCGCGGTGACCGAGAGCTTCTTCGTCAGCTCGCCCGAGCCGAGAATCTTGATGTCGATCTTCGTGTTCTTGATCAGGCCGACGCCGACGAGCGCGTCGGGCGTGACCTCTGCCCCCGCCTCGAAGCGGGCCTCGAGGTCACGGAGGTTGATGGGCTGGGTCGACGTGCGGAACGGGCCGATCGGCATCGCGTCGGCGGACGTGTTGCCCCGAAGCTTCGGCAGCCGCATGTCGATCGGCATCTGGCCACCCTCGAAGCCGGCAGGCATGTAGTGCGACCCCGAGCGGGACTTCTGGCCCTTGATTCCGCGACCAGAGTACCGGCCCTTGCCGGAGCCCATGCCGCGGCCGACGCGCTTGCGGTCCTTCCGCGGCTGCGCGGGCTTGAGGCTGTGCAGATTGAGCTCCTCGGCCATGTCTACGCGTCCTTCCCTTCGACCTTGACGAGATGAGCGACGTGGCGCAGCTGGCCCGCCAGCTCGGGGGATTCCTTGTGCTCGGCGCTGCGGCCGATCTTGCCCAGGCCGAGGGCGCGGATCGTCCCCTCGTGGGCCTTGCTCTGACCGATCGTGCTTCGCACCTGGGTGACCTTCACCGTGCTCACGCAGTCACCTCCGCGGGCGCCTCGTCGTCTGCCACCGCGACGGTGGACTCGGCCTCCGCCTCGGCGGCTGCCCTGGCAGCGGCGGCAACCTTGTACGCGTCGTACCCACGCGGCAGCGGCAGCACCTCGCTGATCGTCTTCCCGCGCTGGCGCGCGATGTCCTCGGGCCGCCGGAGACGCTTGAGGCCGTCCACCGTGGCCTTCGCCATGTTGATCGGGTTCGTCGTACCGAGGCTCTTGGCGAGCACGTCCCGGATGCCTGCCAGCTCGAGCACCGCGCGAACGCCGCCTCCGGCGATGACACCGGTTCCCTCACTCGCCGGCCGCAGGAACACGCGGGCAGCGTCGAACTCGCCGAGGATCTCGTGCGTGATCGTGGTCCCGTGCTTGGGCACGGAGAACAGGTTCTTCTTGGCGTCGTCGACGGCTTTCGAGATCGCGAGGGGAACCTCGCGCGCCTTCCCGTAACCGACGCCGACGCGGTCGACCTCGTCTCCGACGACGACGAGCGCAGTGAACGAGAACCGGCGGCCGCCCTTGACGACCTTGGCGACCCGGTTGATCTCGATCACACGCTCCTTCAACTCGCGTGTCTCAGCGACTCCGAAACTGCTCAAAACTCCAGTCCTCCTTCGCGCGCGCCTTCGGCAAGCGCCTTGACGCGTCCGTGGTAGAGGTAGCCGCCGCGATCGAACACGCAGGTCGTGACGCCCGCTGCTTTCGCGGACTCGGCGAGTTTCTTGCCCACCTCGGCTGCCTGTTCGGTCTTGTTTCCCGAGAACCCCTTGAGCTGGAGCCAGCCGGCCGCAGCCACTGTTCGGGCGTCACCGTCGTCGATCAACTGGGCGAAGATCCCGCGATTGGAGCGGAAGACCGCGAGGCGCGGACGCTCCGCTGTGCCCGAGACCTTGCCGCGGATCCGGCGATGCCGACGCAGTCGGGCTTCGCGCGTCGAAAGAGTGCTCATGCGCGCTTACCAACCTTTCTCCGTACCTGCTCGTCGCGGTAGCGAATCCCCTTGCCCTTGTAGGGCTCGGGCGGCCGCACCTTGCGGATCTCCGCCGCGGTCTGACCGACCCTCTGCTTGTCGGTGCCCCTGACGATGATCTGAGTCGGGATCGGCACCTCGAACGAGATGCCGGGGCGCGGCGCGATCGTGACCGTGTGCGAATAGCCGACGGCCAGTTCGAGGTCGCTGCCCTTGAGAGCGGCCCGGTAGCCGACACCCTGGATCTCCAGGTGCTTCTCGAAGCCCTTCGTCACTCCCTCGACCATGTTGGCGACCAGCGTGCGGGTCAGGCCGTGCAGCGCCCGGTCGGGGCCGCGGTCGGTGGGTCGCGTGACGTTGAGCACGCCGTCCTCCTGCGCGATCTGGATCCGCGCGGGAACCTGCTGCTCGAGCTTGCCGAGCGGCCCTTCCACGTTCACTGTCCCACCCGGGGACACCTGGACGGTGACCCCGCTCGGAACCTCAATCGGTTTTCTGCCAATTCGACTCATGCTGCTCTCTCTCTTCTAACGCGGGTTCGCGAAGCGAAGCCGCTTCACCAGACGAACGCGAGGACTTCGCCGCCGACGCCGCGCTCGGCTGCCTGACGGCTCGTGATCACGCCGCTCGAGGTGGACAGGATCGCGGTACCGAGACCGCCGAGCACGCGGGGCAGCCGGTCTTTGCGCGCGTACACGCGGCGCCCCGGCTTGGAGACGCGCTTCAGGTCGGTGATCACGCGCTCGCGATTGCGGCCGAACTTGAGCTCGACGACGAGCGTCGAGAACGGCGTGCCCTCGACGACCTTGAAGTCGGTGATGTACCCCTCGTCCCTGAGCAGGCGCGCGATCTCCTCCTTCATCCGCGAGGTCGGCATCTGCGCGCTGTCGTGCATCGCCTTGTTGGCGTTGCGAATCCGGGTCAGCATGTCTGCGATTGGATCAGTAAGCATTTTCGCTCCGTGAAACGGCTGCATTGTCGCTTCGCGAAACATTGGCTGTTTCACGGAGCGAAAATGCTAGATGGGCGGGATAATTGTCGGCTTGAAAAGCACCGAATCTCTTCCCTTGAACATGTTCCTGGTGAATGTAGTCCTTCGTAGTCGTCATCGAATGCACTATCTAACGTCTTCCTGGTTCACCAGGAAGACTTCGTCATGCCCGGGATCGCGCCCTGATGGGCGAGCTCGCGGAGGCAGATCCGGCAAAGCAGGAACTTCCGGTACACGGCCCGCGGACGACCGCACCGGTTGCACCGCGAGTACGCCTGCGTCTTGTACTTGGGCGTCCGCTTCTGCTTGACGCGGAGGGAGGTCTTGGCCATTCCTAATCCCTTCTTGCTTCGGTGGCGAACGGGAGGCCGAGGTGGCGCAGGAGAGCACGCGCCTGCTCGTCCGTCTCCGCCGTCGTCGTAATGGCAATGTCGAGGCCCCGGATCGCCTGGACGCTGTCGTAGTCGATCTCCGGGAAGATGATCTGCTCCTTGATGCCGAGCGAGTAGTTGCCCCGCCCGTCGAACGAATCGGGGTTGAGCCCACGGAAGTCGCGGATGCGCGGGAGCGCGATCGAGACGAGGCGGTCGAGGAACTCGTACATCTTTGCTCCGCGCAGCGTGACGCGGGCGCCGACGGCCATGCCCTCCCGGAGCTTGAAGCTCGCCACCGACTTACGGGCTCGCCTCACCTGGGCGTGCTGGCCGGCGATCGTGGAGAGCTCCTCGATAGCGGCGTCCATCACCTTGGCGTCGGTCTTCGCGTCGCCGACTCCCATATTGAGCGTGATCTTGCTCACCTTCGGCACCTGCATGATCGAGGCGAGCTCGAGCTCGTCTTTGAGAGCAGGCCGGATCTCGTCGTCGAACCGCTGCTTGAGTCGCGCCACGTATGTCTCCGTCGTCGCGGCCATCAGCGATCGATCTCCTCGTTGCAGCGCTTGCAGAAACGAACACGGTGACTCTCGCCGTGCACCTCCTTCACGTGGACACCGATGCGTGTCGCCTGCTTGCAGGTCGGACACACGAGCATCACGTTGCTCACATCGACCGGCGACGGCTTCTCGAAGATGCCACCCGGCGTCATCTGCGAGCCGCCCATGCGGGAGACGTCGCGAACCGGAGCCGGCTTGCGGTGGCGCTTGACGAGATTGAGATTCTCGACGATGACCCGGCCCTCGCTCGGCCGCGCCTCGATCACCCGCCCTTGCTTGCCGCGGTCCTTGCCGGCCAGCACCTGAACGGTGTCGCCCTTCTTGATCTTCATGGTGGGTGCCATCTCTAGAGAACCTCGGGTGCCAGGCTGACGATCTTCATGAAATTCTTCTCGCGCAACTCCCGGGCGACAGGCCCGAAGATGCGGGTGCCGCGCGGGTTCATCTGGTTGTCGATGATGACGGCCGCGTTCTCGTCGAACCCGATCAGCGTGCCGTCATTGCGACCGTAGGGCTTCTTCGTCCGGACGACGACGGCTTTCACCACCTCGCCCTTTTTGACCGTGCCCTGCGGCGTCGCGGTCTTCACGGTAGCAACGATGATGTCGCCGACGCGCGCGTAGCGGCGGTGCGACCCTCCCATCACGCGGATGCAGAGGATCTCACGGGCGCCCGTGTTGTCGGCGACCTTGAGGCGGCTCTCCTGCTGGATCACTGATCCTCACCTCCCGTACAGATCGTGCGCGATGGCCGCGAAACGCAAGCGAGGCTAGGATGCAGGGCTCGTTCATGCACGGAGTGCATGGGCGAGCCCGAGGACGACGCATCGCGCTGCGTTGCAGCGAGCCAGCGCGTGCGAGATGTGCGGGTGGAGAGGATCACTTAGCGACCTCGACAATCTCGGTCAGGCGCCAGCGCTTCGTGGCAGACAGCGGGCGCGTCTCGACGATCCGGACAACATCGCCGACCTTGGCCGCGTTACCCTCGTCGTGCGCGTGGAACTTCACGGAACGGCGGACGACCTTCTTGTACTTCCGGTGCGACTTGATCACGTCGACCTTGACGACGATCGTCTTGTCCATCGCGTCGGAGACGACGGTCCCGAGGCGCTCCTGGCTGCGACCGCGCTCGTGCTCGGGCTTCTCGAGCCGCACGATCGGCTTGCGCTCCGTCGCCTTCTCGCGCGTCGGACGCGTCTTCGTGGGCCGCAGCGAACGCGGCAGGCGCTTCTTCTTCGGCTTCGGGCCGGATTGCGGCGCCGGCACCTTGGTCGCTTCCTCGACAGCCGCCACGGCGCCGGCGGCTTCGACGACCTCCTCCGTGATCACCTCGGCGGCAGCCTCCTCGACCGCAGCAGCCTCGACGATCTCCTCCGCGATCACCTCGGCTGCAGCCTCATCGACCGCCTCCTCGGCAACTGCAGCCTCGACGACTATCTCGACGACAGCCTCATCGACCGCTTCCTCGACGGCCTCGACGGCAGCGCCTTCCTCGGGCGTGATCTTGCCCTCGGCGACTGCTTCGGCGATATGCCCCTCGACCTCGGCGCCGGTCTCGAGCTCGGCAGCCGCACCTTCGGCAGCAGCCTCCTCGATACCCGCCTCGACGACCTCGACCTCAGCGACGACCTCCGCCACGTCCTCGGCCACGGCCTCCTCGATCTCGGCCTCGACGACCTCGACCTCGGCCTCCACCACGTCGTCGGCCACGGCGTCCTCGATCTCCGTCACCTCGACCGGGGTCTTCTCAGTTGTCTTCTTCGGCTTCTTGTCTGCCATCTCAGATCTTCCCCAGTCGTTCACGCTCGGTCTTCACGGTCAGGATGCGGGCGATCTCGTGCTTCGCAGACTGCAGCCGGGCGCTGTTCTCGAGCGCACCGGTCGCCGACTGAAAGCGGAGATTGAAGAGCTCCTTGCGGGTCTCGGCCATCTTCTCGGCCAACTCCTCGTCCGTCATTTCTCGCAGCTGCCTAGCTTTCAAAGAGATCAGCCTCCCGCTTCACGAACTTCACCTTGATCGGCAGCTTCTGCCCGGCAAGGCGCAGCGCCTCGCGGGCCAGAGCCTCGTCGACACCGGCGAGCTCGAAGAGCACGCGGCCCGGCTTCACGACGGCGACCCACCCCTCGGGGGAGCCCTTGCCCGATCCCATGCGCGTCTCGGCCGGCTTCTTGGTGAACGGCTTGTCCGGGAAGAGATTGATCCAGACCTTGCCGCCGCGGCGAATCTTGCGCGTCATTGCGATACGAGCAGCCTCGATCTGCCGGTTGGTGATCCAGCCGTCCTCGAGCGCCTTGATCCCGTAGTCGCCGAACTGTACGGTCGACTGCCCCTTCGTGAAGCCCCGACGGCGGCCGCGATGGTGCTTGCGATGCTTTGTTCGCTTGGGGAGCAGCATCAGGCGTCAGTCCCCTCGGGCCTGACGTCCGGAGTCACGTCCGGCGTCACGCCAGGACTGACGTCGGGAGTCGGGGCGTCGGTGGACTCGGGAGCCTTGGGCTCGGTCTGACGCGGCGGGCGCTGCGAGCGCTGCTCGGGCCGGGGACCGCTCGGGCGAGAACCACGGCCGCCGGCGGGCCGGGCGCCGGGGCGACCGCCGCCACCGCCACCGGGAGCGCCGCCTCCGGGGCCGCGACGACCCTTCTTGACGAGACCGAGACCTTCACGATTTTCGCTGCGGCCGCGGCCGCTCTCCCGAGAGGCACCGAGGCCCTCGGCCGCACCGCCACGCTTGCGGCGTGCCTGATCCTGGTCGCCGAGACGGGTCTCCTTGCCGGTCGAGGTTCCCTCATAGCCCTCGGGCATGATCTCGCCCTTGTTGACCCACACCTTGACGCCGATGCGTCCGTAGGTCGTCTTGGCCTCGGCGAAGCCGTAGTCGATGTCGGCGCGAATCGTGTGAAGCGGGATCCGCCCCTCCGTGTAGCGCTCCGAGCGGCTCATCTCGCCGCCGCCCAGCCTCCCGCCGCACTGGATCTTGATTCCCTGTGCACCGGAGCGCATCGCCGAGGCAAGGGCGCGCTTCATCGCACGCCGGAACGAGACGCGGTTCTGCAGCTGCTCGGCGATCGACTGCGCGACGAGCTGGGCGTCGAGCTCGGGCCGCTTGATCTCGTTGATGTTGATGTGCACCGACTTACCGGTGATCGCGTGCAGCTCCTTGCGGAGCGCATCGACCTCGACCCCGGACTTGCCAATCACGATTCCCGGACGGGCGGTGTAAATGTCGACGGTGATCCGCTGCTTGTCCTTGCGGATCAGGATGTCGGACAGCCCCGCGTGGGACAGCTTGCCCGTGATGTGCTCGCGGATGCGGACATCCTCGAGGATGTAGGAGGCGAACTCCTTCTTGCCGGTGTACCAGTTCGACTTCCAGTCGTGGATGACACCGACGCGAAGGCCGCCAGGATGGATCTTCTGGCCCATTAGGCTGCGATCTCCTTCTTCTTGGCCGGCGCACGCTTCTTCGGGCTCGGCTTGGGCGTCTCGTCGCTGGCGGGAGCGTCGGGCGTCGGGGCGTCGGACGCGGCGGGCTTCTCGGCCGACCGCTTCGGGCGCGCCTGCGCCTTCGGGTTCTCGCTGACGATCAGGGTGATGTGGCACGTGCGCTTGCGGATCCTGTTCACGCGGCCGCGGGCGCGGGCGCGCCAGCGTTTGAGCGTCGGGCCTTCGTCGGCGTAAGCGGCGAGGACAATCAACTCGTCACCGTCGAGAGCGTGCGTCGACTCGGCGTTCGCGACGGCCGAGCGCAAGACCTTCTCGATGTCGACGGCGGCTGCGCGCGGCGTGAACTTGAGGATCGTCCTGGCCTCGGGCACGCTGCGGCCACGGATGTGGTCGAGCACGACCCGGGCCTTGCGGGCGGACAGCCGGACGTACTTCGCCTCGGCGCGCGACTGGGTCAAGGTAGATGGGTCCGTGGCAGCCACTAGCGCTTCTTCACCTGAGTCTTGTTGTCGCCGGCATGGCCGCGGAACGTGCGCGTCGGAGCGAACTCGCCGAGCTTGTGGCCGACCATCTGCTCGCTGACGAAGACCGGCACGTGCTTGCGACCGTCGTGGACGGCGATCGTGTGACCGACCATGTCGGGGAACACGGTGGAGCTGCGCGACCAGGTGCGGATCATCCGCTTCTCGTTGGCAGCATTCATCGCCTCGATCCGGCCGAGCAGCCGCTCGTCGATGAAAGGCCCTTTCTTCGATGATCTGGACATGAGTGGTTAGCGCCTTTCCTTGCCACGGCGACGGCCGCGGACGATCAGCTTGTCGGATTCCTTGTGCTTCGGGCGCGTGCGCTTACCGAGCGTCGGCACGCCCCACGGGGTGACCGGATGCCGGCCGCCCTTCGACTTGCCCTCACCGCCGCCGTGCGGGTGGTCGACAGGGTTCATCGCGGAGCCGCGCACCGAGGGGCGCTTGCCGAGCCAGCGGCTGCGGCCGGCCTTGCCGGACTGCTCGTTGGCGTGATCGGAGTTGCCAACCTGGCCGACGGTGGCGCGGCAGGTGAGCAGGACGCGCCGCATCTCACCCGAGGGGAGGCGGAGAACGCCGTAGCCCTGGTCCTTGGCGACGAGCTGGACGCCGGCGCCGGCCGAGCGGGCCATCTTCGCGCCCTGACCCGGCTTCAGCTCGACGTTGTGGACGAGCGTGCCCGTCGGGATGTTCTCGAGCGGAAGCGCGTTGCCGGCCTTGATGTCGGCCGTCGGGCCGGATTCGACCGACGCGCCGACCCGCAGGCCCTGCGGCGCGATGATGTACGCCTTGGCACCATCGGCGTAGTGCAGCAGCGCGATCCGGGCCGACCTGTTCGGGTCGTACTCGATCGCTGCGACCTTCGCCGGAACGCCGTCCTTGAGCCGCTTGAAATCGATGATCCGGTACTGCCGCTTGTGGCCGCCGCCCTGATGCCGCGTGGTGATGCGGCCGTTGTTGTTGCGGCCGCCGGTCTTCTTGAGCGGCTCGACGAGCGACTTCTCGGGTGCCTTCTTGGTGATCTCCTCGAACGAGGAGACGGCCATGAAGCGGCGTCCCGGGCTCGTGGGCTTGTACTTCTTGACTGCCATGGCCTAAACCTGAGCCCCCTCGAAGATCTCGATCTGATGCCCTTCGTGCAGCTGCACGACGGCTTTCTTCCAACCAGGACGGACGCCGCTGTAGGCCCCGCGCCGCTTCGGCTTGGCGGGCACCGAGATGACGCGCACGCTGGCGACCTTGACGCCGAAGAGCTGCTCGATCGCCTGGCGCACCTGTGTCTTGTGGGCGTCCTTGTGGACCTTGAACGTGTACTTCCGGTCGGCGAGACCCGAATAGCTCTTCTCGGAGACGACCGGGGCGATGAGCACGTCGGCGGCGTTCACGATGCCTTCCCTTCGACGAGCGGGAGCGCCGCCTCGCTGACGAGCACGGAGCGCGCCCAGACGATCGGCGCCACCTCGAGCTCGGACGGGACGGTCACGAGCACGCGCTCGAGATTGCGAAACGACTTGATCAGGCCGATCTCGTCCTCGTGAGCGACGACGACGAGGGGCGCCGCCTTGCCCCACTGCTCGACGAGCGCCTTGGCCTGCTTGGTGGATGGAGTCTCGAAGGCCGAACCGTCGATGAGCGCAAGCGTCTCGTTGCCGACGTGGTTCGAGAGTGCGCCCGCGAGCGCCGCGCGGCGCACCTTCCGGTTCACCTTTACGTCGAAGCTGCGCATGCCCGGAGCGAACGCGACGCCGCCGCCCGTGAAGTGCGGTGCGCGGATCGTGCCCTGCCGGGCCCGGCCTGTGCCCTTCTGGCGCCATGGCTTGGCGCGCCCGCCCGAGACCTGGCCGCGCGTCTTGGCGCCGCGCGTGCCGGCGCGATGCGCGTTCAGCTCGGCGCGAACGACCTCGTGCACGATGTGCCTCTTGAGCTCGGCGCCGAACACCGCCGCCTCGAGCGTGGCCGACTTGGAGCCGGAGCCTCCCAGAATCTCTGCCTTCAACGCAGCCATCAGTCGGTGCTCCTGATCTCGACGATGCCGCTCTTCGGGCCCGGGACGGCACCCTTGACGAGCAGCAGGTTGCGCTCGACGTCCACGTCGTGAACGACCAGCCCGAGCTGGGTGACACGGACGCCGCCCATGCGACCCGACATCTTCTGGCCGCGGAAGACGCGCGACGGCGTCGCCGACGCACCGATCGAGCCCGGCTTACGAACGTTGTGCGAGCCGTGGGAGACCGGGCCTCGCGCGAAATTGTGACGCTTGATCGTGCCGGCGAAGCCCTTGCCGATCGAGGTGCCGGCGACCTTGATCTCATCGCCAGGCTGGAACGCCTCGACCGTGACGGTGTCGCCGACGTTCAGCTCCGTCTCTCCGCGGAACTCGACGAGATGCCGGTGGGCCGACGTACCCGACTTCTTCAGGTGGCCGATCTCGCCCTTCGTGATCTTACGATCGACGACAGGCTCGTAGGCGAGCTGGACGGCCGCGTAGCCGTCGGTCGCCTCGTCGCGCACGTGGGTGACGGGGCACGGCCCGGCCTCGATCACGGTCACGGCGGTCACGCCGCCGGTCTCAGGATCGAAGATCTGGGTCATCCCAAGCTTTTTCCCTACGATGCCTTTCACGACTTCCCTCCGTTGCAACGGGAAAAAGCGTTAGATAGTGCGTTAATTGTGTGGTTTTGAATTCTCATGGGTTGATCTAGAACTTTAGAAATTGTCTCGGCAATTTCTAAAGTTTTATTTCGATGTCGATGCCGGCAGGAAGGTCGAGGCGCATGAGCGAATCCACCGTTTTCGGCGTCGGACTGTGGATGTCGATTAACCGCTTGTGCGTCCGCACCTCGAAGTGCTCGCGCGAGTCCTTGTCCTTGAACGGGCTCCGGATCACGCAGTAGACGTTCTTCTCGGTGGGCCGCGGCACGGGGCCGGTGATCGTCGCACCGGTGCGCTGGGCTGTCTCGACGATCTGCGACGCCGAGCGGTCCAGTTGCTGGTGGTCGTAGCCCTTGAGCCTGATGCGGATTTTCTGTTGCGCCATGTGGTTGGTCTCTCCCGGGAGGGCGAGGCATCCGCCTCGCCCCTACGTCTGCAGGGGCGAGGCGAGGCCGTTCCCTATTTGATGATCTCCGTCACGACGCCGGCGCCGACGGTACGGCCACCCTCGCGGACGGCGAACCGGAGGCCGGCGTCCATCGCGATCGGCTGGCCCATCTCGATCTCCATCTGCGTGTTGTCACCCGGCATCACCATCTCCTGGCCGTCCGGCAGCTTGATCGAGCCCGTCACATCGGTCGTGCGGAAGTAGAATTGCGGCCGATAGCCGTTGAAGAACGGCGTGTGCCGCCCGCCCTCGTCCTTCGAGAGCACGTAGACCTCGGCCTTGAAGTGCGTGTGCGGCGTGATCGAGCCCGGCTTCGCGAGGACCTGGCCGCGCTGCACCTCCTCGCGCTTGACACCGCGGAGCAGAACCCCGGCGTTGTCGCCGGCCTGCGCGAAGTCGAGCACCTTCAGGAACATCTCGAGGCCGGTGACGGTCGTCTTCTCGACCTTGTCGGTGATACCGACGATCTCGATCTCCTTGCCGACCTCGATCTGACCCTGCTCGATGCGGCCGGTGACGACCGTGCCGCGGCCCGTGATCGTGAAGACGTCCTCGATCGGCATCAGGAACGGCTTGTCGGTGTCGCGCGTCGGCTCGGGGATGTACGAGTCCACAGCCGCCATCAACTCGAGGATCTTCGGCGTCCACTCCGGGTCGCCCTCGAGCGCCTTGAGTGCGGACACCTGGATCACCGGGATATCGTCGCCCGGGAAGTCGTACTTCGTGAGCAGCTCGCGAACCTCGAGCTCGACGAGCTCGAGCAGCTCCGGATCGTCGACCATGTCGGCCTTGTTGAGCGCCACGACCATGAACGGCACCTCGACCTGGCGGGCGAGCAGGATGTGCTCACGCGTCTGGGGCATCGGGCCGTCGGCGGCGGACACGACGAGAATCGCACCGTCCATCTGGGCCGCACCGGTGATCATGTTCTTGATGTAGTCGGCGTGACCCGGGCAGTCGACATGCGCGTAGTGCCGGTTCTCGGTCTCGTACTCGACGTGCGCAGTGTTGATCGTGATTCCGCGCTGCCGCTCTTCGGGGGCCGCGTCGATCGACGAGAAATCGCGCACCGAGGTGCCCGTGCCGGACTCGGAGAGCACCTTGGTGATCGCTGCTGTCAGCGTCGTCTTGCCATGGTCGATGTGGCCGATCGTGCCGACGTTGACATGCGGCTTCGACCGCTCGAATTTCTGCTTCGCCATCCTACGATCTCCTTCTTACGAGCCTGACTGCGAGTCGACAATATCGCTCGCTATGGACTGGGGTACTTCTTCGTATCGGTCGAACTGCATGGTGAAAGTTGCCCGACCCTGCGACATCGAGCGCAAATCGGTGGAATAGCCGAACATCTCGGACAGCGGCACGCTCGCCTTGATCGACTGCGAGTTGCCGATCGGCTCGAGCGACTCGACGCGCCCACGCCGGCCGTTCAGGTTACCCATAACGTCGCCGAGGTAGTCGTCGGGTGAGACGACCTCGACCGCCATGATCGGCTCGAGCAGCTTCGGCTTCGAGCGCTTCAGCGCTTCCTTGAAGGCCATCGAGCCGGCGATCTTGAAGGCCCGCTCGCTCGAGTCGACGTCGTGGTAGGAACCGTCGATCACCTCGATCTTCACATCCACGACCGGGTAGCCGGCGAGAACACCTGCGTTCATCGCCTCCCGAATACCCTCGTCGATGGGCTTGATGTACTCCTTCGGAATCTTGCCGCCGACGATCTTGTCGACGAACTCGTACCCGGCGCCCGGCTCCTGCGGCACCAGGTTGATCGTCACGTCGCCGTACTGGCCGGAGCCGCCGGTCTGACGCACGAACTTACCCTGCACCTTCTCGGTGAGCTTCCCGGCGGTCTCGCGGTAGGCCACCTGCGGCCGGCCGACGTTGGCATCGACCCTGAATTCGCGCATCAGGCGGTCGACGATGATCTCGAGGTGCAACTCGCCCATCCCGGCGATCAGCGTCTGCCCTGTCTCCTCGTCCGAGGTGACACGGAACGTCGGGTCCTCCTCGGCGAGGCGCTGGAGGCCCTGCGAGAGCTTGTCCTGGTCGCCCTTCGTCTTCGGCTCGATCGCAACCGAGATGACCGGGTCCGGGAACGTCATGCGCTCGAGCACGATCGGTGCCTTCTCGGCCGCGAGCGTGTCGCCCGTCGTTGACTGCTTCAGCCCAACGGCAGCAGCGATCTCGCCGGCACCGATCTCGTCGCGCTCCTCACGATGGTTCGCATGCATCTGGAGGATGCGACTGATGCGCTCCGTCTTGCCGTTCGTCGTGTTCATCACGCGATCGCCGGACTTGAGCTGGCCCGAGTAGACACGGAAGTAGGTGAGCTTGCCGACGAACGGGTCGGACATGACCTTGAAGACGAGCGCCGCGAACGGGGCATCGAGCGCAGCCGGCCTCGTGACTTCCTCCTCCGACTTCGGGTCGATGCCCTGGACAGCCGGAACGTCGAGTGGGCTCGGGAGATAGTCGATGACCGCGTCGAGCAGCGGCTGCACACCCTTGTTCTTGAAGGCGGAGCCGAGCAGCACGGGCGTGAAGGCGCTCGCCAGCGTTCCGGCGCGTAGAGCGCGGCGGATCATCTCGGGCGTGACGGAGTCCTCGTCCTCGAGATAGCTCTCCATCAGCTCGTCGTCGAACTCGGCCACCGCGTCGATCAATGCGTGATGATGCTCGCGGGCCAGCTCGAGCAGTTCTGCGGGAATCTCTCCGACCGTGAAGTTCTCGCCGAGGTCGTCGTCGTAGGTGATCGAGTTCATCTCGACGAGGTCGATCACACCACGATGGCGCTCTTCCTCGCCGACCGGGATCTGGACGCAGACAGCGGTCGCGCCGAGGCGGTCGCGCATCGATTGGACGGCGGCGAAGAAGTCGGCGCCGGTGCGGTCCATCTTGTTGATGAACGAGATCCGCGGCACGCCGTAGCGGTCGGCCTGACGCCAGACGGTCTCGGACTGGGGCTGCACGCCGGCGACGGAGTCGAAGACGGCAACGGCGCCGTCGAGCACGCGGAGTGAGCGCTCGACCTCGACGGTAAAGTCCACGTGCCCGGGCGTATCGATAATGTTGATCCGGTGATCGCGCCACTCCGCCGTCGTCGCCGCCGAAGTGATCGTGATCCCGCGCTCCTGCTCCTGGGCCATCCAGTCCATCGTGGCGGCACCCTCGTGCACCTCGCCGAGCTTATGCGTGCGACCGGTGTAGTAGAGGATCCGCTCGGTCGTCGTCGTCTTGCCGGCGTCGATGTGGGCCATGATCCCGATGTTGCGGACGCGGTCCAGCGCAATCTGTGATGCCACGGTGCTCATATCCCTTTCGTCCCTACCAGCGGTAGTGAGCGAAGGCCTTGTTGGCCTGCGCCATCCGGTAGATGTCGTCCTTCTTCTTGTACGCGCCGCCCTGCTGGTTGAGCGCGTCCATCAGCTCACCCGCGAGCTTGTCGCCCATGTGCTTCTCGCGACGGGCGCGGGAGAACTGGACGAGCCAGCGGATCGCGAGCGTCTTGGCCCGCCGCTGGGGGACCTCGATCGGCACCTGATAGTTGGCGCCGCCGACGCGGCGCGAGCGAACCTCGAGCACCGGCGTGACGGTCTTGACGGCGCCCTCGAGAATCTCGAGCGCCGGCTTGCCAGTCTTCTCCGAGGCGAGCGCGAGCGCGTCGTAGACGATCCGCTCGGCGGTCGACTTCTTGCCGTCGAGCATGACGCAGTTGATCACCTGGGTGACCAGGATCGATCCGTAGACGGAGTCAGGCTCGAGCTGGCGGGGCTGAATCTCTGCTCGGCGAGGCACTAGGAGGCGCCCTTCTTGGCGCCGTACTTCGACCGTGCCTGGCGACGATCGGAGACGCCGGAGGTATCGAGCCCGCCGCGGATCACCTTGTACCGGAAGCCCGGCAGATCCTTGACGCGGCCGCCGCGGATCAGCACGACGGAGTGCTCCTGCAGGTTGTGCCCCTCGCCGGGAATGTAGACGCCGACCTCCATCCCGTTCGTCAGCCGCACGCGAGCGACCTTGCGCAGCGCCGAGTTCGGCTTCTTCGGGGTGGTCGTGTAAACACGCGTGCAGACGCCGCGCTTCTGCGGCGCGCCGCGAAGGGCCGGTGTCTTCGTCTTGGCCACGGGGGCCTTGCGGCCTTTGCGGACGAGCTGATTGACGGTGGGCACGCTGCTCCTAGGGCTCTCTTCGAAGTTCGATTCTCACAGGCGGAAGGCGGCAGGGCTCAAACCCCGCCACCCGCGGAGGTGGAGTGTAGCTGAGATCGAGCGGGTCCGGCAAGCGACACATTCCTCGCGCTACCCCATATACAAGACCCTCTCTCGTGCATAGAGTCCGTCCAGGGGAAGGGAGAGGGGATCACGACTGCGCTAGTCGTTGCGGCTTTCGGTGCCATCTGTGTTGCCGGCGTGCTCGTCGCGCTCTGGGTCGCCCTGCGGCGCCCTGTCGACGCGCGTGTCGTGCGGGCCCTCGGGCAGGTCGACGGCCGCCTAGCCGGCATCGACGAGCAGATCGCCGCGGCCCGGTGGCGCGCGGACGGCGACGCGAGCGCCGGGCACGCGATCGGCGCCACGCTCGACCTCGACGAGGTCCTGCAGCGAACGCTTGCGGCCACGCAGGCCATCGCCGGCAGCGACGGCGGGCGCGTGAGCGTGCGCCGCCGAGACGGCAGAGCTACGACGGCGGTGCAGGGCCTCGTGAGCGAGACGGCAGACCTCGGGTCGATCGGCGGCCCACCCGACGGCGGCACCTACCACTCGGGTCGCGTCTCGTGGGAGACGGGCGACCCGAACGCGCTCTGCTCCGGCCTCGTCGTCCCGCTAGGCGAAGGCTCGCTGTCAGTGTACTCCCGCCTCGCAAACGCCTTCGACTCGGAGGCCGCGACTGTCCTGACCGAGATCGCCGGCTGGGCCGAGCCGGCCGTTCGCAACGCGTTCCGCTTCCTCGAGGTGCAGGAGCTGACCGCCACGGATGCCCGGACCGGGCTGGGGAGCGCGAGCGCCTTCGACGAGGCGCTGCCCCGGGAGATCAGCGCTGCCCGGAGGCACGGCCGGCCGCTGTGCCTGCTCCAGATCGACCTCGACGACTTCGGCCAGATCAACAGGATGACCGGATCGCTCGATACCGGCAATGCCGTCCTGGCCGAGTTCGGCGAGCGCGTTCGCGCGACGATCCGCGGCAGCGACATGGCGTTCCGGAACTCGGGTGGCGCAGACGAGTTCTTCCTCATCCTCCCCGACACGACCCGCGAGCTCGCCGAGCTCCTCTGCGGCCGCCTCCGCTTCGAGGTCTCCACTCCCCCACTCGCGGGCTACGAGCCCACCGTCACCATGTCGAGCGGCCTGGCCGAGTTGCGGGCCGACGACACGGCCGACTCCCTTCGCCGCCGCGCTGGCGAGTGTCAGTCGGAGGCAAAGCGCGCGGGCAAGAACCGGCTCCACACCGACGCCGAGGGATAGGCTCGACGGAGGCCGATGGGCACCGAAGCTCTCACTCTCGTCGTCTCGGCCTGCGCGCTCGCCGGGTCGGCGGTTCTCGCCGTGCTCATGCTCCGCGCGCGGAGAGGCACAGATCGCCGTCTCAACCAGGGATTGCTCGAGATGGGCCGTCGCCTCGACGGACTCTCGCACGAGCTGGACGGTGCGATCGAGCGCGTGCAGGGCGACGCGCGACGCGCCCGGATCGTCGAGTCGCTCGGGCAGGCGCTCGACGCAGACGAGGTCGTCTCACGCTGTGCCGAGGCGGCCGCCGCCCTTCCAGGTGTCGTGGCAGCCCTCGTCAGGGTCGAGGTGGACGGCGAGCCGCTCAGCGCTGCCGTCGGCTTCGGGAAGGCCACGGATGTCGACAGTGGGAGCATGGCCGGAGCAGTCGGAGGCCCTCCTGGCGGAATCAGGGTTCGTGCCGTCGGCATCTCGTACCACTACTCCACCAATCTCGCCGATCGCGTCGTGATGCGCTCGGCGATCGCCGTTCCGATCGAGGTCGGCGGCCACGAGCTCGGCTTCCTCAGCGTGTACGGCACCAGCGAGGAGACCCCTGTCGCCGGTCGGGATTTCCAGGCGCTCGAGACGATCGCCGCCCACACCGGTCCCGCGATCGAGAAGGCCCTGGCCCGCGCGACATCTCCCCGTGCGGGGGCGACGGACGACCTGACGGGCCTGGCCCTCCGCAGCCCGTTTCACGAGACGCTCGCCCTCGAGGTCGCGCGCGCGCACCGCCACGGGCGCCGGATCGCGGTGTGCCTGCTGGACGTCGACGACCTCGGTAAAACGAACGAGCGGATCGGGCAGACCGAGGGCGATGCCCTGCTCTCGCGCGTCGCCGACGTGCTCCGCAAGGCGACACGTCCTGGCGATCTCGTCTGGCGCACGGGCGGCGACGAGTTCGCCGTGGTGCTGCCCGAGGCGAGCCGGATCGACGCCGAGGGCCTCTTCACCCGCGTCCAGGGCACGCTCGGCCGCGGTCGGACCTCCCCCGCCCCGAGCCTCTCGGCCGGGATCGCCGAGCTGAAGCCGGGAGACGACGGCGTCTCGCTCTTCGATCGCGCCGAGCGGGCACTCATGCGCGCGAAGCAGGCCGGGAAGGGAACGGCGGCGTAGAAACGAGAGAGGGTGTCTCCCGAAAAAGCAGGGGAGACACCCTCTCGCTGTGTTTGTCTACTCCTCTTCCGCAGGCGGCGCATCCTCGACGGGAAGTTCCTCGTCGAAGGCGAGCCCGAGCGCGGTGAGGTCGATCTCGCCGTCGCCGATCTCCTCGAGAGCAGCGAGGAGCTCCTGTGCCTCGGCCGCGAACATCGAGGACGGGAGTGGCTCGGCCGGCTCGATCGCGATCCCCCGGTACTTGCGCAGGCCGGTCGCGGCCGGGATCAGCTTGCCGATGATCACGTTCTCCTTGAGCCCGAGCAGGCGGTCGATCTTGCCCTCGATCGCCGCATCCGTGAGCACCTTCGTCGTCTCCTGGAACGAGGCGGCCGAGAGGAACGACTCGGTGGCCAGCGACGCCTTCGTGATCCCGAGGATCAGCGGCTCGAACGTCGCCTCTTCCTTTTTCGCCTTGCGGGCAGCCTCGTTCGACCGGCCGAGCAGCGCCTTGTCGACGAGCTGCCCCGGGAGCAGCGGCGTGTCGCCGGCGCTCTCGACCCGCACCTTCTTCAGCATCTGACGCACGATCAGCTCGATGTGCTTGTCGTGGATGTCGACGCCCTGCGACTTGTAGACCTTCTGCACCTCGCCCACGAGGTACAGCTCGGTCTCCGTCGAGCCCTTGAGGGCGAGCAGCTCCGCCGGCGAGATCGATCCCTCGTTCAGCGGATCGCCGGCCTCGACGACCTGGCCCTTCGTGACGATGAACCGGGTCCGTCGCGGGAAGCTGTACTCCTTCGCGGGGATCGGCTCACCGTTCTCGTCGAGCGTCGACGGGACGACCGTCACCTTGATCGTTCGATCCGCCTCTTCGATCTCGATCTTGCCGCCAACCTCGGCGAGCGTCGCTGCGCCCTTCGGGTTGCGGGCCTCGAAGATCTCGACGACTCGCGGGAGGCCGTGAGTGATGTCCGCTCCGGCGACACCGCCGGTGTGGAACGTCCGCATCGTCAGCTGCGTACCGGGCTCGCCGATCGACTGGGCGGCGATGATTCCGACCGCGTCGCCGACCTCGCAGATGTAACCCGTCGCAAGGAACGTGCCGTAACACGTTCGGCAGACACCGTGCTCGCTCGTGCACTTGAGCACGGAGCGGACCGGGACGTGGTAGCCCTCTGCGTTCTCCTCGAGGTCGTCGAGCAGCTTCTGCAGAAGCGGCAACGTCAGCTCGGTCCCCGCAGCGGCAAGCAACGTCTTGCCCGGCTTGCCGTCCTTGAGCGGCTTGAAGACATCGACAGCCAGGATCCGGCCGGCGACGCTCGAGTTGAGCTTGTCGTCGAGGATCGCGGCGAGCTCGACGTGGTCGGTCGTGCCGCAGTCGAGGTCGCGGATGATCACGTCCTGCGAGACGTCCACGAGCCGCCGGGTCAGGTAGCCCGAGTCGGCCGTGCGGAGGGCCGTATCGGCGAGGCCCTTGCGGGCACCGTGGGTCGAGATGAAGTACTCGAGCACCGAGAGGCCTTCCATGAAGTTGGCCTTGATCGGCCGCTCGATGATCTCGCCCTTCGGATTGGCCATCAGGCCGCGCATGCCGGCGAGCTGGCGGATCTGGTTGAACGAGCCGCGTGCCCCGGAGTTGGCCATCATGAAGATCGTGTTCGTCTTGTGAAGGTTCGCCTTCATCGCCTCGGCCACCTCGTCGGTCGCCTCGGTCCAGACCGCCACGATCCGCTCGTGCCGCTCCTCCTCGGTCATCAGACCGCGCTGGTACTCGCCCTCGAGCTTGCGCACCTCGGCCTCGTAGCCGACGAGTATCTCTTCCTTGTTCGGCGGGATCACGATGTCGTTCTTCGACACGGTGATCCCGGCCTGGGTGGCGTAGCGGAACGCGAGCGTCTTGATCGTGTCGAGCACTGTCGCGACCGCGTGCGCCCCATAGGTGTTGACGAGCTCGGCGATGAACAGGTCGATCTCGCGCTTCGAGAGCGGCCGGTTGATGAACGTGTGCGCGACGGTCTCGTCGGTGTGCACGGCAACCTCGAGCGAGCGCTCGATCTCCGCGTTGAAGATCACCCGCCCTGGTGTCGTGAGGACGATCTCATCGTGCCAGCGGTACTCGACCGGCTCCTGCAGGCCGACCTGCCTGGACTCGACGGCGAACTCGACCTCCTCCTCGGTACGGAACCGCTTCAGGCCGTCCTTGCCGAGGAGCTTCGCGATCTCCGCGGAGGTCGACTCGGGCAGCTCGTGATCGCAGTAGGTGAGGTAGTACGCACCGAGGACCATGTCCTGGGTCGGCGTCGCGAGCGGGCGTCCGTGTGCCGGCGAGAGGATGTTGTTCGCCGACAGCATCAGGATCCTCGCCTCGGCCTGGGCCTCGGCGCTGAGCGGCAGGTGGACTGCCATCTGGTCACCGTCGAAGTCAGCGTTGAAGGCGTGACAGACGAGCGGGTGCACCTGGATCGCCTTGCCCTCGACGAGGATCGGCTCGAAGGCCTGGATCCCGAGCCGGTGGAGCGTCGGTGCGCGGTTCAACAGCACCGGGTGCTCGGCGATCACCTCCTCGAGGACGTCCCAGACGTCCAGCGACATCGACTCGACGTGCTTCTTCGCCGCCTTGATGTTCTGTACGGCCTTCCGCTCGACGAGCCGGCTCATGATGAACGGCTTGAAGAGCTCGAGCGCCATCAGCTTCGGCAGGCCGCACTGGTGGAGCTTCAGGTTCGGACCGGCGACGATCACCGAGCGACCCGAGTAGTCCACACGCTTGCCGAGCAGGTTCTGGCGGAAGCGGCCCTGCTTGCCCTTCAGCATGTCCGAGAGCGACTTCAGTGGCCGGTTGCCCGGGCCCGTCACCGCACGACCGCGGCGGCCGTTGTCGAACAGAGCGTCGACGGCCTCCTGCAGCATCCGCTTCTCGTTGTTGACGATGATCTCCGGCGCGCCGAGATCCAACAACCTCTTCAGCCGGTTGTTGCGGTTGATCACCCGGCGGTAGAGGTCGTTCAGGTCCGAGGTCGCAAAGCGGCCACCGTCGAGCTGAACCATCGGGCGCAGCTCCGGTGGAATCACCGGCACGGCCTCGAGGATCATCCACTCCGGCTTGTTCTCGGACTTGATGAACGCTTCGACGACCTTCAGCCGCTTGATCGCGCGCTGCTGCTTCTGCCCCTTCGACGTCTTGATGACTTCACGGAGCGTGATCGACTCCTCCGCGAGGTCGAGATCCCGGAGCAGGTCACGGATCGCCTCCGCGCCCATGCCGCCCCGGAAGTACTGGCCGAAGCCGTACGGGGAGCCGAAGCGGTCCTTGAGCTCGCGGAACAGCTGCTCGTCGTTGACGACCAGCTTGGGCTCGAGCTCGCGGAACAGCTTCCACGTCTCCTCGAGCCGGCGCACGCCCTCGACGGCGGCCTCACGGGCGTCGTCACGGCGTGAGTCCATGTCCTGCACCATCTCGCGCACCTTCAGCGCCCACTGGGCGACGACATCGAGATCGTCCTTCTTGGCACCGGGCAGCAAGCAGAGGTCGTACGCGAGCTCGCGCACCTCGTCCACCGTCTGACCGACGTTCTCCTGCGCGAGGACGTCCGCGAGCAGGCCGTTACCGACCTCGCGCGCCTTGTCCAGGTTCTTGACGTCCACCGACGCGACGATCTCGGCGTCGGAGCCCGAGAGCTCCGCACCGGTCGTGAGCGAGTCGACGAGCTTGTGCAGATGCTTGGTGATCGCGCCCTTCTTGGAGCCCGTGGCGGTATCCAACTCAGCGCGAAGCGGGTCGAGTGCCTCGTGGATCTCCTGGGCCGCGGTGGCGACCGACTCGATCTCGCGCGGCGCAAGCTTGCGGTCGTCACGCGTCGCGGTCTGGCGGACGAGCTCGCGGATCTTCTTGCCGTCCTCGGTCGTCAGTGACTTCGCGAGCTTCGGGAAGATCCCGCCGGCGAGCTGACGCGTATCCTCGAGCGTCGGCAACAGCTGATCCTCGGCCCAGTTGTTGAGGCCGCGAGTCCAGAACTCGTCGTCCTCGTCGAAGTTCTTCTCCTTGCCGGTCGCGAAGTACTCGCGCCGGCGGTTCAGACGCTCCTCGACGGCGAGCACGTGCTCGTCGCGGTCGACGTAGATCTGCTCGGACTCCGCCCTGACCTTGTCCTCGAGGTCGGCGAGATCCTTGGCACGGGCCTCGTTGTCGACACCCGTGACGATCGAGGCGGCGAAGTACAGCACCTTCTCGAGCTCGCGCGGGGCGATGTCGAGGAGGTAGCCGATCCGGCTCGGGACACCCTTGAAGAACCAGATGTGCGAGACGGGCGCAGCCAGGTCGATATGACCCATCCGCTCGCGGCGGACCTTTTGCCGCGTCACCTCGACGCCGCAGCGCTCGCAGATGATGCCCTTGTAGCGGACGCGCTTGTACTTGCCGCAGTAGCACTCCCAGTCCTTCGTCGGCCCGAAGATGCGCTCGCAGAAGAGGCCGTCACGCTCCGGCTTGAGCGTGCGGTAGTTGATCGTCTCCGGCTTGGTGACCTCGCCCGACGACCAGTCGCGGATCTGCTTGCTCGAGGCCAGCCCGATCCGGATCGCGTCGAATTCGTTGATGTCGATCAAAGGGTTTCACCTCCGGTGAAACCGTTAGATAGGGCGTTCATTCGTCTGTCACTACTCCTTCGTATCCGGCTCGTGAATGCGGTTTTGTTCTGGTCGCGTGGCGCTCGGTCGCCCCATCTAACGGGGTTCGCGAAGCGAAGCCCTTATTCGTCGAGGCCGACCTCGAGCTCCGCGTCGGCTTCGACGCTGTCAAGTGCCTCGTCAGCCGCGACGATCACGTCGGTTCCCTCGTCGATGCCCGCCGCTCCCTCCTCGGCCTCCTGGGCCGAGAGCTCGCCGGCGGCCGCACGAACGGCCGCGGGAGAGAGGTCGATGCCGAGCTCTTCGGCAGCGCGGAGCAGCTCGTCGTCCTCCTCGCGGACCTCCACGTCGCGCCCGTCGTACGACTGGACGTGGACGTCGAGCGCAAGCGACTGCATCTCCTTCAGCAGCACCTTGAACGACTCGGGGATCGACGGCTCGGCGATGTTCTCGCCCTTGACGATCGCCTCGTACGCCTTGACGCGGCCGATCGTGTCGTCGGACTTGATCGT
>JBBQRN010000033.1:0-28944 GCA_038214705.1 Gaiellales bacterium | reverse complement strand
CTGGCTGCTGCTGCGGACGATGTCGCTCGTCCCCAGGGTCAAGCCGGCGATGGTCGACCGCGACACGACCGACCCTGTCGGCTGGGACGACGTCGCCGGCGCTGACGAGGCGAAGGAGGAGCTCAAGGAGGTCGTCGAGTTTCTGCGCGACCGCAAGAAGTTCGAGCGCCTCGGCGCGCGCGTTCCCAAGGGCGTGCTGCTGTACGGCCCGCCGGGGACGGGCAAGACGCTTTTGGCGAAGGCCGCCGCGAACGAGTCCGGTGCCAACTTCTACTCGTCGAGCGCCTCGGCCTTCGTCGAGATGTTCGCCGGCCTCGGAGCCGCGCGAATCCGCAAGCTCTTCGAAGAGGCGCGCAAGAACGCGCCCTCGATCATCTTCATCGATGAGCTCGACGCCGTCGGCACGGCCCGGCAGGGTGGCTCCCACAACCGTGAGCACGACCAGACCCTCAACCAGTTGCTCGTCGAGATGGACGGGTTCGGCGGTGCCGACGAGGTCGTGATCATGGGCGCCTCCAACCGCCTGCAGGACCTCGACCCCGCGCTGCTGCGGCCCGGCCGCTTCGACCGGCAGGTGAACGTCGCTCCGCCCGACCTTCACGGGCGCGCGGAGATCCTCGAGGTCCACACCCGCTCGAAGCCCCTGGGCGCCGACGTCGATCTCTCACTGATCGCGCGTCGGACGGCAGGATTGACCGGCGCCGACCTTGCGAACATCGCGAACGAGGCTGCGATCTTCGCCGCCCGCCACGATCAGAAGTACATCCGGCAGGAGGACTTCGAGGGCGCGATGGAGCGGGTCCTCACGGGCCTCCAGAAGCGCCGCGTGGTGACCGAGAAGGAGAAGCGGATCCTCGCCTACCACGAGGGTGGCCACGCTCTTGTCGCCTATTTGATGGGCGACGTGATGCCGGTGCAGAAGGTGACGATCGTGGGCCGCGGCGACGCACTCGGGCTCGCGTACTACCTCCCGGTCGAGGATCGCTACCTCCACACCAAGGAGGAGCTGATCGACGTGATGAAGGTCGCGCTCGCCGGGCGTGCCGCAGAGGAGATCGTCTTCGGTCGCGTCACGAACGGCGCTGCCAGCGATCTCGAGAAGGTCACGCAGATCGCGCGCGCGATGGTCTTCGAATACGGGATGTCCGAGGTTGCTCCGTCGCGCACGATGCGCGCTGACAACTACGCACTTTCGGAGGAGACGAAGCGCGTGCGTGACAGCGAGCAGGCCCGCCTCACCGATCACGCCTACGAAGAGGCGTTGCGGCTGCTCGGCAAGCATCGCGTCTCGCTGGACGAGCTCGCCGCAGCTCTGCTCGAGAAGGAGACGATCGACCGGGATGCGTTCCTGGCGATGATGGGTGATCTCCCCCGCGAATCCCGCTCGGCCGAGACCGTCGGCACCGTGCGCGTGCTCGACCGCGAAGCCCTCTAACGGGCGCGACACCGTGAGGGCGAGACAGTTCTCGCCCCTCTGAAAGCCCCTGGCCCTGTTGGGCGAGTCGCGCGTCGCCATCGGGCACCCCGCGCCCACGATCCGGCGCCGCGAAGTAGCATCGACCCATGCAATCCAAGGGGATCCACCATGTCGGCATTGCCGTCACCGACCTCGAAGAGGCAACGGACACGTACACACGACTCCTTGGCGGCACGATCGAGCATCGCGATCTCGTCCCCGAGCAGGGCGTCGAGGCGGCCTCGGTACTCATCGGCGGGAGCCGGATCGAGTTGCTCGCACCAACCGGTGCCGACACCCCCGTGGGCCGATTTCTCGCCAGGCGTGGGCCCGGCGTCCACCACATCGCCTACGAGGTGGACGACGTCGCCGCAGCCATCGCCGAGCTCGCTGCGAGCGGTGCCGAACTGATCGACGTTGTCCCGCGAGCCGGCCTCTTCGGCCTGCAGATCGCCTTTGTCCACCCCGACGCCGTCCACGGCGTTCTCACGGAGGTCGTGTCCAGTGCCTGATTCACCCGAGTCCGTTCGCATCGAGGTCGCCTTCGCGGGCGGCCCGACCATCGCCGCCAACGTCTCGCCCGCGAGCGCCGATGCCCTCGAGCACGCCCTCGCCTCGGGCGCCCAGGGCACGCACCAGCTCGACACCGACGACGGGCGCACCGCCATCGTCCTCACGCGCGTCGCATACGTCAAGCGGTTCGCGCGCGACTCTCGCGTCGGCTTCGGCCTGTAGGAGGGGCACGAGAACACGCCACCTGCGGCGTCCTCGGCGAGGCGCCAGAGCGTCCCTGTTGGCGAACCTTGTGCCAAAGTGTCACAAGCGCTGGAGGCGCCCCGGCAGGACCGGCGGCAACGGGCGAGCAGGTTGTCGGCAACCTGTCCTCGCTCGTTGTGCTTGCGGCCGGGTACCCTTCGCCGCCGTGGCACTCGAGGTCGGCATCGTAGGGCTCCCCAATGCGGGGAAAACCACGCTCTTCAACGCGCTCACCGAGGCGGGTGCCGAGATCACCGCGTACGCGTCCCAGACCGACAAGTCGAACGTCGGCATGGCGACGATCGCAGACGAGCGCCTGGAGCAGCTGGCCGAGCTTGTCGGGGCCAAGAAGATCACGCCGGCCGCCGTGCGCGTGCAGGACGTGCCGGGAACGGGGCCGGCCCTGCTCGGCGGCCTGCGGCAGGTCGACGCGCTGCTCGCCGTGGCCGACGGCTTTTCTGGGAACGGTGATCCGGAGAGCGACATCGAGACGCTGAAGCTGGAGCTGCTCGTCGCCGACACCGACCACGTCGCCAAGCGGCTGGAGCGCGTCGAGAAGGTCGCGAAGTCGGGTGACGCAGCAGTCCGTAAGGAGGCCGAGGTGCTGCGCGAGGTTCTTGCCCATCTCGAGGCCGGCAAACCACTCACCGAGTGGGCCGGCGAGCTTCCCCCCGAGCTCGACCCACTGACGACGAAGCCGTTGATCGCAATCGTCAACGGGCCCGCCGGGATCGACTGCAAGCTCGAGGCAGAACTGGCGGAGATGACCGACGAGGAGGCAGCCGCGTTCCGTGAGGGGGCATCGGCCCTCGACGAGGTCGTTCGTCGGCTCAAGGACGCCCTCGGCCTGATCACCTTCTTCACCGCCGGCGAGAAGGAGACCCGCGCGTGGACGCTGCGGGACGGCCAGACGGCGCTCGAGGCGGGCGGCACGATTCACTCCGATATCGCCCGAGGCTTCATCCGTTGTGAGGTGATCCCCTGGAACGACCTGCTGGACGCCGGCTCGCATGCCGAGGCGTCCAAGCGCGGCACGCAGCGGCTCGAAGGCAAGACGTACGTCATCCACGATGGCGACGTCCTGAACATTCGCTTCAACGTCTGAGGCCATTCCGAGCTTGTGTTGAATCAACACGAAGTCGGTGGGGCGGGAGGAGACGCAGGACGGCAGCATCGCCGATGCCCGCTTCCCTCCTTCCCCAAAAGTCGTTGACAGCCACTCCGGAGGAGCGTCCTCCGACGGCTTCCTCCGAAGGCTAGTCCTCGCCGACGGAACGGACTGCGGCCTGCGCATCCAACTGGTTCGCGAGGTATAGCACCGCGGCCTCGGCGGTACGCGCCGACTGACGATCGTGATGGACGGCCACCGCATGGAGCAACTCCACCCGGACTGCCGCGTCGAGAGAGGTCGTTCGTCCCTCGATCAGACGCAGGCCGAGGTGGACATGTCCGAGCAGACGGCCTTCGTCGGTCTGCCGGAAGGCAGGCCCACGGCCGAGCTCGATCGTGCGGCCGACGTCGTGCAGGAGCGCTGCCGCCATCAGGAGGTCGCTGCGTAGGCGGGGGTGAAGCTGGGCGGTCTCTCGACTCAGGGTTGCGACGCCCACTGTGTGTTCGAGCAACCCGCCGGCGTAGCCGTGGTGGCCGTCCGCTCCGGCGGCGGGGAGAGTGCGGAACGCCATCCTCACATTCTCGTCCCCGAGCACACCCGACACGGCGGCGGCAAGACCCGGGTGAGCGATCTCCGCTGTGAGAAAGTCGAGAAAACCGTCGAGCTCGTCCGGGTCGCGGCGCATCGCGGGAGTGAGATCGGAAGGATCGGCGTCGGGCGCTGCCTCGACGGTGCGCACCTGCACCTGCAGCTTGCCGCCGAAGCTCTCGACCCGCCCAAGCACGCGGACGGCGTCTCCCTCCGCGAAGCGGCCGTCGAGCAGGTCGACGTCGTCCCAGATGCGCGCCTCGATCCGGCCGCTCGCATCGACGAGCTCGAGCGACAGATACGGCGCTCCCGCCTTCGTGCGGCGGCGCTCCTTCCGCCCCACCGCGAACACACCCTCGACGGTGCGGTCCTCGGCGAGCTCGGCGATCGTGGTCACAGGGGCAGTCTAGGCTGGCGCAGAGGTACGCTCGGCTTGTGGCCGACGTCACCCCCTTTCGCGCGATTCGCTATGCACGGCCGAACGCCGGCGTGACGGCGCCGCCCTACGACGTCCTCACGCCAGAGCTCCGCGCCGATTATCTCACGCGCGATCCGCACAACGTCGTCCACCTGACCCTGAACGACTCGGAAGAGGAGGCAGGCAGCCTCTTCCGGACCTGGCTGGACGAGGGCGTCCTCGTCCGCGATGACGACCCGGCCGTCTGGGCGGTTGCTCAGGATTACATCGGGCCCGACAGCGTCGCCCGCCGCCGCGAGGGCGTTGTCGTCTCCCTGCGCGTCGAGCCCTACGAGACGCGAACAGTCCTCCCCCACGAGCGCACCCACGCCGGCCCGAAGGAGAGCCGCCTGCGCCTTCTCCGCGCGGCACGCGCCCAGCTCGAGCCGATCTTCCTCCTCTACGACGGCGAGCCGCCGATCGCGATCCCCGACCGCAAGCCGGACCTACAGACAGGTGACACGCGGCTCTGGCGGGTTCCAGGCGAGGGCGTCGCACAGGCGTTCGTCGACCGCCAACTCCTGATTGCCGACGGCCATCATCGCTACGAGACGGCCCTTGTCTACGCTGCCGAGGTCGGCACCCCGGAAAGCGCGCGAATGATGGTGGTACTCGTCTCGACGAACGACCCGGGCCTCGAGATCTTTCCCACGCACCGGCTCTTTCGCGGGCACGACGAGGCGCTGCCGCCGGTGAGCGTCGGCGACTCGGCTTTGCCGTCGACCGCGGTCGCGCGGCTCGCCCGCCTGCCCTACGACCGGGCCCACGCGGTCGGCTACCGGCGTGGCGTCACCTTCCCCGTCACAGGCGAGCCGGGCGAGCTCGACGTCGAGCTCGTCGAGCGGCTCGTCGGCCACGAGGGGCTCGGCTACACGGCCGACCTCACGGAAGCGATCGCGCGCGTCGACTCAGGCGAGTTCGATGGGGCGTTCCTGCTACGGGCGACCCGAATCGAGGACGTCTTCGAGCGTGCGCGCCGCGGCGAGGTGATGCCGCAGAAGACGACGTACTTCTTCCCCAAGCTGACGAGCGGCCTGCTCTTCCACCCCGTATGAGCATCGACTGGCTCAGCCTCTGCCGCGCCTGCGTCGAGGACATCGACGGCATCCTGCTCGACCTGCCGACCCGGGAGGAGCGAGAGCCCGTTCTCCGGACGGGCAAGGGCGGCGACGAGACGACGGCGATCGATGCGGCTGCGGAGGACGCCGTCGTCGCACGGCTGGAGGCGTTGGAGGCGGACTTCCTGCTCGTCTCCGAGGAGCTCGGAGAGCGTCCGTTCGGCGCGGGCGGCCCCCTCCGCGTCGTCGTCGATCCGATCGACGGCTCCGTGAACGCCAAGCGCGGCATCCCGTTCTTCTCGCTCTCACTCGCCGTCGCCGGCGGCCCGACGATGGGAGACGTCCACTTCGGATACGTCTACGACTTCGGCGCGCGCGAGGAGTGGGTGGCGATCCGGGGCGAGGGCGCCCTACTGAACGGCCGCCCTCTCGTCGGCCCGCCGCCGAAGGATCCGATCGAGATCCTCTCGTTCGAGGCGACCACGACGGCGTACATCGCCGACAAGGCCGGCGCGCTGCTCGGCGTCGCGGAGCGGCTCCGCGTGATGGGCTCGCTCGCCCTCTCGCTCTGCCACCTTGCAGCCGGGCGAGTCGATGCCGTGTGCTCGCTCAAGCCCGCCCGATCGATCGACATCGCCGCTGCACAGCTCCTCGTTCGCGAGCGGGGCTACGCGATCGAGCTGTTCGAGGACTCACCCTTCACGGCAGCGCCGCTCGACCTCGTGGGTCGCTCCCGCGTCGTGGCGGCTGTGACCGGCGAGTTGTGCGACCGGCTCGCTGCGGCATTGCGCTGATTCACTGACGGCAGTAGCGGGTTGTTCCCGGCCCGGTATTCCTCGTCACCGACGTGAAATCCCCCCGTTCCAGGGGGTAATAACCCGCAGTTCCGGGGCGGAGATTCGCCGATGCGTCGGCTGCGGCTGGAAACGAGCATTGGGCCATGTTTCAGAGACGAGCCCAGAGCACCGACCGGTCGATATCGGGGCCTCGGCCATGTGGCCCGTTCCAGCAAGGCAAACAGACACAGTGACGAAGGGAGTCATCTTGAGGAAGCACCTGTTGGCGGCCGTGACGGCGGTATTCGCGATCACGGCCATCTGCGCGACATCGGCCTCTGCGACGAACTCGAAGATCGTCCTGTTCACCGGCACCTATGCGGGCGCAGCGAACGTCACCGTTGCCGACGGCGTCTCGACGATCTCCGCGAGCGGGCCCGGCAAGGGCACCCCGACCGGCATCAAGGCTCCCCCGTTCGGAGTCGGCAAGATCACCGGTGCCGGCACGGGTACGGCGGACTCGAACGCGGCCTGCCAGCAGTTCAACGGAACCGGGACGATCACCGGCGTGAAGGGCGCAAAGATCAACTTCAAGCTGACCGGGGCACAGGCCTGTGGCGACGACGCGGGCGACAACTTCAGCATCCTCGGCCGGGCGACGGTCACCGGCGGAGCGGGCGCCTACAAGACCGCGAAGGGCAGCCTCAAGGTGACCGGCGTCTACAAGAGGGGCGCCAAGACCTTCGCCGTCAAGTTCGCCGGGAAGTTGACGGTCTAGCGAAGTGAATCCCACCAGCAGCACGAGGAGGACTCGATGAGACGAAAGCTTGCCGCTCTGGCGGCCGGAATTGTCGCGGTCACCGCTGTGACGGCGACTGCGCTCGCCGTTACGCCGGGGGAGACGCCGTTTCCCTCGCCCACGATCGTGAGTCTGTTCGTCACGGCCAACACGTACACAGGCGCCGGTGGCGCCGGCATCATGACGAGCCGGTTCCCGGCCGGAGCGACGGTGGTCTTCAACGTGTTCGCTGCGGACGCGAAGACGAAGCAGGTCGTCACGGCCGACAACGTCCGGTACGCCTATATCAAGATCCCGGGCCAGCCGAACGTCAAGCTGACCTACCTCGCGCCGACCCAGAGGAACGGCACGAACTTCACCGGCACGTGGACGGTTCCGGCCAACTACCCGCTCGGGATCGTTGACTTCACAGCCCGGTTCCAGACCAAGGACAAGAAGTACGGCAACTTCGTCCAACTCCCAGTCGAGACGTCGCAGCTGACGATCGTCAAGTAGGGCACGACTCGCGATGAACGCTCACCATTGGAGGCAATCGATGAAACGACTACTACTCGTGATCGGGCTCGCGGTCGCTGCCAGCGCGATCCTCATCCCGTCGTTCGCACAGGCGGCGGATCCACCCAAGAAGCTCGACGTGATGCTGTACGTCGACACGGTCAATGGCTCCCGGCCCGCCACGGGCACGCCGCGAAGGAAGGTCAGCTGCACGCAGACGAACGTCTTCATCCGCGGAGAGCAGCAGGTCTTCCGCGTCTGGGGCACCGTTGCGGGCAGCGGTGACGTCCTCACCACCGAGAACATCAAGTACGCCTACGTGAGCGTCGTTGGGTCACCGAATCTGAAGATGAGCTGGGGCTCGCACGGGGCGGCGACCAACAAGGTCTGGTTCTGGACGGCGGCTTGGAACCTCCCGGCGGACGCTCCGCTCGGCGAGGCCACCGCGAAGATCGTCTTCAAGACCGAGGACGACACGTTCGGGACGTACGAGTACAAGTACACGGTCGTCCCGCAGTTGAACGTCACGGCCACGAAGAAGGTCGCAACGGTCAAGGCTCGCAGCTAGTGAACCATCAGGCAATGTTTGCCGTGTTGGTGGGGGTGGCTGCTCCGCGATCGACAGCAGCGATCGGGACATCCGTGGAAACCGACAAACGTTGCCGGTCAGCCCACTAGACGCCCTCATGCGACGAAAGGAAGAAGACTGATGAGCCGCACACAGAGCAGTTGGAGGAGAAGAAGGAAGGCCGCCCTCGGCGGCGCAGTTGCCGTCGCGGCGCTCGTGCTCCTTCACACCGGCGCTCTGGCGGCGCCGACACCCGTCACCGCCCCGGTCATCCCTGGAGCCCCTACGCTCTTCGGGCCCGTGGTTGATGGGGGCGCGCCGACGGACACGACGGCGGCGCTGAAGACGACGCCTGACGTGGCGCCCGCGGGAGTGAAGGTCACCATCTCGGGGACGGGATTGCCGGGAGGCAAGGCCATCCACCTCGTCTGGATGACGGCGAGCGTCCGCTTCATCCTCGACTCGAAGCCCGACAGCGTCGACTACATCGGCCGCAAAGTCGACAAGATAGCGGTCGCGCTGGGGAACACGGCGACGGATGCGAGCGGGGCCTTCAAGACGACGTTCGTCGCCCCGAAGGACTACGGTGGACTGCACGACATCTTCGCGGTGATCGATGGCAAACAAGCCGCAAAGGGCGGCTACCTGCTCGAGCGGACGGTGACGATCAGCCCGAAGAAAGGCCCGGTCGGCACGCCGATCACGGTGACGGTCAACGGCATGGGCTCCCCGACCTACGAGAGCGTCGGCAGCGTCCTCTACGACAATCGGTACGCAGGCGCCGTCTCCGCGAACACGACGCGCGGGTGGACGCAGTTCAAGATTCGCGCGTCCGGCAATCCCGGCGCGCATTTCATCGAGTACGCCGGGTCGAGTCACACGGTGCCGTACCTCAACATGCAGCAGTCACCGGTGCCGTGGACAGACGCCCACCGCATGAAGTTCACGGTGACGAAGGATGCCGGTGCTCCACCTCCGACCATGGAGTGGCCGGTCGCCGTGCAGCCGACGATCACCGAGCGGACGACCGTTCTGTCGACGAACGTCGCAGCGGGCTCGACCGCGACCGCGAAGCTCGACTCCGGGGCAGGCCCCATCCTCTCGAAGGTGGCCGTGACCGCCGCCGGGCTGATCCCGAACGTGCCGGCCGCGCTGCAGTGGACGAGCGTTGTCGGGAACAGGGTCAACTGCACCGGAACGTGCTGGAATTTCGTGAACGAGCAGCTCGGCTCGGCCACCGTCGGCGCCGACGGGACGCTGAAGACGGCGATCACGGTGCCGGACGGCCTCGGCGGCTGGCATGCTGTCCAGGTCGTTCAGAACGGTCAGATCAAGGCACAGGTTCCGTACTACGTCAAGCGGAGCTTCGTCTCGATCCCGAAGAGGGTCAAGGCCGGTGAGCCCTTCATTGTCGAGATCAAGGGCGTCGGCTGGACCCAGATCGACAACACCGTCGCGGTGACGTACGACAACAGCTACATCGGGTACGCCTGTGGCTTCAACAGCAACGGCTACGTCCGGATCCAGTTGATGGCGACCGGCGACCCGGGAACGCATCTGATCGACCTCTACCCGCTGCTCTACACGCAGCAGCCGGCCTACCCGTACTCCCAGCTTGGCATGGTGCCGCTGCTCGGTTTCGCGAATGACGCACCGGGGCTGGCCGCCGGGTACAACCTGCCCGCCTACCGGTTGGCGATCACGGTCGTCGAGTAGGAATGAGCCTATGGCGGGGGACGGCGGACGCCGCGCCTCCCCCGTCCCAGGCCTGTTCACCTCAGCGAGGCGACAGCGACCTTCGGCCGAGCCGAGTCAGCCACCGGGGGAGCCACCAGCTGGCGCCTCCCAGCAGGATGATCAGGGCCGGGACGAGCAGCATCCGCACGATCGTCGCGTCGAGGAGGATCCCGAGCACGAGTCCGAGGCCGAGCTGTTGCAGGCCGGGGACGCTGCCGGCGAGAAAGCCGGCGAACACCACGACCATGATCGCCGCAGCGGCTGTCACGATCCGCCCCGTCCGAACGAGGCCCCGGGTCACCGCTGCAGCGCTGTCGGCGCCCTCGTCCCAGGCCTCGCGCATGGGGCTCACGACGAAGACCTCGTAATCCATCGAGAGACCGAACAGGAGGGCGAAGAGGACGATCGGGACCCAGGCCTCCACTGCACGGGACTGCTCGATTCCGAGGAAAGCCGCACCGACGCCGTGCTCGACCACCACCGTGAGGAGGCCGTAGGCGGCGGCAACCGAGAGAAGGTTGAGCAGCACCGCCTGCGCGGCCAGGAGGAGCGAACGGAACGCCATGAGCAGGATCACGAAGGTCAAGGCCAGGACGGCGAGGACGAGCCAGGGGAAGGCCTCGTAGGAGCGCGAGACGAAGTCGACGCCCTGCGGTGGCGGCCCGCCCGCAACGACGACCGTACCGGCCGGAAAGCGCGCCGCCGGAACGAGGTCGTGACGGATCCGGCCTACGAGGAGGCGTGTCGCGACGGAGCCGTAGTCGTGCAGCCCGACGACGATCACGCGCGCGTAGCGGCCGCTCGGATCGACGTACGGGCTCCGCCTACCGTACGCGACCGCCTGCACCTCCGGATCCGACGCCGTGTCGCTGACGAGCCGCACGATCGCGGCCCGAACGGCACCCGTGCGCGCTCCACCCGGAGAGCCCGAGTCGACGACGATCTGGGTTGGCGCCACGACACCCGGGCCAAGCCGGTCCTGTAGCAGCTCGAACCCCCGCACGGACTCCGACCTGCCTGGGATCGACGCGATCGACCCGGGCGTGACCTCGAGCGTCGTCGCGGCTGCAGCGGCCGGAAGCATGATCGCCAGGCCGACCGAGAGGACGACCCAGGGCCGGCGCGTCACCATCCGGGCCAGGCGACGCCACAGGCCGTTGCCGTTCGCGCTCGACGTTCGCCCGGATCGACCGAGATGGGCGAGCAGGATCGGTTGCAGAGTCGCTACTCCGGCGATCGAGACGAACGGGACGAGAAGGCCGCCGGCTCCGAGTGAGCGAATGAACGGAACGGGGACGAAGAGAAGCGCGCCCAGCCCGATCGCAACGGCGAGACCGGAGAATGCGACGGCGCGGCCCGCAGTCTCCATCGTGCGGACGACGGCGTCGTCGCGAGAGCCGGTCTGCGCGAGCTCGGCGCGGTAGCGGTACACGATGAGCAGGGAGTAGTCGATCGCGATCCCGAGGCCGATCAGGGCGACAAGATTCGTCACGTACGACGCCATCGCCATCCCGTGAGCGAGCGCGTAGACGATCGTCAGCGCGCCGGCGATCGTTCCCGCTGCGAACAGGAATGGGATCAGCACAGCTGCCGAGAAGCCGAGGAGCGCCACGAGGATGGCCAGCGCGATCGGGATCGCGATCAGCTCGGCGCGGCGGAGATCGGCCGAGACTATTGGATCGAGGTCGTGCTGTAAGGCCGGAGCCCCTGAGACGAGCGCAGGTGGCCCGTCGGGGTCGCTCAGCGCGCGCCGCAGCGCGTCGGTGTGGCCCTTTGCCTCCTGCAGCGGCAGAGTCGTCGCGATATCACCGTAGACGATGCGTCTGGCGATATGCAGCGAGCGAGCCGTCGCACCGGGAATCACGCGCGCCGCTCGCTCGAGGCGCCTCTCGAGCTCCAGTTGCGTTGCCCGATCGGATGGTTGCGAGACGGGGAAGACGACGGTGAATGTGCCGTCGGGGCGCTCGTCGAACGACTCCTGGAGCAGCACCCTCGCCCGCTCCGAGTCGGTGCCCGGCACGCCGAACGTATTGGACGTGAGGCCCGGCAGCCGGGTCGACGCGGCCACTCCTACCACTGCGACGATGAGCCAGGCGATGACGACGAGCGACTGATGGCGGAGGACGGCTCGGGTCCAGCGCTCGGGCATCTCCCTCGAAGCCTACGCGACCGATCCACAGTTCGTCTGCGGAAAACCCGGTCGAATACATAGCCAGGGCAAAGCTACGATCCTCCGATGATGATTCGCGCCGCCGTCATCCTTGCAGCGGCTGCGCTACTCGCCGGGGTTCTCGTCGCTACCGGTGGCGGCACGTCCTGGTCAGCGGCTACCGGCAGCCCGGATCGAGGCCGAGCCGTGTTCTCCGGGCCGGGTGGTTGTTCCGGCTGCCACGCGGTGAGCGCCAACCCTTCCGAGCCGTCGACCGGGCCTCAGCTGACCCTCGCGAACCTTCAGGCCCACGCAGTCGACGCGGGCAAGCCGCTCGCCGACTACGTCGCCGAGTCGATCCTCGTACCCAGCGCCTACGTGGTACCCGGGTACGTCAGCGGGATGATGCAGCCGCCCGGGGGGCTCACAAGGCTCCAGATCGAGGATCTCGTCTCCTACCTGATCGGGAAGCCGTGGACGAGCCCGCCGGTAGGGCCGCCGAAGCTGCCGGCGAAGCCGATCGCAGCGTGCAATGCGAAGGCGTCCTGCCGTGCGACGGTGGCGCGGTGGGTGAAGGCAGAGCGACTGCCGGAGGCGGCTATCCCCGGCGCGAAGATCGTCGCCATCTCGGGCTGCCTCTCCTGCCACCGCTACGCGGGCAGTGGTCGCACGAGCGGCGCCGCCCCCGACCTCACCCGCTCAGGTCTCAAGAAGACGGTGGCGGCGGCATTCGTACGGCGACTTCGGTGCCCGGGCTGTGTTCGGCCGGGCTCGGTCATGCCGGCCTACGCCGCGTACGGCGACGCGAACCTGCGGCGTGTCGCCGAGTTTCTGCGGGCTTCAGGCGGCGCTCGGGGCTAGACGTTGCGGAAGGGCTAGATTTTCAGGCTGAACGACGAAGGGGCAGCAGATGCCGCCCCTTCGCGGGTCAAACGGGGTGTGAGTCGCGGTCGCGGCTCAGTTCGCAGCCGGGGCAGCGGTGTCCTCGGTTTCGGCCTTCTTCGAGCGGAGGGTGCCCCCGCCGATTGCCAGGATTGCGAGGATCATGAACCCGACTCCGCTCAGTAGCAGCGCGACGCCGACGACGATGCCGAAGAGCGCCAGGTTGAAGGCCATGAACGAGACGTTCAGTGCGGTGCTGAGCGCGGTCGCCGTGATCCAGGTGTCACGGGCACTGTTTGCGATCGGTTTGCCGTTGGCGTCCGTTGCTGCGGAAGCGAAGTCGTCTGTGCCCTTCGGGTTGCCGTCCTTCGCCTGGTAGCGGCCGAGCTCGGAATAGGTGAGCCCACCTGTCGACTCGAGCGCGTGGATCCGCATGTACTCGGCGAAGCAGCGTGCCTCGGGTGCTGTGTCGATCTGCTTGCCGTCAACGTTGCACGTGGGCAGCGTCACCGTGGAGGGGAGCCCCGATGCATTCGCGTCCTCGGCGATCTTCGTAGGGTTCATCCCGCTCGTCGCCTCGGCGCCGATCTTCTCCGCCTTCAGGCTGTCGTTCACCGTTCTGTAGCCATTGATGCTCAACCCGATTGCGCCGATGCCGAACGCGATCAGGATCACGCCTGAAGCGATACCGCCGTACTCGAGCCATCTTCGCTTGTCCACTTTGCTCAACCTCCGTTGATCCCTGGGCTGCTTTCCTGGCGGCCGCGTGCGGGTGGCCGCCAGACAACTGTTGCCTAACCCTCGTCTTCCGAACGTCTCGCTGCATCAGGTGACGGCCCCACGCCGCCGTGGAAACTCCCCCGCGCTTCCGCGGGCAAATACGGAGGCCGCTGGTAGGCTCGGTCGGCGATGGTGCCACAGCGAGATGCGATCCTGAAGGCGCTCGAGTCGGTGATCGACCCCGAGCTGCACAAGCCTGTGACCGAGCTCGACATGGTCCGGGACGTCGTCGTCGGCGCCGACGGCTCGGTGGACGTGACCATAGCTCTCACTGTCGCCGGCTGCCCGATGCGGGCCTCGTTCGAGGACCAGGTGCAGGCGAGCGTCGGCGCTGTTGAAGGCGTCACGGGCGTGCGGCTCGCGTTCGACGTGATGAGCCCCGACGAGAAGGCGGCGCTCTCGACGCGGCTGCGCGGCGGGCGCCCCGAGAAGACGATCTCGCTCTCGCCGACGACCCGCGTGCTCGCAATTGCCTCCGGCAAGGGCGGGGTCGGCAAGTCCACCCTGACCGCCAATCTCGCCGCCGCACTCTCGGCGCAGGGTCAGCGTGTCGGAGTGCTCGACGCGGACATCTACGGTCACTCGATCCCGCACATGCTCGGTGTCCAGCAGCGCCCCGTTGTCGTGGACACGATGATCGTGCCACCCGTCCGGGGCGACCTGAAGCTGATGTCGATCGGCTTCTTCCTCGACGACAACGCCCCCGTGATGTGGCGCGGACCGATGTTGCACCGCGCTCTGGAGCAGTTCCTCTCGGACGTCTACTGGGGCGACCTCGACACGCTCGTGGTCGACATGCCGCCGGGAACCGGTGACGTCGCCATCTCCCTCGGGCAGCTGCTCCCGCGTGCCGAGGTCGTGATCGTCACGACGCCGCAGCCGGCAGCGCAGCAGGTGGCGGTTCGGGCGGCCCAGATGGCGGAGAAGGTCGGCATGCGGATCATCGGGGTGGCCGAGAACATGTCGTACCTCGTCGGTACCGGCCAGGAGATCTTCGGCTCTGGCGGCGGCCAGCGCCTCGCCGACGAGATCGGCGTGCCGCTCCTCGGCTCCGTTCCGCTCGACCCTGCCTTGCGCGAGGCAGCCGATGCAGGAGTGCCGATCCTCGAGGCGGCGCCCGACGCCGAGGCGACGGTCGCGATCGTCGCGCTCGCCGAGCGGATCAAGGCCACCCGCCGCGGCACGATCCGCAAAGCATTGACCGTTCTCTAATACGACGGAGGGCGCCTTTCGGCGCCCTCCGCGGTCGGACAGTGCTCCTCTCCCCGAGGAACGTGTTAGTGCTTCTCGATCTGGCGCAATGTCCAGATGCCTGCGAGGTTGACGCACTTCATCTCGACCTTGGTTCCGCTCGGGTAGTCGGCGGGCTTGGTCTGCGGCGACGCGGCGTCCCGCGTGCACGTGGCGCTGCCGGGTCCCTTCCCCTTGACAGTGATCGTGCCGGGGAGGTTCATGCCGTCACCCGTGATCACGGTGACCTCGCCACGAACCTCGACGGGCCGACCTTCCGGCTTCGGCTTCGGCTCGGACTTCGAGTCCCTGCAGACGGGGCCTGCGATGACGCCCAGAACAGCCGTCGAGCTGCCCGCGCCGAACTGTCCGTCGGCGAACCCGGTCGTCTTGTTGAAGGTGGCGCTCAGGTTGCCGAGCACCTTCGTCCGGCGACCGCGAGCGTCGCCGACGAGGTAGCCGACCATCTTGCCGGCGCTGTCGAGGGTGCCGGCGAACCTGCCCCTCAGGCGGCTGTCGTCAGACTCGTCCTTGCTCCGGAACGAGCCCTCGATCACGCCGAGCGAGTCCGTCGTGTCGAATGCGGCCTTCGCGTGAATCACGAGCGGGCCGCCGAGGGCGGCGTTCGGATCCGCGAAGGTGATCGTCCCCGAATAATGGCCGTGGGTGACTTCCCACGCCTTGCCGTCGGCCCCGGTGCAGGTGCGGGTCTTCGACTCGTCGACCTTGCCCGCGGCGAACGTGGCCTTGGCCGGGCTTACCCCGGCGGCGGTCGTCACCGCGATGGCGACAGCGGCCGTGGCGAGCGCGGCGATCGTGCCGAATGCGATCAGAAATGTGCGGCGCATTGGTTCCTCTCAACGATTGGGTACGTTCAGAGTCTTGACCGATCGTATGTGGGAGAAACGCAGGGAATGTAAGCGCTGCGTAAGCCGCGCTCCTGAAAGGCTGACCTGATTACCCCGGATGAGGCATATCTGCGGCTCCGGGCCCTTGGGCTCCCCGACTCGGCCGTGGCGGTCCTGTTCGGCCACTTCGCCGATGCCGAGGCTCGGGGTAAGCGCGGCCACGGGTTCTCGCGGGTGGCGTGGCTCGAGTCACAGGTGTTCGACCGGAACGCGGTGCCCGTCAAGCAAGGGGGCGACGGCGCGATCGACCGCTGGAACGGTGCCGGCGCGCTCGGCTACCTGACGCTCTCGGCGGTGTGTGACGATCTGCTCGCGCGACCGTTGCACAGCGCCCGGCTCGTCGTTGCCGACCGCTGCTTCCCGACCGGCGCCCTCGGCTACTGGGTGCGTCGCCTGGCGGAGGGTGGCTACGTTGCGGTCCTCACCGCGACCTCGCCGCGACGCCTTGCTCCACCCGGCGGGGGAGCCCCGCTAACGGGCACGAACCCACTCGCGATCGGGATCCCCTCGACGGCCGGCGACCCGGTCGTCGTGGACGTGTCGATGGGAGCCGTTACCCACGGCGATGTGCTCGCCGGGCTCGCCTCACCCGACGAGCTGGTGCCCTTCGGTGGCCCGCTCGCGCACAAGGCGTTTGCCCTTGCGGTCGGACTCGAGTTGCTCGTCGCGGCTCTCGCCGAGGAGTCGCACTCGGCGGTGCTGCTCGTCGCCCGCCCCGAGCACGATCCCGTCCCCGCGTTCCGCAAGCTTGCGGCGGGGATCCGGCTCCCCGGCGACGCCTGAGGCCTCAGGCCGGCGCCGGCGGAAACAGCGGGTCGTCGCGAATCATGTCGAGATCGGAATCGGCCGACGCCAGCTCGGCGAAGCGCGGCTCGAGCTCGACGGCCCGCCCGAGGTGGCGTAGGGCCTCGCGTCGCTCCCCCGCCCGGCACTCGGCGCACGCGAGGTTGTAGAGGACGTTCGCGTTGCCCGGATCCTCGACCAGCTGAGCCTTCAGGATCAGGATCGCGCTGTCCCAGTCGCCCGTGTTCCAGAATCGCAGCGCTTCCGCGGAGCGCTCCCACGGCGAGATCGTGAATGCGGCTCCGGGGCACCCGCCGATCACGAGCACGGTCGTCGCCGCCTCATCCGCAACGGCGCTCCGCTTTGCGGCCGGATCCTTGACGTAGACGAGCGACCCTGCGGGGGCAGGGACGAACTCTCCGTCCACGGTGAACGTGGCCCGGCCGGAGAGGATCAGATAGAGCTCCTCGTGGCCGCCGGCGCCCTGTCCCAGTTCGTCGTGCTCCCCGATGATCTCCTGCCCCGCCTCCGTCGCCCGCCACGCGTTGATCCCGAACGACTCGATTCCGAGCATGGCGCGGATCATGTGCCAGCGGGGGCGACCCTCGTCGGCGTAGCCCTCGATCTCGTCGAGGCGCATCACCGTGAAGCGCTCGCTCACCCGGCGTCCCTCAGCGCGGCGAGCACGACCGGGTCGATCTGGCCGCTGTCGTCCACGCGCTCCTCGAGGTTCTCCACTCCGGCCCAGTCGGCCAGACTGGCATGCCCGAGCGCGGCGAGCCGCTCCTCGATTTCAGTGCGCAGCGCGTCGTCGACGTCGAGCCACTCGTCGCGCGGCGTGCTGCCGAACAGCACGTCGTGGATCCGGAACAGGCGGTGTAGCTCCTCGACCGGGCGCTCGTGATCGTCGACCCGAAGGTCGACGAGCGTGTCGGAGAGACCGGCGTAGCCACCGTCCCGCTCGACCACGAGCAGCGCCGCCGCCTGCTGGCCGCGCTTGTCACCTCCGGCGGCCTGCGCAGCGGCGAGGCAGTCGAGCAGCCGTTCCGCGAGCGGCCGCCCCCCGGTCGCGAGGAACGTCGTGGCCAGGGCCGCAACGGTGTCCTCGGAGACGAGGATGTTGCCCTGCGCGGCAAAGCAATGGCCGGCGGCGCCCCCGGCCCAGCTGTGGCAGGAAGCTCCCGTGAATGTCGCGGCTCGGCCGGCGGCATCGACGACGCCGAGCTGGCGCTGCTCGCGATCCTCGTCAGCCGCCGTCAGCCGCTCGACGACCTCCTCGGCCGAGCTGCCCGCGCGCAGAAGCTCGAGCCCGTCCGGTCCATACCGAGGATTCGCGTACGACTGGGTAGCGATTGCTCCCACGTGCGGCGCGGCCCAGGGCACCACCGAGCCGACGGCAAGAAACTTCGACTGTGTCGCGACCCCCCATTGCCCAGCCTCGAGATCGCAGGCACAGATCGAGTAGGTGGCAACGACGGAACGGCTAGCCATAGGTGAGGTCGGCGAGGTCGAGGGCGAGGAGGGCCTCGTCGGTGACGAGCACGCACGCGACCTCTGGCCGGGCGAGCGCGAGCCCGACCTCATCGGCCGTTGCGGCGTAGACGACGACGGGTACGCCTTCGGCGTGCGCCGTCCGCAGCAGCTCGACGTTCGCGATGGAGTCGAGCTCGAGCGCTCCCGTCAGATCGACCGTGCCGCGGAGTGCCACCTCCGGCACCTTTCGGCCGCTCGCCCCGAACCAGCGCTCGCGCCTGCTCACAGTGAGATCGTCTCCCCCGGCTCGGGCGTGAGTAACTCGACTCCCGCCGGGAGCAGCGGCCGCAGGTCGTCGGGAGTGCCGGTGAGAAGCCCGAAAGTGCCGTAGTGGCTCGGGACGACGCGCACGGCTCCAACGAGCTCGGCGGCGACGGCTGCCTCCCGCGGGCCCATCGTGAAGTGATCCCCGATCGGGAGGATCGCGACGTTGGGTTCGTAGATGCGGCCGATCAGGGCCATGTCGCCAAACGCGTTCGTGTCGCCCGCGAAGTAGAGCGTCGGCTCGCCCGGCGTCTCGATCACGAAGCCACACGACTCGCCCGCGTACGATCCATTCCACGAGGACGAGTGGTTCGCATGCGTGAGCGTGACGCGCGAGCCGAGCAGCTCGCGGCCGCCGCCCTTGTTCAGGGACAGCGCCATCTCCTGTCCGATCTCCACCCCGAGCAGCCCCCGGAGCTCCACCTGCGCGAGCACCGGAGCGGCGAATGCCCGTGCCAGCTTGACGGTGTCGCCGACGTGATCCTCGTGCCCGTGGCTGACGAGGATCGCATCGACCCGCTCCGGCTCGAGCTCGCCGGCAGGGCACGAGGGATTGCCGGTCAGGAACGGGTCGACGTAGAGGCGCTCGCCGGAGGGCAGATCGAACCGGAAGGCGGCGTGCCCGAGCCAGGTGAGCGAGATCATCCCGCCAGCGTAATCGACCCGCCGCAGCCGGGCCAGACGACCGCTAGAACGGCAGCGAGTCGGCGGCCTTGCCGGCCAGATCGATCAGCGGCTGCACGAGGAAGAACGTCCCGACCGTGACGGCGACCGCGGCCCCGATCGCGACCGACAGCGCTGGGTCGGACGGCGGCGAGCCGCCTGCGACGATCAGGTCGGCCCGGGCCGAGGCCGGGCGCATGTACATCGCTCGCACCACGGCGAGGTAGTAGTAGATGCTCACCGCGGTCGCGATCACGCCGATCACGATCAGCCACCACCAGCCCGCCTCGTAGGCGGCGCTGAAGACGTAGAACTTGCCGATCATCCCGCCCGTGAACGGGAAGCCGGCAAAGCCGAGCATGAAGACCCACATCGCGGCGCCGTGGAAGGGCCGCTCCCAGCCCCAACCCTCGAGCGTCGTGAGCGTCACCTCGCGGCCGAGCTCGCGCTCGCGGGCGGCGATCACGGCGAATGCACCGATCGACGCTGCACCGTAGGGGATTAGATAGAAGAGCAGTGCCTTTGCGCCGATCTGGTTGTTGGCCGCGACAGCGATCAGCATGAAGCCGGCCTGCGAGACGGACGAGTAGGCAAGCATCCGCTTGATGTTCTTCTGGGCGAGTGCCGCGAGATTCCCGACAACGAGGGAGGCGACCGCGAGGACGGCGATCGCAACCGACCAGATCTCGGCCTGCTCGGGGAAGGCCGTGACGAGGATGCGGTACGTGACGACGAGGGCCGCGGCCTTCGTTGCCGCCGACATGAAGGCCGTCACCGGGGTCGGTGCGCCCTCGTAGACGTCCGGCGTCCACATGTGGAACGGCGCCGCCGACGCCTTGAATGCCAGCCCGGCGATGATCATCGCAAGGCCTGCCACGAAGAGCGAGCTGTCGGCCGCTGTCGCGTCCCGGATCGCCGAGAACCCGAGCTCGCCCGTGGCGCCGTACGTGAGCGCCGAGCCGAAGAGGAGGATTGCCGATCCAAAGCTGCCGACGATCAGGTACTTGAGGCCCGCCTCGAGCGACTCTTTCCGGTGCGTGTCGAGCGCGACCAGGATGTAGAGCGCGATCGAGAACCACTCGAGTCCGAGGAAGAGGGTCATCAGGTTGCTCGCCGAGACGAAGAACGCCATGCCGCCGCCCGCGGCCGCAAGGAGCGCGTAGTACTCGCCCACGTGGTCGCGGCGCCGATCGCCGAACGACACGAGCGCCGCCAGCAGTCCGAAGCCGGCGATCAGGATCTGTGTCAATGCGGCGAAGCGGTCACGCGTCATCGAGTCCGAGATGAGGTGCTGCACCTCGGGTGAGCGGTGGAAGAGCACTGCCGCGAGCACGCCCGAGGTGATGAAGCCCGCGGCCGTCACGAAGACGGAGAAGCCGCGTCGCACCGCCGACGGCACGAGGACCGCCCCGAGCAGACAGATCGCGGCCGCCGCGAGTGGAGCGAGCGCCGGCGAGAGAGCGAGCCAGTCGACGTGCGGGGTGGCGATCGATGAGGCGACGATCACGGTGTCGCCTCCGACGATCCCTGCGTCGGCAGGCCTGGCGAGTGGCCGCTGATCGCTGTCGGCCAGACCGACAACGCGAGCAGGATCGCGACGAGCGGCACGACGAGTGCGAGCTCGAGCAGGCGGAGGTCGCGCGACTCCTCGCGAACCGCCTCGCCGCGCGCGCGATGCAGCACGGCAGAGATCAGCCGTAGCGTGTACATCGCGGCGAGCACGATGGCGACGGCGCCGACGGCGGCGTAGCCCCAACCCTGGGTGAAGACGCCCGCCAGGATCGCGAACTCGCCGGCGAAGTTGGCCGAGCCCGGTACCGCCAGGGTCAGCATTCCGACCACCATCACGACGGTCGCCAGCGCCGGGCGACCCTTCGCAAGCCCACCGAGGTCGGCGAAGCGGTCGGTTCCGGTGCGGTGAATCAGCATCCCCGCCAGCAGGAACATGGCCGCCGAGACGAGGCCGTGACTGACCGAGTGGAGGATCGCGCCGTCGAGGCCGAGGTCGTTGGCGGCAAAGATCCCGAGCACGATCAGGCTCATCTGGCCCATCGACGAGTACGCGACGACCCCGCGGATGTCCGGCTGGCGGAAGGCGAGCAGCGACCCGTAGACGAGGCCGGCGGCGGCGAGCACGAGCACGACGGTGCGCCAGGAGTCGACCGGCCCCGGGAAGTGGGGCAGCACGATCCAGACGAGTCCGAAGACGGCGGCCTTCGAGACGACGCCGGAGAGGAGCGCGGCCACCTCGGGCGGCGCCTCGGTATACGCGGTGCGCAGCCAGCCATGGAAGGGGAGTAGCGGAGCCTTCACGGCGAAGGCGATCATGAAGCCGAGGAAGACCCACTCGTTACCGCTCGTGCCGGAGTCGATCAGGCTGAAGGTACCCTGGGAGAGACCGAAGACCACGATGGAGGCGAGCATCAACAGCGAGCCCACCATCGTGTAGATGACGAACGTTACGGTCGCGGTAATCCGGTTGGGGCCGCCCCAGACCCCGACGAGCACGTAGATCGGGATCAGCATCGCCTCGAAGAAGACGTAGAACACGAGCAGGTCCTGAGAGGCGAAGACCCCGACGACAGCGCCGATCAGAAAGAGCATCAGTCCGAAGTACGCGCGGGCCCGGTCGCGTCCGACCCAGGCGCCGAACCCGATCGCGGCAGCCCCGAGTACCACCGTCAGTCCGGCCAGCCAGAGCGAGAAGCCGTAAAAGCCGACGTGGTAGGTGACGCCGAGATCGCCGAACCACTCGCGCTGCGCCGAGTCCTGGAGCGAGGCCGAGCCAAAGTCGAAGCCGACGAGTGCGACGACCCAGATCGCCACCTCGCTGAGCGCCACGAGCACGGCGAGGGCCGCCGTCTCGCCTCGGGAGAGCGGCGCCGCCCAGACGACGAGTGCACCGATCAGGGGCAGGAAGATGAGCAGGTTCGTCAGCATCAGCGAACCGCCACGAAGACGACCATCAGGACGAATACCGAGCCGGCGATGACGAGGGCGTACGAGCGCAGGAGGCCGCTCTGCAGGCGCGCCGTCCCTCCTGCCGCCTCCTTCACACCTGTTCCGATCTCGCCGAGCGAGCGCTGGACGACCGGAACCTCGACGTCGTCGCGCAGACGGTTGGCGACGAGCTGTGCCGGACGGGAGAAGAGCGCGTCGTAGATTTCGTCGAAGTAGAACTTGTGCTCGAAGACCGTACGCAGGGCAGACGCGGGAACGAGCTCGCGACCGGCCACGAAGGCCCACCGGGCGAGCCAGATACCGATGCCCGCCAGCGCGACGGCGGCAGCGCTGGTCGCATAGTCCTGCGTCACCGACGCCGTGACGAGCGGCTCTGCGACACCGTCGATCCAGGTCAGGAACGGCTCCCAGAGACCGGGGATCACGATGAGGCCGCCGATCGCGGCGAGCACTGCCAGCACCCCGACCGGCGCGAGCATCGAGAGAGGCCCTTCCCCGTGGGCGTGCTCACCGTGGCCGTGCGCTCTCTCGGCCTCGTGCATGTGCCCGCCGGCGTGCTCGAGCACGAGCTCCGACGGCTCGCCGTGGAAGACGAGGTAGTAGAGCCGGAACGTGTAGGCGCCGGTGAGGAATCCACCGAGCAGCCCGAGCACGAGAAGCGTGTAGCCGAGCACCCCTCCCTCGGCGAGCGCCGACGCGATGATCCCGTCCTTCGACCAGAAGCCCGAGAGCGGCGGAATGCCGGCGAGAGCGAGGGCGCCGACGAGGAACACGGCGTGGGTGTACGGCATAACCTTGCGCAGGCCGCCCATCTTCCGCACGTCCTGCTCGCCCGCGAGGTGATGGATGATCACCCCCGCCGCGAGGAAGAGCAGTGCCTTGAAGAAGGCGTGGGTCAACAGGTGGAACATCGCGTAGCCGTACGCGCCGATCCCGGCCGCAAGGAACATGTAGCCGATCTGCGACATCGTCGAGTATGCGATCACCCGCTTGATGTCCCATTGTACGAGCGCGATCAGCCCGGCGACGACGATCGTGACGCCACCGATGATCGCCGACAGGTGCTGCACGTTCGGCGCCGCCTCGAAGATCGCGTGGGTGCGGACGATCAGGTAGACGCCGGCGGTGACCATGGTCGCCGCGTGGATCAGGGCGGAGACCGGGGTCGGGCCTTCCATCGCATCCGGAAGCCAGGTGTGGAGCGGCAGCTGCGCCGACTTGGCGACGGCGCCGCCGAGAAGACCGAGGGCGACGAGATTGGCGGTGTTGGGCGACAGTTGCCCGCTGGAGGCCGCGTCGAACGCAGTCGAGAAGTCGAGCGAGCCGGTCTTTGCGATCAGGAGGAAGAAACCGAGCGCCATCGCGGCGTCGCCGATCGCGTTCATCAGGAACGCCTTCTTGGCGGCGGCGATCGCCTCGGGCCGGTCGTGGTAGAAGCCGATCAGGAGGTACGAAGCGAGCCCGACGAGGCCCCAGCCGACGAGCAGCAGCAGCAGGTTGCCGCCCATCACGAGCATCAGCATCGAGAACACGAAGAGCGCCATGTACGCGAAGTAACGGCGCTCCTCGTCCTCGCCCTTCATGTAGCCCATCGAGTACCAGACGATCAGGCCGCCGACGCCGGTGATGATCAGCATCATCGTCAGCGACACGGGGTCGACGAGGATCTGCATCGCCACCTGGAACTTGCCGGCCGCAAGCCAGGTATAGGCGGTCGACGTGTGCGAACGCTCGTCCGCACTCTCGCCGGCCACCTGGAGGAAGGCAACGAGCGCGCCTGCGAAGCCGACGAACACGGAAAGGGTCGAGATCCAGCCGGCGGCCGCCCGGGAGAGGTGCGTCCCAGCGAGTGTGATCAGCAGCGCTCCCGCAAGAGGCGCCAGCAGGCAGAGCCACGCCCCTGCGATCATCCGCGCAACTCCGTCAGCGTGTCCACGTCGAGCGCCATGTTCCGACGGGTGAAGGCGACGATCAGGCCGAGTCCGACGCACACCTCGGCCGCTGCCACCGCCATCACCGAGATCGCAAAGATCTGCCCGTCGACCGACGCGAAGTGGCGCGAGAAGCCGACGAGCGCGAGGTTCGACGCGTTGAGCATGATCTCGAGCGAGAGCAGCACGATCAGCGGGCTGCGCCGCAGGATCACGCCGGTCGTGCCGATTCCGAAGAGGACGCCCGCAACCGCGACGTACCACGTGGTGGAGGGGCCGAGCACTACGCCTCGTCTTCCGCCAGCGTCTTCATGCCGAGCACGACGCCGCCGACGGCCGCGACGAGCAGGACGATCGACGTGATCTCGAAGGCGAGCAGGTGGTCGGTGAGAAATAGCTTGCCGATCTCCGCCGGGCTCCCGAACGAGCGGGAGATCTCCGCATCGCTCGAGAGGCCTCCGCTCGCCTTCGTCGCCAGGGCGACGATCACCTCGATCAGAATCGCAGCGCCGACGACGAATGCTCCAAGTTGCAGCCAGCGCGGCCCGCCGGCCCAGGGGGCATCGGCGCGGCCGCCGAGGTAGGCGATCACGAACAGGAACATCACCATCACGGCGCCGGCGTACACGAGGATCTGTGCGGCGGCGACGAACTCCGCCGAGGCGAGGAGGAAGAGGACCGCGAGGGATGCGAGGTTGCCGATCAGGGCCAGAGCCGAGTAGAACGGGTTCGTGAAACTGATTACGGCGATCCCGGTCGAGACGCAGGCGAACGCCGCGACGACCCAGATGATCCAGACGAGAACGTTACCCAAAGCAATTCCCGCCTTCGGCGTGAATTGCGTTAGATAGATGCGAAGAGATTACGGGCAAGGTTTTCGTCTTCAGATACAAGTCATCATCTGTCAGGATGATGACTTGTAGGCCGGGATCGGGGTGTCGAAGAGGTCGGCGTCCTGCACCGGCACGCGCTTGATCGGCTCGGTCAGCAGCATGTCCTTCGTGTAGATCAGGTCGTCGCGCGAGTACTCGGAGATCTCGAACTGGTTTCCGAGCGTGATCGCGTCGAACGGGCAGGCGAGCTCGCAGTAGCCGCAGAAGATGCAGCGGCTGAGGTTGATCTCGTAGATCCGGGCGTAGCGCTCGCCGGCGGAGACGCGGTGCTCGGCCGTGTTCTCGGCCGCCACGACCCGGATGCAGTCGGACGGGCAGGCGGCGGCGCAGAGCGAGCAGCCGACGCACTTCTCGAGGCCGTTCTCGTGCCGGTGGAGCATGTGACGGCCACGGAAGCGCGGGTAGACGGCCCGCTTGAACTCCGGGTATTGCTGCGTGATGGGCTTGCGGAAGATCTGGCGGAAGGTGACGCCGAACCCTTTGAGCGTTCCGAACGGCTGGGGACTCACGCGCCCCCCTCAGATCGGTCGGTCGGGGCAATGCTCACAAGGGGCACTGTGCAACTGGCACCCAGTGCGGTGTCTCGCGACGACACTCTCCCACGCGTTGCGAGACGCCGCACTAGATCGCCACCACGAGAATCGCGGTGATGACTGCGTTGAGCGTCGCCACCGGCAGCAGCACCTTCCAGCCGAAGCGCATCAGCTGGTCGTAGCGCAGGCGCGGGACCGTCGTGCGAATCCAGATGAACATGAAGAGCAGCGCGAAGACCTTGATCAGGAACCAGAGCGGGCCCGGCAGCCACGGCCCGTGCCAGCCGCCGAGGAAGAGGGTTACGCAGAGGCCGGTGAGCGTGATCAGGTTGATGTACTCCGACATCGAGAAGAGGCCGAAGCGCATGCCGCCGTACTCGGTGTGGTAGCCGGCGACGAGCTCCTGCTCGGCCTCGGGCAGGTCGAACGGCGCCCGCGCCGTTTCGGCCGTCCCGGCCATCAGGAAGACGACGAAGCCGACGAACTGCGGCAGCACGTACCAGGTCTCGTTCGCCTGGGCCTGCACGATGTCGACGAGGGAGAGCGAGCGGGCCATCAGGATCACCCCGAGGACGCTCAGCGCCAGCGAGACCTCGTACGAGACGAGCTGCGCGCAGGTGCGCATCGAGCCGAGCAGCGCGTACTTGGAGTCGGACGACCAGCCGCCAAGGATGAAGCCATAGATGCCGATCGAGCCGATCGCGAAGATCAGGAGCAGGGCGATCGGGAGGTCGGCGACGTAGCCGTTGACCTGGTAGCCGGCGATCTCGAAGCCCGGCCCGTACGGGATCACGGAGAACGTGCAGAGCGCCGTGAAGGCGGCCAGGAACGGTGAGAAGATGTAGAGCACGTCGATCGCCGCCGCCGGGAAGAAGCTCTCCTTCCGGATCAGCTTCACGAGGTCGGCGATCGGCTGTAGGAGGCCGTATGGACCGGCCCTGTTCGGGCCGTAGCGCAGCTGCATCCGGCCCATGATCTTCCGCTCAGCGAGCGTCAGATAGGCGAACGTGACCAGCACGAGGTTGATCACGATGAACGCCTGGATCACCGAGATCCACCACGGCTCCCCGTTCGCGCCGGAGGAGAGAATCAGGTTTGGCAGGCTCACGGCTTCACGACCTCGACGAGAAGGTGCAGCTCTGCGGCGTGCTCGTCGGGGATCCGCGCCACGCCCTCGACGAGAGCGCGGTTGACCCTGGCGCGCACCTCCACCGAGGTGCCGTTGGAGCGCACGAGCACGGTGTCTCCGGAGGTGATCGCCCGGCGCGCAGCATCGGGAGCGGAGAGCTCCACTTCGACCGGCGGCCGCTGGAAGGCGAGCTCGCTGACCCGCTCGACGACCGGGCCCGAGAAGAACGGCCGGTAGCGGATGAGCCGGAGCTCGCCGAGGAAGTGCTCACCTGCAGGACGCGGCTCGGCGGTCGCCGCCGGCGTCGTGGCGGGATCGGGCGCAACGTAGGGCGCGCGCTCGGGCAGCGGTGCGGTCGCGTTCAGCTCCGAGCCGTCGACGCCACCGTAGACGCGGGCCGAGAGCTCGTCGAAGACGACGACGGCGTGAGGTGAGACCTCGATCTCGAACCGGCTCCCGAGCCGCGAGATCCAGGCGAGCTCGTCGGGCACGGGCGCAACGACCGCGCGCCGCAGGCGCTGCAGCCGCCCTTCGAGATTCATCAGCGTTCCGTCACGCTCGAGCGCGGCCGTCGCCGGGAGGACGAGGTCGGCCCAGCCAACGGCGAGACCGTGGAACATCGTGATCGCGATGACCTTCTCTGCGTGCTCGGCGAGCGAGCGCACGGCCGGATCGGCGGCGGCCTCGTCGCCCGAGACGATCAGGAGGCCGATCGGCTCGGGGCTCGCGTCGTCCTCGTCGGCAGCCGCGGCCCACGCCGCGGCGACGCCGCGCCCGTTCGGGGTCGCGGGCAGGTGGAAGGCGCCGCTGCCGGGCTTCCCCTCCATGCCGAGGGCATGAGCCGCTTCTGCGAGCCGCGCCCCGCCGCCTCCACCGCTGCCGCACCACACGAGAATGCCGCGCTCGGACGCGCGAAGCTTCTGCCCGAGGTCGTTGCCGGGCTCGACCAGCACGCGAAGTGCGGCGGCCGCCCCGCCGGGCGAGGTTGGAACCGAGCCGGTGGGCCCGTAGTGGACGATCTCGGCGCCGTTGCGGCGGGCGGCCTTGAGCCAGAGGTCGACGATAGGCGCCCGGTCGGCAACGTCGTCGTCACCGACGAGAACGACGATCTCTGCCTCCGAGAGCGCCGAGAGTGGCAGCCTGAAGGCGTCGAGCGCATCCGAGGTGGACTCCGGCAGCACCGCCGAGTGGGCGCCGATCCCACCACGCAGGAGGCGCCCGAGCGCGTACGCCTGCTCGACCGTCTCGGAGCCGGAGAACGCCGTCACGACACGCGTGCCCGCGCCTCGCAGGAGCGCCTCTGCCCGGTCGAGGGCGTCGTCCCAGGAGATCGGCTCCAGCCCCTGCCCGCCGCGCGAGAGCGGCTCGGTGATCCGGTCCTCGGCGCGCAGGTGCGGGTAGGTGAAACGGCCCTTGTCGCAGAGCCAGCCGCCGTCCACCTCCGGGTGGTTGCGCGAGAGGACGCGCTTCACCTTCCCCTCGCGGACGGTCGCGTTGACGTTGCAGCCGACCGAGCAAAGCCCGCAGACGGTCGGCACGCTCTGGATGTCCCAGGGGCGCGCCTCGAAGCGGTACTGCGTCGAGGTCAACGCGCCGACCGGACAGAGCTCGATCACGTTGCCGCTGAAGGGCGCGCGGTAGGGCTCGTCCTCGAAGGTCGCGATCAGGGACAGCGCGCCGCGGTTCCGCGCGATCAACTGGCCGTCCTCGGCGACGCCCTCGGAGAACCGCGTGCAGCGGTAGCAGAGGATGCAGCGCTCGCGGTCGAGCGCGATCGCCGGGCTGACGGGGATCGGCTTCTCGAGCGTCCGCTTCGGGAAGGTCATGCGCGTGTTGCCGGGCCCCCAGCGGAAGGTCAGGTCCTGGAGCGGGCACTCGCCGCCCTTGTCGCAAACCGGGCAATCGAGCGGGTGGTTGACGAGGATGAACTCGAGCACCGCCTCCTGGCCCTCGGCCGCCCTTGCGGAGGTCTGTGAGGTGCGAACGGTCAGGCCGTCCGCCGCAGTCATGGTGCAGGCGGTCTGGAGCTTCGGCATCCCCTCCACCTCACACAGGCACATCCGGCAAGCCCCGATCGGCGGCCCGAGGCGGGGTTCGTAGCAGAAGACCGGGATCTCGATGCCGGCTGCGAGGGCGGCTTCGACGAGGCCGGTGCCCTTCGGCACCTGCACCGGGCGGCCGTCAAAGGTCACCGTGACCATTTCGGAGCTAGCCATGAAAGACGCTCCGCCCTTCGGGCTCCGCTCGCCGGAGGGCTCCGCCCCCCGGAGTTACCCAGACCGTTGGATAGACGCCGCGCCCCTCCGGGGCTCCGCTCTCCGGGGGGCTCACGCCCCCCGAGTCCCCCCGGCGCTACCCAGACCGTTAGAAAGTTGTCGCTCCGGCCCTTCGGGCCTCCGCTCGGGGGGGGGGGGACCAAAACCCCCCCCCCCCCCCCCCCCCCCCCCCCCGACCAGGCGCGCGGCAGGTGGGCGCCGGGGGGCCCCCGCCCCCGGCGGCCCCCC
>JBBQRN010000032.1:0-31350 GCA_038214705.1 Gaiellales bacterium | reverse complement strand
GAGTCGTCTCTAGTACGAGAGGACCGAGATGAACAGACCTCTGGTGTATCAGTTGTCGTGCCAACGGCACTGCTGACTAGCTACGTCTGGACGGGATAACCGCTGAAAGCATCTAAGCGGGAAGCCCACCTCAAGATGAGGCTCCCCATCACTTCGAGTGAGTAAGGGCCGTGGAAGACCACCACGTTGATAGGCGGGCGGTGTAAGCACAGCAATGTGTTCAGCTGACCCGTACTAATTGCCCGAGGTCTTGATTTAGAACATGTCTGAGTCGCTATGGAGTTTTGAAGGTTCGAGCGGCGCTCGTGCCCGTCCACGCAACTGCGGGGCCGGCGAGGCGCCCCACCTTTGACACTTTCGGCGGTCATAGCAGCGGGGGTACACCTCTTCCCATTCCGAACAGAGAAGTTAAGCCCGCCGGCGCCGATGGTACTTGGGGCGCAAGCCCCTGGGAGAGTAGGACGCCGCCGAATTAGATCCCGGAAGGGGACGCACGCAGGTGTGTCCCCTTCTGTCGTTGTCCCTGCTACGACACGGTCGATGCGGGGTCGGCCTGACCGCCGAGAGCCCGGAGCCGTCGCACCCGCTCCTCGAGGGGCGGATGCGTCCGAAACATGCGCGAGAGGCGGTCGGCCTCGAACGGGTCGACCGCGTAGAGGGGCTCGGTCGTCGGGGCAGCGGTGAACGCCACGAGCTCGCCGGCCCGGTCGAGCCGGAGCAGCGCCTCGGCGAGATCGTGTGGGTCGCAGACGCTCGCGGCATCGCGGTCGGCCGAGAACTCGCGCTTTGGAGACAGGAGCGCGTGCGTGAAGGCCGCGGCGATCGGCCCGAGCACGAACAGCAATGCTCGTGAGAGAAAGCCTCCGATCCGGCTGAGCTCGATCAGCGTGGTCGCGAAGAGGACAGCGAACGTCTGAGTGAGGACGTCGAGGCTCCGGATGTGCGCCAGCTCGTGGGCGATCAGGGCCTCGAGCTCCTCCCGGCGTAGCACCCGCACGACGCCCGTCGAGACGGCCAGGGTCGAGCTCCCCGGCGTCCGGCCCACGACGAAGGCTCGCGGGAACCCGTCGTCGATCAGGGCGAGCTTCGGCGCCGGAATCCTGAGCTGTGCGGCGACGCGGTCGGTGGTCGAGCGCAGGAGCGGGTCCTCGGCGAGGGCAAACGGCCGGGCGCCGAGCATCCCGAGCAGGGCCCTATCTCCGAGCCAGTAGACGGCGATCGCCGCCAGGAGGGCGCAGAAGGCGAAGAGCGTCGCGCGGCGCTCACCGCCGATCAGCCAGCCGATCCCGCCGAAGAGCGCGGCAAGGAAGGCCACGAGCGCGAAGGCCTTGAGCAGGTTCGCCGTGATCCGGCGGCGCACTACCCGTCGTCGTCGCGGTCGTCGCCGTCGCCGTCGGTGTCGGCATCGAGGCCGCGTGGCGGCCAGTCCGGCTCGGGCGCGTCGCAGCGGCTCGAGCAGTGCACCGACGCTACGTTCTGAAGCGGCACCAGAATGTGCCCGTTCAACTCCACGTGGGGAACGTCCTCGATCGAGCAGTAGGCGGTCAGCACGCCTTCCTGGTACTCGCCGCCGAAGAGCGCGAGCTCGACCTGCTCCCCCTTGTACTTGTTGGTGTAGTCCTCCAAGGGCCCCAGGCTAGCTGTTTCGACCCGCCCGGGGATCGGACAGCACGCCTCGTGTAGGGACGGTGTCCGGGTGGTGACGATCCGGTGAAGACGTTGGCGCGTCGAGGTGTGCGACAGGCAGGATGCACCGGTCGTGGACACAAGCCGGATCAGTGCGTTTTCGCTCTTTGCCGATCTCCCACCCGAGGAGCTCGACGAGCTCGCTGCAGCGATGACCGAGGTGGAGTTCCCGGAGGGGAAGCAGATCCTCACGCACGGCGACTTCGGCTACGTGCTCTACGCGATCGAGGAGGGCGAGGCCGACGTCCTCGTGGACGGCGTGAACGCCGGTCGGCTTGGTCCGGGAGAGACGTTCGGCGAGATTGCGCTGCTGGTCACCGGCCGGCGTACCGCCACCGTGGTCGCCGTGACACCGATGCGGGTCCTGTCGCTGTTCGACCAGGATTTCCAGCGTCTCCGTGGTCGCACCCCCGAGCTCGAGCGCGCCCTGCGCCGACTCGGCGGCGAGCGCCTGGCTCAGTAGTCGACGCGGAACACGGCGCAGTTCTCGATCCTGCCGTGGTCGATCCCGGCATGCTCGAGGATCACGCGGAGCGGCCCGCCGTGCGAGACGACGAGCACCGAACCCGCATCGTGGCGCGCGCGAATGCGCTCGACTGCCGCGATCGCGCGGCCTGCCAGCTCCTCGCGGGTTTCGCCGTCACCCCAGCTCCCAGCCACCGCGTTCGGAAATCGCCGCCGGATCTCGGTGTCGGTCAGGCCCTCCCACGTGCCGAAGTGCTTCTCCCGCAGGTCCGGGTCGAGCACGACTTCCAGACGGTGCAGCCTGGCGACAGGCTCCGCCGTAGCGCGGGCGCGGGCGAGATCGCTCGCATACACGGCGACGAGCGGCTCGGGGCCGAGGGACGCGGCCAGCGCACAGGCCTGCTCGATCCCCGCGGCGTTGAGTGGAATGTCGGTGTTGCCCTGGACGCGGCGTTCGCGGTTCCAGTCGGTTTCGCCGTGTCGGGCGAGCAGGAGCGTTCTCACTCGACCCAGGGTAGACGGCGTGCCACGCTCACTCACCGCGTAGGATCGAGTCATGGATCTCGGGCTCGCCGGCAAGGTCGCGATCGTCACCGGCTCGAGCCGTGGGATCGGGCTCGGGATCGCCATGCGCCTGGCCGAGGAGGGCGCAAACGTCGTCGTGTGTGCCCGGGGGGCAGAGGATCTCGAACAGGCGGTCGAGGGCTCGGCCGGGCCTGGCCGTCTCGTCGGTGTCGTCGGGGACGTGGCCACGCCGGACGGGGCAGCCGCCGTCGTCGAAGCGGCCCGGGAGAACTTCGATGCCCTCGACATCGTCGTCAACAACGTCGGCGCCTCCGGCGCCCGCACGTTCACCGAGATGGACGCCGCCGACCTCGAGACGGTGCTCGGCAAGAACGTCTTCCCGGCCCTCAACGTCTCACGGGCAGCCGTGCCCGCGATGCGCGAGCGAGGCGGCGGCGTGATCGCCATGATCGCGTCGATCTGGGGGCGCGAAGGAGGAGGCGGGCCGAGTTACAATGTCGCCAAGGCCGCCGAGATCAGCCTCGCGAAGGCAATGGCGCGCGATCTCGCGAGTGACGGGATCCGCGTGTTCAGCATCGCGCCCGGCTCGACGCTCTTTCCGGGCGGCAGCTGGGAGCGCAGGATGCGCGACGACCCGGTGGGGATGGCAGATTTCATCGAACGGGAGCTGCCCTGGGGCCGCCTCGGGTCGGTCGAGGAGGTCGCAGACGTCGTTGCGTTTCTCGTCTCGGCCCGTGCGTCGTGGGTCGTCGGCACCTGTGTCACCGTCGACGGCGGCCAGTCCCGCATGTTCTAGTCGGTTTCGCGACTACGCTCCAGGCATGGGATCACCGGCAGGTCGCACCGTGCATCCGTTCGAGGACGGCGTTCGCACGCACGAGGAAGCCTGGCTCTCGCCGCTCGCGGTGAGGTCGTTCGAGACGCGCGGCCGGGCCGTGTCCGAGGAGCCGTGTAGCGTCCGGACGCCGTTCCAGCGCGATCGCGACCGGCTGGTGCACTCGAAGCCGTTCCGACGCCTGAAAGGCAAGACACAGGTCTTCATCGACCCGGCGGGCGACCATTACCGCACGCGCATGACCCACACGCTCGAGACGACCGCGATCTCGCGGGTGGTGGCCCGCGCCTTGCGGCTGAACGAGGACCTCGTCGAGGCCATTGGCCTCGGTCACGACACCGGGCACACGCCGTTCGGCCACGCCGGCGAGCAGGCGCTGGACGACGCCCTGAACGCCACTTTCGGGCGTCGGTTCCGGCATAACGAGCAGTCATGGCGGATCGCGAAGCGCCTGAACCTAACCGGGGAGGTATGCGATGGCATCCTCACGCACACGGGCGCCCAGGAACCCGCGACGCTCGAGGGGAAGATCGTCCGGGTGGTCGACCGGGTGGCGTACATCAACCACGACATCGACGATGCGATCCGGTACGGGATCCTCTCCGACAGTGACCTGCCGCCTGACGAGATCGCTCTCTTGGGAGCGACGGGCTCCGAGCGGATCGACAGGCTCGTCCACGACCTCGTAGACGTGTCGTCGGCTGCCGGCGACATCCGCCAGAGCGAGGAGATCGGCGAGGCGATGTTGTCGCTGCGGGCGTTCATGTTCGACCGCGTCTACCTCGGCCCACACGTTCTTCCCGAGCACGCGCGTGCCCACGAGGCGATCGCCACGATCTTCGAGCGACTCGTCTCCGAGCCGCAGCGCCTTCCGTCCGGCGACGGTGAGCTTGCCGACCGGATTACGGACTACGTCTCGGGCATGACCGACCGGTTCGCACTCGCGTACGCCGCGGAGCTCTGATGGCCCGGATCAAGGATCAGAGCGTGCGCGACGTGATCGCCGCCTCGAACATCGTCGATGTCGTCAGCCTGCGCACGTCGCTGCGCAAGAGCTCGGGCACCCGCTTCATGGGGCGCTGCCCGTTTCACGACGAGAAGTCGCCGAGCTTCTCGGTCAACGCCGACCTCAACCTCTACCACTGCTTCGGTTGCGGGAAGGGCGGAGACGTCGTAACCTTCGTCCGCGAGACCGAGGGCCTCGACTTCGTCGGCGCGATCGAGTGGCTGGCGGAGCGCTTCCGGGTCACGCTCGACTACGAGGAGAGCTCGCCGCAGGCGGATGACGTGCGCCGCAAGCGGGAACGCCTCTACGCCGTCCTCGAGCAGGCAACGGCCTTCTTCGAGCGTCATCTCTGGGACGGGGCCGACGGCGAGCGCGTCCGCGGGTACCTTGCGGGTCGCAACCTGGGCGAGGCAGTCACGCGGGAGTTCCGCCTCGGGCTCTCGCCTGGAGCCGGCCTGGCCCGGAAAGCGCGCGAGAAGGGGTTCACTGCCGAGGAGCTCCGCGCCGCCGGGCTGACGAATCAACGTGGCAACGACTATTTCCCGCAGCGGCTGATGTTCCCGCTCGCCGATGCGCGCGGGCGCGTGATCGGCTTCCAGGCGCGCAAGCTCCACGAAAACGATCCGCTGAGGGGCAAGTATGTGAACTCGCCCGAGAGCGATCTCTTCAAGAAGAGTCACATCCTCTACGGCCTCCACCTGGCCCGCCCGGCGATCGCCAAGCAGGATCGCGCCGTCGTGGTGGAGGGAAACACCGACGTGATTGCCCTCCGGCAGGCGCAGTTCGAGCCGGTCCTCGCCTCGATGGGGACGGCCCTCACCGAGCAGCATCTCCACGAGCTAGGACGGCTCACGAAGCGTCTCTACCTTTGCTTCGACTCGGACGCTGCCGGCGAAGAGGCGACGCTTCGCGGGATGGAGCGAGCCCACGGCCAGGGCTTCGAGATCCGGGTCGTCACTCTGCCTCCCGGCCAGGATCCGGCCGACGCTCCCGTGGCGTTCGAGCAGCGGCTCGGAGGGGCAGAGAGTTACCTCCACTATCGGGTCAGGCTGGAGCTCGATCGGGCGGCGGATCGTCAGGAGGCTTTCGTCCGAGCGCGCGAGATCCTCGCCAGGGCGGAGGACTCGCCGGAGCGACAGGAGGCGCTGCGTCTGGTCGCCGACCGGCTCGATCTCCCCCGGGAGACGCTGTCAGGCATCGCCCCGGCACGGGGGGCCGGAAATGCCTCGACTCCGGCCGGGCGGCCGAGCCAGCCGCAAAGGCTGCTCGACGCAGGCATCCGCCTGGAGCGGGAGGCGCTGGCTGCCGTCGTCGCCCACCCCGATCTTCACGACTCGATCGCCGGGCTCGGCGAGGAGCACTTCGACCTCGAGGAGCACCGCCGGATGCGGGCGGCCCTTGTCGCCCGAACGCCGCCAGACTCCGAGCTCGTTCCGTTGCTCGCGGAGCTCGACGCAATCGCCTCCAGTGAGGGGATCACGAGGCGGACCGGAACCGAGATGCTGCTGCGACTGCGGGAACGCAAGCTCCGCCGCGACCTGCAGGGGGAGACGGACCTGGCTCGTGCCACCGAACTGCAGGCGCACCTCGCGAAGGTGCGTCAGGCTCTGACCGAGCTCGCCTGAGCCTCTACGGCGCCGGGTCGGTCGGGACCCGTGGCCGCGCCGGCGGGCCGGCCAGCGTGTCCTGGTGGACGAACAGCCCGAGTACGACGCGCCTCAGCTGCCGGCCGAAGGGTTGCCCCGGACCGGCAGGTGGTCGGGACCAGGTGGCCGCCACCTCGGCACCCAGGAGGAGCGCAGAGGCGTAAAGGTAGACCGAGTAGAGGAACACGAGGAAGACCGTGAGCGAGCCGTAGATGACGTTGAAGCGCCGGGTGCGCTCATAGATCACGCCGGACACGAGCGAGATCGCGAACAGGAGCACCGCTGTGACGATCGCACCAGCGAGCGCGTCGCCGAGCCTCAGGCGCCGCGCAGGAACGAAGCGATAGAGCAGCAGCACGACGGCCGTCGTGAGCAGCAGTGGGATGCCGTTGCGCATCACCTCGCCGAGCAGCGCTCCGTCGAGTTCGATGCGGGCGAGCGTGTCGTGCAGCCAGTTGGAGAGCACCTGAGCAGCAAGGTTGAGGAGGACGACGCCGAGCACGAGCGCTGCGGCTCCGACGATCAGGATCACATCGACGAGCTTGCCCCGTGCCGCGGGACGTCCGCGATCGACTCGCATGGCCACCTCGAGGCCCGCGCGCAGCGATGCCATCATCCCCGTCGCCGCCCACCCGAACACGAGCAGGCTGACGAGCCCGACAGCCGTCGCCGGCGACGCAAAGCCCTCGATCGCGCGTGCCACATCCGCGCTCCCGCTCTCCGAGAGAGGGAGGTAGTCGACGATCTCGCGGATCACGTCCTGCCGCAGCCCGTCGTCGCGGAGCACGATCCCGAAGATCGCGACGAGGACGATCGAGAGTGGGACGAGCGAGAACAGCACGCGGTAGGCGATTCCGGCCGCGTGCTGACCGCAGCGGTCGGCGAAGTAGCCATCTATCGCCTGCGGGATCACACGGACGAGTGTCCGGACGAGGTCGAGTGGCCACCGCACGAGCCGCAGCGGCCACGAGCGGGTATCGCGGGCGGCCTCGGCGTCCTCCATCGTGCAAGTCTAGGCGGCCCCCCGGGACAGCACCGTCTGCTCTGGGTACACTTCCGGCCGCTTCCTTCCCCGGTAGCTCAATTGGCAGAGCGATCGGCTGTTAACCGATAGGTTGTTGGTTCGAGTCCAACCCGGGGAGCTCTCAAGCCAATTCAGCCGGATCGCGAGTTGGGGCGGCCGGCCGGTGCTGAAGTTGCGCTTCGATCTGAGAAGCGATGGTGAAGCGGCGGCACGGATGTGGTTGACGGATTGACCTGGACCGAATTTCGTTTCACAATCGAGGGATGGGAAAGCGGGTAGGAGCTTGCGTCATAGCCGTCGTCGTCGCCGGCGCTGTCGCGTCGGGCTCCGGCGCGGGCAGCGGAACGATCGTGCCCGGTGTCAGTCTCGCCGGGGTCGGTGTCGGTCAGAGTGCGGGTACCGTGCGAGCGACCTTCGGGGCACCTCCGGTCAAACGCGTCGGCTCCGCGGGATCCGAAACCGTGCGGTGGGAGTACGCAGACCACAACAACCTGGTCATCACCTTCACGCGGGGCAAGGTCGCAGCGGTGATGGTGAGCGCCGACAAGGGTGACCAGATCATCGACAGGACAGGCGATGGGTTCGGGCTGTTGACCTCGGTGGCCACCATGGCGAAGGTGTACCGTCGAAACTGCGGGTTCGAGCCCGGATTCTTTCCGCTCTGCCGGTGGACGACGGACAGAGGAGACATGATCTTCCGGGTCACGGGCGACTACGGGGACGGGCCGAACGCCCCGATCCAGGTGATCGAGCTCAGCCGCCCGCAGTAGTCGCGCGCCGAGACCGCCGGCAGGGGCGGGCGCTGTAAGTCTTGCGTTAAGCCGGGTCAAGCATTGCGCGAGGCTGCCGACAGAACGGGTATGCGCCGCCTGCTCTCCGTCGCCGGTTTCTCCGTCGCAGCCCTGGTCCTCGCCGGGACTGCTTTCGCGCAGGGGAAGCCGGACGTCGCTGCACTCCAGGTTGCCCTCCAGGCGCAGGGCCGCTATCCCGCCGCGGTGGACGGTGTCGCCGGGCCGCTCACGACGGCGGGGCTGACGGCCTTTCAGAGGAGCCGTGGCCTGCCGGCAGCTGGCGTTGTCGGCCCAGCCACAAGAGCCGCACTGGGGCCGCTCGGCCGCCCGCTCCTTGGCCAGCGCGAGCTCGCCGTCGGCGCCGTCGGCTGGGACGTATCGTCCCTCGAGTTCCAGCTCGTCCGCTTCGGTCTCGCCCCGGCAGCGGTCGATGGTCGTTTCACGGCCGAGACGTCCAAGGCTGTGGCCGCCTTTCAGACGAAGAGGGGCCTTACGGCCGACGGAATCGCCGGCACGCAGACGTACGCCGCCCTCACCCGCGGCAGATCGGGCACAGGATCGTTCACGCCACCCGTCGTCCGAACGCACGTCGTGGCGGACGGCGAGAGCTTCTTCTCGATCGCGGAGCGCTACGGCGTCAGCCCCCTGCTCGTCGCCAGGGCGAACGGTCTGAAGCTCACGCAGGTCATCGTGCCCGGCCAGTCGCTCAAGCTTCCCTCCGGCGCGATGGTCGGCTCGGGGCCCGGCACGAGGGCGCCGCTTGCCGCCGGAGACGCCTCCGCGGAAGCGGTGCGGGCCGCGCTCGATCACTGGGCCGCCGTCTACGGAGTCGATCCGCGTCTCGCCCGCGCGACGGCGTGGATGGAGTCGGGTTTTCAGGAGAGCGTCGTCTCGGGAGTCGGAGCCGTCGGCGTGATGCAGCTCCTGCCGGGCACCTGGGCATGGGTCGATGCCGTGCTGCTCGGGACGACGACCCCGCGCACCTATGACGGGAACGTTCGCGCTGGCGTCCGCTACTTGCGCTGGCTCCTCGACCAGTTCGGCGGCGACCGCCGGTTGGCGCTGGCCGGCTACTACCAGGGCGCCCAGGCGGTGCGAGAGCGCGGGCTCTACGATGATACGAAACGCTACGTCGCGATCATCCTGAAGCTCTACGGCACCGTCTAGCGAAGTGCGGCGGCGGCCGCGTGCGCCTGGCGTGCGGCCTCGTCGAGCGGGAGGCCCCAAAAGGCCTCGGGCGTCGAGAACACCTCGACGTCGAGGTAGCCGCCCCACCCGGCTGCCGCGAACGCCTGCACCAGCTCGCGCGTGTGAGAGATACCCGCGCCGGGCAGGACGCGGTCGGTCCGGTCGCGTGCCGGCCAGTCGCTGACGTGCAGGCCGACGACACGCGCGGCGCTCGCCGCGATCCATGGCAGCACGTCGGGGTCCTCCCAGAGATGGTAGGTATCGAAGAGAATGCCAAGCTCTGAGCGGCCCACCTCCTCGAGCAGGTCGTCGGTCTCCGCCAGAGACGTGATAAACCCAGCCAGGTTGCGCTGCGACGGGTGCACCGGCTCGAAGCCGACGGGCGTCCTCGCCTCCGCACCGGCAGCCACCACACGGCGGAGGCCCTCGACCAGGGTCGTCCTGCCCGCGGGGCCGGAGTGGTCACCGAGCGGGCCGGCGAGGCAGGCGATGCACTCGGGCTCGTAGGCGGCAAAGCGGGCGACAGAAGCGCACAGGGCCGCGATCCGCTCGGCCGGGTCGGGCGGCCCTTCCATGCCGGGGATGGCGAGCGGGAGCACCGAGGGTACAGCCGGCACGCACACTGCAACCGCGAGACCGTGCTCGCGGAGCAGCGACCTGTTTGCCTCGTCGTCGGTGGGCAGCTTGAACTCCCATAGCCCGATTGCCTCGAACCCGGCAGCGGCATAAGCCGCGACGTCCTCGGCGAAGGTGGCACCGACGGTCGAGATCTCGGAGAGCGACAGCCTCACGAGCGCCCGGGCAGCTTGGCAAGCAGACGCTGAGTGATCGGCGGCTTCGTGAGCTCCTTGGCGACCAGGTATCCCGAGCCTGCCCCGAGCCCAGGCCCGGGGTGGGTGCTGGCGCCGATATGCCACAGCCCCGCCACCGCCGTCTCGTGACCCGGCGCCTCCGCCAGCGGCCGCCAGAGCAGGTTCTGGTCGAGTGCGCAGGAGCCGCCGTAGATGTCGCCGCCGACGAGGTTCACGTTCAGCGCCTCGATGTCCACGGGGGAGAGGACGACGCGCTTCAGCGTCGCGCGGTCGAGGTTCTCGATCGAGGTGGCAAGTCGGGCCACGATCCGGTCGGCGTATTCCTCGCGCAGCTCCTCCGTCCACGCACCGCCGGCCGTGTCGAGCTCACCGGCAGCGTCACCCTTGACCTTGCCCGCCGGGAGCTCCTGAAGCTGGATCCAGAGAAGTGACTTGCCCTCCGGCGCCCGCGAGGGGTCGAGTGCGACAGGCTGGCCGCACACGATCGTCGCCTCGGCCGGCAGCAGTCCTCGCTCTGCCTCGTTGACGGCGCGCGAGACGCCGTCGAGACCGGGCGTGACGTGGACGATCGGGCAGCGGGCGAGCCGCTCCGCGTCGGCTCCCTTCCAGCGCGGCACCTCGTCGAGCGCGAGGTGGATCTGCATCTCGGCGCGTCCGTAGCGGAAGCGACCGGCGGCCGAGGTCACGGCGGCCGGCACCTCGGAGTCGCTCAGCAGCGTTCCGTAGAGCTGGGTCGGCGTCACGCTGGCGACGACGGCCCGCGTCGCTGCGATGACCTCGCCGTCGGCGAGCCGCACGCCGGTCGCTTTGCCGTTCGAGACGATGACCCGCCGCGCCTCGCTCTCGAGGCGCACCTCGCCGCCGGCGTCCGTGACGATGCCGGCGAGCGCGTCCACGAGCCGGACGCCGCCTCCGGCCGGCACGGGCATGCCGCCGAGCTGCAGGGCGGCCGCGATCACCTGGGTCATGAAACCGGAGGTGGCCTGGTCAGGCCCAAGCCCGGTGTGGAGCACCCAGGGAGCGAGGACGCCGTGCGCCGCCTCGGCCGAGAACGTCTGAGAGACCCAGTCGCGACAGCTGGTCAGGGTGCCGCCCGTGAACTCCAGGAGCCCGCGGCGGCCGAGCCGCTGCAGGGCCTTGCGGCCGAGAGAGAGACCCGCAGCCGACCAGAGCTCCGTCGAAAGGAGGCCGAACGACAGGTCCGCGTTCGCCATGAAGGCGTTGAACTGCTGCTCCCAGGCATCGCCGTCGCCGGGTGCGAGGCGCTCGAACTCAGCCACATTCGACTCCAGCGAATCCGTGATGAATGCAGCAGACCCGTCAGGAAACGCAGTCCCCGTGGGCAGATCGGTGTTGAGGTACTCGACGCCGCGACGACCGAGCTCGGGCTGCAGCTCGGCGTAGGCGGCCGATCCGGTGAAGAGCGGGTGCCACGACGCGAGCACCTCGTGGGTGAAGCCGGGCAGCGTCAAGTCGCTCGACGTGCGGATACAGCCACCCGCGACATCGTTCCGCTCGAGCACGCAGACGCTCCATCCGTCGCGGGCCAGGAGGGCGGCGCCGGCGAGCGAGTTGATCCCCGAGCCGACGAAAACAGCGTCGAAGGTCGCCACCGGCCGATCGTACAAGATCACCTCCTTCCTTGACATGTCACCGTTCGGTGTGCGACCAATAGAGGCATGCTTTTACGAGAAGTCGAGTACGCGCGTCCGGCCACCGTCGAGGAGGCCATCACTCTCCTCTCCGAGCACGATGGGGCACGTGCCCTCGCAGGGGGCCAGACGCTCGTCAACGTGATGAAGGCCCGGGCAGCCTCGCCCGATGTACTCGTCGATCTCGCCGACCTCGACGAGCTCCGCACGATCTCGTTCTCGGCCGATCAGAGCACGATCGAGATCGGCGCCATGGTGACGAACTCGCAGCTGATCGCCTCGTCCGAGGTCGAGGTGGCAAGGCCGATCCTGGCTGAGGTTGCCGCCACCATCGCCGACGTCCAGATCCGCAACCGGGGCACGATCGGCGGCAACGTCTGCGTCAACGACCCGACTAACCACTACCCGCCGCTGCTTGCGGCCCTCGGTGCGTCGTTCACGATTCGCGGCACGGCGGGCGAGCGGACCGTATCGGCCGAGGAGTTCTTCCTTGGCGTATACCTCACCGCGGTGGGAGAGGGTGAGCTGTTGACGACGCTCTCCGTCCCGACCTGCGCACCGGGTACGGGGGATGCGATGGCGGGCGTGACGCTCGGCGCGCACGGCACCTACATCGTCAACGCCGCGGCGACGGTCGGTCCGGGCGGCGCCCGGATCGCGATCGGCTGCGTCTCGTCCGTGCCCGAGCGGGCAACGGTGATGGAGGAGCGCCTTACCGGCGGCGACTACTCGGAACCAGCCGTGCGGGCCGCAGCCGAAGGACTCGGCGCGACGCTCGATCCTCCCTCCGACGTCCATGCCGGAGCCGACTACCGCCGCCACCTTGCCGAGGTGTCGGCCGTTCGAGCCGTTCTGCAAGCAGCCGAGAGAGCGAAGGGGTGAGCGTGTCCACGACATCCACGCACAGGACAATCGCCGTCGAGATCAACGGGACGACGTACGAGCGGGACGTTCCGGTCTCGCGCTTGCTCGTCCACTTCATCCGCGACGATCTCGACCTGACCGGCACCCACGTCGGGTGCGACACGGGTAGCTGTGGCGCCTGCACGGTCCAGCTCGGCGGCGATGCCGTCAAGAGCTGTTGCCTGCTCGCAGTGCAGGCCGACGGCACCTCGATCACGACGGTGGAGGGACTGGCGGGCGACGGCGAGTTGACGGCGCTGCAGCGGTCGTTCCACGAGCATCACGCGCTCCAGTGCGGCTACTGCACGCCCGGAATGCTGATGAGCGCAACCGCGCTCCTGGAGCAGAACCCACGGCCGAGCGAGCATGAGGTGAAGGTGGCACTGCAGGGCAACATCTGCCGCTGCACCGGCTACTGGAACATCATCGAGGCAGTTGTGGCCGCCGGCGATGGAGGTGACTCGTGACCGCTGTCGAGACCGAGGCAGGCCGCCTCCAGCAGGGCTCGGCCGTCGGGCAGAGCGTGCCGCGCAAGGAGGACAACCGGCTCGTCCAGGGCCAGGGCGTCTTCTTCGACGACATGAAGCGCCACGGGATGGGCTATCTCCACTTCGTGCGGTCGCCGTACGCCCATGCCCGGATCGAGTCGATCGACGTCTCGGCTGCACTCGAGCTGCCCGGCGTCTACGGGACGCTCACCGGCGACGAGGTCGCTATCCTCACCGATCCGTTTTTCCAGATCGCAGCTCCCCCCGGCGGGCACGTGAAGGACTACGCGCTCGCGGTCGGGAAGGTGCGGTACCTCGGCGAGCCCGTCGTCGCGGTCGTCGCCGAGACCCGTGAGCTCGCGCGGGATGCTGCCGAGCTCGTGATGGTCGACTACGACCCGCTCGAGGTCGTCGTCGACGCGCGCGTGGCGCTGGCCGAGGGCGCGCCGGTGCTCCACGAGGAGTGCGGTGGCAACCTCTCCTACTCGGGTGTGTGGGAGTGGGGGGATGTCGACGCAGCGTTCGCGGAGGCCGATCACGTCGTCTCGATCGGCGAGCTCCACTTCGACCGGTTCAACTCGACTCCGCTCGAATGCGGCGGAGCTCTCGTCGAGTACAACCGTGGCACGGGTCAGTGGACGATGTACACGAACAACCAGTTCCCCGGCTTTGCGGCGATCATGATGGGCCCTGCGCTGCGGGTCGGGATCGACAAGCTGCGCATCGTGACGCAGGACATCGGCGGCGGGTTCGGCAACAAGATCACCTCGCACCCCCAGCTCGTCGTCTGCTGCCTGCTCGCCCGGAAGCTCAACCGGGCGATTCAGTGGACCGAGTGGCGGACGGACTTCCACCAGTCGATGTCACACGGCAACGAGCGCTGGTTCGAGGACACCGAGGTGGCGGTGAAGGCAGACGGCACCCTGCTCGGATTCCGCACGAAGGCGATCGACGACGCAGGTGCGTATCTGCGCTACGAGCCGCTCAGCGGCGTGATCTGGTCGCAGGTGGCGGCCGGAATGTACAAGTGGCGCCACATCCGACTCGACTTCACGCAGGCGATGACCAATAAGGCACCGGTCTCGCCCAACCGCGGTTACTCACGGATGCAGCAGCTCTGGTTCACCGAGCGGGTGATCGACATTGTCGCGCACACGCTGGGCTTCGACCCGGTAGAGATCCGGAAGCGGAACTACGTCCAGCCCGAGGACATGCCGTACGAGACGCCGAACGGCTGCGTCTACGACTCCGGCGACTACCCGCGGGCGCTGGACATGGCGCTCGAGCTCGTCGGCGCCGACATGATCGATGAGCGTCGTGCCGAGGCCGCCTCGCGCGGCAAGCTGCTCGGGCTCGGGATCGGCTCGACCCTCGACTCGGGCACGAACAACTTCGGCCAGTCGCAGCTGATCAACCCCGACCTCCAGTTCTCCGGCAACAACGAGGTCGCGACGGTGAAGCTCGACATCTTCGGCGAGATCGTCGTCACTCTCGGCACGACGCCGCAGGGTCAGGGCCACGAGACGACGGCGGCCCAGGTCGTCGCCGACATCCTTCACTGCGATGTCGACATGGTGCACGTCCGGGTCGGCCACGACAGCTACTGGAACTCGCACGCCGGCTTCTCCGGCACCTACGCAAGCCAGTTCGCGGTTACCGGCCTCGGAGCTGTCAAGGGCGCCGCGGACATGCTCGCCGGGCAAATGGTGAAGCTCGCCTCGATGGTCTTCCAGTGCCCGGAGGAGGCAATCGAGCTGGCCGAAGGATTCGCACGGATCAAGGACAACCCGGATGCAGCGCTGCCGTTCATGGCGCTCGGCGCGATCCCGAACGCGAACAACGCCGGTTTTCCCGAGGACCCGCCGACGATGAACTGCCGCTACGTCTACAGGCCTTTCTTCGAGGTGCCCGACAAGGAGCGGAAGTTCGGCAACCTGACGTTGACGTACTCGATGCAGATCCATGCCTGCGTTGTCGAGATCGATCCCGAGACGGGCGTCAGCGACGTCGTCGATTACGCGGCTGTGGACGACTGCGGCGTGCGGATCAACCCCCAGATCGTCGAAGGCCAGGTGATGGGGGCCACGGCCCACGCGATCGGTGCAGCCCTGTGGGAGACGTTCGCCTACGACGAGGACGGCAACCTCCTGACGCCGAACTTCTACGACTACCACGTCCCGCACGCGCTGGACATGCCGCCGTTGAAGACGGCTGCGATCGAGTCACCGTCCCCGTTCACCCCGCTCGGCACCAAGGGGATGGGGGAGGGCGGCGGCGGCGGTATCCACTGCATCTGCGCCGGGATCCAGGATGCCCTTCGCGTCGCCGGCGGCGCGATCGTGACCGACAGCCACAACCCCTACCACCGCGTCTGGGAGCTGCTGCAGCACCCCGAGCGGTCGAGAGAGACAGTCGAGGTGACCTCTACGTGAACGTCAACGGAACCAAGGAGTTCGATGCAGCGCGCGAGATCGTCTGGAGCGTGATCAACGATCCCGCCCAGATGGCCGGGCTGATGCCGGGCGTGGAGGGCTTCGAGATCAAGGACGACCGGCACTGGCAAGCAAAGGTGAAGGTGCCGCTCGGCCTCGGCGGACTCAAGATGACGATCGACTTCGAGAAGCTCGAGGAGCGGCCGCTCGAGTTCGCCTCGATGAACGCGAAGGGGAAGGGCGTCGGCGCGATGATGAACATGACGACCTCGTTCACCCTCAGCGGCGAAGGGGGTCACACCTCGATGGACTGGTCGGCCGACGTCAAGATCGCCGGCCCTGTCGGCTCCATGGGGCAGCGCGTGCTGCAGCCGATCATCAACCAGCAGGTCGGAAACGTGCTCACGGCGCTCGAGGTGAAGGTTGCAGAGGCGAAGGCGGCAGCCGGGGGAGCGGGGGCAGCCGCCTAGGCAACATCCCCAGGCAGCCGCCGTTGTTGTTCTCGTTCAGTCGGGCTGTGGTGTCTGCGCCTCCGGCGGTCTGCGCGGAATCACGGGCGCTCATGACGTTTCCGTTGCAAGCCGACCAGCGATCCTGTCGGGTGCGGGGATCGTTTCGCGGCTGAGGAGGATCCCGACCACGATCAGCCACACCGGTAGAAGCATGAATCCGAAGTACCCTATCGGCGTGAGCAGCGAGATCCCGATCACGATCGTGGCCCAGGCGAGCCAACGCGGCAGCATCGCATTGCGGCGGGCGCCGAGCCCCGCCGCCAAGAGCATGGCGGCGAAGGCTGCGTTCCACGCGAGCCAGTCGTACGAGTGGATCTGGTTCAGCGTGTAGACCGCCTGCAGTTGTCCCGCGTGAGCGGCACTCGCCATCCCGCTCTCGAGCATGCCGACGACGGCGAACGCTGCAGCCCCGAGCACTGCGCCTCCGAAGGCGACGGACCCGTAGCCGGAGTCGCCGCTTCCTTGCTCCGGGCGGCGCTTCAGCCCAGCCCCGAAGAACAGTAGGAGGAAGGCGGCCAGCGGCGCGACGATGAGTCCGACGATCTGGTGCTGGCCGTGATTGTCGTGTTAGTAGGCGAATGTCTTGGTCGGCCCGGCCTCGTTGCTCGGGTCGGTCCGGTTGAGGATGAGGGCGACGAAGAACAACAGCCCGGCGAGAGCGCCGGCAAGCGGCAGGAAGCGATCGAAGCGGTTGGCTCTTCATCAGTCGAGCGCCGAGACGATCATGAAGGCAGCGAACCACAGGACGGGAACTGCGGCGAGGACGATCGCGATCGTTGCCTCGCGTCCTCCACCCTTACGCCTTGCGCCCACACCCAGGACGAGTGCGGCGAGCCCGACGACGGCCCCGAGCACCCAGAAGATCCCGCCTACGGTGAACCCGCCGCCGACGAAGAGCACCAGGGATGCGACCGCGAGCACCAGTGCCGCGCGCTCGTGCCCACCTCTTGCCCGTGTAACTGCGAGATCGCTCATGCCTACTCCTCCTGCTGGTCGGCGGCATCGGTGCGCCGTTGGTGACGACGGTACGAGCAGCGGGCGTCCCACTGCCAGGGGGCAGCGTCCCGGCCGAGTCCCGATCGGCGTCACGATTCGCATCCGTGCCTGGCCGGAGAGCGTGAACGCGTCTACGCTCGGCTGATGGGCCAGACGACCAGGCGTGCGTGATGGACGTCGCAGCGACGACAGCCGCTCCGAAGGCAGACTCGGAGTCGAGGCGCGTCCGGCTGGGCTGGGTCGCGTTCGCGGTGACCATAGTCGCTTTCGTTGCAGGGGTTGCGCTCGAGTTGCGCAGCGGCAACTACCTGAAGCTCGTCTACGTCGTTCCCAATGCGGCGCTCGCCCTGATCGGCGTCCTCCTGACCACCCGCAAGCCCGCGCATCCTGTCTCGTGGATCATCTCGGCGTTCGCTCTGACTTCAGCTGTCCTCTCCATCTCGCACGGCTACGCCGTCGAGGCGCTCGTCACCGACCCCGGCTCGCTCCCCGGCGGACTCGCCGCCGCGTGGCTCGACAACTGGGCGTGGCTGCCATGGCTGATCGTGTTCCCGAGCGTGCTGCTGCTGCTGATGCCCGACGGGCACCTCGCCTCGCGCCGGTGGCTGCCGGCTGCGGCCGCTCTGGCGCTGGGCATGCTGCTCACGGTGGTCGGCGTCTCGTCGACAGACACGTTCGATCTCAATGGGACGAAGGTCGAGAATCCGCTCGCGTCCGAGAATGCTGCTGTTGGCGTGATCGCGATCGTCGGCATCATTCTTCTCCTCGCCGGTGTGACTGCTTCGCTTGCCGCGTTTACCGTCAGGTACAGGAGCTCCGAAGGAGACGAGCGCCAACAGCTTCGCTGGGTAGGACTGTTCCTGGAGCTGGCAGTCGTCCTCGGGGTCTCCGGAGCGCTGCTGTGGGGGGTCGTACCCGGCGCCGAGGTGTTGCCTGCGCTGGCCGGCCTCGCACTGCCTGCCGGGATTGCCATCGCGATTCTCAAGTACCGGCTCTACGAGATCGACCTCGTCGTCAACCGGGCCTTGGTCTACGGTGTGATGACGGTCTGTGTCGTCGCCGGATATGTCGCGGTCGTCGGCCTGCTCGGCGCGGCATTCTCCCCGAACGGCGACCTCGTCCTCTCGCTCGTGGTAACGGGCGTCGTCGCGGTTTGCTTCCAGCCGGTGAGGGCCCGCGTGCAGCGCTTCGTCAACCAGCTGATGTACGGGAAGCGTGACGATCCCTACACGGCGATCGCCGGGCTCGGCAGACGGCTCGCGAACTCGCTGGAACCTGCTGCTGTGCTCCCAACCGTCGTCGAGACGATCGGCCAGACGCTCGCCCTGGTGTACGTCGGGCTTGCGGTCGCGGGCGACGATGCCCGAGAAGAAGGTGACGCTGTCGCCGAGTACGGCACGCCGGGCACCGACCTGCTCGCATTCCCACTCGTCCATCAGGGCACCACGGTCGGCGAGCTCCGGCTCGCGCCGAGGCCGGGCGAGCGCCTACGTGAGCGCGACCATCGCCTGATCGAGGACCTTGCGCCGCAGGTCGCTGCCGCTGTCCATGCAGTGGTGCTCTCGCAGGAGCTCCAGTCGGCCCGGCAGCGCATCGTCTCGCTGCGCGAGGAGGAGCGGCGGCGGATCCGCCGTGACCTACACGACGGCCTCGGGCCTTCGTTGGCGGGGCTCACGTTCACCCTCGAAGCCGTTCGCAATCTCAGCGATTCAAACCTCGAGCGGGCAGACGAACTGCTCGTCTCGGCCACGGAGCAGGTGCAGACGATGATCGGTGACGTTCGTCGTCTCATCTACGGCCTCCGCCCTCCGGCGCTCGATCAGCTCGGGCTTGCCGCCTCGCTGCGAGGGCTGGCAGCTCAGGAAACGTCGGCAGAAACGTCGGTCACGGTGGAAGCTCCGGGTTCCGTGCCCGCGCTCCCCGCGGCCGTCGAGGTGGCCGCGTACTGGATCGCGCAGGAAGCGTTGACGAACGTCAAGCGGCACGCTCGAGCCGACACCTGCAACGTCCGCATGACGATCGAGCCGACGGCGCTGCGGCTCGAGATCGCCGACGACGGGAGAGGGCTCACGAGCGCGTCGGCCGGGATCGGGCTCCACTCGATGAAGGAGCGTGCGACGGAGATCGGCGGCACATGCGAGATCGGCTCGCGAACGGGAGGGGGTACGGTCGTGACGGCGTCGCTGCCGCGTGATGTGCAGGGGGCCGGCGTTCCGTGAGCCCCCCGATCCGGATTCTCATCGCCGACGACCATCCGCTCTTCCGCGGCGGCCTGCGCGCGCTGCTCGATTCGGTCGCCGACACAGAGGTCGTCGGCGAGGCTGCCACAGGTGAGGACGCCGTCGGCCAAGCCCTCTCGCTCCTCCCCGACGTCGTCGTCATGGACATCAACATGCCAGGAATCAACGGGATCGAGGCGACGCGTCTAATCCGCGACGAGACCGAGAACGTGAACGTGCTCGTGATGACGATGCACGACGACGACGAAGCAGTGTTTGCGGCAATCAAGGCCGGTGCCCACGGCTACGAGTTGAAGGGTGCCGCTCAGGACGAGACGCTCCGTGCGATCCGTGCCGTCGCAAACGGCGAGGCGATCTTCGGCCCGCAGATCGCCGAGCGGCTGCAGCGGTTCCTCGCCGCACCGCCTTCTCTCGACCCGAGCGTGGCGTTCCCTCAACTCACCGACCGCGAGCTCGAGATCCTCCAGCTGCTCGCTCAGCGGCAGACGAACGCCGAGATCGCGGCGAACCTCTTCCTCAGCCAGAAGACCGTCCGCAACTACGTGTCGGCCATCTTCGCCAAGCTCCAGGTCGCCGACCGCGCGGAGGCCGGCCTCGTCGCGCGCGCTGCCGGGCTCGGAGACCGGCCGCTCGCGGGTGAATAGTGGCTTTACGTTGCACGGGCTACAGCAAACCGCCTAAGTAGCCGGGGCCATTCACGGAGCCTAGGTTCAAGTCCAGTTCAGCGAGGGCGCGGGCCAGCGCCTCGTGGGACTCGAGCGTCTGGCCTTCCTCCCAGGCCGCTCGGAATGCGTCGTCGCTAAGTCGCTCGCGGGCGATCGTCTCGGTCGCGTGATTCCTCCGCCTGGCCCAGAAGCTGCTGCCTATGCCGATCTCCTCGAACAACGCCTCCGAGGCGGAGAGGAACTGCACGGCGGAGCCCCCGCGCCCGGCGCTCACCAAGATACGGGCGACTCCCTGGAGGGCCTCTGCAATCGCGAGCGTTCCGAGAGCCCGAGCGAGGACGACCTGCTGCTTCGTCAGCGAGAGAGCCGCCCGGGTGCGGCCCTGGTCCGAGGCGACTCCTGCCATACCTCCGAGCGAATGCGCTTCGGCGAGTGGGTTTGCCAAAGAGCGCGCGCGATGCAGGTTTTCTTCGTACAACGCCAAGGCGCGGTCTCGGTCGCCCAGCCCCAGATATGTCCAGGCCAGGGTGCGGGTTGCGCTGACGAGCGCGTGCTGATCATCGACAGCGCGGAAAAGAGCTAGGGATTCCTCGAGGAGCGGCAGCGCGGATTTCTGATGCTGCTCCTGCGTGAGCGTCGCAGCAATCCGCCACAAAGCATCGGCTGTGCCCCGTTGATCTCCGAGGTTTCGGTACAGCGCAAGTGACTCCTTGGCGAACATATCTGCCATGAGGGCGTCGGAGCTCATCGCGGACAGGTCAGATGCTCCGATCAGCGCTCTCGCGCGTGCTGCCGTGGGTCGCTGATCGGTGGCGAGTGCCTGTGGGAGTCGGCTTCGCAGTTCTACCCAATGGTCGTTCGCGAACCAAAACTCGGAGAGCGCTCCGGTGAGCTGTACAACCGCCTGGGTCTCACCGGTGGCCTTGAGCCAGTCGAGGACGGAGCGGAAGTTGTCGTGATCCTGTTCGATGACAGTCAGGACATCTCGCGGGCCCTGGAGTGCCACCTCGCGGAGCGCCGGCTGCGCTTCTTCGGCAAGGGAAAGGTAGTAATCGGCGTGACGGCGGTGGAGTTTCTCGGCTTCATCTGATGCCTCGAGTTGTTCTGCTGCGTATTGGCGGATGGTTTCGAGCATCCAGTAGCGGGGCTCGTGGCTGGTGTGGCGTTTGTGGAGGAGGCTCTTGTCGAGGAGTGACTGGAGGGTGTCGGGATCGGCGTTCGCGATCTGTTCGGCGCCGTCGTAGGTGCAGCCGCCGGCGAAGACGGCGAGGCGTCTGAACAGTTGTTGCTCGGCGTCGTCGAGGAGGTCGTGTGACCATTCGATCGTGGCGCGCAGGGTTTCTTGGCGGGGGTCGCGGTCTCGGTCGCCTTTGAGGAGGTCGAGGCGTTGGGAGAGCCGGTCGAGGAGCTGTTGGGCGGAGAAGACGGCGGTTCGGGCGGCGGCGAGCTCGATTGCGAGGGGGAGCTCGTCGAGTCGTGTGCAGAGCTCGTCGACTGCCGGTGTCGGGGTGAAGGACGGGTCGACGGCGCGGGCGCGGGCGTTGAACAATGCGGTGCCGTCGTTGGCTGCGAGTGGAGGGACGGGCCATGTCTGCTCGCCATGGATTCGGAGCCGCTCCCGGCTGGTGACGAGGACAGTGGCGTTGGTGTCGCGGAGGACTGCGACCTGGGTGGCTGCCTGGGGGAGGAGGTGCTCGAGGTTGTCGAGCACGAGGAGCAGCCGTTTGTCTGTGAGTTGGGCCGCGAGCGTGTCCTCGAGTGGTCGGCCGGGCTCTTCCTTCAGCGCGAGTGCTTGCGCGAGTGATGGCAGCAGCAGCTCGGGGTCACGCAGGGGTGCCAGTGGCAGCCAGGTGATCCCGTCGGGAAACGACTCGGACGCTTCCGCTGCTGCCTGGAGTGCGAGCCGAGTTTTGCCGGTGCCACCCGGCCCCGTCAGGGTGAGCAGGCGCAGATCGTTGCGGGCCAGCAGCTCCGCCACCTCGGCGAGCTCCGATTCGCGGCCGAGGAATGGTGTCGCCGGCACCGGCAGATTCGTCCGATACAGCGACTTCAGGGCCGGGAACTCTGTGTCACCGAGCTGATAGACCCTCTCCGGAGCGGAGAGGTCCTTGAAGCGATGTTCACCCAGGTCGCGAAGCGAACGTTGTGGTTCAGAGCCACTTGGCTCCAGCAGCGCCGCCGACGCCGACGACACCAGCACCTGACCGCCATGCCCCGCGGCCGCGATCCGCGCGGCCCGGTGCACGTCCTCACCGACATAGCCCTCCTCGGTCAGAAGCGGTGTGCCGGTGTGCAGCCCGATCCGCACCCAGATCGGCCCCGACGACAGCGCCTCGGTCATCTCGGCAGCAGCCGCAAGAGCTCCCGGAGCCGTCGGGAACGCGACGAAGAACGCATCTCCCTGCGTATCCACCTCGACTCCGCTGTGAGCGCCGCACGCTGTCCGTACAACCAGTCGATGCTCCGCCAGCGCCTCCGCGTAGCCCTCGGCCCCTAACACGTGCAGCAGCTTCGTCGACCCCTCGACATCCGTGAAGAGGAACGTGACCGTTCCGGAAGGAAGCGTGCGTGGCACGTCGATCATCATTGTCTACCGGGGACGTGTGCGCCGCACCGTGCTCTGAGCGTTGCCACGAGACGGCTATAGGTGTTAGGGTCCCGTGACATGTCACGAGGACCGAAACGAGGAGGCGTGTAGTGGCGGTTCCCTTCCGCATCGGCGTCATGCAGCTGACGATGGAGCCGCTCGAGGAGATGCTCGCGTCCGCACGGGCGATGGACGAGGCGGGTATGGACACCGTCTGGCTTGCGGAGGCGTACCCGTGGTGGCGCAAGCACCAGATGGAGGCGCGCGGCTCGACTGTCGTCTCGGCGCTGATGGCCCGGGAGACGAAGAACCTGACGATCGCGTGGGGGATCATCTCTCCCTATACGCGGCATCCGGTGCAGGCTGCGATGGACGCGCGCGTGGTGCAGGAGGCCGCCGGCCCAGGCCGTTTCATCGTCGGCTTCGGCACCTCGAAGATCTTCCTCAACAACACGAAGCAGGGCGGCCCGCCAAAGGTGACGAAGCCGCTCGCGCACATGCGCGACTCCGTCGAGATCGTTCGCGGGATCCTCGGCGGCGAACGGTTCGAGTACGACGGTAAAGTGTTCTCGGCCGATATTCCAGCGCTCTCCGATGAAGCTCACGCACCCCGCTGGGACGTTCCCGTCTACGTTGCCGGGACGGCGCCGCTGATGCAGCAGATCGGCGGCGAGATCGGCGACGGGCTACTGACGCCGTCGATCACGACGCCCGAGTACGTGCGCTACACGGCGGGCAACATCCGCGCGGGAGCCGCGAAGTCCGGGCGTCCGGCCGAGGACGTCGACCTCGGCTGCACGATCCTCGCCTCGATCCACGCGACCGACCGCGACAGGGGCCGCGACGGCGCGCGCGAGATCGGCGGCATGTATCTGGCGAACAAGGTGCAGAACATCCAGGGCTCGGCCGACGTGCTACTCGAGTCGGCCGGTATCGAGCAGGACGAGATCATCCCCGTCGCCGAGGCGATGGAGCTGGGCGGACGGCTCGCCGCGAAGGCCAAGGTGAGCGATGCGCTCCTCGACAAGTGCAGGCCGATCGCCGGTACGCCGAGCGACTGCATCGAGGCGATCGAGGAGTACCGCGACGCCGGCTGCACCCATATCATGCTCGAGCTCTGGGGCGAGAACCGGCTCGAGCAGATCCGTCTCTTCGGCGAGAAGGTGCTGCCGCACTTCAGGGACGCGTGAGGGCGAGACAGGTCTAGGGCGAGACAGGTCTCGCCCCTACAGGCAACCATGACGCAGGCCATTCACATAGACCGAGATCGGCTCGTCGAGACAGCGGGCCGGATGATCGACGTGCACAGCTTCACGGGCGACGAGCAGGGCATGGCAGAGCTGATGGTCGAGCTCTACAAGGATCTCGGCCTCCACGTGCAGTGGCAGCAGGTCGAGGACAACCGCGCCAACGCCCTCGGGACCTGGGGCGGGACCGGTGGCGGCAAGGCGCTCATGTTCAACGGTCACATGGATACGTCGTACTCCGGCCGCGAGGAGTGGTTGCGCAACGTGCCAGGATTTCAGCCCACTCACTTCATCGATGACGGGCGCCTCTACGGGCTCGGGATCTCGAACATGAAGGGAGTGCTCGCCTGCTATGTCGAGGCGGTCAGCGCCCTCCAGGACGCGGGCGTTCGGCTCCTGGGTGACGTGATGATCGCGGCAGTCTGCGGTGAGATCGAGAAGACCCAGTACGGCGAGGCGAGCGGCGGCCAGTACCGCGGCTATGCGGCCGGCTCGCGCTATCTCGTCTCGCACGGAGGTGTGGCGGACATGTGCCTGCTCGGCGAGCCGACCGAGGGGAAGGTCGTGCTCGGCCACTTCGGTGCGCTCTGGCTGCGTGTCCGGGTGCACGGCAACTTCATCCACACGGCCTTCAGCGAGGGCAAGAAGGGGCAGAACGCGATCCTGCGGATGCACGAGGTGCTCGCCGCCGTGCAGGAGTGGATCCCGACCTGGGAGGACGACCCGGCAAACGGCTACCGCGGCGCGAACGCGATCGTCAATATCGGCGCGATCGATGGCGGCTTCGGCTGGCGCGTTTCCCGCACACCCCACCATGCCGACCTGTTCCTCGATGTGCGCGTGCCACCCACGAAGGAGATGAGCGTGGCGCGACGTGAGGTGCTCGACATGGTGCGCGCGCTCGGCGAGCGGTTCCCCGAGTACGGGATCGAGGGCGAGGTCTACGTGACCGCGCCGGGCGCGGAGATCGACGAGGGTCACGAGCTCGTGGCGGCGATCGACGAGGCGCACGCGCAGGTGTTCGGGTCGGTGCCGGAGCACGACGTGACGCGCTGGTTCTCCGACGCCTCCGCGCTCACGCGCTACGGCGTCCCGACCGTCAACTACGGCACCTCGACTGGTTTGATGGACGTCGAGCGCGGCGAGAACCTCGAGATCGACGAACTCGTCAAGACGGCGGAGACCTATGCGCTCGTCGCGATGCGCATCTGCGGCGCCGGCTGACAACGCTTGTGTTGAATCAACACAAACTTCGGAGCGGAAGGATGGAGACCGCGTGAAACTGGTGACGTACGGCGAAGGACAAGGGAGGGTAGGCGTGCTCGACGGCGGGGAGATCGCCGTCCTCGACGTGCCGACGATGCGCGAGTACTTCGAGCGCGGCGGCGCCGACGAGACCGGCGAGCGGGTGGCGCTCGCGGATACGCGCTTGCGGGCGCCGATCATTCCGAAGAAGTTCTTCCACACGGCCGGCAACTTTCGCGAGCACAAGACGGAGTCGGAGAACGTCAACTGGTCGCACGACATCGCGCCCTGGATCAACTTCTTCCAGAACGTCGACGCGATCGTCGGCCCCGACGAGCCCGTGATCTATCCCGAGCACCTGACCGAGGAGCTCGACTACGAGCTCGAGCTGGCGGTCGTGCTGAAGACGGCCGGCAAGTGGTTCACGCCGGAGGAGGCAGCCGACTACATCGGCGGCTATGTGATCTTCAACGACCTGACGGCTCGCGATATCCAGCGCGGCGAGATGCGCTCCGGCGTGTTCTCGTTCTGCAAGGCGATCGACACGTTCTGTCCGCTCGGGCCCTGGATCGTCACGCCCGATGAGATCCCCGATCCCCGCGAACTCCGCATGGAGCTGCGCGTCAACGGCGAGGTGCGCCAGGAGTCCCACTCCGGGAACATGTCGGTCACGATCCCAGAGATCCTCTCCAACTTCTCGGGTCTCGGCTACTCCGCGGGGGATGTGCTTTCCACGGGAACGGTTGCCGGGGTCGCGGGCTTCAAGTCGCCCGCGGAGCGCGCGTTGCTCTACCTCAAGCCCGGCGACGTCGTCGAGGCGGAAATCGAACGGATCGGAGTGCTGCGCAACCCGATCATCGGCTGGCAGCAAGGGCACGGAACCCCACCGCTGCCGCGCGTGCGACCATGGGGCGAGGGCGTTTGACCGTGACCTGGCCCCGCGACGACGCGAAGCTCGACCGCGTCCGCGTCCTGATGCGCGAGCAAGATCTCGACGCACTCGTCGTCCGCGCCCCTGACAATGTCCTCTACCTGACGAACTTCTGGGGCATGAAGGGCTACGACGCCGTCGTCTTCCCGGTCGAGGGCGACCCCATCCTGATCTGCCTCGAGCCGTCGCGGGAGGACGCGGCCCGCACCGCCTGGACGAGCGATGTCCGGCTCTTCGCGGGCTACGACGAGCGCGATCCGCGGCCGCCCTCGTTGCGGGCGCTCGACCTCGCAGCCGAGATCGCACGTGACTACGCGTCCGTGGGGATCGAGCTATCGCTCGGAACCCAGGCGACGGATCGCATGGTCGGCGAGCCGACGACCTTCCCGAAAGCCTGGTTCGATGCTTTCCCGCACGCGCTGGACGCGACGCCGCTGCTCAGCGCCGCGCGGATGCTGAAGACGCTGCAGGAGATCGAGCGGATGCGGCTCGCGAACGACATCGCCGCCGCGGCGATGGAGCACGTGCAAGGCGTGCTACGCCCGGGGATGACCGAGGCGCAGGCCGCCGCGGAGTGGCTGTCGTTCGTCCACGGTGAGGGAACCGGCTGGAGTGGGAAGGTCGAGTTGGCGCTCGGCTTTGCGCTCGTCTGGTCGGGCGAGGGGATCCGCACGTTCACCGCCACGACCGACCGTCAGGTGCTCGAGGGCGAGCCGACGCTCTTCGAGATCTGGGTCTGCGCCGACGGCTACTGGTGCGACCATACGAAGAATCTCGTGCCTGGCGATCTCTCCGACCGCTACGCCGAGCTGGAGGCGGGCCTGATGGCAGTCTACGACGAGGCTGTCAGGGCCTGTGTGCCGGGGGCGAGCCTGCCGGAGCTCGATCGCAGCGTCCGCGCGGGTATCGCCGCGCTCGGCTTCCCGGGTCAGCCGACCCACCCGATCTGTCACGGTGTCGGCGCCCGGGCCCACGAGCCCCCGTACGCCCACCAGGCCGGAGGCGGCACGGTGGAAGCGGGGATGGTGCTTGCAATCGAACCAGGATGCTATTGGGAAGGCGGTGGCGGCTTGCGCGTCGAGGACAACTTCCTGATCACCGAGGCGGGAGCGGAGAAGCTCTCGGGCTTCCCTGACGGGATCGTGCAGGCATGATCGATCGCTCCAGAATCTGGACCGGCAACCTGAACGAGAAGGCGCTCGATCCGCAGCCGCACGGGATCGTCGGCCTCTACGACACGACGTTGCGCGACGGCGAGCAGTCGGTCGGTGTCGTGCTCACGCCCGAGGACAAGCGCGAGATCGCGAAGGCGCTCGACGCGGCGGGAATCGATCGGATCGAGGCGGGCTTCCCGCGGGTCTCCGCCGAGGATTGGCGCGCGGTGGAGCTGATCGTCGGGGCCGGGCTGCGCGCCGAGGTCTGGGGCTTCTCGCGCGCAGTGCAGGCGGACGTGGAGGCGCTTGTCGAGCTCGGCGTACCGGCCTCTGTGATCGAGAGCCCGATCTCGGACGGCAAGCTCGCGGCGCTCGGCGTCTCGCGCGAGAAGATGCTGGAGCGGATCCAGAGCGCCGTGTCGTTTGCGACGGCGGCTGGCATCAGGGTCGCGTTCTTCGGCGTCGACTCGACGCGGGCCGATCTCGACTTCTATCGCCGCGCCTACGAGGCTGCGGTCGAGGCGGGAGCGCAGGAGGTCGTCGTCGTCGACACGATCGGGGTCGCGACGCCCGAGGCCGCTGCGTTTCTCGTTGGCCAGACCGTCGACTGGCTTGGCGGTCACGTTCCCGTTCACTGGCACGGCCACAACGACTTTGGTCTCGGCACAGCGGCTGCCGTCGCCGCGGTGCAGGCCGGCGCGACGTGGGTGCAGGGCACGATCAACGGCATGGGAGAGCGGGCCGGCAACGCCGATCTGCTCGAGGTGGCGCTCGCCCTCGAGGCGCTCTACGGCATTCCGACCCGGCTCGACCTCGCGCAGGCACGCACGCTCTCACAGCTAGTGCAGCAGCGAGCAGGAACGCCGCTTCCCTCCTGGAAGGCAGTCACGGGCGATGCGCTCTTCATCCGCGAGTCCGGCGCCGTAGCGGCCCAGTTTCACGACCCGCCCGCGATCGAGCCGTACAGCTCGGAACTGGTCGGTGCGACGCGCGGGATCGTGCTCGGCAAGAAGAGCGGGATCGACTCGATCCGGATAGTGGCCGACCGGCTCGGGCTCGACGTCGCAGAGGAGCGTCGGGCGGAGCTGCTCGCGGCAGTGAAGCAGCTCGGCACGGACAAGGGCGGCCTCGTTACCGACGAGGAGTTCGCCGCACTCATGCAAGTGACGTGACCGCGGTGAAGCCGTACCGGCCGAGGGTACAGCAGCCGGCTCGGCGGCAGCTTGCGATTGACTGTCATGTCACGGGAGTGCGATACTCGGCCCCCGTGCCCATGACATGTCACACAAACGGAGCCTCGTGATCACGCGGGTCTGTGTCATCGGCGGCGGCGTGATCGGAAGCCTGTTTGCGGCCCACCTCACGCAGGTCGCAGAGGTGAGCGTTCTGACACGTCGACAGGAGCACGCCGACGCCCTCAACGACGACGGGCTCCGGATCAGCGGCCGGAGCGAGATCCAGGCGAGCGTCACGGCCTCGCGCGAACCGGCCGAGCTCGGGCCGGCCGACCTCGTGATCGTCGCCACCAAAGGCCCCGGGCTCGCGGCGGCGGCGGCAACGCTTGAGGGCCATTTCGCTGGTGCCGCGGTCATGACGACCCTGAACGGGCTCGGCGCAGAGGAGATCGTCCGGCGCCACGGCGACTGGCCGATCATCTCGGCCGTCACCTTCATGAGCGGCACGCGCCACGACGACACGCACGTCGAGTACATCCTCGACACCGAGACGTGGCTCGGGCCGTACGAGCAGACGCCGCCCGCGACGGTCGCAGAGGTTGGTGCGCTCCTTGCGGAAGCCGGGCTGAAGGTCGAGGTGCTCGCCGATCTGCGGCCGGCCCAGTGGTCGAAGCTCATCTTCAACGCGACCGTCAATTCTGTCGCGGCCCTCACCGGCCTTCCGCACGACCCGCATTTCGCCTCCGAGGAGACGCCGACGGACCTCGGTCATCTCGTGCACGACCTCGTCGACGAGGGCAAGGCCGTCGCTGCCGCAGCCGGAATCACGCTGCACGACGACCCGTGGGAGATGAACGTGCACGCCACGCAGCGTGGGTCGGCGCACTATCCATCGATGCTCGAAGACGTCGAAGCACATAGACCCACGGAGATCGACCTGATCACCGGAGCGCTGGTCTGCGAGGCAGAAAGGAACGGAGTGGACGTGCCGCTTCATCGGGCTCTCTACAGACTCGTGAAGGCGAAGGAAGCATCGTGGTCGTAGATCAGACAGCTGGAATGCAATCCGTCAAATCCACCCAGGAGGGCGAGATGACAAGGAACGTGAAAAGGACCGGGGCAGTAGCCGCCCTGCTCGCGACGATCGTGGCGATCGTCGTGATCGTCGCCGGCTCGGCGTCGGCCGCACCCAAGCCGATCGTGATCGGTTGGGCATTCGACTCGAAGGGCGCGATGGCGCCGTTCGACAATCCGGCGCTCGCGGCGGCAAACGTCCGCGTTGCGCAGGTGAACGCCCGCGGCGGCGTCAAGGGCCGGCCGCTGAAGATCGTGACGTGCGATACGCAGGGCAATAAGCCGGCGATCGCGACCGCCTGCGCCGCCAAGCTGATCGGTCAGGGCGTGGACGTCATCTTCACGACGTGCGACGTCGACTTCGCCGCGCCGGTGGTGCAGAAGTCGATCAACGCCGGCAAGCTCACGGTCGCGCCGTGCATCGGTACCGACCAGATGGGCCCAAAGCGCTTCGGGGCGAAGGGGAACCTCGCATTCTCGTTCGGCAACGTCGCCCAGGACGAAGGTTCGGCGATGGCGCAGTACGCGCGGGCCAAGGGCTGGAAGTCGGCCGCTCTCGCGACGGACACGGTGATCGTCTACTTCAAGGACGTCGTCAAGGCGTTCAAGGCGCGGTTCACCCAGCTCGGCGGCAAGATCGTCGCCGAGGAGAGCTACCAGTCGCTCGGCAGCACGAGCCAGCAGAACCTGATCACGAAGCTGGACGGGGCCAAGGCGGACGTGATCGTCACGGCCACCGCCGGCTCGTTCGGCGCCCTACCACAGATCGTCTCGGGGCTCCGCACGCTCAGCAACGACACGCCGGTGCTCAACTCGTGGGCCGGTGACGGCACCTACTGGGTCACCAAGGACCCGAAGGTGACGAACTACTACTACGTCACGTACGCCTCGGCGTTCGGCGACGACCCGAACCCGGCTGTGAACGCGCTCGCGAAGAAGCTGGGCAAGGCGACGTTCGGGATCGGCGGCTTCGTGACCGGCTCGGCCGCGATCGACGGCGTCGTGACCGCGATCAATCGGGCCGGCGGCTCCACGAACGGTGCGGCGCTCGCTGCGCAGATGGTGAAGTTCAAGAAGGTCCCGACCCTCTCGGGCCTCGTGAGCTTCTCGCCGACCCTGCACTCGGTGTTCGGCCGGCAGTATCGCGTGATTAGGATCCAGGACAACAACGCGAAGGTCGTCGGCAGCGTCACGGCGAAGGTCGTTCCGAAGATCTAGCCGGATTGACCGAGAACGAGCAACACCCGCAAGACGGGCGGGGGCCCGGAGCTTTACTCCGGGCCGCCGACGTCTCGCGTTCCTTCGAAGGGGTGCACGCCCTGCAGGGGGTGACGCTGGAGCTGCACCGCCACGAGGTGGTGGGCCTGATCGGGCCGAACGGCGCCGGCAAGTCGACCCTCGTCAACCTGCTGAGCGGCTTCGACTTTCCGACGAGCGGCTCGATCGAGCTCGGCGAGCGCTCGATCACGCGCTGGAGCGCCCATCGGCGCGGACGTCACGGCCTCGCCCGGACCTTTCAGCACGGTCACGCCTTTCGCTCGTTGAGCGTGCGCGAGAACGTGGAGGTAGCGGCCCTCGGCGTGGGCCTGAACCCGCGCGAGGCTCGCGCCCGGGCCGACGAGTTGTTGACGCTGCTCGGGCTCGACGCCTACGAGAAGGTTCCGGCCGGCGGGCTCTCCCACGGGGACGAGCGGCGCCTCGGTGTCGCGCGCGCGCTCGCGACAGAGCCGTCCTTCGTGTTGATGGACGAGCCCGCGGCCGGGCTGCCGGAGGCGGAGGTGCCGGAGTTCGCCGCCGTCGTCCGCTCGGTACGCGACGACCACAACGCGGGTGTGCTCCTGATCGACCACAACATGGCCCTGATCATGGAGATCTGCGACCGCATCTACGTGCTCGACCAGGGACGGGCGCTTGCCGAAGGAACACCGCAGGAGATTCGCGGCAATCTCGACGTCGCCGCGGCTTACCTGGGCGAGAGCGCCGTACAGGAGGATCTGTGACCGCACCTGCGCTCGCCGTCGAAGACCTCGAGGTTCGGCACGGTGCCGTGACGGCGGTACGCGGTCTCTCC